>QIAM01000023.1 GCA_003225555.1 Acidobacteriota bacterium | reverse complement strand
GCAACAGCTACCTCTGTCCCGCAGGCCAGCAACTCAACTATGGCGGACACAATGCTAGGAACCGCACCCACGTCTATATCGGGACCCGCAAACGTTGTGGGGGGTGCGCACAAAAAGCGCAATGCACCAGTTCACCGTTGAAGTATCTTGCCATCCACATGCATGAGCCAGCTCGCCAACGCGCTCGCGACTTAGTCAACACGCCAGCTTTCGCGAATCGCACAGCGGCAAAGAAAGAAGGTGGAAGCGCTGTTCGCGGAACTGAAGAATCAGATCGGACTGCGTCGCTTGCGCTTGCGTAGAATGAAGTTCGTTCGCGAGCAATTCTTCCTGGCCGCGGCAGCGCAAAATATCAAACGCCTCGTCCGCTTCCTCAGCCAAGGACCAAGATCACCGCTCCCTGTAATCATTTAAGGTTCTAACTCTTAAGGTTCTAACTCTCGCAAGAGCTGCAGTACTCGCGCCCACCAACTTCCGATTCCACGCAGCCCTTTTTCAACACCCACAGGCGTTTACGCTCAGAACCGCTCGGCTATGAGTGAAATGGCGATTTCGCAACAGTTAGCCTGTGAAAGGCGTTGCAGGCGATGCATTCTCAGTACGGTTTGCGACACGCGAAGCGCATCGATAATCTCACCGCCAAGGAGGTCACGACCAACGACAAAGCAATCCAGGCTGCGCCAACCGCGTTGCGAGGCTTGGGCCACTGGATTAGCTGACTTAGTGGATACTCGATCAACAGTGTTATTCCTGCAATGGACAGAGCCACGAGAATAAACATCGCGACAAGCGCCATTGGGAGAATACGTTTCCAGGGAAACGGAATTGGCGGTGGCACTGTGCTATCGCGTCGTACAGCATCCATCACCGCGATGGCGAAGCCCGCCGATGGAATAACCCACTGCTCGTTGGACAGTATTCGTGCGAGATCGTCGTCTCCCATTAAAACTCCTCTCCAAGCCGCACGGGCCCCAGCCGTTGTGACAGTTTTTTGCTCAAGATTTTCCTTCCACGCGATAACCGCGCCTTCACGGTCCCCTCTGGTAGGGCAAGGCTACGCGCCGTTGAGCCAACATCCATATCGTGGAAATAAAACAGAATGAGGGCATCCCGGTACTTCGCCGGCAGCGCGAGCACCGCCCGCCGAACCGAACGGTCCCTATCTTTGTCCTCAAACCCTCCGTCGGTGGCTCGCTCATCCCTTGGCTCAGCAATCTCATCGAGTGACAATGTTCTCAGGGGAATCCGACGGAGTTCCGAGCGGTAGACATTCGTCGCCAACGCGAAGAGCCAGGTGGAAAAGGCGGCCTCCCGACGCCATCCATCCAGCGAACGGTACGCTCGAAGAAAGGCTTCCTGAGCCATCTCCTCAGCGCGGCCATGGTCCCGGCAGAACCTATACGCAAGATTCACGAGTGGACCCTGCCAGCGGTCGACGATCCCCTCAAACCCAGAGGTATCTCCGGCAAGAACTCTCTCAACGGCGGCCTCATCCTCGGCAGCGTCCATGCCACTCCTTGTTGAGTACGACGGGCTGGCCTGCGAACGGTTGCATTTTCTTTTACGAATAAGAAAGTGCAACCAAGAGTCTCGTTGTCGTGTCCCACCGTGTGCAAGGGTAAAAAACCGGTAGGAGGATGATATGAATCAGGCGCTGCCCGTATTTTTGTTCCTCAGTGTTGCGAGCGTCGCACTCTTCTCGTTTATAAGCGTGGCAGTCTGGGCGAGCGAACGACGGCGGGAAAGGGAAGCCTATTACCGGAACGAGACAGCCAGAAAAATCACCGAGATGCAGGGGGTGGGTGGGGATTCTGCTATCGATTTTCTTCGCGAGGAGGAGAAGGTCGCTGCACGCCGCCGCACAGAAGGCCTGAAGCTAAGTGGGCTTGTTACGTTCGCCGTCGGGATCGGCGTGATGCTGTTCCTTAAGGCCCTGTACCGCGATGAGCCGGGCGATTCAGTCTACCTCGTCGGGCTCATTCCCCTGCTGACCGGTGTTGCGCTGCTGGCATATTCCTATTTGCTAGCCTCAACGCCGCACCGAAACTAACAATTCTTGTAACCAGGCGTTAGCGCTCATCGACCCGATGATGAGTAAAATGGCGATGTTAGTACGCCGGGATAGTGCAGTGAAGCTAATTGATGGTCTAGCAGGTGAAAGTCCTGCCAGTGCAGGTTACCCAGTTGGCACTGTAGTGATATCCGGCGACGGGGCGGGTGACCAACCGTCGGAAGCCCGGATATAAACGTCCTCGATGGCTGGACGCAAGTCTGGTCAGCTCCGACAGGAGGGCAAGCAAAACAACAGGTCGTAGCGTAAGCGAACCGTAGTCAAGCCTCGAAAACGCACACCTCACCAGAATCGGAGTGTGAGGACGAAGGGAATGCCGAAACTTTTATCCCAAGTTGAAGGCCAGAGTTTTCGGTGAAGCACTGGGTAAGAGCAGCCGAAGAGTTCCCCGTGGTCTCAGAGGACGACATGTTGTGAAAGAGCATCAAGGAAAGCTCAGAACCAGTCGTGGGTTGCCTAGGCCTATGCGAATAGGCACAGCGATGGCATCTCGTATAAGCCGCCAGGCGGCGAAGTCGGGATGTGCCCGCGAGTGGGGCGGGGAGGCCCTTCGCGCAGCTCCAGGACGCTGGTATGAAAACGGTGAAGCTCGAAGAGATTGTGCGCCAGAAAGACCCAGAACTGAAACAGGTGGTCGAGCAGCTTGCCCAGGGCGAAGTACTGGAAGCAATACAGAATCTTGACCGGCAGGGCCGAGTCCATGAGATTCAAGGCCACGACGAGCGCATCGCGGCCATTGCGAAGGACTACGCAAAATCGCCGGAGAACACGCTCGTGATTTCTCCCGATAATCGCTCTCGCATCGAGATCAACGAGCGCGTCCGTGCGGAATTGCTGCGGGGTGGCCTCGTCAGCAACGAGGACCACCACATCCGGACGCTGGTGCCGCGCCAAGACCTCACCGGCACGGACCGCACATGGGCCGAACGGTATGAGGTGGGCGATGTGCTGCGCTACTCGCGCGCCTCAAAGGAGACCGGGATCGGGAAAGGCGCGTACGCACAGGTGAAGAGCATCGACGTACCAAAAAACTGGCTGACAGTCGAACTGCAGGACGGCACGCAGCGAACGTACGATCCATGCCGACAGCAGGGAGTCTCGGTCTTTCGGGAGGAGATGCGGAGTTTTTCAGTGGGCGACCGCATCCAACTCACCGCGCCCGCCAACAAGCCAAAGGTTGCCAACCGAGAGTTGGGGACCATCGAGAGCATCGATGGAGACGGGCGGCTGCGCTTGAAGATGGACGCTGCGGGTGCGGTCGAACTCGATCCGTGCAAGCATCCGCATCTCGATCATGGCTATGCCATGACCAGCCACTCCAGCCAGGGACAGACTGCCGACCGTGTCCTCATTCACGTGGACACCGAGTTGGCCGCTAAGGATCTGCTCAATAGCCGCATGGCCTACGTTTCCGTCTCACGTGGACGCCATGACGCCCAGATTTATACGAACAACGCCCAGACTCTCGGGCAAGAACTCAGCCGCGACGTGTCCCACTCGCACGCGATTCAGCAAGAGCCAGTAGCGCACAAGATAGAACCACAAACCACGCACACGAATCAGATCAGTCAGGGTTTCGGTCTAGGTCTGTGATGCGGGATTCCCGAATGACATGCCCCGGATAGCCAGAGCATAGCCGAGGCCCGGCCAGTGTCAAGGCCGCGCTTCGCGCGCCTCGTTCGCGGTCGAAGAGCCTTGACACTGGCCTTTGCGCCTCGGCTTATTATTCAGCTATCCGGGGGATGTCAGATTTCTAGTTCTACGAACCGGCCTCCGCCCCGAGTCGAAGCACGGCCGATGGTAGTTGTCCCTTACACAACCCGACAGTGCAAAGACTGCTGTCCAGTCGGAGGATATCTGGCACTTGAGAAAGACGTGTTCAAACAAGCATTCTCTTACGAGCATGAGAATCATTACTATAGCGACCTGCATCTTGAATTTGGCTCGGGCTGGATGTTGCCCCCGGCGGTGCACGAAGATGTCATGATCCTGGCAGGCGATATCGTCACGCTGAGGGATTATGAGCCGCTCGACCAGATTCTGCGGAAGTGGAAGAAACCAGTCCTCTATGTGACGGGAAACCACGAATATTACACGCGGCGGCCAATGAACGAAGAGGACAATAGATTCAAGGCGTGGCTCGAAGACAGACATCCGCATGTGAAACTGCTGCTTGATGAAGAGGTCAGCATCGGGGGTGTCAATTTCTTCGGCGGCACGATGTGGACAGATTTCAATGGCGGCGATTTACGCGCGATGGAGACCGCCCGCTCTCAAATGAATGATTACCGCCTAATCTATAACTCCGACCAAACGCTTTTCACGCCAGCAGATTCGATTACGCTACATGAAAACTTCGCGTCGAAATTGCTGAACTGGTTTGGCAAGAATCTAAGTGGTCCACGCGTGGTTATCAGCCATAATGCACCGGTCATCAATCCCAAATCCAAATACAAGGGCGGCCCTCTCACGCCGGCGTTCAATTCCCTGGACATGGTGGAGATCATTGAGACCCACCAGCCGGCCCTCTGGGGCGGCACAATTTCAAGGGCAAGAAGCTACAAGCCTTGTGCGCGCGGCGTTTACGATCTGAAGCTGAGCAATCCTGACAACGCTGGCAGCGGGCTCTGCGCCACCTGTGTTCCTGCAAGTACGAAACGCACACAATTCGCTTTGCTCATAATAGCCTCAACCAAAGGGATTAATCGATACTCCATTTCGCTCCCTCCAGGAGGAGTCTTTGAGGAACCGTCTGGCGATGATTATTCCGAGGAGGCCAGTATCACCGACTATTTCCAGCCTCCGGACAAGCCTTTTCCCGACCAGCCGAAGACTTATCCAAAGGACGTGAAAGTTCACTATAAAGTTTCGGACCTCAATGTTGAGCTATCTGGAACACCTGACAATGAGCCATGGCCTGGTCCGTTTAAGACAACTGGTCCCATCAAATTCTCAGTAGAACCTCCTCAAGACGTGAACTACTACTGCGATTATCATGCTCGAATGGCGTTCATGGACATGAACGATCTTTTCAAGTCCGGCAAGTTTGTCGACTCTCCGCAATACTGGGGAGAGTGCCGAGACAAATGGGATCCCCAGAAGTCTTATCAGCCGTTGCCGAATTTTGAAGCTCGGCAGGCGCCTGATCCAAGAGCCATAGACATCCGATCCATCATCGACATTATTACAAGTTTGAGGGGAACAGCTCGTGAGCTGCTTCCTGGAGATGGTGCTACTCAGGAAACGCTGACGGATGTAGAAGAGTATGTTGAGAAGCGGCCTTGGGAGAATCCAAAACGCGGCAAAGAACTTGGAAAGCACCTGAAAGCGATCGTCGAGAAGGTCGAGAGGCTCCCCAACAATAATGACAAGGTCTTCAATTCCAAGAAGGTGCTGTTCGAGCGAGAGATCGACTTGCTCGGCCCCATTGTGATTTTTTCGGGCACCTCAGGCAGGAATTGCAAGGCCCCAATGATGAACGTCACTCTCCAGTAAGCTCCAAACCTACACACGCTGGTTGGCGTGTTGCGCCCAGCAGTCAGAGGGGAAGCAGGCTGAGCCTTGATGCTTTAAAGAACTCCGACAAATAGAGCAGCGGTGTCGGGAGGATTTGGCGCTCGATCAGCAACAAGGTTATGAGCAGGCGCCCGACTCGCTGGCTGGAACCTCGACTCGGTCTAGAGATCAAGCATGATCCATGTTGGCGCGTGGTCGCTCGCGTTTTCCTGCCCACGCGCCCATCGGTCAACACCGTCGTCCACGAGCCGGTCCGACAAATTCGGTGAGAGCAGAAAGTGATCGAGTCGCATGCCTTTGTCCTTCTGCCACCGTTCAAATTTATAATCCCAGAATGTCCAGAGCGGCCGGTCCGGATGTAGCTTCCGCATGGCGTCAGTCCAGCCTTGAGACAGCAAACGCGCGAAAGCCTGTCGGCTCTCGGGTTGGATTAACGCGTTGTTATCCAACGATCGAGTCGGATAGATGTCCTGCGGTGTCGGCACGACGTTGTAGTCACCCGCCAGCACGACGGGTGCGCCACTCGCCATGAGTTCGGCGGCGTGGGCAATGAGGCGCTCAAACCAGGCCAACTTGTAATTGAATTTCGGTCCAGGCTGCGGATTCCCATTGGGGAGGTAGATGGAAGTGATCAGGACTCCCTGAACAGCCGCTTCAATGTAGCGAGCTTGATGATCTTCAGAATTTCCCGGCAAACTTGTGCGAGTCAGCACGGGAACCTGGTTTCGCGCGAGAATGGCCACACCGTTCCAGGAACGCTCCCCTTGCCAGACTGCTTCGTAACCGAGCGTTCGAAGGGCATTCACGGGAAAGGCTTCCTGCTCTGCCTTGAGTTCTTGGAGACTCACCACGTCCGGCTCTGCTTTCGCTAACCAAGCCAAGAGGTTGTCAAGCCGCTTATTGATGTTGTTAATGTTGAAGGTGGCGACTCTCACCAAGTCCCTTTCTGCCCCTGTTTTCTTAGCTACGACGAAGACTTCGATATCCACCCGGCGAGTCGTTGCACAAAAGCCCTGCAAGGCCTACGAATAGATCCCAGGCGCCTCATGTCCCAGCTTCTGCACGTACTCAACGTACGACCCAGGATAAACCGTGGGATTGCGGTCTGTGCCGCTTTCGCCGCCCAGTTCCAACACACGTGAGCCGAGGCCGCGAAGGAACATGCGGTCATGCGATACGAAGATCATGGTGCCTTCAAAGTAAGTGTCAGAGCAAACACACGGTTTACAGATTGAATCCGCCGTCAGCGTGACTTCGCCACTTGATCAGCAAATTCTCAGGCGGCTAGTCTTCGTCCCTTCGTTCAGGGCGGATTACTACCGGTTAGCCCGTCATCCGTCCACAATGGCGGCAAACATGACTTTCAGGTTCCCAACCAAGAATTTCACTCTGCTGCCGCTGGCTCTTTCGCTAGAAACTCTTTTGCGGTAGTGACTTCAGGGCGATAGGGGTCGGCGTTCTTCCAGAGTGTCAGGAATTGTTGATAGCGCTGATGGGCCGTGGCTTTGTCGCCGGTTGCTTGTGCCGCTCGAGCGATGCCGTAGATGGCTTTGGGACGCCCCGGAGTCCGTTTTAGAGCTTGCAGAAATCGTTCTTTGGCATCAGCGGGCCGATTTAACTCCATCAGCAGTGTGCCAAAGAGCTCGTTCGCGGGAATGATCGGATAGGGAGGCTGTGAAAGGCTGTCAATCGAATCTTCGATGGCGACTGCTTCTTTCATCTTCGCAATTGCTTCATCTGCATTCCCAGCGGCTTTGGCAGCGAGCGCTTCTGCCTCTTTCGCCTGCACCGTGATGATCTGCTGAGCGAACGGATGTTGTCCGGGCTCCTGCGCGAACAGAACCAATTTCCCTGCGGCAAGCTCCGCTACGGCAGCGTCCTTGTGAGCTACTGCGGCCATCGTTTCCAATTGCAGTTTCACCGCCACGAAATCCCGCGAAGGTACAAGCAGCGGAATCTTGGCCGCAGTGTCCCAATCTCCGGTTTCGACAGCGTAGCGCGTCAGCATGTCAAAGTACCCATAAACCACGCGGTCCGGTATGGCGTAAATAGTCCGCCCGCGCACGTGCCGCGCTTGTAGCTCTGGAGTGTCGGCCACTGTCTTCTTGTCGGTCAACGCGTCAAATTGCGCCGCGATAACGTCAAGCGTCCGCCGGGCATCCCGATAGCGGCCTAATTCCAGGTAGGCGTACTCCAGATAGTTAAGTGCATGGAAATCGCGCAGGGCGCTGGATTCTCCCGCACGCTTTACATCAGATTCAGAGATTTGCCAGGCCTTTTCGTTTGTGGCCGCCGACTCATCCCAATACCCTAGACGAGTGAAGATGTGGGAAGGCATGTGTAAGGCGTGCGGAACCGCCGCGGCCACTTTGGCATATTTACGTGCTGCCTCGAGCCCTTTCTCGGCATGTGCCGGATCGTCATACACATGGATCAGATAGTGCAACACACCGGGATGGTCCGGGCTGCGGGCGTAGACCTCCTCGAAGAGCTTGGCTGCCTGCGTCTGGCGCTCAAAACCCTTCGTACCTTCTTTGACTGTCCCCAGAATGGCAAGGCCGTAGAAAAGTTTGGTCTCATCGTCCGGAACGCTGGCATAAGCTGCAGCCATGGCATCGCGGTAGCCTTCGTCGCGCACGGCCTTCGGTCCTGCGCCAGCATCTTTGAACAGAGCCGCGACCGCGTTGAGATAGAGCTTCTCGCGCGGAGACGTTTTCTTCGCCGCAAGTCCCTTTTGCACCAAACCCCACGCAGCCGTCTCGTCCGCGGACGAAGGCGCGTCCCAAAAGGGATGGTTGTATGTCATGGCTGCGCCCCAGTAGGCGATTGCACACTCCGGATCAGCGTTCGAGACTTGCTGAAAACCTTCCAGTGCGCGCCGGTACCAGAAATTGTGTAGCAGGGCCAACGCGCGGTCGAACTTTGCGGCCACCGCTGGAGAGCACGGAATCTCCATGTGTGCGCGTCCCAGACCCTCTTCAGACCCAGGAGAGGCGTGTACGTGTTCCTCAGCTTCTTGTGCAATACCCGGAGCACTGAAGGAAAGCATAATTAGGAAACATATTGCGAAGCTGCGGGATTGCATGGCGAGCTCCCTTGTACGGAAATCTCGAAGCTTGCAGTCTCAGAGACGCGCTAATCGTACCAAATCCCAGAGTAGCCAAATACCCATGTCACCATCGAACTATATAAGGAATGAGAAACGGGTTGCTGGATGTGAAAGGCGAAGTTCTGGGCGGATGGTCGGCCAACCCTTACCTAATCGGTAAGGTAAGGTTTGCCCGTAATCCTGGCACAATAGGCGAAATGTGGTTCGGGGTCCCATTTTCAAACGACGGAGCATCAGGCCGGTTCCCACGGCCGGCGCGCCAGCCGGTCTGCCGGGGCAGGGCCGGCGACCAGCCGCATCGTTCCGTGGCCCAATATCCCCAAGATGACATACGCCACAGAAATTGCAAACACGGGTGCAAGCCCTGGCGCGTAGGCGCCCCACTCCGGGAAGGTTGCCATATAGCGGTAGTCCCGCACCGGCCCAAGAACCGCGGCGACGAGCGTGACCACAGCCAGACCACGCCCGCCGAACCGGCGGGCGATACGCCATGTGATGAGGAAGACGAACCCACCCGGGATCGTGCCTATGCACATTAGCGTCAGGAAATACGGCTGCCAGGTGATCGCCATGTGCCACCATCCAGCCTTCTCGCCGATGGCGACAATGCCCAGCAGCGCTACGCCGACGACTGCCCCGCCGACCATGGCGCCGGCGATGCGCCGGGGCGTGGCCCGCATGAGAACGGCGACGACGGCTAGGATGACCAGATACAGGCAACCAAAAAAGTAGAGTTGTTGCGTAGTCATAGTCGCGTTATAGCACGCGCTTCCCGTCTGTTGAATGCCGAATACAAGAGGGAAACGGGCTGGTCCTCGTCCCGTCGCTCTGCTGGGACTGAAATGTCATCTACTCTTCCACAATCCGTTATGGAAGAGTCGCCCGTCACTCGGGAGCAAATCGCCAAGGTGTCAGGAATACTCTCGGGAGGGCCGCGTTTAGTTCAGAAACCGAGACACAACCGAGAAAAATTAACGACTGAAGCCGATCCCGATCGCGTTTCACCAAACGCGAGCGCAGATGCGGCATAGAGCGCGAATCAATTGAGTTTCCGGGCGGAATGGCGGAAGCCGATACCGCCCGGAATTCCTCAATTGCGCTGTTACCGAGGCGAGAGTCGAGCTTCGACTTGCGCCACTTCAACGTTGGAGTGCTTGCTCGCCAGTTCTCGTTCCAGTTTTCCCGGAATGAGGGTCTGGCCGGCGCCTTGTCTCCACACCTCGGCCAGGAAATAATGCGCGCCATAGCGCTGGAAGATCGCGTAAGTCTTGTCCGGGTTCCGAGCCGACTCGCTGTTGTTCGCCAACATCAATGCATTGTTCCCGGAGCGGTCTTCAGAAAGAAGGATCAGCGTGTTATTTTCACGGTTGAGTTCGAAAATGTAATTCCCGGCAGGCAAATTCTTGCTTCCGGCAACAAACGAGAACGGCACTGTGAAGTGTACCGTCTGAGCCGATGCCATTGTGGCCATCAACAGCAGAATTGATCCAAACAGAGTCCTGATTCGTGTCGTCATAAATTTCTCCCTCGATTTTTGGTCACGGTCGCCGATTCTTTCGAGCTGACCGCGCCTGTTTTTTCTTGCCTCTCACCTCATATAGCGAGAACTGTGGTGAAAACCTGTAACGGAGGAAAAAGCATTCCTGCCCCGAGCTCACAGGACCGAAACTTGCGACTGGTGTGCTAATGTTTCCTGTAACCGCCCCCGGACTTCCCCCTTGCGGTGCAGAGGCTTTGGATGGATGAGGCCCTCGGACACGAAGTCACGCAACTGCTTCAGGCATGGCGCCAAGGCGATGAAGGTGCTCTGGAGAAGCTAACTCCTCAGGTTTACCGGGAGCTGCATCGGGCAGCGAAGCGCTGCATGGCACGGGAACGTGACGGCCATACTCTGCAAACCACGGCGCTGATCAATGAGCTGTACCTGCGCCTCTCCGATCTGAAGCTGATTGACTGGCAGAACCGTGCGCATTTCTTTGCCCTGTGCGCGCGGCAGATGCGGCGTATTCTCACCGACCAGGCCCGCGCCAGGCAGTCGCATAAGCGCGGTAGCGGGGCGCAACAGGTCTTGCTAGATGTGGCTCTAGTGGTAGCCCCTGAGCAGAGCGCCGATTTGGTGGCCGTGGATGATGCTCTGAAACGTCTGGCGACGGTGGACGAACGCAAGAGCCGAGTCGTCGAGATGCGGTTCTTTGGCGGCCTGAGCGTGGAGGAAACTGCGGAAGTGTTGAAAGTTTCACCCGAAACTGTGATGCGGGATTGGAGACTCGCGAAAGCCTGGCTTCTTCGTGAAATGAGTGGTAAGACAAATGAAACCTGAACGCTGGGGGAGGATCGAGAGCATCTTCCACAAGGCTCTGGAGGCCGAGGAGAGCCGCCGGGCCGCTGTGCTCGAGGAATCCTGCGCCGGGGACGAGGATCTCCGCCGCGAGGTGGAATCGTTGCTGGCCCATCACACTGAAGCCGGGAGCTTCATCGAGACGCCGGCATTTGCTGACGCGGACGCGTCCCCACTGCGAACACACAACTCTCGATCTTTAAATCCAAAATCGGGCTTGGCCGAAACCGTGATCGGCCACTATCGCGTTCTGGGCAAGATCGGCGGTGGCGGCATGGGCGTGGTTTACGAAGCTGAAGACCTGAAGCTCGGCAGACATGTTGCCCTGAAGTTTCTTCCCGAAGAACTCGCCGAAGACGCGCTGTCGCTCCGCCGTTTTGACCGCGAGGCGCGCTCGGCCTCTGCACTGAATCATCCCAATATCTGCACGATTTATGAAGTTGACGAAGTTGAGGGCCGCGTCTTCATCGCGATGGAATTGCTTGAAGGGCAGACCCTCAAACGCGTAATTGCGGGAAAACCGTTGGAGATCGAAACCGTTTTGAAACTGGGCATTCAGATCGCCGATGCTCTGGACGCCGCCCACTCCAAGGGGATCATCCACCGCGACATCAAGCCCGCCAATATCTTTGTCACAAACCACGGCCAGGCAAAAGTTCTCGACTTCGGCTTGGCAAAACTTGCAGGCAAGCCCAGTCCCACGAGCGAAGATTTGAACGTCTCGACGAGTAAACCGGGGCCGACCGAACCCGGCGCGCTAATTGGCACGGTGGAGTACATGTCTCCGGAGCAGATCAAAGGAAAAGACCTGGACGCGCGTACCGACCTGTTTTCCTTCGGAGCCGTGCTCTACGAGATGGTCACCGGGACACTTGCATTCCGAGGCAGCACCTCGGGAACGATTTTCGAAGCCATTCTTAATCGGGAGCCACTCGCCCCGGTGCGATTGAATCCGGAAGTTCCGGCAGAGCTGGAAGAGATCATCAACAAAGCTTTAGAGAAGGACCGGAATCTGCGTTGTCAGAGCGCCGCGGAATTGCGCACCGACTTGCAGCGCTTGCAGCGCAACTCTTCTACACGGTCGGTCGCTCTGCCAAGGGTGCATATTCGCACGCGTTTACGAACTACAGTAGTGGGAGTAGCGCTGGTGCTTGTGTTGGGCGCTGCGGTCTCCGCCTATTTTTGGACGCGGCCCGCACTCGTACCCAAGGTTTCCAATTACGTTCAGCTCACGCATGACGGTCGCCTGAAGTCGCTGATCGGAACGGACGGTGCCAGACTCTACCTGGGCGTACCACCCGACTCACAGTCCAACATCGCTGCGGTCTCTATCTCCGGCGGCGATCCAACAGCAATTCCTGCGCCCTCCCCTGACATGTTCGCTGTTGGAGTTGCACCGGACGGATCGCAACTCCTGGTCTTAGCCCACCAAACCTCTGCCACCGAAACGCCCTTGTGGAGTCTGCCTACCTTGGGAGGGTCCCCGCGCAGATTAGGAGACACGGTGGGCAGATCCGGCGCCTGGTCTCCCGACGGCAAGATACTGGCCTACTCCAACGCGGGAGCCTTGTTCCTGGCGAAGTCCGATGGGACAGAATCCCACAAGCTGGTCACGATGAAAAACTTTATCCAGCATCTTGTCTGGTCGCCCGATGGAAGCCATCTGCAGTTCGACGCGCAGGAAAGCAAAGATGTCGGCTCCTACTCGCTTTGGGAAGTTGCGGTCGATGGTACGGACTTACATCAGTTGCTGCCCGGCGGGCCAAATTCCGCGTGCTGCGCTCGCTGGACGGCGGACGGGAAATATCTCGTTTTTCAGTCGAGCAACCAGATCTGGGCCCTCCCGCGAGGCGGCGCCTTTTCTCGCTCCGAACCTAAGCCCATTCAACTGACTTCCAGTCCGCTGTCTTTAGCCTGGCCGCTTCCCAGCAAAGACGGGAAGAAACTGTTTGTGATCGGCGAGCTGCACCGCGGGGAACTGATGCGTTACGATGCGAAGTCAGGCCAATTTTCACCTTTTCTCGGGGGTATCTCTGCGGAATGTTTTGCCAGCTCGAAGGACGGGCAGTGGGTGGCCTACGTTTCCTACCCCGATGCCACTCTTTCGCGAAGCAAACCGGATGGAAGCCAACGCCTGCAACTGACCTACCCACCCTTGAGTCCGCATCTTTTTCGTTGGTCTCCCGACGGCAAGACAATCGTGTTCACTGAAAAGAATTCAGCCAAAATCTATGAGGTTGCATCCGACGGCGGCAGTCCCCGGCAGCTCATGCCGGAGGTTCCGGGCCCGCAGTGGGATCCGAACTGGTCGCCGACCGGTGACAAAATTGTCTTCGGTGGTGGCTCCGGTGACGCAGCTTCGTCAATCAGCATCCTCAACCTGGCGAGCCACCAAGTTTCCACGCTGCCCGGATCGCGGGGGCGGTTTTTCTCGCCCCGATGGTCACCCGACGGTCGGTACATTCTCGCGATGAGCATTGGGTCGGGGGATTTGGTGCTGTTCGACTTCCAGACGCAGAAATGGACTGAGCTTGCCAAGGGCGTCTTTGGCTACCCGAACTGGTCGAAGGACGGACAATTCGTTCATGTTATGGATTTGAGGGGAAAGGGCGCGGTCCTCAGAATTCGAATCAGCGACCATAAGGCCGAACAAGTGGTCGACCTGAAGAATTTCATTTCTGTTGGAAGTTACGGGACTTCGTTGGCTCTCACGTCCGACGATTCGCCTTTGCTGCTCCGCGACGCCGGAACTCAGGATGTCTATGCCCTCGACTGGGAAGCGCCTTAACGCTTCCTGGCTCTGGGGGTTTGTTCTCAACATGCTGGTTGCGCGACGGCCGTTCTCCTTCGGGCCACAACTTGCAGAACTCACAGAAGCTGCTGATGTATACGTTCGCGACCCAAAAGTGGGAGCAGTTGCTTCTCGCGAAGAGTATTGACTACCGACGTTGTCGCGAAGCGGCGAATACATACACTTTTTCGATTTCGTGGAGGACGCCACGCCCTTTTATCGTATGCGGGTCAGCGACCATAAGCTAGAACGTATTGGGGTCGTGAGTCTCTCCCGTGGAATGGCGAAAGGGCAATTCGCTCAGTGGACGGGGCTGGCCCCTGACGATTCTCCCTTGCTGCTGCATGACACGGGTTTCCAGGAGATCTATGCCCTGGACTTGCAGCTCCCGTGAACCACGTTCCGGCGCGACAGTGCATGTTCCCTGATAATCGATTTGGTCATGGGTAGCGGGTCTAACGACTGCGGACGAGTGGTCGGCAGCCCTTCCCTTACCGGATTATGAAAGGGTTGTCGGCAAACCGGAAACTATCCGGTTTTCGTCGCAAGATCAATTCACACAGCACTCCCGTCGCTTGGTTCAAGGATGCCGGGCGACCCACGCAGCGGGAGTAAGGTTTGGGAGGCACCGGATCGGGAGATCGGCAAGCCCGGGGAGAATCGTGGAAAAATAGCCGTGCACCGGGACTTTCAGCCTGCGGCAGCTTTCCACGACTGAAAAAATCGCTGCAACCTTCGGTCCTGCCAATGGACTGCCGATGTGCATCCAGTTCTTTCGACCCAGTGCCACTGGACGCATGGAATTCTCCGCCAGGTTAGTACTTAGCTCTAATTCGGGATACTCCAAGAAGCGCGTGAGCTTTTTCCAAAGCGTGAGCGCGTACTGGCAAGCCTTGCTGAGTGCGCTGGAAGGCAATGCAACGGACTGCGCTGCCTCGATCTTGCTGCGGATATCATCGAGAAGAGGTCTCGCTGTCTCCTGACGCCGGATACGGCGCGCCGCAGTAGTCAGCGCTTTGCGGCGAGCGTCCGCATCGACGGCAAACAGTTCGTCCATCTGAGCCACAATCGGAGTTGCAACCGGGTCCCGTGGATTTAGCTGCACCGTCTCGAAAAACTGTCTTCTGGCATGAGCCCAGCACGCGGCGTGTACCATTCTCGGCCCACCGATCTGGTCATACGCCGCATAGCCGTCGGTTTGCAGAATGCCTTCGAACTGTCCCAGGAACCGCTTCGGTCCATCGCGTCCGCGACCCAAACGGAAGTCGAACACCACGATTCCTCCAGGGCGACTGTATTGCCACAGATACGCTTGATGATTCTGTCCCCGGCCCTCGCGTGTCTGCACATCGACTGGGGTTTCGTCCGCCTGAATGTAACTCCCGCTGATCAACTCTCGCCTCATTGCCACGACCATCGGGATCAGCAACTCGCCGACTTTGAGAACCCAGCCGTCCAGCGTTGCTCGGCTGACTTTCAAGCCGAGGTCCCTTTGCAGAATCACGCTCTGCCGATGCAAGGGCATGTGATTGCAATACTTGCTGACGACCGTGTCGATGACAATGCGGTCACTCGCCAGGCACTTCTCGATGATCCGTGGCGGCAGGGGTGCTGAGAACACCCCGAGCTCCTCACACGACCGGCAAGCCCGTTTCTCTCGTTTCGTGACCAGTACGAAGTACTTCGCCGGCTCCACATCCAACTGGGAACTCTCCTCGTAGCCGATCACCACTGTTTCTCTGCCGCAGCGTGTGCAAAGGCGCTGATCCGGTGTGCAAGGCAGAATCCGCTCGACGCGCGGAAGATTCGCAGGCAATTCCCGGCGGCCTGGATGCTTTGTGGATCGCTTCGTTGGGCCATGCACTGGCGCGTGCTCACTCTCCGCCTCCTCGATCATTTCACTGACGACGGGCGCAAGCTCGAACAATTGCATTTGCGCCTGCGAAAGTTTTTCTCCGCCCGCTCCATACTTCTCGATCTGCATCAGCCGCAGTCGCTCTTCCAGCACCCGAATTCTCAACTCCGCGTACTGTAGCCTGCTCTTCAGATGTGCGATGAGTTCCAGATCGGCTGGTGCGGAAGGAATGGAAGGCGCACTCACGATGGGTTATTGATTTACCAGAGTCGCTCGAATCGTTCAAGCAACCAACTCATGCGGCAGCATGTCTTTCGGGTGGAGCTTTCCGATACCACCGCTTGTGCTTGGTTTTGGCCAGATCGATCCCACCTAACAATAGAGAGAGCTCTTCGTGACTCAGGACGACCTTGCCCTGCCCATCGCCCGACTGCGGCCAGGTGAAACGACCTTTCTCTAGCCTCTTGGCACAGACCCAGAGTCCGCTTCCATCCCAGACGAGGACCTTCAACCGATTGCGCTGGGCGTTGCAGAACAAGAACAGGTGTCCGCTAAGAGGCTCACACAGCAATCGATCCGGACCAGACCGTACAGCCCTTCGAACCCCTTGCGCATGTCGGTAACCCCGGCGGCCAGATAGATCCGTGTGGCTGGACCCAATCCAAACACGGCCTACACCTGCTCCAGTACACTTACCAGGCGCTCGAACGTACTCGTATCAAAATCAGGATGTACCTCGATCCGGCGCCCGCCCGGCAACACCACGGCCAGCCCGCAACTCGGTTCGTGCTGCGTCGGCGATTTCTTGGTGGCCAACTCCACCGGCACCAACCGGTGGGCCGCGGAAGCTGCTCTGCTCTTCCTCTTCCAGCGTTGCTTCTTCAAGTGCCGATTCAGCGTGCCGAAGCTCAACCGGCGCCTGCGGCAAAACTCGCTGCGGCGCATACCGCTGCTCATGAATTCCGCCACCAACTCCTGAACTTCCGCGCGTGTACGTCGTTTGTGTGTTGAAACCTTTTGTTCTACGCTCATCCGGAAACTTCAGCACAGACACGACTCCGCGAACAGGTGTGTTGGTCAGAGGCTTACCGTTCAAAGTCCTTCAGGGCGTCCACCAGCATTTCCTTGGTCGCAAGATCCAGGTGATTGGTAGGTTCGTCGAGCACCAGGAAGTTCGGCGGGTTGTAGAGCATGCGTGCTATTCCCCGCCGCGATTTTTCTCCGCCAGAGAGTGCGCGGATCTTCTTATCCACGTCTTCGCCGGAGAACTGGAATGTTCCCGCCAGGGTCCGCAACGAGCCAATACTGTCTTGAGGAAAATCCTGTTGTAGTTGTTCGGCGACGGTGAGATCGGGACTGAGGACGTCCAGCGATTGTTGCGCGAAGTAGCCCATATACCGGCTGGCGCCGAGCCGCACGCTTCCCGCATCTGGAACACTGGCTCCGGCAATCATCTTGAGCAGCGTGGTCTTGCCTGCACCGTTTCTCCCCATGACGGCCCAGCGTTCTCCGCGGCGGATGGTGAGATTGAATCCTTCATAAATCACACGCTGGCCGTAACTCTTGTGCAGATTCTCAAGGACGGCCACCTGTTCGCCGGATCGTGGGGGAACACGAAACTCGAACTTCACCACCTGGCGTTTCTTCGGCAGTTCGATCTTCTCGATCTTGTCCAAGGCCTTGATCCGGCTCTGTACCTGGGCCGCTTTGGCCGCGGGGGTCCTGAAACGATCAATGAAGCGCTGTTCTTTGGCAAGCATGGACTGCTGCCGGGCAAATGCTGCCTGCTGATTGCTCTCTCGCACAGCCCTTTCGCGCTCGTAGAAGTCGTAGTCACCCGAGTAGGTGATGATTTCGCCGCCATCAATCTCTGCAATCTTTGAGACCAGACGATTCATGAACTCGCGGTCATGCGAGGTCATGAGCAGCGCGCCAGGAAATGACTTGAGAAACTGCTCCAGCCAGATGATGGATTCGATGTCGAGGTGGTTCGTCGGTTCGTCCATCAGCAATACATCCGGCATTCCGAGTAGCACCCGTGCCAGCGCAACCCGCATTTTCCATCCGCCGGAGAGAGCGCCCACGTCGCCGTCAATCTGATCATCTTTGAATCCCAGACCGTGGAGCACTTCACGGGCTTGCGATTCGAGCGCGTAACCGCCTAAATGCTCGTACTCCTCCTGAACGTGACCGAAGCGATCAAGGATGCGGTCCATGCCATCGGCCTTGTCGGGGTTGGACATTTCCCGCTGCAAGGCTTCGAGTTCGTGCTGTAGGTCGCCGACGCGTCCGCTCCCTGCGATCGCTTCATCCAGGGCCGAACGGCCCTGTATTTCCTCGACGTCCTGGCGAAAGTAGCCGATCGTCAACTTCTTGGGGACCGAGACCGCGCCCTCGTCGGGAGTTTCCTCGCCGACCACCATACGGAATAGCGTTGTCTTGCCGGTTTCGTTAGGACCGACCAGTCCGACTTTTTCGCCGGGATTCAACTGAAATGAAGCGTCCACGAAGAGCAACTGCTTGCCATACTGCTTATTGATGTTTGAGAAAGAGATCATTTTGAAGGAGCAACTCGCGGCACGGTGCCTCTTCCAGTGTAGCGTGGCCAGAAAATTGGCGGCCAACGCTGGCACGTTGGATTGTTGAAGGTTTGCCCGTGATTCAGGAGGAATCGATTACTTCCTGAAAGCCGACCTCCCATTACCAATCAGGGTCGATGAGTGACTCGGCGATTTCGCACTCGCCGCGATTGTCGTATCGAGCCAACTGGGATCACTGAACAGAAATCAGGGATCGCAAAATTCACACTTGACATTGACAGATAATCCACTACCATATGGTTGTGGATAAATTAGGTACAACGTTTGCGGCTTTGTCTGATCCAACCCGGCGGGCAATGATCGACCGACTCTCCCATGGGCCTGCCTCTGTGCATGGATTGACGGAGCCGTTTGCACTCTCACAGCAGATGATTTCAAAACATATTGCCTACCTGGTGCGGGCGCGGATTGTGATCAAGACGAAGCGTGGACGAGAGAGTGTGTGCACGCTTAGGCCAGAGGCGATCAAGACAGTCCGCGACTGGGCGATTAGCTATCGCCGATTCTGGGAAGAGAGCTTCGACAAACTGGATGTAGTTGTAAATCAAATGAAGAAAGAGGAGGTTAGAGATGACAGAAAACACGGTTAGCGAAATTGAGCGGATGGTTGTCACAAGAGTTTTTGATGCCCCACGCGAGTTGGTTTGGAAGGCGTGGACAGACCCGAAGTACGTGATGCAGTGGTGGGGACCGAAGGGCTTTACTGCGCCGGTTTGTCAGATGGATTTTCGCGTTGGAGGAAAATTTCTCTGCTGCATGAAGACGCCGGATGGGCAGGAGTTCTGGAATGCTGGTGAATACCACGAGATTGTTCTGCACGAGAAGATCGTTTCCTCCATGTACTTTTCGGACTCGGAGGGAAACAAGGTTGAGCCTGCGCAATTAGGAATAGAACATGAGGCCATAGACGGTGCGTACGACGTGACCATCTTTGAGGATTTCGGAAAGGGCCAGACGAAACTCACCTTCATTGGAAATGAACCCATGGAGAGCGCGAAAAATAGCGGTCAAATGGAGGGCTGGAACCAGATACTCGATAAAGTTGCTGCGGTTATTGCGGGGCTAGTGCAGGCGAAATAAGAAGTTGGAGTTTTGATGATTGTCATGCGCGAGATCTGAACATAAAGCAACGCGGGTCCGTTCCGGAAACCTAAGGGTGGGCGGGGCGGGTGGCCCGGCTTTCAAACTGCAGAAGCCACAACAGATGCGGGTGCCCCGTCCTTCGCGTAGGCGAAGGGCGGGTA
>QIAM01000109.1 GCA_003225555.1 Acidobacteriota bacterium | reverse complement strand
TTTCAGCTGATTGGCGTCAAATGCGGATTTGCGCGGCCCTGGCCCTGCTGGCGTGGGCCTGGTCCATTTCTCTTTCCGGGCAAGCCCAGTCAAACTCGCAAGGGAAACAACGGCGAACCAGCGTTCAGGAAGGTTTCCGCACCGCGCACGCCAGCCGTGTCGACCACGCTCCGCGCCTCGACGGCACACTAGACGATCCTCTCTGGCAGCAGGCCACGCCTATCGACAACTTCCTGCAGCGCGAGCCTTTTGAGGGGCAGCCACCGACCGAGCACACCGACGTCCGCATCCTCTACAGCAAGCATGAAGTCTATTTCGGCATCACTTGCTTGGACTCGGATCCTTCGGGATTCTTTGCGAGTGAATTGCGCCGCGTCGGCGGGAGAATTCTCGGTTCTGTTCGGCAGCTTCCAGACGAACTACTCGTTCTCGCGCTTCCTGACGCTCTCGACCTTGATTCAGATGAACACTTCCAACACCCAGGCTGCCAGCGCCAATATTCGCTTGCGCGGGAATTATCGTCCCGATAGCGATCTGTACATTATCTATACCGCAGGCCAGCGCTTTGCCAGCCTGATCGCGGAGAATCCTCCGCAGTATTACGAGAACCGCTTCGTGATCAAATACACATACTCCTGGCGACCGTGAGGTAACTATGAAGTGGATTACGCGCAAAGATGTGAAGGTCGACCGCGTTGCCTGTCCCTGGCTGATCAAGCGCTTCGTCGATCCGCAGGCGGAATTCCTGTTCGTCGAAGAGAAAGACCTGGTGGAGCAGGCAAAAAAGCAAGACGCAATTGCTTTCGACGTGCCCAGGATTGAAGCCGTGAAGCTCAACCATCGCGGCTCGCGCTGCAGCTTCGAGGCGATCCTCGAAGACTTCAATCTCGCCGACTCGGCGTTGCAGGAGCTGGCATTGATCGTCCGTGCCGCCGACGTCAAGGGACAGGAGAGCATTGCACCCGAGGGCATTGGCCTGCGGTCGATTGCCCAAGAGTTTGCTGCGATGGGCATCTCGGACGAGGAACGCCTCGCCCGGCAGTTTCCCGTCTACGATGCTCTTTATGCCTACGTGCATGGTCGGAACAAATGACCTTCAAAAGCATGAACGCGGCAGACCTAGCACTTTGCGGAATACCTTGTCCCACCACTCTGGTTTGAAAGGGCGCGGCTTCAAGCCGCACCATAAAGCGGCAAAATAGATCGCGGCTTTAGTCGCTGAGGTTACGACAGCCTGTCAAGGAGGGCGTCGCAAGAACCGCATCCCCGCCGGGATCGCTCCCTAATCAATACCGCTGGATTCCTGCGCTCGGTGGGCGTGGGATTCATGGGCGTAGTGCTGGGCATCTACCTGTTTCGCGCCGGATTTTCCTCCTTCCGCATTGGACTGATCATAGCGGCGGGACTGGCGGGCTCGGCCGGAGCCACAATACTCGTCAGCTTCGTAGGCGACCGCCTGGGCCGCAGTCGATGCCTCGTGCTCCTCTCGCTTCTCAGCGCCCTGGGCGGTTTGGCTCTGGCGTCCTACCCCAGTTTTCCTCTGCTCTTGATCCTGGCCTTCGTCGACGGCCGGATCCACCAGATCAATTACGTCCAGACCAATGCCCCCAACGGCTTTTTCAGCTTCAATAAGGACGGTTCCTATAAATGTCACTCGGGTGTGGATGTATGCGGCGGCGATTCCATGGCCAGCTTCATGATGGGCCAGCTTACCCAAGGCGATGCCGGTAATGGTAGTGGCTCGTATTATGAAATCCAGACCCGGCCCGCCACCACCAATTACCAATACGGCTTTTTCGCGCAGGACAACTGGAAGGTCAATTCCAAACTGACCTTGAATCTGGGCTTGCGTTACGATGTTACCTTGCCTCGCACGGATCGTTACAACCGGCAGAACTGGTTCGATCCGAAGGTAACGAACCCCTTAAACGGCGGCAGTCTGACATACACCGATCCTGTCACCAGCCAGCCGGTAACAGTCCCATTGAATGGCGGCGAAGTTTTTGTCAGCTCCAAGCAACGCACAAACTACGTGACGGACTGGAGCAATATCCAGCCGCGCTTCGGCTTGGCTTATCAATTTGCTCCGAAAATGGTAGTGCGAGGAGGCTACGGAATTTACTACGGGCAATCGCGTTCCGGGGTCACTGGCGTTGTGCCCTACGGTACACAGGGTTTCAACCAATTCACCAACGTGGTCACCACCTTTCAAAGTGATGGCGCCACTCCTTACTTACACCTGAGCGACCCGTTCCCCAACGGACTGATACAGCCCGCAGGGAATTCCCTCGGCTTGATGAACGACGTCGGTTTTGGCGGGAACGGTCCGCTGCGCACCGCCGCCGCCAACCGGACTCCTTACGAGCAGAGCTGGAGTCTTGGGATCGAGCGGCAACTGCCCAGCAATATCTTGATCAACGCGGAATACATCGGAAAGAAAGGAACCCACCTGCCTTTCAGCGGCACCACAGAGCGGAACCATCTGGGCGCGTGGGTGGAGAGCCTTCCGGTTGCGGGTCCTGACCCGGCCCAACCGGATTGCCAGATCCTGAGTGTCGCGTGTCTTAACAGCCTCGTTGATAATCCCTTTGCCGGGATTATCACTAATGCCAACAGCGGTCTGTCCGGTCCAAGAGTTCAGTATTTTCAGTTGCTGCTTCCCTTTCCGCAATTTACGGGGGCTGCGACGGAACCTCTGCTGATCGCGAATTCCAGCTATCACGCGCTACAGTTGCTGGCCGAAAAGCGCTACTCCAACGGGCTTTAGTTCCTGGTTACGTATGTTTGGTCGAAGTCGATCGATGACTCGTCCAACGCAGACGACAACGTGACTTGGCTTGGCAGCTTCTCCAGTCTGCAGGATCCCAATAAACCACAGCTGGAGCGGAGCCTCTCGACCTTCGACATTCCACACGTGATTCAGTTCAGCTACAGCTACGACCTGCCGTTCGGGCGGGGCCGCATGATGCTGGGGAACATGCCGCGCTGGGCAGAGCTAATCATCGGCGGATGGAAGACAAACGGCATCTGGCGCATCGCAGATGGACGGCCGCTGACGTTCACCGTTGCGGACGGCACTCCGCTGCCCACATATGGCGGACAGCGACCCAACATCGTGGGCACGCCCAGGCGAAATCACGGCTCGGATTTGGTAGACAACTACTTCGCGGATAACAGCGTATTTCAGCGTCCGGACGATTTCACCCTGGGAAACGCTCCGCGCGCGCTGGGAAGCGTACGGTCGCCGTGGCACTTCACCACCGATCTGTCTTTGGGAAAGCAGTTTGCGATACGCGAGGAGATGAATTTCGAATTTCGCATCGAGGCGCGGAATGCGTTCAATCATCCCGTGTTTAGCGCGCCCGACACCACGGTGCACGATGATAACTTCGGGAAGATCACCCAGACGTCGATTGGGCCGCGCGAGATACAACTGGCGCTGAAGTTCAACTTCTAGGCACTCTCCTGTTCGTTCCACCGGGGGAAGACGGTTCAGGCGATGTCACCCCCGGTCGCGCGCACAAATCTATTGTGTGAACCGAACAAATTTCTAGGAGCGGCTTCCCATGGACGATGTTTGCAAATTCTTGCGCACTTCGTGCGAGAATTGCAAAAAGCTGAAGACCGCGCCCCGCAAGCCTTGACGCGCCAAATTCGCTGTACTACACTCGCTTTCCCTCCCTTGTGTCGGCCTGTCACTAACGTTGTTTGAATGTCCCGCTAGAGACATATCGCGAATATACGGCAAAGAGAATTCTCAGGAATTTGGTGGAGGCTGGTATGAAGTCTTGCAATCTTCTGCTGCTTGCGGTGTTGGGCGCTTTCTTTTTCACCGCAGGTGCAGCCACGAGTGCCGCGCAAACGAATTTCACCATTAGCGTCGCGGTCACCGGCCTTACGGGCACGCTGGTGGTGCAGGACAGTAAGGCCGAGACACTGAGCTTCACCACGAACACCACGCAAACCTTCCCCACGGCGTATGCCAGCGGTTCGAGCTATACGGTTAGTGTCCAGACTCAGCCTAGCGGACAGACCTGCACGTTGAGCAGCAATGCCACCGGAACCATCACCGCGAACACTACTGTGACGGCGACCTGCGTTTCGAATTTCACGATTAGCGTCGCGGTCACCGGTCTTACAGGTGGAACGCTGGTCGTACAGGACAGCAAGGCCGACACACTGAGCTTTACCACGAACACCACACAAACCTTCGCCACGGCGTACGCCAGCGGTTCGAGCTATACCGTGACGGGCAAGACTCAGCCTTCCGGACAGACCTGCACACTGAGCAGCAACGCCAGAGGAGCCATCAGAGCAAACATTACCGTAACGGCCAACTGCGTCCCGAACTACAAGATCAGCGTCGCGGTCACCGGCCTTAGCGGAACGTTGGTCATGCTGGACAGCAAGGGCGACACTCTGACTTTTACGTCGAATACGACTCTAAGCTTCACCAAGAAGTACCCCAGCGGTTCGAGCTATACCGTGAGTGTCCAGACTCAGCCTAGCGGACAGACCTGCACGCTGAGCAGCAATGCCGTCGGAACCATCACCGCGAACACTACCGTAACGGCCACATGTACCAACAACGTCTCGAATTTCACAATGAGTGTCGCGGTCACCGGCCTTATAGGAACGCTGGTGGTGCAAGACAATAACAGCGACTCATTGACTTTCAGCACCAACAACACCCAGACATTCGCCAAGACGTATGCCAGCGGTGCGACCTACTCGGTAACCATCCAAACTCAGCCTAGCGGACAAACCTGCACACTGAGCAGCAATGCCACCGGAACCATCACCGCGAACACTACCGTAACGGCCACCTGCATTTCGAATTTCACAGTCAGCGTTGCGGTCACCGGCCTCACGGGAACGGTGGTCGTGCAAGACAACAACAGCGACTCCTTGACTTTCACCACCAACAACACCCAGACATTCGCCAAGACGTATGCCAGCGGTGCGACCTATACCGTGAGTGTGCAAACTCAGCCTGGCGGACAGACCTGCACG
>QIAM01000108.1 GCA_003225555.1 Acidobacteriota bacterium | reverse complement strand
ACCCCAGGGCCCGACACCAGACCAGCGTCTTCTATGGTACAGGGACTGGATGCCGCGGAGAAAATCCGCGCCTCCGGCGTAGGGAGAAAAATGTTCTTGACATCCCCTCTTATAGAACAGGCGTCTCTGACAATGCGGCGGTGTCAACAGTTTTTGTGCGAACGGTCCCTGCACTCCTAGGAGCGCCATTTCGCTCTGGTTGCGAAAGTGCCGATCCAACCAAGGTTCGCTCGCAACCCAAATTCAGGTCAGGACTCAGTCCGAGCCATGCATCTCTTCGGTCCAACGCTCGATCATGATTGCTAGTTCGAACTCCCCTGCAATAGGGGCGGCGGCCCAATCGATTACTCGGTGTTCGCTAGCACACCAACGCCGGTTCCGGGCTGGCCCGCGTGCGGACCGAACTTCTTCCGCTGCTGATAATCCCATTCCTTACGCCACATCCAATAGAGGCGAACCGGCACTGATCTAGTTGACCGCGGGGTGGCCAACCTTTCCCCGTCCCAGCCGGGAGCTACCCCTTCTCACCCCTTCTCCACATTCGTTGACTTGCCATCTTTACCATCGTAAGATTCGCCACCAATGATCGGCCAGACCATCTCGCATTACCGGATTATCGAAAAGCTCGGCGGGGGCGGGATGGGAGTGGTTTACAGGGCTGAAGATATCCGGCTCGACCGTTTCGTGGCGCTCAAGTTCCTGCCCGAAGATGTGGCCCACGACAGCCAAGCTCTGGAGCGTTTCCGGCGTGAAGCTAAAGCGGCGTCCGCTCTAAACCATCCCAATATTTGCACGATTTACGACATCGGCGAGGAGGGTGGACAGGCTTTCATCGCCATGGAATTCCTTGAGGGCATGACGCTGAAGCACCGTATCGGGAGCCGTCCGCTCGCTATGGATGGCTTGCTGCCGCTGGCCATCGAGGTTGCCGATGCGCTGGACGCGGCGCATGCCAGGGGGATCGTGCATCGCGACATCAAGCCGGCGAACATTTTTGTCACCGAACGCGGACACGCCAAGGTTCTGGATTTTGGTTTGGCGAAGATGCAGGCGCTCGGCTCTGCCAGCAGCTCCGATAAAACGCAGACGCGCAGCCTGGAGCAACAATTGACGAGCCCGGGCTCGGCAATGGGCACGGTCGCTTACATGTCTCCGGAGCAGGCGAAAGCGCGGGAACTGGATGCGCGCAGCGATTTGTTTTCCTTCGGTGCGGTGCTCTACGAAATGGCGACGGGTGCGTTGCCGTTTCGAGGCGAGAGTTCGGCAGAGATCTTCAAGGCCATTCTGGATGCAACGCCGACGCCGGCGGTGCGGCTCAATCCGGATGTGTCTACGGAATTGGAGCGCATCATTAGCAAGGCACTCGAGAAAGACCGGGATCTCCGCTACCAGAGCGCTGCAGATTTGCGCTCGGACCTTAGGCGGTTGAAGCGGGCCCTGGATTCGGGGGGCGCGTCGGCCATTCACGAACCTGCCGCTAACGTATCAACGACCGTCGCATCAACGTCTGCGGATTCCGGCACTCGAAGTTCGGGTGCAATTCATGCGGAGGCGCCGGGCCGATCCGGCAGGCTATTCGTCTATGGCCTGGCTGCGGTTTTGATGGTTGTGGCAGTGGCCACGGGGGTGTATCTGCTGCGTGGCAGATCAGAGACCAGGAACAAAATTGACTCGGTCGCGGTGCTGCCCTTCGTGAATGCGACCTCCGATCCGAGCAATGAATACCTGGGCGACGGCCTGAGCGAAAGCCTGATCGGCGCGCTGTCGCGGTTGCCCGACCTCAAAGTAATGGCGCGAAGCAGCGTCTTCCGCTTCAAGGGGAATCAGGAAGATCCACAGAAGATCGGTCAACAGCTGCAAGTGAGTGCGGTCCTGATGGGACGCATTACGCAACGCGGCGATGAGGTGGGGGTGCAGGCCGACCTGGTGAACACAGCGGACGGGAGTGAGCTTTGGGGTTCGCATTACGTGCGCAAGGCGGCCGACATCACCGAGATGCAAAGCGACATTCTGCGCGACGTTTCCCGACGCCTGCGAGCCTAACTGACGGGTGAAGAGCAGCGGCGATTGGGTAGTGCCGGGACCACGAATCCGGAGGCATACCGGCTGTATCTGGAAGGGCGGCAACTCTGGTACGGACGAACAGCGGAGGGTTTGAAAAAGAGCATCGATTTATTCCAACAGGCGATTGCCGCCGATCCGAACTACGCTCTTGCCTACACGGGGCTGGGCGACACTTACAACGTCATTCCAAGCTATGGGGCTGGGATAAGCTCCCGGCAGGCGGGATTGCTTGCCGACGAAGCCACGCGCAAGGCGCTCGAACTGGACGACTCCTTGCCGGAGGCTCATACGGCGCGCGCGAACGCGCTGACTTTTGCCTTGAAATGGGATGATGCTGAGAAAGAATATCGACGTGCAATCGAGTTAAATCCCAATAGTGCCGCGGCGCATTATTTCTATGCCTTTACCTTTCTAGTTCCCCAAAAGCGCTTCGATCAGGCGCTCGAGGAATTCCGTCTGGCGCTGTCGCTCGATCCTCTTTCTCCCATCATGAACACGAACTATGCGACTACGTTGCTGGATGCGCATCGCTATCCGGAGGCGCTCGCCCAATTCCAGAAAACTTTGGAGCGCGATCCGAATTTTCCCCCGGCCCATCACAAGCTGGCGCAGTTATATGCCACCACTGGCGATTTCACGAACGCGGTGAGCCAATTACAACAGTTCACTCGCAAACCCGGTTCGTGGAGCCCCGACGCGAAAGGCTACCGCGATCTCGCGCAAGCTGCATTCTCCAAGCCGGACTCGATGACCTGGGTCGCCTTAGCTATGTCAGTTACGGGTGAGCGGAGCAAAGCATTGGACTACCTGGAGAAGGCCATGTCCAACCAGGAAATTGAAGTGGTTCTCTGTATCCGTTATCCCTCATTCGACCCAATCCGTCCCGATCCCCGCTACGCCGCGATAATGCGCCGGCTAGGATTGCCGGAGTAAGCCGAATTCGTCTTCTTTCTCTCTTAGTTTGACCCTATTCACTGGACTGGCCGGCCCACCTTTCCGTGCTGGGATTTTTGCCACCACAACTGAGGCGGCCCCATCCTTGCGCTTGTTGCAAGGGTGGGGATTTGTGCTCTAACCCTTGAGCGATCTTAGATCGAAACCGAAGGGTCTCTCGATGTTTAGGTCCGTGGTTCCCCACCCTTTTCGCAAAGTGCGCGGAAAGGATGGGGCAACCTCTGAAGCGCCGATTTAAGACACAGACAGAAAGGGGCAAAACCAAGGCGGCGGACAGGAGTGTCCGCCCCACACTAGCCCAGACGTAGAAGTTCGTCGCGTAGGCGCGGGTGACGTTGTGTCGAATGGAGGTAGCGCATTTCATTCGGCCCGGCTTGGGCGCGGATGATTTTGACCATTTCCTGCTTCTCTTCACGCGACCAGTGACGGAGGTTGGGGATCAGCACCAGCACCAGGGCCCAGTCTTCAAGCGCGTGTCGTTCGGTGGGATTCCAACGCCTGGGCGTGATCGAAAGAGCGCGAGTGACTTCTCTGACGGAGGCTTGGCGGATTTTCCGGCTGTCGCCGTCGAATTCTTCCGCCATGCGGCGGTTCACGCGCAGCCCAAGGTTGCGCGTGGAAAAGTTATCCCAGGCGCCCGGTTCGCTTCCGGGCAATTCATAGAACACATGCGCTTCGGCGAGTCGCTTCAGCGTGCGACGCGGCGTTTTGTAGCGTGGGGCGGCGGCGATCTTCCGCTCTTCCCTTCTCGCCAGTCGTTCGAGGTCACGCCGGCCGCAGCGGAAGCCGACCTTGCGGTAAAACCAGAAGGCTCCGGAGTCGATGGCTTCGTCGTTGTTCTGGCCGATCTGGTAGGGGTACACGGAGAAGGTTGCGGCGCCCGTCAGTTGACGCAGACAGCGCAAGACCTGCGTGTAGATCCAGGCGGTTTCGCCCTGACGATACGTGTAGAAGGTGTTGAAGCCGATCTCGATCCAGTCACATAGGCCGATGGCTTCGATGTAGTTGATGGGCACGCCGTTCTTGAGCGTGAATCCGGCAACGTAGGCGCGCAGGGGCAGGCGGCGATGCGGCGGCAGATTCCAGAAATACAGGACGACGCCGCGTCCCACGTCGGCGCGGACGACGGAGCTGGGATCTCCAAGCGTGGTGCCGTAGAGTTCACGGTAGCGGACGGCCATCACTTCGCGGATGGTGTGCATGACGGCTTCACCATCTTGGAGCGAGAGCCTGGTGAGTTTTGGGGCAGGCCGCGCGATTTCTTTAGCGAGCGAGACCTGGCTGCGTGTGATCAGGGGCTCAGTGTGATAGTAGAAACGGCGCGGGCGGCTCCAATTGCGCGTGCGGGAGAAGCGCAGGTTGTCGAGATTCCAGCGGACGGGAAGGTGCAGCGAGTCATAAAGTTCGGCGCGCTCGCGGTCGGGGACGAGCAGCTGCTCGAAGCGGCGCATTAGAAAATTCAGCGGACGCTCGCAGCCGCGGGCGGCGTCGAGCCAGGGCTTCCAGGGGATGTTGGCTTCGACATCGGCATCTTCTTCGAGGAGGGGGATGAAGCGGGGCCAGGTGGATGCCATGGCGCGTTCTTCGTCGTAATCGTCCCAGTTGATTTCGATGTTGCGCGGGATGCGGCGCGCGAGCCAGCGGACGACCTCGAAGCTGAGTGTGTCCTGCATGGTGCTGCCGGCAATTCCCGAGGTCTCGAAGTCGTCGAAGACTGACATGTCGGCGCCGGCGCTCCGCAGTTTGGTGATGCGCTTGTGAAAGGTGTTGAGTAGCTTCTCCGCTCCGGAAACTACGGATGGTCCCTGGGGAAAAGCGCGGAGGAACAGCAAGGTTTCGTGGAAGCGGAGTAACGACTTGGGATCGCAGAATTCTTGACGGGAAATCTGCTTCAAAAACTTCTCGGGATGGGCGGCTGTTCCGGTACCGAAGCGGCTCTTGGCGGCTTCAAGGCGGGTGAGCAGTTGGTCGAGAGAGTTGCTGGGCATGAAGGTCTGCGGCTGGCCAGTGTAACGTGTCGGCACAGCTCCGGGAAGAAAATCAGGCGGCTTTGGCGGACTGGACGAAGGCTGGACAGCCGGGGCGGCTGTCGCTACGCGAGCGGTTGAGAGGTCTGGGGAGCCTTGCTTACCAAGGGAACTTGCCGCGGGCCAGGGAATCGTGCGAAAAAAAGGCATGCGCCTTCACCTCTTCTTAACCCTTGTGTGCTGTAACGTACTGTGCGGTGTAGGCTTTAGCGCTGCGCAAGTGAAATCCGACGCTGCAACGGTTCTCCGCGAGGAAGCGAAATGGACGGAAGCCTACAAGCAGCGGAATATCAATATTCTGTCCTCACTGCTGGCGGAGGATTTCGTAATCACGATTGAGGATGGCAACACCTTCAGCAAGGCGGGCTACATCACGCACAGCGGCGATAGCTCGGTGCATGTCGAAGTCGCTGAGCTGTCCGATCTTAAGGTACGCATCCATGGGAATGTCGCGGTCGTGACCGGCGCATATCATGAACGCGGAGAATCGAATGGCAAGCGGTACGAGTATCAGGATCGCCTGACTGATGTTTGGATGAAGTCCGGGGCGACGTGGCAGGTCATCTCCTCGCACTACAGCGTTCCCGTCAAGTAGCGGGTGCGACGCATAATCCTCTCAATCCTCCTGGCCCGCCATGCCAAAAAGAAAACTCCTGGCACCCTAAAGTGCATCTGAGTTCCGGACACTTTTCGCAGATCCGGCAGCACGCCTGTGACCTGTGCTGCCTTACGAAGGCGGGCTATAAAAAAGACGGACTATGCGGTTCCAGGCCAAAAGCGCCCTGTTCTGTCTTCTGTTCTGCGTGGCCGCGATCGTGGCCGTAGCAGCGGAAGAGAGCCAGAAGGCAATCAGGTCGCGGCCACTAACTGCGGGTGAGGGCTTGGCGATTGTGAGTGCTGCGCTGGATTCCCGTCATCATGCGCGGTTTTCTTCCGATTGCTCCCACTTTGTGTTTGGACTCTATGAGCGCGCCGGGTTTCCTTACAGGTACTCGAGCTCTTCGGAACTGTACGCAGGGATCGACGAATTTCGGCAGGTGGCAAGTCCACAAACGGGCGACCTGGTCGTGTGGCGCGGACATGCTGGAATTGTGATCAATCCCGCTGAGCACTCCTTTTTTAGCCGGCTGCGTTCGGGCCCGGGGATCGCTTCGTACGATTCACAGTATTGGAAAAAGCGGGGACGACCTCGTTTTTTTCGTTATCTCAAAGTGGCTCCAAACGGCGTTCTTTCCAGTTCGATCCGGCCTGTGAGCACGCGCGAAGCCGCCGCTGACGACCCAGTGGTTGATGTGCCGGATGAACCCACAGGTGACACGGGATCTCCCGCGAGGCCTGCGCAAGACCAGCCGGTGAACTTTTCGACTCCTCGTGTCACAGTAGTGAATGCCGTTCGACCCAAGCCCGATCAGGTGGGCGCAGCCTTCCTTCAAACGTGCACAGATTCGGAGGCGAGCCTGCGCGGGCGTGCCTTCTTCAAGTCAGCCCAAGCTCTGGTTGTGTTCGACCATTTCAAAGTGAGGAAGGTGCACATCACCGGGAGCGCGGGCTGGGTGGACGTTGAAATCGATGAAATGGTTTCTCTCACCGGCAATAAGGCTGAGGTGCACAAGCGTTCGGAACGTCAACGATGGCTTTTGACTCGCCGCGACAATACTAGTTGGGAGTTGACGCCCTCGCGGGACACCATTTATCTTCCTCAGCCCACCGCCGTCCGCATCCTGGCGCACGAACTCGCGCAACTCACCGAAGATCGTTCCGAAACCTCCAGCGGGACCGAGGAGAAGGCGGAGTTGGCGCGAATTCTTGACGTGCTTCTGGAAAAATAGCTGCGCCATTCGTCACTTCCCCAGTGCATTGGTGATGTAGTCGCTTCTAGACGGGACTGTTGCCGCTTGACATCTCCGGAGGCCGCGGGCATTCGCCCGCCATCGAGCCGGCGAGACGCCGGGCGCTACCATTTCGTCGTTCTCTGCTGCTGCCGTCCGACATCTCAAGTTGTTCTTGATCCTGCCGATTAGCCCCACAGCAGGGGTGCACGCTAGGCCCAGAAACGGGAACGGCCTGGCTGACAGAGTTCTTCCCCTGGATCAGATTGGCGTCGAGATTGTCCGGGCCACGACCTTGCAGCTTGCCGCCCGGCCTTAGAAGCAGCGAACGCCCGCCCCATTTGTTCCAAGGGATGCGTGGAAACACAGGCCCATGATGAGAATCAGCTATGAATCTCCAGGGAGATTACGACGGGGTCGCCTTCGAAGAGTAGAACAGTTTGCAGCGCTTCGGTGTCAGTCAAGGCGTGGAGGCTGAGACGGTCTGAGCGAATAACCAACACGTGCGCGTCTCTAGCGACCTCGCTGCATGGCGCGCTACAATCAGCGATTCAGGAAAGGTAGGTCAGGCCCTCATGCCCCAGGTCGTTCGATCCCCCCAACCTTATGACGTCTGCGTTGTTGGTTCCGGAGCTGGCGGAGGTATGGCCGCCAAGGTTTTGACCGAGGGAGGCCTCAACGTTGTGCTGCTGGAGGCGGGCCCGCCACTCAATCCTGACGTGGACTACAAGGAACATGTTTGGCCCTACGAGCTTCCGCATCGCGGCGCCGGCATCGGCGGCAATGCCATTAGTAACGGCAACGGGCTGGAGAATGAGTTCCTGGCACCGAACGGCGCGTGGACCATTCAAGGCGAACCCTACACGGTGTCGCCCGATTCAAAGTTCCGTTGGTTCCGCTCCCGCATTGTGGGCGGACGCACGAACCACTGGGGCCGCATCGCACTGCGCTTCGCGCCCGTGGATTTTCGATCGAAGACTCGCGACGGCCTGGGCGAGGATTGGCCCATTTCCTACGACGACATTGCTCCTTACTACGACAAGACCGAAGCCTACATCGGCGTGTTCGGTACGAAGGAAAACATTCCCAGCGCGCCCGACGGTATTTTCCAGCCGCCGCCCAAGCCGCGTTGCAGCGAAGTGATTTTCAAGCGCGCCTGCGACAAAATTGGGATTCCCTGCATTCCCTCGAGAATGGCGATTCTCACCAAGGCGCTCAACGACCGTCCAGCGTGTCACTACTGCGGACAGTGCGGGCGCGGCTGCCGGCTGGCGTCCAACTTCAGTTCGAGCCAGGTTCTCATCCCGCCCGCGCAGCAGACTGGACGCCTGAAACTCATTACGGGCGCCATGGCCCGGGAAGTGTTGGTGGGCAAAGACGGTAAGGCGGAGGGAGTCTCCTACGTCGATAAAGCTAGCCGCTCGGAGAAGCGTGTTCACGCCAGGGCCGTGGTGCTGGCGGCGAGCGCCTGTGAGTCCGCACGTCTTCTGCTTAACTCCAAGTCCTCGCTTTTCCCTGACGGCCTGGCGAATTCGTCGGGCATGGTTGGTCGCAACCTGATGGACTCAGTGGGCAGCGATGGCGAAGGCCACTTTCCGCAGATGGAGAAAATCCCTCCGCACAACCACGACGGCATCGGCGGCATGCACGTGTACGTGCCATGGTGGAAATATGACCGCCAAAACGATTTCCCGCGCGGTTACCACATCGAACTGGGCGGAGGCCGTGGTATGCCCGGAGTCGGAATGTTTTACGATGTTTGCGACGAAGAGGAAGGCTACGGCGCGAGCCTGAAACAGACCTGCCGCAGGCGTTACGGCACCTACATCGGTCTTTCCGGACGCGGCGAGATGATCCCCAACCCAGACAGTTATTGCGAGATCGATCCGGTCCAGGTGGACCGGTGGGGTATCCCCGTACTGCGCTTTCACTTCCGGTGGAGCGACCACGAACTCAAGATGGCGAAGGACATGCAAGAAACATTCCGCGCGATCACCGAAGCGGCCGGGGGTACGTATGTTACGAAAAGCCGCCCGGGCGACAATCCTCACGGGATCGCCGACGGTGGCGTCATCATCCACGAAGTGGGTACGGCACGCATGGGAGCTGATCCGGCGACATCGGTGCTGAATGGATACTGCCAGGCGCACGATGTGAAGAATCTTTTTGTGGTCGATGGCGCGGGGCTGGTCACGAATCCCGACAAGAATCCGACGCTCACGATCCTGGCGCTGTCGTGGCGCGCTTCCGAACACTTGCTCGACGAGGCCCGCAAGGGAAATCTGTAGGAGATTAGGAGAAAACGATGGCGAACAATCCGATCACTCGCCGCGATGTCCTGAAAACGCTCGCCCTGGGAGCCGCTGGAAGTTCCGTTCTGCAGATCGTGCCTCTGCAGGCGGCTCAGCACGTGCATCAGATGATCGCGCAAGAGAGGGCGCACAGCCCAGCCAGAACCTACCGGGCCAAGTTCTTCTCCGCGCATCAGTACCAAACGCTTTCCTCGCTTTGCGATGCCATCATCCCGGCGGACGAGCACTCCGGGGGTGCGGTCAAGGCAGGGGCGCCGGAATTCATCGATCTCCTGACCAGCGAAAACAAGGACTATCAACTGTCACTGGGCGGCGGAGTAATGTGGCTCGATGGCTTCTGCGCCGATCGTTTCGGCACCACTTACCTTGCCTGTTCACCGGCTCAGAAGAAAGAGGTTCTTGACTTGATTGCCTATCGCAAGAGTGCCGACAAGGACGCTGCCCTTAGCCAAGGCGTGGAGTTCTTTGCCTTCCTGCGCCGCTTGACCAGCGACGGCTTCTACACCAGCGAGATCGGCATCATGGACCTGCAATACATCGGTAACACGTTCCTCACGGAATTTCCGGGCTGCCCGGCCGTCCCCGAGGGTTAGAGCGGCCCCACCGTGGAGAAGGAACGGAAGTCTCAGATCGATGCAATGGTGATATTTCCAAGGATGGCCCCGATTCCAGCTACTTAACCGGAACCATCACAAATGCGCGGGTCGCTCCCCCATACGTTCCGTAGCCCACGATTCGACCCGACATGTTAAGACCAGTGAAGGTAATCTCAGTCCAGCCTGAGTTGGGAGGCAGCACATCGTTTACACGTTGAACACTTCCATCTGAATCCCAGAGGACTGCAGTGACATTAAACGAGGAATCCCATGCCTTTCCGATCGCCTGGCCAAGGTTGTTTATGGCCACTGCGGTTGCGCCTGCATCACCAGCGGGCAGGGAAAGATCCCGGAGCCCTGCACTTGCGCTCCACACAAATGCTGCCGCTTGAGGAGAAGTGTCAGAGCAGATCCCAGCAATTTGGCCACGGTTGTTAACGGCGTGTGTGGTGCAAGAGGCGTGACTCGAACCGAAGTTGGTCCCGAGATCCTGAATGGCACCTTGGGTTGTCCAGAGAACGTTATGCATAACCCCGAGCGAGTCATCGGACGTCCCCACAATGTGCCCGCGGTCGTTGATCCCGACCGCGTTGCTGGTGCGCCCACCCGGCAGTGTGCCCAGATCGAGACTCTGACCCTGCGGAGTCCAAAAATATGCATGCGGGTTAGGGAGGTTAAAATCACCCCAGGCCTGACCGACCACGCGCAGGGAAGCGTTGATAGCGCTTGGAGGGGCAGCGTTAGCCCCCGGCAGTTGCTTAAAGAACTTGACGCCCAGTTTCCTGTCCCACAGGTATGGACTAGTGCTGTAGGGCTGGCAACTAAGGGAGACTCCGCCAGTTACCTGGCCTTTGTCGTTGAGGGCACTGGCAAATGGGAAAGAACAACTGTCGGGCTCATCCAGAATGTATTGCGCCGTACCCTGTGCATCCCACAGTAGCGCAGACCCGCCATTGAAACTGCTGTCCTGGGTAGCGCCGACCACCTCATTGCCTGAGTTGATCGCGTAGGCATAGGTCTTGATGTCGTCTGCTCGGATGGGAGCCAATTCAGTGATCGTGTATTGGTGGGCCAAAGACTGTTGACTCCTGGCCTCGGCTCTTTGCGCCATCATGCTCGCGCCGGTGGTTAGGGTGATGGACAGGACTAGGGCCGTATTGAAATAACGCATACTCAGTCTCCTTTGATCAGGGCACCCGGAAATGGAGGCCCAGGAATTCTAGGATTTCAGCTTCCATCACATTCACGTGCTGGCAGCTGAAGGCTGGAGTTGACCTTTGCACTTCGCCCACCGCAAATTAGGGGGCACGCATCCGGATTCTTCTTCGTCAAGAACTCACACGAAATGTCCAGGATGAGGGCGAAAGCTTCGTTGCCTCGAACCCGAGTGGGAGCGAGTCTACCGCGTTCCCAAGCGCCAAACAACGTGCAGGATTTTGCACCCTAGATCTATTATCGCTCGTCGATATTTCATCTATAGAAAATCAAAACCCGGCTCATGAAAATAAACCGTTGGGGAGTTGCATATCGAAGAAAACTCCGCGGAGTCGGCGCCCAGACCCGCCGCATCGGCGAGATGTTCCCCAGGAAAGCCGCCGCCCCCGCAAGAGCCTAGTTCCCAAATAATCTGTCATTCCGAACGGCGCAGCCGTGAGGAATCTGCTTTCCCTTCCAACAAATTGCTCTGTCCCCGCGAAACGCTTTCTTCAAGCCTGGCACTATTCCGGATAGGAGGATCTGCCTCTCAGGTTCAGTGTTCGAATCGATCTCCGCCCATAGCCCGACCTTGCCCACTCGCCGACCGCCGCCTGAAACGCCAGTGGGCTCCCACCTCCCAGGTTCACCAGCCTTGCGCGGGAAGGTCCCACCCTTGCATCGGTGGGAAGCACGTGCGCTCGTCCTTTAACATGCGATCGTATAGTTTCAAAAGGGCGACGTGAATGAGATTCCGGTTGAGAGGTAGATGGGCCAACACGCTTTTGATGGTCTCGGTGTTCATTCCGCCTCTTTGTCGCGCAACAAGTGCAGTGGTTGTAGTTACTCCCTACGGAGTTGTAATCGGCATCGACTCAAAGATTGTGCGTGATCGTAGAGTTCGGGGGCATCCAGTTCCGCAAGACAAAGCAGTGATCGTGCAAGATCGACTCGTAGTCGCTATTGTCGGCGAGGTCAATTTTGCGGCCCAGAAAGGAAAAGAACGAGTCGAGTACAAGTTTGAGGACTGGATACAAGCTATCAAAGGGAAATGTCCCCAGAACATGTCCGTGTTCGCACTGACTTCTCTTATCGAGAGCGTGAGTCGCAGTACGTTTCGCAACTACGACCGTTTTGTTCGCGCTGGAGCGTTCGAACGAGACAACAGTATCCCTATTCAATACCTAGTCGCGGGTTACGATTCTGGTATTCCCACCATCACTCGCGTCTATTTCGAAATTGATTGGGCCAAGCTCCAACTGAAAGGCCCTGAGAAGAAGGTGGAGCACCCGAACGCTAACTCGAAGGTGGACTTTGACTTCCTCGTTGATGGACAAAATGACATCGTGAAACAGTTGGAGAACCGCGAGAGCGGTGGTTACAAAGAAATGCTCGCCTTGGCTCCCAACGAAATACCCAAGTTGGTTTCAGGCAAGAATCTGACGCTCATAGAAGGTAGGAAGGCCTGTCGCGCAGCTCTTAGATACGAAACGAATCACCACAAGGACAAAGTCGGTCCGCCCTACGTTATTTTCGTGATTCCGCCCTTCGGCATGGGTGGCGTTACGCGAGAACTTTATCCCCATTAGGATCGATCGTGGCTGAACTCCCCCCAAACCGTGTGACCCTGAATGCGCGACTACTCACGCCAAGTCCGCTGTGCTAATTAGTCGTCAGAAACGTTTTCCCTCTCCGGCGCACGATTCTGTGGAGGACAAAGCTTCATGCCCACTCGTGACCCATTGATCGCCGACGGCCTCGATG
>QIAM01000022.1 GCA_003225555.1 Acidobacteriota bacterium | reverse complement strand
CGAGATGAAGTGAATCTCATGGCCGCGGTGGGCAAGTTCGAGGCCAAGTTCCGTGGCCACGACGCCGCTACCGCCGTACGTGGGATAACAAGTGATCCCGATCTTCATTCTGTGCCGGCCGACCTTTCGCGACGTCCTCTGATGCGATTCTGTAATTCGATGGTGAGAAGAGGCGATGGATGCAGATTCTACACGGATTGCCGGCGCAGCGGGACGGACGGGTTCGTTACTCTGCGGGCTTGGTGCTGAGCGTTGCCATTCCCGGGTCGAGCTGGTCCAGGTGGGCCTGGAAGCGCTTCTTCGAGTCTTCTGTCAATCCGGTGAACTCAATTCCCATGCCGACACCGGGATCGCGGGTACGAACCACGGCTGAGCTCGAAATGTGCTCCTGGTCAATCCAGAATTCCACTTTTAGAGTCGTGGTCACTGCGAGCGGCATGACGGTCTCAACATAACAACCATTGCCGCTGATGTCAGTGGCGTTGACGCGCATTGGGGTGTTGACGCGCTCGTCGCGCAGTTCGAGGGGGAAAGAGATCTTGTGACGGACGAATTTTCTGCGGTTATCGTGGCGCGGAGTGGCGATGGTTGCCTGGGCTTCGGCTGGCAGTACGGCCTTCCACGGGCATTCCTGATCGGCGACAAGCTGCACGCCGGCCTGGATTTTCTTCAATCCGCCGGCATCGACGACCCAGATTACCTTGCAACGTGCTTTTTTGGCTTCGTACTGCACGCCGATGACATCGCCGACCTTGAGGTCTTTTTCGATGCCGTAGATGCTGGCTCCGGTGCTGCTGATGTTCTGGGCGGTGGCGTTCTGGAAGAACGGTTGCTCATCGGCGCCCATGCCCCATACTTTCACCCTCAAGTCCAGAGCCGTGCGTGGAGCTGACCCTTGGGCCGACATGGGCAACAACCTCCAGCTTAAGAAATCCCTTGGATTTGTAAAACCATAATACGCTTTAGGCTAGAAAGTAGGTTACGGGAGTAACTAGCTGGTCAGACTTGCCCGGGTGATCGGCTATCTCTTACGAGCTGGAATTCAAGTCGTGATACGAGATCAGGGCGATCCCTTGGTCGGAGAGCATCTTCCTGGCATGGGGTGAAGTCAGGACCTGCAATTCCGTTTGTCGCGACTCTCGCAGGCGGGTCTTGGCACCCTGCAAGTCAGCGTCGTTGTAGCCGGGATGGCAAACGAATTCCCATGTGCCTTCCGGAATGCTTTGCGCGATTGCGCGGAAAAGCGTGTCGTCGAGGGCTCCGGTAACCTCGATCCCAAGCGTGCCGTCCGGTGTGGAGAATCCTTCCTTTGCGACCGCGTCGCGGAACTTGCCGGCAAACTGGCGTAGAACGCGTACTTCAAGAAAGCGAGTCCACAAGTTGGGTCGAGCCAGCAATTGGGTTGACTCGAAAGGGAGGCGCGGACCGAAAGGATTTCGAACCGCGCGAACTCCGCACCCAGAGGCCGCTTTCAGCAACGGCCGTAATACGGCAGGGAACAGGTGCGTATGTTTATGAGTATCGATGTGAGAGATGCTGATCCCTGTGGATTGAATCTTGCGAATCTGGGCGCAGGCTTCGGCTTCAACTTCCTCGGGATTGATCCGTCCAGTGAGGGCACGTGCGGCGAAGGCCTTGAGGCCGTCTCGAAAATGTGGGGTGGCAGAGTTTCGGGCGGTGAGAGTGGGGATACGTTCCGCCGGAAGCACGGGGTCACCGTCGATCAGCACGACATGGCAGCCGATACTCAATCGTGGAGCAGTTCTGGCCAGATTCGCGGCCTCCGCAAAGGCGGGACCGTTGGCCATCAGCGTCGATGAGGTTACGACGCCGCGGGTATGCGCCTCGACGATGGCGCGGTTCACGCCCGGCGTAAATCCGAAGTCATCGGCATTGATGATCAGCTGCCGCACCGCGCCAGTCTAGCAGGGACAAGTCGCGGAGCGGGCGTACAATTCAGCCGGCGGTTGATGAGTATCCTGCTGCGTCAGCGCTTCAGCGCTGGGTGCACGACAAGAAAGTGACGGGTCATGCGGCCGTTTGTTCGGTTCTGCGTTCCCAGAAGTCCTGAAAGCGACCACTGAGCTTGGCACAGGGGAGAGCGATGATGGCGTTGGAGCCATGAACGGTCCAGTGCATCCCGGCGCGTTTGAGCCGCGTGCCGATAGCCACCTTGCACCCAGCCTCGACAACACCGGTGGAAGTGCACAAGCCTTGCGCATGGAACTCCGGATAGCGCATGCGGTGTCGGTTAGTCTGGAAATAATGGAGGCAGCGGCGGGCCTCCTCAGAACGAGATACCTGGCGCCGGAGGGCGGTGAGTAGAACCGGAAACTTTCCGCTATCGAGTTCTTTTTTCCTGCGTTCTGCCCACTGAGCAGCTCGTGGATGGGTGGGACCGTAAAGAGCTTTTCCGAGATCGCTCAAGTGTTGTTTGGCATGAAAGCGGTCGACGATCTGGGTGGCCTCAGGAAACTGCTCTTCGGCGATGTTCCAGATCCAAGCAGCCCCATCTCCGAGTACGGCCGTGCGTGACACTTGGCAAAAACGCCGGCGCGTGGCTTCGCGCCAGACCCGCTCGGCGAAGGGAGATCGTTTGGCAGCGGTATCCAGCGCGCATGCACTCTCCAAGGCCGCTGAATAGGTGACCGATCCTTGATCGCGGATGGGAGTGCCTTCCTCATCGCACGATTCCGCGCTCCAAATGGCGCAAAGTTTTACCTCGCCGGTCTTCGCCGATCCGTCCGGTTGTTTGCCGCTGCGGCCGACGAGTTCCTCCGCACGTAGAGGAATCCCTGTTCCGTCCATACCGAGATACAGAGTCTGCGGCAGAGGAAGTGAGTCGATAGGCTGGGTATGACAGCGCTCGTCTTCGGCGATTTCTTCTCCCAGGGCTTCTGCGGTTCTTTCCACCTTCTTGGCATCCATCGTCACCCCTGCCAGTTCCGTCAACAGCTCGCTGCCTTCCTGGAAGCTGACCATCGCCCCCACGGTGCCGATCATGCGGGTGAGCGCAGGAGACAGTGCGGTGTTTTCTATGCCCAGGCCCATCGCGAGGACAGAAGCCGTGGCCGCATGAGGAGCAGTGATAGTAAGCGCGCTCGAGTCGCAATGGGCCCAGTACACTTTGCACCTGCTTGACCCGACGACCGGCATAGCGGGCTTGCTGCCCACAACCGCAACCCGTTCGCGAGCAACCCTCATCGGGGGTGTCGGCATTGAGACGTTGCTCGACCGCCTGACCGGCCAGTTGCAGAACCTGCTGGCGAACCGCGACCTCGAGGGCTTCGAAATCCAGTTTTTCTATCGCCTCGCGCCCCAGCAGGGTCTCAATCTCCTGAACGATGTCGATGGCTAAAAGATCGGCGACGAGGTTTTTTTTTAGCCTCGCTTGCAGGGAGCGCTTCCCGATCCCGCAGTTGGGCGGAGCAGATTTGCTCACTGACGGCGATGAGTTCCCGCACCAGATTGCGGAAACGGCGGTATTCAGCGATCTGCGCCTTGGCGCGTTCCACCGCTGGGCCCGGAGGAATCACCTGGGTGACCGTTTTCCCACCGATGCGATGAGTCAACGAATAGGAGGGACCGTGTCCTGGGGAATCCTTCTGGGCGCAGTGGCAGTTCGGCTTGCCACATTTACGGAAACGCGCGGTCAAAAAACCGGGACGCAGATCGTCGATGTGGGCCACGCTGGCGGTGAGCTGATCGCGTTTATCCCGCAGTGCTCTCAAGGAAGTGGTCATGGGGGTGTGCCTCCTGTCTGACAGACATTATAGCCTGTCAGATAAAGAAAGAAAATCCCACTACACCTTAACAAACCTCCACCCGGCACTCTGGCGTCGTGCACCCCTCAGCGCTCGCATGTTTGACCGATTTTTCGCGCGTCACTTATACTCGAGAGAGCCCGGTTCGCGTGGATGCCCCCATCGACTAGCGGCCGGAAGTTCCGGCCCGTCACGTTGTTTTTCCCGAGCAGAAGGTGAAAAGGGATCAGTGACGCGAAGATCCGAGGGGCGGTTAGCTCAGCTGGTTAGAGCGCCTGCCTTACAAGCAGGAGGTCGCAGGTTCGAGTCCTGCACTGCCCACCAATTCCCTGAAGCCTCAATAGAATCAGCCGCTTAGGATTCCTGAAAGCTCTGGATACACTTTCTGGATACACTTTTTTCTCAGGAGTCGCGGTTTATCCAGCGAAACGCAGTATTTCACATTGAGGGAATACTGCATGCCGCACCTGACAGTCACGCTCTACATTCGCATTGTCCACGAAGGCACCCGCAAGATGTGCAAGCCTGTCTATGCCTCACGTGGTCGCCTGAAGCCGCTCTACGCTGCCGACGCAAAAGGCAGCAGTCTTGGACATCACCCGGAGGGCGAATACTACCTCCGATACGCTGGTCGCACGGAGGCGGTCGGCAACGATCCATACGTTGCTCTCGACCGACTCGAAGAACGCAAAGCCGAGTTGCGGGGGTCGGCTCGTGCCGGTTCGCCAACGAACCAACCCCAGACTGTGGAACGTAAATCCGCACGGGTCGCTACGCTCGATGCAGCGTTCACTGAATACCTCACGACTGGGAAAGCTGCTGAGAAGAACTGGCGTAAGCACACGCTGCAATGCTACACGCTGGGTTTGAAACTCTTCCGCGAGTCCTGTAGCAAGACCTATCTCAACGAGATTGACGGCGACGACTTGCGGCCGTTCAAGGTCTTCCTACGAAAGCAGCAGACACAGACCAAGAGGGTTAAAAAGAGAATCGGTGATCGCACGGTATGGAACCACTTCAACAATGTCGTCGGATTTCTAAATTCTTACGCGATGAGAGACTTGATTCCCCAGACAGAGTGGCCCGCATACGAAGAAAAGACCCCTGAGGCGTATGACCCTGAGGACGTGATACGGCTTTTCCAGTTCGCAGACGAAGACGAGCGGGATGTTATCGAGTTCTTTTGCGGAGTCGGTTTCCGCAACGGCGAAGGCACGCACACCGAGTGGCACGATATTGATCTGCGTAACAAGGAAATCACAATCTATAGCAAACCGGAACGGTTCGACTGGAGAGTGAAGGATAGCGAGAAGCGCACGGTTGGGATCAGTGACCGACTTGCGGAGCGACTCAAAGCAAAGCACAAGCGGCATCCCGGTGACGGACTGGTATTTCCAAATTCTTGCGACAAGCCGGATAAGCATCTTTTGCGGATCATCAAGCGAGTCGCGTTGCGGGCGGGTCTAAACTGCGGGCAGTGTATGGGGACGCACAATCGTAAGCGGGTCTCATGCGGTACTCATCCTGTCTGTCACAAGTGGCTCGTACAGACTTTTCGAAAGACATGGGCGACATTCCAAGGTAAGCGTCTGAGTTGCACCGTATTGCTAAGTGTCCACGAATCGGTTAAGTGGACACTTCCGTAGGTGTGGAGCTGATATTCCACGGCAGAAGTTCGTCGATGCGGTTGATGGGATGATCGGCGGTGCGGGTCAGCACCTGGCGCAGATAGGCTTCGGGATCAAGACCGTTGAGTTTCGCCGAACCGATCAGGCTATAGATCGCAGCGGCGCGTTCCCCGCCCGCATCCGATCCGGCAAACAGGTAGTTCTTCCGGCCCAGGGCGACGCCACGCAAAGAGCGTTCGGCGGCGTTGTTGTCGATCTCGATGTGGCCATCTTCTATATAGCGCGTCAATGCGTCCCAGCGCGAAAGCGCGTAACGAATCGCCACCGTCGTCTCCGACTTGCGCGAGAGTTTCGACAAGGTCGCCTCGAACCACTGTCGCAGAGAGTCAAGCAGCGGTTTCGATTGCGCCTGGCGCACGGCTCGGCGTTCATCCGGCGGTCGACCGCGAATCAGTTCTTCGATTCCATACAGCGCGCCGATCCGTTGTAGCGCTTCGCGCGCTACCGGCGAACTGTGCGCTTGCTCCAGATCGTAGAAGTGACGCCGCACATGCGCCCAGCACGCCGCTTGCTCGACGCGGCCGTTCTCATAGAGCTGATTGAATCCCGCATAGGCATCCGCCTGCAGCGTGCCACGAAACTTCTCCAGATGCCGCGCGGGATGCTCGCCTTTACGATCTGGGGAGTAGGCGAACCATACGGCGGGCGCGGCGTGGTCGCCCGCAGGGCGATCATCGCGAACATACGTCCACAAGCGCCCCGTCTTGGTCTTGCCCTGGCCCGGCGCCAACACCGGCACCGGCGTGTCGTCGGCGTGCAGTTTGCCGGCGGCCGTCACGTAGCGACGCAGCGCTTCCACCAGCGGATCCAGCAACCGGCTACATCCGCCTACCCAGTCGGCCATCGTCGAGCGCTCCAGTTCCACACTTTGACGTGCGTAGATCTCCGACTGCCGATAGAGCGGCAAGTGATCGCAGTACTTCGACACCAGCACATGCGCCAACAGCCCCGGCCCGGCTAGCCCGCGCTCGATCGGGCGACTCGGTGCTTCCGCCTGCACAATGCAGTCGCACTTCGTGCAGCTCAGCTTCGTGCGCACGTGACGAATCACTACGAAACTGGCGGGCACATACTCCAGCATCTCCGAAACATCTTCGCCCAACTTGCGTAACTCGCCCTGGCATTGCGGGCACACGGTTTCCTTCGGCACATGAGTGCGAGTTTGCCGCGGGAGATGATCGGGGAGAGCGCGGCGCGTGGGTTTCGCTGCACTGGCAGTCGAACCAGCGGGGACCGAAGCCGCTTCGGGCGGCGTGGACTCTCTTTCGCTGCGGTTGGATTCCAACTCCTCCAGTCGCAACTCCAACTGCTCGATCTGCCCCGCCAGCTTCTCCGACTTGGGCCCAAACTGCATGCGGTGCAGCTTCGCCAGCAGTAGTTTCAGATGTTCGATTTCCCGCTCGCGCGAGAGTAACTGCTCTTGTGTGGTGGTGAGCTTGTCTTCGGCGGAAACCAACTGCTCGTGTTGCGTCAGGACCAGTGCGCGCAGTTCCTCGGCAGGAAGCACATTCAGATCGGGGAGCGCGGTCACCGCCATGCGCGGAGTATCGCATGAATGCGCACATTCTTATCCACGCTCGCGCGAAAAAAGTTGGGGAAAGAATCTCGAATGTTACACCGACAACTGCGGTTCCCAAGTGCGCTCTGGTCGTCGCCAATCGATGCCTTCCAGCAACATCGATAACTGCGCTCGCGTCAGAGAAACCGTGCCACTCATGGCTTGCGGCCACACGAAACGCCCGCGCTCTAGACGCTTCGCGAACAAGCATAACCCGTCCCCGTCATACCACAGCACTTTGATCAGGTCGCCGCGCCGCCCGCGAAACACAAACACATGTCCCGAGAACGGCTTCTCCTCCAGCTTGGTCTCGACCAGTGCACTCAGCCCGGTGAAGCCGCGCCGCAAGTCCGTCACTCCCGCAGCAATCCAGATCCGCGTTTTGGTCGGCAACGCGATCATGCGCGCAAGCACTCCAGCAGCATGCGAACCAACGCTGGATCGGCGTTGCCCTCAATGCGCACTTGTGCCTGGCGCAGTTCGATGTGAATCGTGCCCGGCTGTGGTTTCGCGAAATCGGCGGAACTATGCTCCACCGGCAGAGGCGCGGGCAAACTCTCGCTCACCCGTACCGGCAGCAGCTTCATCGCCGGCTTGCGCTCCCCAAGTCTCCCCGCCAAGTAGAGCCGGCGCCAGCCAAACACCTGGTTGGCGTTGATCCCATGCGCCCGAGCCAAACGCGCTACTGACGCACCTTCTATCAACGTCTCTTCGACAATCCGCCGCTTCTCCGCGATGCTGCGCCGCTGCCGCACTGGCGTGACCGTGCCCTGTTTGTCTCTGGGAATGACTGTCATTTGCTGGGAAGTGTCCATCTCCGCTCCAAGTGGACACTTATCGCTGGTGTCCACTTCGCGAGGATGGCCCTCATTCAGGCGGTTGTCCAGACGGCCATCGGCGTACGCTTACTCACAATCCGCGATTACTTGCGGCACAGCAACCTTCATGTCACGAACAAGTACCCGCAGGCAACATCGAAGACCAAACGCTTGGCACAGGACAAATTGGTCGACGCTATTTTGCCGACGGGTATTTTGCCGAAGACAAACCTAATCCAATGAGCGATGTTTGGAACCGTTCTCGGACGGGACCATTCTCGTTCGGCGCTTATCGTCCCCTAACATCCCCTGATTTGCCGGACATTAGGGTTGCAAGTGCTTGAAAGGAATGGCGGGGACGACGGGACTCGAACCCATGGCCTCTGCCGTGACAGTTCTTCCAGCGATGAAGGAGGGAATGAAAAGAAGTGAGCGTAAGTTGCATCCTCGCAATGGGCCAACTCAACTTGCCCATCCGCCGACGTGGGTCTGCAAACGCCCGTTTGCACCCACTTGCAAGGGCTTGGATGCCGGGGTTACGTCACAAACCACGTCACAAATTTCTTTCGCCCGGACTTTTGGCTTCCGTCCTGACGGGTGGCCATTTCTTGGGAGATGGGACCCGTGGGTCCGAAAAATTGGAAATTTTGATTAAACCACGGCTGTCAATGATTTAATCCTGTGTTGCTATTTTTTCGAGGTGCTTGATTCGTTCGGCTAGCTTCTCCGCTTTACGTTTGGTGTTCTCGGATTCGAAAAAGCAGGCGGGCAGCTTCTGCCCGCAATTCCTCAATCTGGCGACGTAACGACTCGGAGTTTTCCTTCTCGGCCATTTTTCGGGGACCCTTCTTGGCGGTTCTGGAATTTCAAAGCAGGAAGCCTTGGCGTCTGCAATTGTGGTTATCTGATAGGGCAGCTATCTCGCCATTCGCCCGCAGTTTCCCAGCCTGCACGAGGACGGGCAATCCGGGAAATCCTGTAAGAAGATTTGCTCTGTACAACTGGGATCAGCTTGGGATGCTGGAACAAATCGGCGCTTACAAGCAGCCCGAAGGTGTGATCCTTGCGAAGAGCGCGTGAGAATTGGTATCCCAGTTTCTTGGCTTCTCGCCCTTCCTGCGCACACTCCTTTGGCCTCGCTTAACTTGTCAGTTACACGGACACAACCCGTAGATATAGAGTTGACCTTCCGTTCCGGATGCGGAGAAGCCCTGTCCCCCGACAAATACTTTTCCATTCGCCACCGTAGGTACCTGAAACTTGATGGATCCTGGCCCAGAGGTGCTTTGGTACAGCGACGTCAGAGTGGAACCGTTTGGAATGGCTGTATAGGCTCGCAGAATAAAACTCCTCGCGGGAGGGATAAACCCCGTGTTCTGGAGTGTCCACAGGACGCCAGTGCTTGCAGCGCTTCCATTCCATGACACGACGGCTGCGCTCCCAGGATAAGGGAAGAATGCAGGCGTAGTGGCGACTGCAGAACTAGTATTGAACGTCCCAACCGTGGAGGTGCTCAACGAGAATGCCCGGAGCGCATCCCCGGACCCTGCAACGTAAAGAGTGCCGTTCCAGAGGGCCGGGGTTGACCGGCTTCCGCCAGCGCCTGTGGCAGGGGTTACAATTCCCGGGAAGCACTGGGCGATGTTGTTTGGCCCACCGGTTGGGAAGGGCGCACCGGTGGTGCAGTTCGGAGGGGGTGTGTAGTTCGCGGGCGGAGGCTGAGGATCCAACCGCCCCATGTTCTGCTGATAGATTACGTAAAGCTCGCCCTTCTTGCCCGCGGTCACGAGTTCTGGAACGCCGCCGGCGACATTGAATAGAACCACCCCGCCGGAACCGAGGTCTTTGTCGGTCGGGCAGTTGGAATTGCCGATTATTCCATTCAGGCAATTCCATTCATTCGGGGTATACCAGTCCGCGACGTTGAGATTACTGTCAAGTTTTACGATACTGTTTCCGAAATTCACAAGACCGTCGTAGTTTCCGTTGCCTGTAACAAGGTAGAGATTCCCATTCGTGCTGTTGTCCACTGCGGGTGCAGCGCCTCCCATCCAGACTCCACCCTCCGCTCCCAAACCGCGAGTGGCTAAGAAATATGCACTCGGAAGGGAACCAAGGACCGCCGAGGTTACAGTAAACTTCATCACCCAGCCATGGTATTCCTTCGCATCGCAGTGGGAGGCCCAGGCAACATAAATTTGCGGCTGAAGGTTTGCATCGTAGGTTAGCGCCAAGCCGGAACGCTGATTTTCACGCAGGGGATCGAAAGTTTCGGGACTACCCACGGGGGTCGTAATCTCTACCGGTCCCCCAAATACTTCCGCTCCGGTGACAACATCGACTGCATGCAGTCTCTGATGGTAGATCTTGTTTCCATCGACCGACTTCGTGACGAAATATATGACGGGATTCGGGTTGAAGTTGGTGTTTGGGTCTATGACAGGTGTACCGGTAATGCCCACGTTGGGGGTGATGTTTCCACAAGTCATGTCCTGCCCTGAACCAGTGGTCAGAGGCACCTCATTGGCGGGAATGTAAGAGCCACCCCAGATCTGTTGATAATTGTCTGCGTCGAACGCATACACGTAGTCCCGTTGGGTGGCGAGGAAGACTGCATTTCCCTTGGCACTGACACTGTACAAACCACTCATGTATAGCGGCTGGGCGTAGATTTGGCCATTTAACCCAGTAATCGTCGCAACTTTCCCAAAAGTGGAACTGTTTACGTTAGCCGGGGTGAGAGTCTGCTCCACACCTATCACACCGTCTCGCGCCAGATTGTAGTGGTACGTCAGGATACAAGGTCCAGAACACGGAGTGTTCACAATCGCCAGATTGGCTCCGCCAGTGGTCCCCGCAAAAGTCGCAGAGATCGTAGTTGAACCAGTGGCAACGCCGGTGGCTACGCCTTGGCTTCCAACCGCGTTGCTGACGGTGGCCACAGTAGGTGCCGAAGAAGTCCATGTCACTGAGGTCGTCAAATCTTGCGTGCCGCCGTTACTGTAGTATCCCGTCGCCGTGTAGGACTGTGTGGCACCCACTCCAATTGAAACGTCCACCGGCGTGACCGCGATCGAGGTGAGAATCGGGTTAACCGCGCTAACGGTCAGATCGGCGGACGAAGTGATCACACCGGAGGTAGCGATGACCGTTGTGAAACCGCTTCCTGTACCAGTAGCCAACCCTTGACTGCCCGGAGAGTTGCTGATGGTGGCCGCAGCCAAATTCGATACACTCCAAGCAACTGTGCCCGTCAGATCCTGGGTGCCGCCGTCCGTGTAAGTACCTGTGGCCGTGAATTGTTGTGTGCTTCCGACGGCGATGCTCGCTGTTGTCGGTGTTACTGCAATCGAAATCAAATTGGCCGCGGACACCGTCAGATTGGTTGAGGTTGTCTGCGCCGCTTGCGTGCCGGTAATGCTCGTTGTCCCGGTTCCTGCGCTGGTGGCTAAACCCTGACTTTGTATCGCATTGCTGATGACGGCAACCGACGGGATCGATGAAGTCCAAGTAACTGTCGGCGTAATGTCCTTTGTCGTTCCATCCGTGTACGTTCCCGTCGCCGCGAACTGCTGCGAGGTCCCCAGCGGGATGGCGGGATTCAGGGGCGTGATCGCGATCGAGACGAGGCTAGCCGCCGTCACCGTGAGATTGCCAGAGCCACTCACCGATCCCGACGCGGCGGTAATCGTGACTGCTCCTGAGGCCAGAGCGCTGGCCAGACCCTGGCTGCCCACCGTGTTGCTTACCGTGGCCACCGTCCCATCCGAAGAACTCCAGTGCGCGGTTGCGGTGACGTCTTGCGTACTGCCATCACTGAATGAGCCACTGGCCGTGAACTGTTGCGTAGTGCCTAACGGAATCGAAGCAGCTGTGGGATTCACTGTGATCGCGTTCAAGACCGCTGCGGTCACCGTCAAAGTGGTCGTGCCCGTAATGCTTCCCGAAGTTACGCTGATCGTTGTAATTCCCGTACTTCCGCCCGTGGCCACGCCTGAGTTGTCGATCGTCGCCACTGCGCTATTGCTTGACGCCCACGTCAGAGAACTGGTCAGCTCTTGCGTAGAACCGTCCGTAAGTGAGCCGGTAGCGGCAAAAGACTGCCTATTGCCAACCGCGATCTGAACGTTGGCGGGGCTCACAGAAATGGATACCAGCGCCGCTGCCGTCACTGTCAGCGAGGTCGATCCAGATACTGAACCCACAGTCGCAGTCACCGTGGTGGTCCCTGTGCCTGCGCTAGCGGCGAGCCCCTGGCTTCCGCTGGCATTGCTGATGGTCGCCACTACGGCCTGGGAGGAACTCCATTGCGCTGTACTCGTAAGGTCCTGCGTAGTTTTGTCTGTGAACGTCCCCGTAGCCGTGAACTGTTGAGAAGTTCCGAGTGGAATGGACGGAATCGCGGGAGTGACGACGATAGACGTTAGAGCGGCGGCCGTTACCCTCAAGGTCGTGCCACCAGAGATAGTTCCAGAAGTTGCCGTAATTGTGGCCACGCCGATTCCCATGCTCGTTGCCAGTCCCTGGCTTCCTGCGGAACTGCTTATCGTAGCCACACTGGACGCATTGGAACTCCAGGACACCGAGTTGGTCACATCGAGCGTGCCGCCATCGGTGTAGGTGCCAGTCGCTTTGAACTGCTGTGTTGTCCCCAGCGCGATCGAAACATTTGCTGGCGTCACCGCCAACGAGACCAGGACCGCTGGAGTGACGCTTATCGTCGTCGATCCGCTCATGCTGCCGAGGGCCGCGCTGATCGTGCTGCTTCCCGTGGCCATGCTGGTGGCCAAGCCGCCAACGTTAATTGTGGCCACATTGTTCGCCGAAGAAGTCCAGGCTACAGAGTTCGTCAGATTCTGCGTGCTGCCGTCGCTATAAGTGCCCGTCGCAGTGTACTGCTGGGTGTTGCCCAGAGGAATGGAGGCGGCTGCCGGCGTCACAGCAATCGACACCAACGATGGGCTAACGGTTAGGGTCGTTGACCCCGAAATAGATCCGGAGGTCGCCTTGATCGTGGTGGTGCCACTCGCTACGGCGGTGGCAAGGCCCATCGACCCAGCCACCTTGCTGATGGTAGCTACCGTAGTTTTTGTGGAACTCCAGGTGACGGATTGGGTCAGGTCATAGGTGTACCCGGCAGAGAAGGTGCCAGTCGCAGTGTACTGCTGGGTGCTGCCCGTCGAAATCACTGCGTTCGCGGGAGTGACGGCAATTGAGACGAGACCCGCAGTCGATCCGGTTCCTGAAAGACTGGCCGTTTGAGGGCTGTTGCTCGCATTGTCGGATACGGTAAGCGTACCCGTGCGGGTACTTACGACGGTCGGCGTGAACGTGACGCTAATCGTGCACTTGCTCTTTGCGTTCAGTGTTCCACCACAGGGATTCGTCTGAGAGAAGTCCCCGGTTGTCGAGATGCTGAAGATCGTTAGCGCCGTGCTCAAATTGTTGGTTAGGGTGAACGAAAAGGGAGCACTAGTGATCCCCACGGCAGTACTTGGGAATTTCTTTGAACTCGGAGCCACGCTAACAGGTTGGACGCCAATTCCAGTGAGACTAATAATCTGTGGACTGCTGCTGGCGTTGTCAGTGATTGTCACCGATCCAGTAATGGTTCCCGTTGTTGTCGGGCTAAAGGTCACGGAGATCGTGCATTTAGCACCTGCTACGACTGTCGTACCGCACGTATTGGTTTGGGCAAATGGGACGCTCGCTGCAACGCTCGAAATGGCGAGTGCACTCGTGCCGGTGTTGGTCAGAGTGACCTTCTTTGTCCCGCTCGTCGATCCAATCACCTGGTTGCCAAAAGAAAGGCTGGTTGAAGAAAGGGAAACGGTTTGCGCTGCGGCCCAGCCGGTCATTAGCCCTAAAACCAGAATCCCAAGTATCGATTTACCACAATGCCGTTGCATCGCAGCCCAGGCGAAGAGCGACGAACCGAAGGCTTTCGATCCAGTCTTCATCGGAACCTCAAACGTTCTGAGTGGTGTGAACTCCGTGGCCCTACCGAGAGAGTTGGGAGAGAAAAGGATTCTTCTCTTCTCGGTGCTTACATCATCCTAATGCGCTCAGAGCTGGACCTAGCTTGGAAAGGATTCCAGCTCTATTCCTGTGCGTGCATTCTAAAGGAGATGAGTCGAATGTCAATATCCAAACGAGCCTAGCCGCGTCTACACCCGTTAGCATCCCGCGCTTCTTCGCTTTGCTTTCTTTGGCTGCTCTTCAGTCGATTGCTTCTCTCGGTAAACGAATGAAAGCCCTCGCTTCAGTTTTGCTGCGAGGTCGGTGTTTTCCGTAGCAAGGTGCACTGGCTTGCCGGATTCCTTGCCGAGCCAAGTGTTCAGTTCTTCGGGCGTAGTTGTGACGAAACGGCCCTGGCGCTGAACGGGCATTCCTATTTTTGAACCCGAAAAGTTTTGTTACTCGCCAGCACTCCTCCAGGAGTCGTGACGTTGACAAAGCCATCTGTTGCACCCGCAGGAACGGTTGCTGTCAGAAAAGTATCGGAAACGACTTTGAACACCGCAGGGGCACCGTTGAACGAGACACTCGTCGTATCCGTAAACCCTTGGCCAAGAATCTCTACCGATTTCCCGACTTTGCCGACTGTGGAAACCAAGCGTACGAATCGACTCAACCCAACATTCAGACTGTAGAACGTGTCATAACCGAATGCACCGCCAGATTCCGCATCTCCGTAAAGAATTCCGTTTGTATGCTGAGTCGGCGTGACATACGGATTTGCACCAGTCGCGCCATCAAAGTTGTATAGCACTTCAAAGTCCTGTGCATCGCCACTGAAACGGTATACCGTTCCAAGCCCCATGCTTCCGCCCGCCTCTGTTGCCCCGTAAAACTTGTTGTCCGAAGCCAGCAGCAGATTCGGAAACGGCGTCGTTCCGTCGCTCCCGCCGAAGTTATGAAGAACTGTGAGCACACCCGACGAGGTAATCTTGTAAATCACCCCACCGGTGTTCGCTCCGCCGTAGACGGTGGTCCCATAGAACGCACCATCGCTAAACTCAACAAGGCCACCTTCTGGTTGTATCCCGTCCGTGATGTCGAAGGAATACAACGTCTTGAAATTGCCAGAGGTTGTTATTCTGAAAACGGTCCCGTAACCATGCCCACCCTCTCGCGTCGTTCCGTACAGCGCCCCATCAGTTGCTTGAGTCAAGGGACCTTGTGGGAAGGAGCCATCTTGATAATTAAATGGATGAAGGAGGGTGAATACGCCAGAGGGCGAGACTTTGTAAATAGTCCCCCAACCGAGGGCTCCTTTGCTGGTCGTGCCGTAGAAGCTGCCATCTGCGGCCTGTACCGGGGGTGCGTAGGGATAGGCGCCGTCGGTCATCCCAGTGAACTTGTGCAATATCGTCAGCGCTCCATTCCGGGTAATCTTAAAGACGATACCGTTGGTTGAAGTTCCGCCAAAGACAGTTGTTCCGTAGAAGTTGCCGTCAGTCCCTAGCGTCAGTCCGCTAAATGGATATTCCCCATGTGTAATGTCAAAGTCGTACAATACCGTTAGAGTGCCCGCTGGAGTGATCTTGAAAACGGTCCCGTTATTGGAGGTTCCACCCGAGGGCGTTGTACCGTAGAGGTTACCGTCTGGCCCCTGCACGACGGCACATGGAGCATACGGATTCGTGGGATCGCCGGGATTGGTTCCAAAATTGTAAAGCAAGGAAAATGTCTGGGCTGTTGCGGCAACACCGAAAGCAACGATGACAATTGCAAATGTCACAACAGCACGCAGTGGATACTTGAAAACCTTCATATGCGGATTCCCTCGGAGACGCTACTTAGAGCCTTCTAGCATAGAGGTCAGCGATTCTGGACTACACTCATTCGACGGTCAAGAAGAAACATTTTGCGCACCTTCGGGCACATTCACTCACTTTCTGCTCGGGCTTGAGTATCCCCGAACTTCGCATCAATCTTCCGCATGATTCGTTCAGCCCATTGAATTGAAGCATCGATCAACTTGTCAGTCCGTGGGCTCCCTCTGGTCCTCCAAACAGATTATCTGCTCGCTCGATATGCAGACTCGCCAGAATCGCTGCCAAAATCTCAACCACGCGCTTGCAGCATTCTCCGTCGGCGCGCACCCCGGTCTCTTGCTCGATGCGCCGCAGTGGCCATCCGAGTCGACCCAGGGCTATCACTTGTTGTTTTTTCGCTTCGCTCAAGACGTTGCTCATACCGACGAAGGCTACTGCCTTACGTCGGAATCAACGTCCCCGAGCCTCATTCTCGTTGGCCGGTTTTCAGGTGACCCTCATTGGCCGGTCTTGGGTGACCGCTGAGGGGCTTCGCCCTCGTGTTCAGAGGGCCTGGAGGGATAACAAGACCACGCCCGAAGATGTTCGTCGGTGGCTTCATGCCGGCAATCCAACTGGCGAAGCCCGAGACCATATTGCAAAACTGCCCCGAACCAAGGCTCGCCCTCGATGCAGAGACAGCCGACTATAGCCTCTGGATGCGATGGGAACAAAACCATTGGAATGGCTCGCTGTTTGGGAAGGATGGAACTGTCCTTTTCCATGAAGACTCCTCCGATTCCAACCAGCTCATCCGTGATGCTTGCAAGTCCCTATGGCAAGACCTGAGATGGCCGGGACCGCCAGACCAGCAGCGGAATGCGACTGACCGTTTCGACCTTAGGGACCTTCACAATGGCCCAGTATCAACGAGCGCCATCATAGACAGGAAAACCGGGAAGGTCTGGGTTTGGGAACGAGATAAAGATGGCGGAACAGTGTTCATGTCTGAACATGTGATTCCAGAGCCCGAACACGACGAGTAAGGCCCTCGGCAGGCTCATTGGTTCAAGGAGCAACAATGGACATCAAAGAGATTTTCCGGTATCTCCCAAACCAACCAGAAATCGAATACGAGACCAAGGGTGGAAAGCCAGGCGTCTGCTTCAAATTTCCGGTGAAGGACTACCACGTGACTGTCTTCGTCACCGGGACGAGGAGTCGGGAGCTTCCTCCCGAAGTGGCTACTTCGTTGGCGGCTTGGTCGTTGGGAGTTCTTGCATCAAATGCAAAATAGGGAAGTCTATGATCGCATCGCAGTCTCGACCGTCTCGGTTGCTGAGCGTTCCGGACTCCGCCCTCGCATTCTTCTAGTCGAAGATGAGCAAATCATCCGAGACGCTCTGGTTCCGATCCTGTTCTCCGCCGGTTACGATTGCCGAGAAGCAGCAGACGGGAGGGCAGCGATTGACTTGTTAAATAGCGGAGTGAAAATCAACCTGATTCTCTCCAACGTTTTCTTGCCCGAAGTAAACGGCTGGGAACTGTTTCTTCATTGTAGGCAGCACTACCCGCATATTCCGTTCGTCTTTGTCACGGCGCTCAAGGATGCCTCCTTGAGTCGAGCGGCAATAAGAGAAGGGGCCGCCGGATACTTGCGGAAGCCCTTCGAGCGCGATGAGCTGATTGCGATTGTTCGGAATGTGTTCGGAGACTAGACCCCTTTTTGGGCTCAGCTGAGACTTCTGGTCATCGCAAGGAGGATTGCATGGCTCACTCAACTTGCTCAAAGTGCGGCGCAGCCATCTTGAATGACTTCAGCAAGGATGGCTCATGGTATTCCCTGGATGAGAAGTGGCGGGCTTGGAAATGCACCAGTGGTGAGGAATAGAGATTGTGAGGCTCCATCGTGCCCTTGATGCCTGGAAGGGACAGGTTAGCTCAGGGAGCCCAGAATTGAAGCGAACACTCGACGCTGAACAAGAACTCGCACAACGGAACTCCCAGGGCTAGAATTTGTGGGCGGTTTTGCTATGCGCTCACTTCGCCACAGATTATTCGTTCTGGCTTGGATTCTGGTTCTGCTTTCTGAACCCTTCGCTCCCCAAGCTCCCTCTCCCACACCATCCCCTCGTCCAACGGCGACAACTGGCACGAAGCCGAGTCAAGCAAAGCCGAACTGCACGAATAATGGCACCTACGTGAACAGCAAAGGACAAACAGTCCAGCGTCCGGAGAACTGCTCATCGGCTCCTCAAGGCGCTACTGCTCAGTGTCGAGACGGTACCTACAGCTTCAGCAAGAGCCGACGTGGCACCTGTTCTCATCATGGGGGTGTTGCGAAGTGGCTATGAATGGGGATTGTATGAAGAATGGCAGGCAGTCGAACGCCGTGCTGTTCTCATCTGTCACTGGAACCCTAGATCTGCGCTCAAAGGCCCGCGCCATGGCGAGATCTGCATTGCTGATCGAGGTGTTCTTGATGTCCGCCGGCTGCGATACTTCGGAGAGAATCTCCCGTCTTGAAAAGCAAAATCAGGAACTACAGGCGGAGGTTAGCAGGAACCGAGCAACAGCCGATTATGATCTGCAGGCGAAATGCTCGAAAGACGCGAGAGTGTGGTTCAACGAGAATTGGACTGCGGACAAAGGCACAATTCTTCTCAATTACACGAATCACTACAGCAAGAAGTTCGGCAAGTGCTTCATCTTGGTGGAATTTCATTACAACCAGGGAAAGGGGCCTTCCTGGTACAACGACGTAATGTTGTGGAACGTCTATGAAAATTCGAGAGGGGCGAACTTCGTCGAAAATCACTTCATCAAGTTCAATCCCGGCGTGAACTCGGAGGATCGCGTAGTCACCTGCGAGGTTGGCGGCAATCGATGCAAAAGTCTGGAAGAATTCAACGGGCTCGTACGGCCTTATCTCAATGATTGACCGCCCCGCAAATGGGAAATCACAACACTGCAACCCGGCACGTAGAAAGAATGAAATCCAAAGACCCGGTACCAGGCGAGAAGCTCACTCCGTTGCTTTTCCGGGATCCCTACTGCTGCGAGGATAACATCTCAACAACCCCGCTTGACACGATCTTGATAGCGCGAGGACGATGGTCGCACTGCGGGGAAGAGACTCTCATTGAGGATGGAGTCGCGAAGCGCCTTAAACCACAGATTTGCTTAGAGCGCGAGTGTTCGAGGGAAATGCCACCCAGTCACAGAAGTGAAGAGCTGGGACCCTTTTTTGGCTCAATAAAACTCGCGGTTTGACTGGATGGATGTGTGCCTAGATGTCGTCCCAATCTACGGTGCCTTCGGGGCGACCTGTGCATCGGTTCGGCCATGCCTCAGATAAGATGAACCTGATACACAACCCCAGTATTGTTGCCACCATTCGACGCGGTCCCATACAGCCATCCATTGTGTATGGTAACGACTGCCAACGGATAGAATCCATCTGGACCGCTGAAGCTATGGAGAACAGTCTCCGACCAAGTGCCGTTTGTGGACTTCGACACCTTGAAGACCGTACCGTAATAATTGTACGCACCTCCGTAGGAGGTGGTGCCGTACAGGTTGCCCTTGTTGTCCATCGTTAACCCGGCTTGCGGTGAAATTCCGTCGCCACTATAGGATTGACCGAAACTGTAAAGAATCGTGGTTATCCAGCCTGTCGTCTTCGAAAATGTCGTCTCGAAGACCGTACCATGTCCATTTGTCCCCCCTCCATCGGTGGTGCCATAGAGATGACCTGCGTGAATCAAAACACCAGCCTCGGGGAAGCTTCCGTCGGTGGTCCCGCCGACGAACTGGTGCACGAGCGTCTCAATCCATCCGTTTGTTGACGACGAATAAGTCAGTTGATACAGAATGCCACTTCCGGACGTACCGCCATTTTGGGTGGTGCCGTACAACTCACCGTTACTCCCTAATGTAACCCCTCCTGTTGGCAACTCGCCATCGGTGCCGTTGGCTTGGAATGCGTGGATCAACTGCTCCTTCCAGCCGCCGCTGTCCGTCGGTGACAACTCGAAGACCGTACCGCAACCTTGGAAACAGCCGGAAATTCCACCTTCGTAAGTAGTGCCGAATAGATTCCCGAGCTTGTCTAAGACAAGAGTGGAATTCGGACCGAAGCCATCGCTACTCTGCGGATATGCGCCAAAGTTATAGAGCACGTTGTAAGCCCATCCGCTGACCTGGGGCGATAGCTCGAAGACTACTCCCGTCCCATTCGCGCCTCCGTAACCACCGGTCCCGTAGAGATTTCCCACACTATCGAAGACTAGGCCCGCAAACGGGTAGCCTCCATCGCTTTGTCCGGTGAATTCGTGGAGCACTGTCTCGGCCCATTGACCATTGCCGAGCGGTGAAAGCTTGTAGACGATGCCTGCGTTGTAGGTACCACCGTCCAACGTGGTTCCATATACGTTTCCCTTGGCGTCGAAAACCAGGTTGCAATATGGGTACATTCCGTCGCCAATACCAGGAGCACCAAATGCGTACACTGTCTTCTCAGGCAGTCCGTGCGCTAGGGAAACCAAAAACAGAACAAGTACAACGCCGAACGAGTTTGGGAGTTTAATTATCTTCATCTTGAATCCCCCGCAGTTCAACATTGGCTTTGCGGGGAGGGATTATAGCGAGAATTCCCAACGCACGTCTATGGTCGAGTCTCTCATCGGCTACGAGGGCCTTTTGACTCAACGATGGCGGGGCCGAGAACCAGCGCCGTTCTCCGGCAGTCTCAAGCTGGCTTCTTCGCTCGAACCTTTGCCAGAGTTTCTTCAACCGCGAAACTATTTTGGCGTTCTCCTAGGTGAAGAGTCCGATAACGGCCAGAATCTTCGACGTGCGTATCACCGACATCACTTCGGCACCTGACTGGTTCCGTATGTTAAATATCGTGGGTGAGCCTTGCTTCTTGACACCAGAGGACAACTGTACCGTAGCGCTGGACCGGTTACCGCCGTCACCTATGAACAAGTGCTGTGATTCAGAGAAGATGGGTGGGTAAGACGGCCTTTCGTAACCGTCGCAGCAATGACTGGTTGGCGAAGAGTGGTCATCGACATGCGTTGCTCGCATTAATGCGGACTCAATACTGGCTTACGTCAGGCAACGCAAGGCCAGCGGCCTCTCGAATACGACTGTGAACATGGAGATCGGGATATTGCGTCGCATTTTGAAGAGGGCCAAGCGGTGGCATTTTGTTGAAGACGAGGTCCGCGCCTTCCTGAGAGACGGGATATCGGGCGTGCCTTACAACCTGAGGAGAAGTTGAGGTTGCTCAAGGTAGCCCACTCTAAGCCCGAGTGGGAAACGGCATACCTAGCTTCGATGCTCGCACTAAACACGACAATGCGGGGATGCGAGGTCAAGCAATTGCGCTGGCGGGATATCGACTTCATGGACCACAGTCTGGTGATTCGCCGTTCTAAGACCCGCGCTGGCGAGCGAGTGATCCCGCTCAATGCGAACGCCTATAACGCAATCATGCGGCTCAGGGAACGCGCTCAGATGCTATTCGGACCCGATTTGCAGGCTGACTGGTATGTCTTTCCCAGTGCTGAGGGGTATTCCAAGCCAGACCCCACGAAGCCAATGAGCGGCTGGCGCTCTGCATGGCGAAGCCTGACGCGGGCTGTGAAGTGTCGGGCCTGCGGAGAGCTACAGAACCCCTCGGCGACCTGTCGACGGGCGCAGTGCGGCGCAGACATCAGCAAGCTCAAGAGTTCAACCTCTGGTCTGCGTTTCCACGATCTACGACACCATGCCATCACCGAATTGGCCGAATCCCAGGCGAGCGATCGGACGATCATGTCCATCGCAGGTCACGTCTCCCAACAAATGCTGGCCCACTATTCTCACGTTCGAATTGAGGCGAAGCGGAAGGCACTAGATGCACTCGCACTGGGGGTCAAAACGGTGGGTTACGACACAAAGAACGACACAAAACCGGCTGGAGGAACCATTCTTTCTTCGCAAGTGCTTGAAAGGAATGGCGGGGACGACGGGACTCGAACCCGCGGCCTCTGCCGTGACAGGGCAGCGTTCTAACCAACTGAACTACGTCCCCACTCGCCAAATCAACAAGATGCGCAATCGCCGGTGTTGATGTGCCTTTGCATAAATTGCCTGTGACACAGTTTGTGCCGAGCGATCGGAATTGTTTCTATTTCGGTTCAAACCGGCCATAAACCGCCGGTAGAAACCACAGACAACCTCGAATTATCCTAACAGCTTCTCCGAGAACGGAAAAGCCCTGCTCCTTCATTCGCCTTCATTCGAAGCCTGCATCCATGCCGTGAATCGCAAAGGCTACACAGAGCTCCAACAACTGCTCTAAATGGCAGTGCCATGCAGCGAATTTTTCTGGGCTCGCTGGCCCGCGACAAAAATGGCGCGTGAAGACACGTACCCGATGGTCTTACGTTCGCAAAAGTCGAACATCCGGTCCGAGTAGTGCATATTCTTGTCGCCGCTGAGCAGGATAAGAGGCGGTTGGATATACTGGCCCCTGGAGTCCTTCAATGGCTGAACACCTTGCCGACAAGAAGTGTGTCCCATGCCGAGGCGGCGTGCCCCCTATTAAAGGGAGAGAGTTGGAGGGTTTGCGGAAGGTTGTTCCCCAGTGGACGCCGGTGAATGAGCACCACCTCACGCGAGCGTTCAAGTTTCCCGACTTCAAGCAGGCTCTCGACTTCGTAAACAAAGTCGGCGCGGTGGCGGAAGAGCAGGGGCATCACCCCGATATTCTGCTGTCCTGGGGCAAGGCTGAGATCACGCTCTGGACTCATAAGATTGATGGCTTAACGGAGAGTGATTTCATCATGGCGGCAAAGATCGACCGCCTCCTTGGAAGGTAGCGAAACAACCTGACAAGTTTGCCGGCACCAGATCGATCCCTATCCGGAGCACATTACACGGGTCTCGCGATTGACACAATTTGTCATTCGCAGAATTCTAACCTTGCCGGCAGGACCGATGTCCTTCTTGAATCAGGCACTTAGTTAACGTGTGCGTTGGTAGCAAAAATGCAACGTGGACCGCATGCCGATGGCAACCCATTCCTCGGCAGGAGACAAGTCTTATGGCCTACGCGCACCAGCGGCAACATCCAAGATTCAAAGCCGCTCTGCCGGTTGAGGTACGCCAACCGGGCGCAAGTTCGCCACTACGCGCACAGACCAGTGATATCTGCGTGGGAGGATGTTACGTTGAGATGAGTTCGACGCAGCAGGTTTCGAAGGAAGTGGAAATCACGCTCTGGATCGGACAGGAGAAGGTTGTCGCGAAGGGTGTAGTCGTGAGCAACCATCCCGCGTTTGGGAACGGAATCAAGTTCACTCAGGTACCGGAAGAGGGCAAGGCCCGGCTGCATAAATTTGTAGAGTCTCTCGATCCATTTGCCCGTCCGACGCGAAACGTGCGATAACTGAAACCTGCGACAGTCGGAGCTGGAAGCCCAAACCGGAACCGCAATCACGAAGCAACAATTGATGTCCGCACGCGACTTGCACGCATGGACCACGCCCACAGCAGTGCGGGCAGCAGCATGATAAGTCCCGTGCCGGTAGCGACGGTGCGCGTCGAGATGCCCCAATCGAGCAAGCGTCCGCAGCCATAGGCGCCGACAGCGATAGTCAGCATAGAGAGACCAAGGTCAGCGGCGAAGACGCGTCCACGAAAACGATCTTCCGTGTGGAGTTGCAGCAGCGTCGTGGAGAACACCCAGACGGTCGATCCTCCCATGTGTGCGAGCATGGCGCAGGCGCTGGCGAGCCAGACGGTACGGCTGGCCCCGAGCGATCCGTAGCCCAGCGCGATGGTCAGATAACCAAACAAGATGCCGAGTCGCAGGCGATGGTCGCTGCGACCGGCCCAACGCGCGGAGACAAGCGGGCCCACGAGCGCACCCAGACCGCGCCCGCCCAGCAGGATGCTCATTCCGAGCATCGCTCCACGTGCCGGGTCCATGCCGTGCCAGTGCACCGCGAATTCTCGTTCGCCCATTACCGTAAAAATTACCCAGCTCGGACCGATCATCAGCTCTCCCGCTTTGGCGAAGACAGTCGGCAGCAGCGTGCGGTGATTGCGCACGTAGCGGATGCCTTCGAGCACCGGCGAGAAATCGAGCAGATCGCGCGCCTTGAGCGGCGTCGCAGATTCTGCATGTGGCTCGGCGAAGTGCATTCCGCTGATAAACAGCGCCGACGCCAGGAATGACAACGCGTTGAGCACGAAGACGGCGTTGCGGCCGAAGAAGGCGGCGACGACTCCACCCACCGAAGCCCCGATCAGCAAGTTGACGGACCACGTCGCAGACGAAAGCGTGTTGGCGATGAGCACTTCGCCGCGGGCCGCGATATTGGGAATCACGGCGCTGCGCGCGGGCTCGAAGAATGCCGCCATGATCGTCTCTGCGACCAGCAACGGGTAGACGAGCCAGACCATGGACCGCGAGCGCACCAGCAGCATGGCCAGCACAATGACGAAGCGAACAAGGTCCGCTGCAATCATCACGTGCTTTCGGCGGAGCCGATCGTTGATGACACCTGCGGCCGGGTTGACCAGAGTTTGCGGCAGCACTTGCAGGACGAGCGCCAGCGCGACTGAACTCGCATGTCCGGTCAGATGAAGCAAGAGCGTGTAGATCGAGAGCGTGTAGAACCAGTCGCCGATCTCGCTGACGATCTGCGCCATCCACAACCGCCGGAAGTTACGATTGGCACGTAGCAGCTGCGCATAGGAACGAAGCGAGATGGTGGGTGCGGCACGCTCGGGTTGAGGTTCCATGCGAACCGGCTAGGGTAAACGGTTAAGCGTCGTACGGCGCGGTGATTTACGATTCCGGCCACAGCTTGTGCTTGAGGTCTTCCGCGATCTGCTTGCCGTGGAAGCGTCCGTTCTCGATGAAGATTTCGTTCGTGCGCGATCCTGCGACGATCACGCCCGCAACGTAGATGCCCGGCACATTGCTCTCAAGTGAGACCGGGTCGCAAACCGGACGGCACTGCTGTTCTGATAGCTCAATGCCCATGCTGCGCAGGAAGTCGTAGTCGGGATGGTAACCGATGAGTGCCAACACGAAATCATTCTTCAATCGAATCGGACCTCGCGGCGTGTTGACGACCACGTGATCGATGCCAATCTCCTGGACGGTGCTGTTGAAGAAGGCTTCAATATCGCCATTCTTGATTCGGTTCTCCAGGTCGGGCTTGATCCAATATTTCACGTGGTGATGGATCTGTGAGCCACGATACACAAGCACTACGCGGGCGCCGTGCCGCCACAGGTCAAGGGACGCAATGGCCGCCGAGTTCTTCCCACCTATGACCAGCACATCGCAATCGAAATAAGGATGGGGTTCGCCATAATAATGCGAGACCTTGGGGAGATCTTCCCCGGGAATACATAGTTCATTGGCAAGGTCATAGTAGCCGGTCGAAACAATCACTTTGCGCGTGCGGTAGTCGTGCGGGCGACCGGCGCGATCGGTGGCGGTAATGCTGAAGTTTCCGTCCTGGCCCATGACGGTTTTGACCCACTCGTACTGGCGCACGTCGAGACGGTAGTGCTCGGTGACTTTGCGGTAATACTCGAGGGCTTCCTCGCGGGTCGGCTTCTGTTGCGCCGTCGTAAATGGGATGTCCCCGATTTCGAGCAACTCGGGCGTGGTGAAGAAAATCATGCCCGCGGGATAGTGAAACAGGGAGTTCACGAGGCATCCCTTGTCGAGCACGATCACATTGAGGCCGTGTTTCTGGGCTTCGATAGCGCAGGCTAGTCCGGTGGGGCCGGCTCCGATTACGATCACATCACACCGCATCTCCGGATGCGCCTGCGCCTTGGCTTGGGGCAAGGTTTCGACGTCTGCGGCGGTAAGAAAATCGGGCACGAGGACTCGTTGAAGACTGCGCCGCAATGAAGGTGCGAACACAGACCGGAAACCGATGATTCTAGCATGATGGAATTACGCCCGCGTCTCGCGCTCTGCGCGCTTGCTATAATTCAGGGTTCTTTCGTCGTTCACGCTTTGATCAGGTACCGTCATGGCAATTTTGGCAGGACCAGCCAGCCGCACGCGCATCGAATCCGACAGCATGGGGAAGATTGAAGTTCCCGCGAATGTCTACTGGGGGGCACAGACTCAGCGCTCGCTGCTGCACTTCAACATCGGTGGCGATACCATGCCTCCGGAGTTGATCCGGGCGTTCGGCATTCTGAAGAAAGCTTGCGCACTCGTGAATCAGGATCTCGGCAAGTTGCCCGCGGACAAGGCCAAGCTCATCGTGCAATCTGCCGACGAAGTCATCTCCGGAAAGCTCAATGATCAGTTTCCCCTGCGCATCTGGCAGACCGGCAGCGGAACGCAGACCAATATGAACGTGAATGAGGTCATCTCCAACCGCGCAATCGAGACTGCGGGTGGCGAGATGGGATCGAAGAAGCCGATTCATCCCAATGACGATGTGAATATGTCGCAGTCTTCGAACGACACGTTTCCGGCGGCGATGCACATCGCGGCCGCCGAGCGGGTGAAGAATGCGCTGATTCCCGCGATTCAGAACGTGCGCGATGCGATCGCCGCCAAGGCAAAGGAATTCAACGACGTCGTCAAGATCGGCCGCACGCACTTGCAGGACGCCGTGCCTCTGACCATCGGGCAGGAATTTGGGGGCTGGGCCAGTCTCCTGGAACGTGACATCAGACGATTGGAGCAGGTGCTGGATGGGCTTTACGATCTTGCAATCGGTGGAACTGCTGTAGGGACGGGTCTCAACGCCCATCCCGAATTCGCCGAGCGCGCGGCGAAGAAGATCGCGGAACTGACGGGTCTTCCGTTCCGCTCGCATCCCAACAAGTTTGCGGCGCTGTCCGCGCACGATGAGATCGTGTTTGCCCAGGGTGCGTTGGAAACACTGGCCGCTTCCCTGATGAAGATCTCGAATGATATTCGCTGGCTGGCCTCAGGGCCACGTTGTGGATTGGGAGAGCTGTCGATTCCGGAGAATGAGCCGGGATCTTCGATCATGCCCGGCAAGGTCAATCCTACGCAATGCGAGGCTATGACCATGGTATGTGTGCAGGTTCACGGTGCGACAGCTGCTGTGGGCTTCGCAGGGTCACAGGGCAACTTCGAACTCAACGTCTTCAAGCCGGTCATCATTTACAACTTCCTGCACTCGGTCACGCTGATCACCGACGCCAGCCACGGCTATGTCGAGTACATGCTCAAAGGAATCGAGGTCGATCGCGCGAAGGTAGATTGGTACGTAAAGAACTCGCTAATGCTGGTGACCGCGCTGGCTCCGAAGGTTGGATACGACAAGGCCGCCGAGATCGCGCACACCGCGCACGTCGGGCACACCAGCTTGCGAGAGGCGGCGTTGAAGCTGGGTCATCTGACCGGCGAGGAATTTGATCGGCTGATGCGCCCGGAGAAGATGACGCGGCCGTAACAACAGTTCTCGGTTCTCAGACCAATCACCTTCTTGGGGCGTCATCCTGAGCGTAGCCGTCGGTCGGGCGGTCGGGCGGAGCGAAGGATCTTGCGCGCATCGCCATGGGATTTCAAGATCAGCTACGATCCGGTGTAGAGCTGAAACGGGGCCCAGTAAAAAGGCTTGCGGAAAGCGCTGTTCGAGTGCAGCAGCGATAGCTTGGCGGCGCGCAGAGCCTCTGCAGGACTCTTTCCTTTTTTCACTTCACTATAAAGACGGTCCATCAGCTTCGGGGTGGAGTCGTCGCTGACTTCCCATAACGCGCCGATCACATTGTGGGCGCCGGCGCGCAAAAATGCCCAGGACAGTCCCACCAAACCCTCGCCCGAGTACGCCCGAGATCCTGCGCCGTAGCATGCGGAGACTGTCACCAGGTCCGCCCGCAACTGGTGACCAATGATGTCGCGCGCGTAGAGTTTGAAGGAGTCATCTGCGGACGTCGTCTTTGACAGCACAATAGCCGACTCCAGCGGACTCAACCGGCTGGCCGTTCCGTGGGTTACGAAATGAATATAGGAAAACTGCTCCGGCTTGCTGTCGATGTATGCAGGCGGAGTGGCCTGCTCCCTCGCGAAGACGCGCGCTTGTGCTGTTGGAAAGTGTTTCTGGATGCTTTCCATCTCAAGCGCGGCCTTGGGTAACGAAGGATAATCCACGTTCGCTGTCACCGCGTCGCCAAAGAGAAGGATGTTGGGTGAGACACGGGCCGGGCCCTTGCGCGAAGATGCCAGCAGCCGGATGGAGTTGGCGTTGGAGATGGTCACATCTTCAATCCAGTAGTGCGGCTGAGGTTCGGAGACGAGCAGGGCTTCAAAATTCAGACTGTTCAGGCCGCCGTCCGGGATGATGAAGACGGGGTGCCCCATGTCTCGCTGCATTTGCGAGACCTGGGGCACCTGAGCCTTCAACAAGGCCTGCGCCGGAGCGACCAGCATCCGGTAGAGCACAGTGCCGTCGCCCTCAGCGCCAGCGAGTGCGTCTTCTGGTCCAACCAGCGCTTTGCGATATCGCTGCACCGCCGCCTCAATTTCCGCAGCAGACGGCAGCGTATATAGACTCGTCTTCTGTGGAGTAATCGCCCACAGGTACGACTGCTTGTCGCCCAGCCAATAGAAGAGAATCGTGCCGCCGGCCCGCCGCGCTACTTGCGAAGCGTTCAGAGGGTAGGGTTTGAATGACCCGGTACTGCCGGAAGAAGGTCCTGCGTGAGCAAGCAATCCCAGGCCTTCGCTGAGCGTTCGCGCGCGGCTGTAGTCAGCGACCTGCAGTGCCTCGTCCGTCTTGCCGCGGCTCACAAGAAAGTGAATGTAGTCGTCGTAAATCGCCGTGGCATTCGTGAGGAAAGGTAGGCGGGAATCCATCTTCTTGAGATTGGCCCGCGCCCCTTCGAATGTCGACAGTGCACTCCTGTATTCGTTCTCGGCGGATTCTGGTTGGTTCTTGTCCTCGTGGAGCCGGGCCAGTGAATGCTTCGCCTGCCACTTGAGAAAAACTACCGCGTCCGGTGACTGCGCAACCTCGCGGAAGGCGGCTTCCGCAGCAGCGGTGTCGTGCTCCCGCGCCGCCAGATCTCCCTGCACCAACCGTGCATAAACTTCGTCGTCTTTATTACCATCGGCTCGTGCCATAGAAAGTACTTGGTCCGCATGGTGCTTGGCCTCTGCCAGCTTGCCAGTTTGCTCGGAGACGAATGCTAAAGCAATATGAGCGTTGATCATGTCTTCCCTACTTTTGATTTTGGTTGCAAGATCAAGGGACTGTCGGAATAACCCTTCCGCAACGTTGAAGTCGTGGGCGTCCATGTGGACTAGGCCAGCATTGGTGAGCCATTTGACCTGATCTGCCATGTCGCCGAGCATCCTGGCCCGTTCCCTGGCTTCCACAAACATTGCCAAAGCCTTTTCAGGATCGCCAAGTTTGTAGTACGCCCATCCCATGTTGCCTAGCGCTGCCTGGGCAAGGTCGGCAGAGTTTCGCTCGATGGATATCTGGCGAGCCTCATACGCCCAATCGAGCGCTTCATCGTAGTGAGCTTGGGACAAAGCGGACCAACTGAGATCGAGCAGTGCGTTGGCCTCCCATAATTGATCACCGGTTGCGCGGGCGGCTGGCAAGACGCGTTCGAAATAGGTTTGCGCTTGTGCGTAGTGACCTTGATTCATTTCCAGTACTCCTCTGGCGCTGACCACAGCCGCACACACGGGGAACGCAGCTACCGTGCAGAGTTTCTCAGCTTCGCGAAAGTCCTCCTCAGCCTGCGTAAACTTGTGTAGGGAGGCATACGAAAGTCCCTCCCACCTCAGTTTCTGAATCGCCAACTCGCCGGATGGAGGCGACGCTGGCTCGGAGGTGAGGATCTTTATCGCTTCGTCATCCATGCCACGCCCGTGAAGCACCCTCGCCCTGAGTATCGCGAACTTCCAAGCCCATTCCGCGCTCGCGGTGTGGAACTCTCTATAGCCTTTCTCCGCTTCAAGGGTGGCATCCACCATGTCTCCTTGTTGAAGGGTCCGCATCGCATGATCAAGAACAGCCTGAGGATCGCGGTGGCGAGAACAAGCCACCTGGCAGACAATGACGAAGGCAATCGCAATCGACAGAAGTGGCCTTGCCCTTGCTGCTCCTATAAGTAGCAAGGACTCCTGCCCACCGCGGTTCGGGCGTCGCCTTCTCAGGGGCATTGGTCTACCCGGTTTTTCGGAGCCGCTGAGATTTTAACTTGAAAGTCGAAAATGGGCCCTGTATAACTCCTCCCCCTTAAGTGGGAATGAGTATGTTTAGACGGGTTTATCTCTCTGTCTTCTGGCTCGGCAACCTCGGCACGGAAGTCACCACGCCATCGGTTGTATTAGACAACTCGGAAAACCAAACGCGTGCTTCATGAGGTAGACTCGGGCTCAAACCTCCCCGTCTCAGCTGGTGCAACCTCAGGTACCGACCAAGCGAACCCAATAGGACTCACGATACATTTAGAGCGCGGCGTTACCTTTCGAGTTGTCGGGATGGCTGGGCGAAGGACTGCGGATAGCTAAGAGCCTGGGATGCACAACATCATCTTGACCTATGCGAGGATCAGGCTGGCAGTAGACGAGACACATCATCGCTTCGCTCGAGAGAGCACAGATCCGAACGGTACATCTACGGACCGCCGCCTTTTCCACCAGTTCCATTCGATGACAGCGCAACCGCTGTCGTCGTCCCCTGCGCGAGGCATCCCATTTCCAGCCGCACCATTCGCAGATGGAAATGGTACGTATCGTTCTCGTCCTGCTTTTTGGCGCGAGTGCGGTTCACGCTGAGTTCGCCCAGGAAGATCTTACCAAAATGCGGCAGGTCGATGACGTGGCCAAACGAAATTCCCTTGGGCAACCCCTTAATTCCCGTCACCAGCGAGCAGTTTGCAGTTCCCTCGCGCTGTACGGAGGCAGAATCCCAACGATACTTTTCCCCAGCCCAGTCACCGTTCCCTGCAGCGCTCCTCACGTTCTTGTACTGGCGCTCGATGCGACCGAGGACTTCTTCGTCTTCCAGGTAAGAACGGTCATCCTCGTGTCTTGGCCCCAGAATCTGGAGATCCTGCTCCACTTCGACCTTGTGTCCGCCAATTCGGAGATTCACAAAGCGTGTCCCCAGGAAAGTGACCGAGGGCACCTGCCCTTTCCTATAGAGCGGATGCTCGGTCGAGATCTGCCCTACCACGCGGTCGGCGGTGACTACATCGAGAACGTTCAGACCTTCGAGCACAGAGGTCGCCAGCGTAACGAAGCCGTGACCCGGCTTAGGGCTCTTATGGCCCGCCACCTGCGTGTATCCCGATTTGTAGGAGATGATTCCTTCAACCTGGTAGGAGCTGGCGGGCTGGAATTTGTAGACTCTCTTGCCATCGCTGACTTCGTCGATCTTCAGGTCTGCCTGAGCCTCAACCTCGCGCTCGATCGGCTCTTTCAGACTCGCGCTTAGCGCGTAAGAACTTGCATGATATCGGTGCAGGACTTTTTCGGTGCGTGGTTCAGAGTTCGGTAGTGCGGCCATCGATGTGCTCCTCTCGTGTGAGCTCAGTTCTCCGTCTTCAATTCAAACGCAGTCGGAAATCCGACCTGCGTACCTTGGCCCGTGGCAGTGATCCCTTGAATTTTCAGAGTGTATTTCCCCGGCTCCCGATTGGCTGCTGGTACCTGCACCAGCCACGTGTCCTCCCCCGGGGTCGCGGGAATCGGAAGCGACCATTCTAGCTTGTCCGCCGGGTTATACAAGTCCGCAGTGTACCGCGAAAATCCCTCTTGCGGTGGTATTCGGACGTACAACAGGAAGGCTTTGCCCTTGGCTACGGCGACCTGTCGAACCTCCGCCCCCCGCGTGCTGACATTGACCATGACCGAAGGTAACAGTTGCGGCTTATTTATCGCCTGCGTCAATTTCGGAACCGTAACCAAGTTTTGGTAACCAATGACCAGAAGCAGGGCGAGGACCGGCACGGCGAACACCGGCCGCAGCCATCCCATCCACCCCACCTTTGCGGGAACTGGGAATGGCACGCGAACCTGAGCTGGTACCGGCTTGGTCAGCACGACTTTGCTCTGCTCTACGAACATGGCCGCGGCTCGCACGTCGAGCGCGCAATCCTGGCAATCGAAGAGGTGTTCCTCGAACTCGTCCCGGAGGCCGGGATCGAGTTCATTCAGAAGATATCTTTCGGTCGCCTTTTGCCGGACCGCTTGATCATGATCCATTGTCGATCCCCCTCTCATAAGAGTAGTGATACACACTGCCAAATCGTTTCACTGCCTTCCGGCCGCTGCTACCCCCGGAGGACGGGACGACATGTTCTTTAGATACAAGGCCTTGAAGGATTGTTTGGCACGATGCAGCAGCACTCTCAGGTAGTCACGGTCAACCCCGAAATCCCGGCAGACGTCATCTTTATCGCGTTCCTCGAGAAAGACTTCGCGCAGCAACCTTCGATCACGCTCTGGCAGCTCGTCGACCAACTCGCGTACTTTCTCCTCCATCTGCTTAGCAGCCAGGGCTCCCAGAAGGTCGACCGGCTTGGCCGGAAAATCCTGATCTTCCTCATCTTCTATCGAGCTATCGCGTTGCGACGCGCGATAGTGTTCTAGGAGAACGTTGTTGCACATGGAATTTACGTACGCACCCAGGCGTTCCGGCTGCCGAATTTTGCCGCCACGCAGTGCCGCCAGGACCCGCGCGAAAGTTTCCTGCCGCACGTCTTCGATCGCCTGAGGGGAATGCAGGCGGGAGCGGAGCTTGAGCTGGAGCAGTTCGCTGAAATAGGCAACGAAATGCTCCTGCGTGCGGAAGTCTCCGGCACGAAGACGCTCCACGTAGGATTCGTCAAAGCTCTGGAATTGCAAGGACTTCCCTCGCGGGCAGTTGGAGTGGCAGCTAGTGTAGCACCCACGTCAAAGGGATGGGAACGGTTAATTGGCCTGTAACGAAGCCGGCTAACGCAGCACTATTCCCCGTGGAAGTCGATGAGACATAGTCCCAGAATCCGAGGTCGATTCGTGATGCCACGTTTGCCGCTCGAGACCCGCAGAGTGCATTCACCGATGGAGGAACCGGGTGCATTCCAATGCCTGCTTTTACGAGCTTTCCAGCTTCCGCGCGCCTACCGCGAAGTCTTTCTGCTAAGCGAGATTCAGGGACATACCATCGCAGAAATCGCGGCCACACTCGGAATCACCGTCAACACGGCCTTGGTGCGGCTTAAACGCGCCCGCCGCGAAATTGGTGACTGGAAGAATTCCGGAAACGCGGGGCGTGGAAAATGACGGCTCTCGCAACTGCGCTTCAGCGTATGTGGTCCGCGAAAGGCCGGCTTCCCCGTCTAACCGGGCGGGGAACGCCGGACTGTTTTCAAGGGACAAGCGATCTAGCCAGACCGGGAACGGATTGGTTGTACAAGCTCATGGAACTAGTTGCGCTGGCAAGACGGACGGCACCCACGGTCGTCATCATGGCCCTCAGAATCTTTCGTTAGCTGCCGGGCGTTTTCTACGTGGCGAGCAATCTGCAGCTTTCGGAATCCTTGCTCACCTAAGCTTTCGTATCTGCCGCGTGGGTGATCTTCTGGAGTACAACTGCTCATGCGGTCAACCGCTACCTAAGCCTCTTCCGCTGTTGGCACATCATTCTGGAAGAGCTTTGCTTCAGCCTGGCGGCGGCGCAGCAATCCTGCCACCACGACGCCGCCTGCGTGGGACCATCGTTCAAATTGGGCGGCCGCCTCTGTGAAATTGGAGGCGTTCAGTTCACGCAAGAGGGTTGAACTCGCGAAATTGCCGATACCCACGTTAAAAACAAAATCCACCAAAGCATCGAACTGATCCTGAGTTAACGAAACCGTGACCAATCGGTTCACTGCGGCCGCCGCGTGGCTGACGTCACCCATCAGCAGGTCATTTGCCTGGTCCTGCGTAATCGTGAGTCCGGCGTGGACATCGGATCCAGTGTGACCGAATCCGATAGTCCATACGCCCACTTGATCCTGGTATGCGGTCAGGCGCACTCCCTCAAACGATTGAGTCAGAGAAAGCCCGTTCTTGCTGTAGGAGAGGTGGTTCGTGGATGGCATGGAATACCTCCAGAGGTTCGAACTAAGAATTAGGACAAGGAGTTTACGTCAAGAGAGCAGTGCAGAGCCTGCGAGTTCGGGAAAAATCCCGAAGAGCGCCGGAGCCTCTTCCCCCTTGTGGCTCCGGCGTTCTGAAGTACCCCAGCTTCCCCCCGGCCGCGTGGGGCCCTTCCCTCTCGGGATTTCGTGGTCGTACAGTCGCCGAGTTTTGCGACCTTCCCCCACTCATTTCGATAGTGCAGCGACCTTGCTGTTCGTTTCGTGGAAAACTCGATTTCCTGCCCGCACACGTCGAAAAAGTCAATGAGTCTCGTTTTGCTGCGGCCCATTCTCCGACCTCGAGGCTCTTACCCATTCTCCAATCAACGAGGCAAAGACGACAAAGATCGCGGTCCAGATAATCAGAAGCAGGGCTCCCGCAATCTTTTTGTGCGTGTCTTCGCAGTTTGAACAAGGGCCGATAACAGTGTCCATAAAAGAGTCCACAACATGATGGATACCGTTGGCTGCCGTCTTCAGAAAGTTGGTTTCGGAGCCAACCTTGTTAAGACCCAATCCGCCAAGCAGGCCAGTCGCTGCGGCCTGAAACTTTTCGCTCGCCTTGGCAACCGCGATAATGGCGATCACCATGCCATCGACGCTTCCCGCCACTAAAGCGCACAGAGTCGTCTGCTCGAAGGTGATCCCGACCCATACCACCGATATGTTGAAAAGAACCCACAACCAACCCAGCAAGGGAACCCGCCAGGCATCCGGCAGGAATGCCGCCGGCCTCGACAGTGGAGTCAGAACCGCAACAGGACGCGCCATACACAACACCCCCAGGCAACCACTAAGAGGTAGTGACGCGCGGTAGCGGATCGTTTCAACTTCTTGCGAGGATTCTGGCCGCTAAGTTGGATACCTTTGTAGCCCTTGGATGAAGCAATATTGCCTGCATTTCCTGTTGGCAGGCTACAATCGGGTGCTTCACAATGGCAGGTCGTTTGTAAACCTCCGCGCATTGGGGTGAAGAAAAATATGGCTGCTGATATCGCGATAGGCACTACGGCCGTGGTCGATGACAACAAGTCTTCCTACAACCGCTTCCTCCTGGTGGTGGCTGGTCTGGGTGGCTTGCTCTACGGAGTGGATGTTGGAATCATTGCCGGCGCATTGCCATATCTGGAGGCCACCTCGGGCTTCAATGCGGGCCAACTTTCATTTGTGGTTGCGGCAGTGCTGCTGGGCAGTGTGATCTCCACGCTGTTTGCCGGCCTACTGGCGGATTGGATGGGCCGCAAACCTCTGATGGCTGTCAGCGGCGTGCTGTTTGTTCTGAGCATCCCCATCATTGCCCTGTCTCACAATTACGGACCACTGGTTCTTGGCCGGTTGCTGCAAGGCGTCAGCGCCGGGCTGATCGGCGTCGTTGTTCCTCTTTATCTGGCGGAGTGTCTGTCGGCATCGAGCCGCGGTAAAGGTACCGGCATTTTCCAATGGCTGCTGACACTCGGCATCGTGATCGCGGCGCTGGTCGGTGTGTACTTCAGCTTTCGGGTTGACCAGGTGGCCCAGATCGGCGATGCGGCGCGACTTCTTGCCTTCAAGAATACGGCTTGGCGTGGCATTTTTTGGGTCTCGCTGCCGCCCGGAATTCTATTCGTGATTGGTAGCCTCATGGTTGCGGAGTCGCCGCGTTGGCTGCTGCGGCACGGCAAGAAAGAAGCTGCCTACGCGGCGCTGCTTCGCTCCCGTACGCGCGAGCAGTCGGATCTCGAGTTCAGGGAGATGCAAGAGGTCATCGCCGCCGAAAAAGGAAGTGCTTCGACCGCAGCGAAGACCGGGGAGTCGCTCCTTCGGCGAAAATACGTGATCCCGTTCGTGCTCGCCTGCATCATCCTGGCTTGCAATCAGGCCACCGGAATCAATTCTATCATCGCTTACAACACCAACATCCTCTTGCAGAGTGGTCTCTCCGATGTTGCTGCCCATTGGGGATATGTCGTCTTTACTCTGGTGAATTTTCTCGTAACCTTCGGTGGTGTCGTGCTGGTGGACCGCAAGGGTCGGAAGTTCTTACTCGCTCTCGGCACCGCTGGTATCATCGTGTCGCTCATCTGCACTGCGGTGCTCTTCCGCAGCACCGAAAAGCTGCGCGTAGATGCCCGGAGCCCAATTCAGTCCATGGTCACCGCAGATCAAAACCTAACCTTGCGTTACGACGATAACGTGGCTGAGACTTTGCTCACGGCGACCGGGAGTACGGCGAGAGTCGGAGTCCACCAGCCAACGTCTTTGGTTGTCATTTATGCCTACGGAGATTTCCGCGCTGCAACGAAGGCCGTACGTTCCGACGACAAGGCCGCCAAGCCGCTCGAGATGACGCGGGAAAGCTGCGTGCCCCCAAATAAGGTCGTTGCCTTCTTCTCCAATCCGTTCGGCAATCTCGACGCTGCCCGCACCGCCCCTCTAAGAATTGAAAACGCTCTCATCACCCCCGTGCCTCGTTCGCGAAACGGCTGGATGGTGGCTGTCACTCTGTTTGTATTCATGGCATTCTTCGCCATCGGTCCCGGAGTGTGTGTCTGGCTGGCGCTTTCGGAGTTGATGCCGACTCGCATACGCTCCAACGGCATGAGCATTGCTCTCTTGATTAACCAGGCAGTTTCCACCACGATCGCTGCCATATTCCTGCCGACGGTAGGCAAGTATGGCTACTCGACTATGTTTCTGGGGTTCGCCGGCTGCACGGTGATCTACTTCATTACTGCTACCTGGTTTCTGCCCGAGACCAAGGGCAAGACCCTGGAAGAAATTGAAGCATATTTTGAAAAGGGTTCAATCACGCCAGGGATCAAAACCGCGACCACATCGTGATGTTCGTTTGATCGATGCGCACCAAATGATTTACTCTCAGCCGCAATCCCAATGACGCCGACGAACCACAAGACGAACCCATCGAACAAGCAGCATTCCCACGCCATGCGGCGCGAAATCTACGAGCAGCCGCAAGCCATCGCCAAGACCGTCGAGAAACATTTGAAAGACGACATCATCTTCCCCGGCCATTTCCAGGCGATCGAGGGCGCGCTCCTGACGTTCGAAAAGCTGATCATCGCCGCCAGCGGATCGAGTCGCCATGCGGGCCTTGCCGGAGAAATCATGATTGAAGATCTTTCCGGCGTCGCGGTCGATGTGGAATATGCCAGCGAATACTGCTATCGCTCGACCCACGCCGCAGTCGATCCCATTGTCATGGTAATCACGCAGTCGGGCGAAACTGCCGACACCATCGCGGCGCAGCGGGAGGCTCTCACCCGCGGCGTGAAGACCATCGCGATCTCGAACGTGCCCAACACCACGATCGTGCGCGAAGCCGGCGCAGCGCTGATCACTGGCGCAGGTCCCGAACTCTCTGTTCCGGCGACCAAGAGCTTCACCACCCAGGTCACCATCCTTTATCTGATGGCCCTGTTTCTCGCGCGACGCCGCGGACGCATGACCTCCGAAGTCACACGCTCTTACCTGCAGCAACTCATGCAGCTTCCGCAAGCCATCGAAGAGAAGCTGCAAGTCTGGGACGAACTGGCCGAGGAATATTCTGCCGAACATTTTCAGGCGGAGAAATTTCTTTACCTGGGGCGTGGAGTGCATTACGCCATCGCCCGTGAAGGAGCGCTCAAGCTCAAAGAGATCTCGTACGCCCACGCCGAAGGTTATCCGGCGGGCGAACTCAAACATGGCCCCAACGCATTGGTGGATGAAAACCTGCCTGTAGTCGTGCTCGCCACTTGTGACCACAGCGATCCCGACTCGCTTCTCCGCTACCGCCGAACGCTCGAAGTCATGAAGGAAGTGAAATCTCGCCGGGGCCCGCTGGTCACCGTCGCCACCGAAGGAGACAAGGAGGTCGCCAACATCGCCGACCACGTGTTCTTCGTTCCGGCCGCTCCCGAGTTGCTGCTACCGATCGTGGAAGTCATCCCGCTGCAGTTGTTCGCATACCACGTAGCCGTCCGCAAGGGTTACGACGTGGACCACCCGAGAAACCTGGTCAAAGCGGTAGTCGTCGAGTAGTGGCCGCATATTGTGTTCCGTGAATGCAGCCGATCACTCGTGTTAGCCCTATTTCGTTTTGTGACGATGAGGAGCTCATGGGGAACGCGAATCCTACGCACATTGATCTGCAAGCCATTGCAAAGAAAATCATGATCGAGCGCGGCTTCCGGCCGGACTTTCCGCCGGAGGTTCAACCACAACTTGCGGCGCTGCGCAACCGGCCTCCGAAAATGGCTGCTGAGGGCGATGTTCGCGACCTTCGAAATTTGCTCTGGTCTTCGATCGACAACGACACCTCGCGCGACCTCGACCAGGTCGAGGTTGCCGAGCGTTTGCCCGATGGCGGGGTCAGGATCATGATCGGGATCGCCGACGTCGATGCGTTCGTGCCCAAGCTGACTCCGATCGATCAGCACGCCGGTCGTGAAACGACGACCGTGTTCGCCGGAGTGCGGAATTTTCCTATGCTTCCGGAAGAGCTTTCTACGGGACAGACTTCCCTGCTCGAAGATCAAGACCGGCTGAGCGTGGTGACCGAGTTTCTGGTCGACAGTTCCGGGGTTGTAGAGTCCAGTAGCTTGTATCGCGCGGTTTTGCGCAACAAGGCGCAACTCCAATACAACTCTCTAGGAGCCTGGTTGCACTCCAATGCACCGGCACCTCCCCAGGTCGCTGCTTCCGCCGACCTGCAGGCACAGCTCAGACTGCAGGACGAGGTCGCACAAAAGCTTAAAGACCAGCGTCATCGGAATGGGGCGCTCAGTCTGCAGACTGACGAACTTCGTCCGCTCGTGGTCAACGAGGAAGTCGTGGACGTGGTCAAGCAGCAGAAAAACCGGGCCACAGAATTGATTGAGGATTTCATGGTGGCCGCCAATGGAGTGGTGGCGCGTTTTCTCGAGGATGTGTCTTCTCTGCGCCGGATCGTGCGCACGCCCGAACGCTGGGACCGGATCATACAACTGGCCGCGACCAAGGGAACGACGCTTCCTGCTCAGCCGGATTCCAAGGCCCTGAATGATTTCCTGCTGAAGCAAAAAGCTTCCGATCCCGATCACTTTGCCGATCTCTCGCTCGCTGTCATCAAGTTGATCGGTCCGGGCGAGTATGTCCTCGAACGCGCAGGCGAAGCTGCTCCCGGACACTTTGGGCTGGCGGTGCAGGACTACACACACTCGACGGCCCCAAACCGGCGCTTTGCCGATGTGGTCACGCAGCGGCTCATTAAGGCGAAGCTGGCGGGACAACGCAACGCCTACTCCGAGAGCGAACTGAGCTCGATCGCCGCTAACTGCACGGAAAAGGAAGACGCCGCGCGCAAGGTCGAGCGCGAGATGACGAAGCGTTTGGCAGCCATAGCCATGCAACGCCGTATCGGCGAAGTCTTCGATGCCATCGTCACCGGCGCAAAACCGCACGGGACGTTTGTTCGGGCGCTGCAGGCTCACGCCGAGGGCTTGCTGGTGCAGGGAGGAGACGGACTTGACGTGGGGGACAAGCTTCGCGTGAAACTGGTTCGCACGGATGCGGAGAAGGGATATATCGACTTCGCGCGCGTATGATTTCCCACTCATGCCCCTTATCCAATCCGCCGGTCACCACGGCAGCTAATAGGCTCCCACCTAAAGAAAGGCTAGGCTATTAAGAGTTAGTACTGCGGGAATGGCGAGGGCGGATCGTTGCTCCAATGGCGCAATTTCGTTTACGGGGCGATGGTTCTTGCCCTGCCGGTCTTGTTCGTGGCCGATGACACCGGTGCCTCCATGCTCCACAACCAGGGTGGAGTGCTATTGAATGGAAAGCCCGCGCCAGATTCTTCAGCGATTTTTCGCAATGACACGATAGAAACCCAGCCGCACCACGAAGCCACGATTGATGCCACGGGATCTACTGCGACAGTCAAAGAAGAGACTCTGATCCAGAACGGGGAAAATGAGCTGGTCCTGGAACACGGCACCATTCTGGTCAGCACCTCACGGGGCATGGCCGTCCGCGTAGGTTGCCTGAGGGTGGTCCCGGTAACCGCCGACTGGACACAATACGACGTGACCGATGTGAACGGAAAGGTTACGGTCGATGCCCACAAGAACGATGTCCGAATCGAAGTTCGACGGGCAGGCTCACAACAAGTTCGCCAGCCACGGCCATCCGACGTGGCTACCGTGCGGGAAGGTGAACACACCTCTCGGGAGGAAAAATGCTCGGCAGCAGCGAAACGTCCGCGCTACGAAGCTGCCGACGGCGCCATACTCAACGACCCCTGGGCAAAGTGGTCTGCGATGGGCGTCATTGGAGTGGTCACATGTTTGGCCCTCTGCCGTGGCGACGATCCAGTAAGCCCATCCCGCCCGTGACGTCTTCTATCACCATCGCGGGGGCGGGTGAGGAACCTAGCTTCCGTTGCGAAGCCGTTCGATGTCGCTGTTGGTATACACGTGAGGAGCTACGCTCTTGCGGCCCTTCCAGTGTTGTGCCGCTTCGGGAAGTGTGACTCCATAGCCGCGTTGGCGTAAAGCATTCGCGTCTGTGAGCGCGATGACGCCGCTTTCCGTGATGCTGGCGGGAAGTGCTGGGTGCGGCGATCCCTCTCCCTCGGGTTCGCGGAAACTGATCTCGACCACGCTCACCAGGGGTGTTCCCCAGTAAACGGAAGGCAGATACTGCTGTCGTTGCAGCTCGAGGGTGTTGGAAATCGTCTGATACTGTTCCGTGGGAATCTGTGTCGCGCTGGGCTCACTCGTCCCTGCTTCCGGCAAGGCGGTTTCAAACGACAGCGATGGCGTAGCGATGGGGCCCGCAAACAGTGGCGAGCCAAACGTCATAAGATACTGCGGTCCGACCGGAAAGTTAGTGTCCTGAGCCGAACATGTTCCGGCGAGCAGGAGCAGGCAGCAGGCGCAGACAAAGATTCTCATGGAGCCTCCAATTGCCGAACTGCGACGAGAGCACTTGCATGTCCGATTGTGGAGCGGGCACCATGAAATTGCCAGAGCCGTTAGACTCCAATCACCGCCTCTGGCGCGGCTTTTGGGCTATCCGAGGGCGGCAGCTTTTCGTCTCTGGAGGTAGTTCGATCGCAAGACATACAGCATGTACAGCACGATCGCCAGATTTCCTAGAAACAACGCAGACCGCAGCACGGTGATTCCGCGGATCAACTCTCTCACTTCGAGGGGTAATAGCAGCGTTCCGGAAATAAAAGCGACCCACTCCGCCCAGGGACGTTCCCGCCACAAGCCATACCCTTCGGTAAAGCGCAGCGCGGCATATGCAAACGCAACACGGGCGGCAGCCCATAGACGCGCGTCGGTCACATTGTCGGCATAGTCGAGGAAAACCTGCGCGAAGTGGCGATCGGTATTGATGTGCAGCACCGCCAGCACGCTTTCGGCAATTAGCCAAACGTCGCGGTGAACCAGCATCAGGGCACAGAGGCCCATGAGCAGGACGAAAATTCCTTTAAAGAATTCGAAAATAGCGACGGCCCGCAGTGCCTGTCGTTGGCGACGGTGGGAATCAGTCGTGTGTCCGTTCGGGCGCATGCTTGCTGGCGGACCGCCTCCGGCAGAGGATCACGCAGTGGGGTCCTGATTTATGTCGCAACGCTTGACCTCGCAGCTTCTTACCTCGGTAACTAGAGCCGACTGCAAGGCAATGGCACTATTCAGATGACTGCCAGGAGCACAATCATGCGAAAGCTCGGCCTCGTTCTGTCGTCAATCATTCTGTGCTCCACCAGCCTCCTTTGTGAGCAGGGCGCAGCGCATGCGGCCCCGCAAACTGCGCGGCAAGCGCTCATCGAGATGCTCTTCAGCAAAACCCCTGGCACTTTCCTCAAGCACTTACCCGCAGCCACGCGCGGCGCTCTGGAAGAGTCCGGGGCTCTCAAAAACCTGGAGCAGTACTCCCTGATTGCAAGCCAGCTCCAAACGCAGGGCAAGAGGCTCGAGACCTTTGAAACCGGCTCGGTGCTGGTCTCCACAGAAGATCCGAAGACTGGCCAAAAAGTCGAAGTAATTGTGGAGAATGATGCCCTGCGCGGTGATGAGGACGAGATTGAGTTGTCGTTTCAAGCCTACAAAAGCGGTCAGGCACAAAGAACTCCATTCATGCCCCGTACCACTTTCGGGATGAAGATGGAAGCGGGAATCTGGAAGCTGAACGAAATTGCAGTCACCATCCGCCTGCCCCTGGCTGATCGGGATTTCCTGAGGAGCATCACCGATGCCATGAAGGGACAGGCCGCGGCTCTGGCGGCCTCCTCAGCCGGACAGACCTCTCCGCGAAATGACACGAGCGTGCAGGTTGCCGGCGATGACAGAGCGGTGATTGGGGCCATGCGGACAATTCTCACGGCTGAAGTCACTTATGCCACCACTTACCCAACGGCAGGCTTCGCGTGCACTCTTTCGTATCTCGATGGTTTCGGCGGTAGCGAGAGGAATGAGCATCAGGCGATGCTCATCCACAGCGGTCTGGCCAGCGGAAAGCGTTATGGCTACGTTTTCTCGATTTCCGATTGCGGAGGTGCGCCGGCCAACGCTTTTCACCTGACAGCGGTACCGAACGCGAATAGCTATGGACGCAAAGCATTCTGCGCGGACCAGTCGAATGTCATTCGCTCCTCAACGGATGGGAACGCCGCGACCTGCCTGGCCTCTGGAACCCCGGTTCCGTAGGGTCAGAGACGTTGGGGGAACGTCTCAACGGAACGCTGTCTATTTGTGGCTTTGCCGCACAGCCCCTCGTAGTTCTGCCACGATTTCCTGCGAAGCCTTGATCGCAGCCGCGTGCTGGTCCACGTTGAACGAAATCGCCCCCACGCGGGCGTGTCCGCCGCCGCCATAACGCTCGCAAATCTTGGCCAGATTCACCACCGGCTCTTCTGGAGCCCAGGGATTCGACCCCACAGAAACTTTCACTCGAAAGCTGCTCTTGCTCAGCCCCACACTGTAGATCGACTCTGGATGCAGATAGTACGGAACGAACTTGTTGTAGCCTTCCAGGTCATGATCGGTGATGTCGAAGAAAATGGTTCCATCCTTGCACTCTGTGCGTTGCTTCAAGATTTCCATCGAGATTTCGTGGCGCTTGAGCAGCGGAGGCAGTAACGGAGCCACAAACGGCTCTTCCAATATCTGGGCCAGCGGCTTTTCCGCCAGCAGCGGAATCAGGTTGGGCACAAACTTCTGGTCAGGCGCGGACTCTATGACCATCGTCAACTTCATGGCGGGCGCTTGCATCTCCACCGCCGTCTTCGCGTCGGGATAGAGAGCGCCATCAATGATGTCGGTCCAATGCACCAGATCCGCCACCGGCGCGGGATCGAAGCCAAAGCGTTGCTGCGCGATCATAGCGATGAAGCTGGTGCATGACTTGAAATCCGGATCATAAAATTTGCGATTGCTCTGATCCTGCTCGAAATGGGCGGCGTCCTCGGGAGAGAGGAATGCGCTCTGGTGATGATCAAACCACCACGTAATTTTTGGAGAACTGGAATACTTGAAATCGACGATGGCATTCTCATCGCCGTCGAAGTCTTCCTCATCAAAGAGCGCGCCGGCACGATGCAAAAGCCCGGAAAAAGTGAAATCCACATCACCGCGTATGCGCTCGCGGTAGAAGCGGGCAAAAAGGGCGGCCGACGAGGCTCCGTCGAAGCATTTGTCGTGATAAAAAATTCTGACTCGCAATGAATTCCCCAGTTTGCCCAGATTTCCGCCGTGCTCCAAGACCGCTGTGTAGCCCCGATCCTGGCGGTGGAGTAAAAGCTAATAGGATTGACAGCTTGGAAGGAGAAAGTCAAGCACGCGCCGGAAAACTCTTGCGTCCATTTAGGCTATTTCCCGAAATCGACTCTTCGAAACTACACCGCGTCCGCTTGCTTCTCTGCCAGGTCTCCCATCACAGGCAGTTTGTACTTCTGCCCCTGATTCGCTTTTAGCGCAAGAAGGATCGATGCGACAAGCCATGCCAACGACACCAAAGCATGGAGGGGAAATGTAAGGAGAACGAGAAACGGCACGACCGTGAGAATTCCCAGAACGATGTGAGCGGCCACCGCTGCCACGGTCAGAAAGATGCACTGAAAGGCATGGAACCGCACGAACCGGCTCTTATTGTAAGGTTCCAGAACGAGGAAAATAACGGCAGGGATAAATGTCACGTAAGCCAGCATTCCCGCCACATTGTCCGCCATTCCCGCACCGCTGGTCATCGGGACCGCATCTTTGCCGCGGCACGTAGCGCAAGTCGTGGTGCCATCTGCGATTTGTGCGCCGCACATGTTGCAGAACGCCATAACCGCCTCCGTAATCCTGTCGGAAATCAGTGTTAGCGAGTGAGAATCCCGCTCAGAGCGACCGCAGCGGCAACTTACCAAAAAGGGATCGTGAACGCAACGAATGATTGTGAGATGCAGGTAGAACTAGAACGAACCAGCCTGACGTTCCGCGAGGTCGCCGATCACGGGCAGTTTGAACGCTTCCCCCTGAAGCGCTTTGACCATTAGAACCAGCCAGATCACAACCGCACCCAAAACGACGACCATCGCGATCAGCCAAACCAGAAGGTGGCCGAGAACCGGAATAATGTACAGGATCAATCCGACAAACCTGAGCAGCACAGCGATCAGCAGTCCCGTGACCCACAGAAAAATGCACTGGAACGAGTGAAAGCGGACAAAACGATTCTTGTGGTAAGGATCCAGGAATAAGAAAACGACCGCTGGGATAAAGCTGACATAGGCCAGCGCACCGGCCACATTCTCACTCAAGATGCCGACTCTGCCCCGGGCCCGGGACTCTGGAAGCATGGGATGTCCGCAGCCGGGACAGAAAGCCGCAGTATCGGGCATTTGCGAAGCGCATTGCGGGCATGAAAGCGACATGGTGTTGTGGCAATCGCTGTCGCGCACCTTAACAGAATGCCCGCGCCACAGGCAAACTTGAGAGGCACTGCCGGATTGACCTTGACGAGCACGAAGAGTACTGTTTCGGGCAAATTGGAGAAGCGAGTCCGGGCACCGCATGGTGCTTAGGGAGGGCAGCAGAAATATGTTTTGCGGGGGTTGTGGCAACAACATCGCAACGGACGAGCGATTCTGTTCTGTGTGCGGTCAGGAAGTGTCGGCGACCCCTGCCTCGCCGACGCCCTCCTTAGGAAGTCCGTCACCTGTGATCGGAATCTTTCCCGAAACCAGCGGAAAGGCCATTGGAAGCCTGATCTCCGGTATTTTCTTTTTCTTTGTGCCATTCTCCATCGTGGCCATCATTTTCGGACATTTGTCCCTTTCGGAGATCCGACGAAGTGCGGGCCGGCTGAAGGGGAGAGCGTGGGCGATCGGCGGACTGATCCTGGGTTATGCCGGAGTGGCTGTGACTATCACGGTGATCGTCGCCATTTTTATTTTTCGCCAGTCTGCACCGACGTCGGCGCTGAACCAGCAAATCGGGACCGAGAGTTCCGCAGTGGCTGCGGTACGGACACTGAATACCGCCGAGATCGCATATTCTCAAGCCCACCCGGCCTTAGGGTATACCTGTTCCCTGTCTGAGCTGGCGGGCTCCTGGGGCATGAGCGGCGAGTTGGCTGGCGGCCAAAAGAATGGATACGTCTTTAAAGTCCAAGGATGCAAACCGGCAAAAACGAATGGGCCGATTGTGAAGTATCACCTTTTGGCTTATCCGGCTCAGAGCAAGGGAGGAACGCCGGCGTTTTGCTCGAATGAATCTGACGTAATCAAAGTTGCCCGCAACGGCTCGCCCCAGGATTGCTTGACCATCGGAATCGATTTGTCGGACAACGAGATCAACCACCCGCAAGGCTGGTCGAAGGCCTCCTCCGTTGAAACCGCCCACCCTTAGAGGGGGCGAGGCATGTGGTTCTTCTTGCGGCAGTCCTCGCACACGCCGTAAATCTGGAAGGTGTGGCGCGTAGTGAGGTAGTGATACTTCCGGCCGATTTCCTGTTCCAATCGATCGACTTCCTGAGAAAAGAATTCCACCGAACTACCGCACTCAGTGCAGACCATGTGGTGATGGCTGCGGCGATTGTATTGGTGCTCGTAGCGGGCGATGCCATCGTGAAAGGCGACTTCGCTCGCCAGCCCGCATTCGGCCAGCAGTTTGAGGGTACGGTACACGGTGGTATAGCCGATGCGGACGTCCTTCTTCTGTACCAGCCGATGCAGTTCGTCGGTGGAAAGATGGTCGCGAGTCTCGAGGAAGGTGCGGAGGATGGTGTCGCGCTGCGCCGTTTGCTTCAGGCCCACGCGTTTGAGGTGTTGATGGAGGATTCCCTGGGCCTCGCGGACCATCTCGCGCGAGATCGTGGGCTGGTCATCGATGCGCTTTTGCAGCATGGATTGGTCGAACGAATCAAGGTTCCGAGAGAAGTTTCGAGATCAAAGAGCGCCGAAGTTTCCGCCAAAGGCGAAATATGCGGAGTCAGAATATCATCGGCATCTTGAAAATGAAATTCATTTTCAAGCAGCGACACTTCGCTATCGCTGGCATACAATCGAAGATTCCCCATGAGTACACTTGCGACCAGCAGCGTTCCTGCTTCCAAACGATCCTTTGCCCTTAAGATTCTCCTGCGGCTCGTGCTCGTGGTGTTTGTGCTGATGGCCGCGGCGTTCGGCTACGTTTATTTTATTGCCCGGTCTGCTTTGCCCCAGATCGATGGCCGTCTTAAGGCTTCCGGGCTTTCCGCGGCTGTTACTGTCACACGCGACACGCACGGTGTTCCCACCATCGAGGCGCAGAATCTCGAGGACCTTTTTTTCGCACAGGGTTATGTCACGGCCCAGGATCGGCTATGGCAAATGGATGTGATGCGGCGCTTTGCCTCCGGGGAACTAGCTGAAATATTAGGTGAAGACTTGCTCAAAATCGATCGGGAGCAGCGGATCCTTGGTCTTCGCGCTGCGGCGCAAAAGTCCCTCAGTCTGGCAAGCGCCCGGGACCGATCGTTCTTCGAAGCGTACGCCAAAGGAGTAAACGCCTACATCGCAGCGCACCATGACCGGCTGCCCATCGAATTTCGCATCCTCAAATACGGGCCAAAACCATGGAGGCCGGAAGATTCCGTCGTTATCGCCAACCAGATGCTGAAGGATCTGAACTATCACTACTTCATGGACGCACTCTCCCGGGAGAAGATTCTGGCGAAGCTCGGACCCGAACTCACCGCTGATCTCTACGTGAATCGCTCCTGGCATGATCGCCTACCGACCGTCATGCGCGACAACCTGAGCGACCAAAATGCCACCAGCAGCGAGGATTCTGGTGATGAAGACAACGGCAATGAGGAGTCCGGCGATGACAATTCAGTCACGCACAGGATTCCGCCAGCGTCACCAGTCCACACGTACGCGGCCGCTCTCGCCGGTGCTCAGGCTGTCGGTGCTTTGGCCGTCAGTGATCCGGTTATCAATGGATCGAACAACTGGGTGGTCTCGGGAGCGCACACCGTTACAGGCAAACCTCTCCTCTCAAACGATATGCATCTGGAACACCAGATGCCAAACCTTTGGTATGAGGCGCATTTGCGCGGCGCCAATCTTGATGTGGCCGGAGTAACTCTGCCGGGGATGCCTTTCGTGATCGTAGGCCACAACCAGCGAATCGCCTGGGGATTTACCAATGTCGGTCCGACCGTCACGGACGTCTACGTCGAGAACTTCAATGCCCAAGGGGCGTATCAGACACCGCTGGGTTGGGTACAACCCGAACACCGTACGGAAGTAATCCACGTGAAGGGCAAGCCGGACGTATCCCTCGACGTCAAGATCACCCGGAACGGCCCGCTGATCACGGAACTGATTCCTGGCCAAACCCGGCCACTGGCACTTCGTTGGACTCTGTACGATGGGCTGCGCATTCCGTTTTTCGACGTGAATACCGCACAGAACTGGGAAGAATTCCGCCACGCGTTTTCCTTGCTGGATGCTCCGGGACAGAACGTCGTCTATGCCGACGTCGACGGCAACATTGGTTATCAGACTACCGGCAAGGTCCCGATTCGAGCAGCCGGCGACGGGAGCCTTCCCGCCAGCGGCGCCGACAATGCGCATGAATGGACCGGATACATTCCGTTTGAGAAGTTGCCGAGTATCTACAATCCTCCGTCGGGAATCATCGCCACGGCGAACGGGAGAATCACACCGGACGGATATCCGTATTCGATCAGTATGGAATGGGAGGCTCCCTGGCGCACCACGCGCATTTATCACGTGCTGGAGTCAGGCCGAAAATTCTCCCCGGCTGACATGTTGGCACTGCAGACCGACATTCATTCCGAACCGCATTTGTTCGCCGCCGAGCGGTTCGTCTATGCGGTGGATCACGCTTCGAAGTCCTCGGCGCGCGCCAAGCAAGCCGCCGACCTCATGAGGAACTGGGATGGACGCATGGTGGCCGCCTCGGCCCCGCCCGTAATCGCACAGGTCTCCATTGAAGAACTAAGACGATTGCTTCTGGAGCCCAAGCTGGGAGCAGTTCCCGGTGATGCAAAAAAGGATGCGGAAGCCTTAAGTTGGAGAACCTACTCCTGGGAAATGCGCTCGGTGTGGCTTGAGACTGTCCTGGTGCATCGGCCAAAACGTTGGCTGCCCGAAAAGTATCCGAATTATGACGAGTTGCTGGCGGCCGCTGTGGAGGCGGCGGTAAGCCGTCCGGACGCGCCCAAAGACTTAGCCTCCTGGCGATGGGGAGCCTACAACGCGGTCGACATTCAACATCCAGTGCTCGGCAAGATTCCGGGGCTCAGACATTGGACCGCACCGGGAACGAGGGAACAGTCGGGGGGCAGCTACGCCGTGAAAGCAGTGAGTCAGCATCACGGGCCTTCGGAGCGCTTCACCGCAAATCTCGCGGACCTCGATCAATCTACTCTGAACATTGTGACCGGACAGGCAGGTAACTTTCTGAGCCCCTATTACATGGATCAGTGGAAGGCATGGTACGAAGGAACAACGTTCGGGCTGCCTTTCAGCGCGAAAGCGGTTGAAGATTCAAAAGCGCACGGGCTGGTAATTGAGCCAGCGGACGGGCATTAGGAATCCGTCATTAGCAATCAGAAGAAGTCGATGGCCTTCACGTCGACGATCTCGCCCAGGAGAGGGACGCTTCCTGCCGGAGTACGGCTGTTGATCTGCAGCTTGTTCGTCACCGTGTCATAGACTCGCAGATTACCTCCCTCGACTACATACTCCTTGTTGTAGCCGGTGAAGCTCTGCATCCCGGTCACGTCGCCATTGTCGGGAGGAATGATCGCCGTCGTGTTGCCTGGCTTTGTAGTGTCCAGAATCGCCAGGCAGCCTCTTATCTCTCCGTTGGGATTGTTAATGTTGCCGACGTTGGTGCAGGTATGTGATCCAATGAAGAGCTGGCCGTTGTTACTTAGATCGATGTGATCGTGATATCCGTCGGGGATAACAACCGTGCCTGTCACCGTCATGGAACCCAGGTCAACGATGTTGAGTCGGCCGCAGGTTGTGGCGGCTGTCGTCTGGCCGATACAGGAGTTATTTGTAGGCGAAGTGCCCGCCACATAGAGCGTCGACCCACTGAGGAATGCACTCGTGGCAGCATCGACCGGAAGAGGGGTTCCAGGGGTCATGGTTCCCAGATCCAGTGTCTGGATGCTGGCCTGCGTGCCTCCACACTCCGCGCCGCAATTGAGGATGTAGACGGTGCTTCCGCTGAGGATGCCGTATACCGGACGGTCGAACCCCGGGACGATCGTGCAAGCGGCGCTGGCTGCGACATTGTCACATCCAACATCAATCGGGCCCACAGCTACTAGCGGGGACAGAATACTCACCGCATCGGAATCGTTGCTGAAGACCAGCAGTTGAGTTCCGTTGGGATTCGAGATCACGGTCCGCGCGCCGGGCACGCCGATGGTGGTGAGCGCGCCGGTTGTGAGACTCATCATTTCGACCGCCCCCACGGGATACGTGGGCGGCATCGGGGCGGAGGGCACAGCGGCGTACCCGATGCCGGTCGTAGCCGGGATGACCATGCTGGTGGTCATGTCGGGAAGCGGGATGCTTCCGCTGTTTGACTCGGTCACAGTATTGATGACCTGCACCGTCCTGCTGCTAGGATCAAAGGCAAGTAACGTGGCTCGTGTGGGAGAAAGAACCATCAGACCGGGCGTGTTGCCAGCGGAAATCTCCCTGACGGCGGGCACCGTGTCGTTGCCAGCGTTAATGATTTTCAAGCCTCCTAATGTGAACGAGGAATTGATATCCTGCGAAGCCAGGACCCGGGTGCTCAGCTTACTCGGGGGCTTGTAATACGAGGAACTCTTGTAGCCGCAAGACAGGGTGAAAGCAAGGCTTAGTGCGAACAGAACTACGGCGGCTCTCTTCAAACGCGAGGCTCCTAAGAACCTGAAAACGGGAGATTTAAATGCGAAGTGATGGATTATAGCAGACCTTGACATTCTCTTCATTCACCCCTGGCTGCGCCAATACGACCGCTCAACGTTTCGGAAGCCTCATCCAATCAAAAGCCGATGCACGGACGTTGGCCGATCCTGTATTCTCACCAAGATATGCCGTCTGATCTTCTAACTCGGATCAAGCAGTCCGCGGTGCTATGCGACGGCGCCATGGGAACGTTGCTGTATAGCAAGGGTATCTTCATTAATCGTTCCTACGACGAATTGAATCTTTCGCAGCCGGAGCTGATCCGCGGACTCCATCACGACTACCTGCAGGCTGGAGCCGAGATCGTCGAAACCAACACCTTCGGAGCTAACTCGTTCCGCCTGGCCCGACACAGCCTTGCGGACAAAGTGCGTGACATTAATCTTTCGGGAGCGCGGCTGGCCCGTGAGGCCGCCAAAAGCTTCGATGTATGGGTGGGGGGATCGGTTGGCCCGCTGGGGACGAGAATCGAACCGCTGGGCAAAACTTCGTTTGACGAGGCCCGGGATTCGTTCCGTCAGCAGATTCAAGCGTTGGTTGAAGGCGGCGTCGACCTGCTGATCCTGGAGACGTTTGGTTATCTGGAAGAGATCCATCAGGCGATGCTGGCCGCGCGCGACGTTGGAAGCAAGTTGCCGCTTGTGGCCCAGGTAACGATTGACGAGGATGGCAACTGCCTCGATGGTTCCGATCCCGAAACCTTCGCTCCCAAGCTGGCGGAGTGGGGCGCCGACGTGATTGGCTGCAACTGCAGCGTAGGCCCCGTGGCCATGCTGGACGCGATCGAGCGCGTGCGCGCGGCCAGCTCCCTTCCACTCTCAGCGCAGCCGAATGCAGGCATTCCTCGATCAGTGGAGGGCCGGAACATTTATCTGTGCTCCCCGGAGTACATGGCCAGCTACGCGCGCAAGTTCGTCACAGCCGGCGTGCGGATTGTGGGCGGTTGCTGCGGAACGACTCCCGAACACATTCGCGTGATGAAGGCGGCGCTACGCGTGGGCGAAGCCAGGGGCAAAGTGGCTTCGGCCCACGTGGCCGCGAGCCAGTCCGCGCCGCGGGCAGTCCCCGCCGTGCCTCTGGAAAACCGCTCGGTGCTGGGCGCGAAGCTGGCGCGGGGCGAGTTTGCCACGATGGTCGAGATCGTGCCTCCCAAAGGGACCGACATTCGCAAGGAAGTCGAAGGAGCGGGCTTTCTGAAGTCGGTCGGAGTGGATGCCGTCAATGTTCCAGACAGCCCCAGGGCTTCGGCTCGCATGAGCAACCAAGCGTTGTCGCTCCTGATTCAACGCGAGGTGGGAATCGATGCAGTTCTGCATTACACCTGCCGGGATCGTAACGTGCTGTGCATCCAGAGCGATCTGTTGGGGGCAGCGGCTGTCGGCATCAGGAACCTGATCTGCATTACCGGCGATCCGCCGAAGATGGGCAACTATCCCGACGCGACCGCCGTATTTGATGTGGACGCGATAGGACTGGTGAACATTGTTCACAATCTGAATCTGGGGCTGGATATCGGCGGAAACCCGATCGGGGCTGGGACCGGCTTCGTGATCGGTGTGGGAGCGAACCCTGGGCTCACCGACTTGGACGAAGAAATCCGCCGCTTCGAATACAAAGTTGAAGCGGGAGCCGAGTACGCGGTCACGCAGCCAGTGTTTGACATCCGCCTGCTGGAGAACTTCCTGCGGCGAATCGAGCACTGCCGTATTCCCGTCGTAGCGGGTATCTGGCCGCTGGTCAGCGTGCGCAACGCCGAGTTCATGAAGAACGAACTACGGGTCTCGGTACCAGATTCGATCCTGGAACGCATGGCCCGCGCACCGTCGCCAGAGGCTGCACGAGCCGAAGGCGTAGCCATTGCGCGGGAGATGCTGATCGCGGTGCGGCAAACCGTGCAGGGAGCCCAGATCAGCGCGCCGCAGGGCCGATACAGTTCCGCGGTGGATGTGCTGGAGGCGCTGGGAACGAGTCCTGCAGCCTCGGTCTGAAATTCCCGCTTCGGTAGTGACTAGTTCCTGCCTGTGGATATCTCGGCAAAAAAACTGGACAAGCCTGCCCCTATCGTTGCATTACAATAAGAGACGGAGCGTAACCCCGTTGCCCAAGTTCGAAGAGTGCCTGCAGCGACTTGAGAAGATTGTTCAGGAACTGGAAAAAGGAGAGGTTCCTCTCGAGAAATCTCTCACCCTCTTTGAAGAAGGCATGCAGCTCTCCTCGTCCTGCCGCAAGGAGTTGGAACAGGCGGAAGGCAAAGTGGAGATCCTGCTGAAGAAAAACGGAAAGCTCCAAGCTGAACCATTCGAGCCCTTGCCGGAAAAGGCGCCTGCGCGCAGGTAGGTGCTGAAGTCGGTCGTAAGTTTCTGGGTAGCGTCTGTGGAGTAAGAGGTTTCCCAACCCTTCCCCGCAGCCTGAGTCCGCCGTTGACGACGGTTGATGTTCTGGGGGACCTATGACTGCAAGTGTTGTTCTGCTGGCAAGCGATCCGAAAACCGCTCAGTCCCTGGCCGGGGGGCTGAGGACTCACTTTAATGCTGTCCACGTAACCGGCTCTCGCGATGAACTGCGGGAGAAGGTCGCCAGGAATCGGCCTGGCGCAGTAGTTTTCGACATCGAGTCTTCGCGACTCGCAGACGTTGAAAGCCTGCACCGTGAATTCCCTGCCTTGCCCATTGTCTGCACCCACCGCATCCCGGATGAGGAAATGTGGATGGCGGCACTGGACGCAGGAGCCGTCGACGTATGTCCGGTTGACGACGTCAATAATGTTCTAAAGTCGGTTCTGCGGAGTCTGGGTACGTCCCGCAGCGCGGCTGCCTAGAACCTTGTTTCAAACTTCAAACTCACCAGTGAGGACGCCCGCGGGCGTCCTTTTCGTATTTAAGATCGCCTCGCCCCAGCGCTCCGCCCGCCGCGCCTTGCTATACTCGCTCGGAATGCTGACTGATGCGTTAGAACAAGGGCGCAGCCTGACGGATGCGGCGCTCGATCGGCTGATTCCGCTGGAGACCCAGCATCCCGTATCCATTCACAAGGCCATGCGGCACAGTGTGTTTGCCGGGGGCAAACGCCTGCGGCCAGTACTCTGCATGGAGGCGGGACGGATGGTTGCGGGTTCGCTGCCCGAAGGAATCGAAGAACTGGGTGCAGCGCTGGAAATGCTACATACGTACTCGCTGATCCACGACGATCTTCCGGCGCTGGACAATGACGATCTGCGACGGGGCAGGCCCACCTGTCACAAGGTGTTCGGCGAAGCCATCGCGATTCTGGCTGGGGACGCGCTGCAGACGCAAGCCTACGAAGTATTGGCGCGGCTGAATTGTCCGGCCGAGGCGCGCGTGAGGATTGTCGAGGAGATTGCGCGGGGTACAGGCACGGTCGACGGCATGATCGCCGGGCAGGTGGTTGATCTGGAGGCGGAGCACGCGCAGCCCAACGCGGCGATGTTGGAATACATCCATCGGGCCAAGACAGCGGCTTTGATCACGGCGAGCCTAGTCAGCGGGGGGTTGTACGCCGGAGCGAAAGATTGCGACGTCGCGAAGTTGAGAATGTTTGGCCGATCGGTCGGCCTGGCGTTCCAGATTGTTGACGACGTCCTCGATGTGACCCAGACTTCGGAACAACTCGGCAAGACCGCCGGCAAGGACACGGCAGCGGAGAAGGCCACTTATCCTGCGCTGTTTGGCATTGACGAATCTGTGCGTAAAGCCGACGTTCTGATCAAAGAGGCATTTTCAGAACTCGATAGCTTCGGTGAGCGAGCCGATACTTTGAAGGAGCTTGCCCGATTCCTGGTCGAGCGGAAAAAGTGAGGGCGAACTTCATTTCCATGTGAAAGTCACCAACGCTCCCGCCGGCAAGGTGTAGTTGAAGTTCTCGCCCTTCCAGTTCACGGTGAAGCTGGACGAAGAGGTACTCCCATTCAGCACCAGCAAAACCTTGGACCCGTCGGGATTCTTGAAAGCGACATCCTCAATGCTTCCGGGACCAAACGTGTTCGAGGCGATGCGTAATGCCCCGGGCACCACGAACTTTCCGAGATGTCCCAGAACGTAATACTCCACGTTGTAAGTGATGGTCGAAGGAATGGTGCTGTCGTCGATCGTCACGACACCGCGGCAACTCGAACAGCCGCCATTCTTGGGGCCGGAGTTCTGATCGAGGGCGAGATTCCACAACGCAACGCTGTGCGCCCAGTTCCGGGTCGCGCCAATCAGCAGGTGTTCTGCATTCCACGCAAGGTCTCCCGCAAAGTTCGAACCTACCGTTCCGGTGCACTCGGTGAACCAAATGCCCTTCGAGGGATAAGCAGCCTCGACTTGGGACTGCGCGGCTACGTCTCCGGCGTAGCAGTGGAACGATGCTCCGGCAACATAGCTCGAAGCGGAGCTGGCGAGAACCGATTCCGGATATGCAGGATTGTCCCAGTTGTGCTCGTAGGCCAGGATCTTCACGCTGGAAAGGCCCGCGTTGTTGAGGGCGGGGCCAAGATGGTTTGCGATGAAGTCGGATGCGTCGGTGGCTGGAAGACTCTCACTCGGATAGCTCGTGGTGGAAAAAAGCGGCTCGTTCTGCACCGAGATCGCATAGATCGAAATGCCTTGCTGCTGATACGCCTGAATAAACTTGACGAAGTATTGCGCCAGGCTGGGGAAGTACGTGGTCATCACGCCCCCGCCGTTCATGGTGCCAGTCGTCTTCATCCACGCCGGAGGACTCCACGGCAGCGCCGCCACTTTGAGCGCCGGGTTGATGGTTAGGGCCTGTTTCACCAGGGGAATGATGTATGCAGTATCGTGCGAAATTGAAAAGTTGAGCAGATTGGGATCGGTCTGTCCCGCCGGCATGTCGTCATAGCTGTAGTTGCCAATTGCGGAAAAGTCGCTAGCGCCCATGGGCTGGCGCAGAAGGCTGACCCCGATTCCAGCCGAAGAACTGAACAGGTTCTGCATCAACGTCGCCTGCTGCGAAACGTCAAGCTTGTTCCACAGAAGCCACGCCGAAGAGTCGGTGAGGGATGCACCCACTCCATCCATCTGCGGGTAGGTGATGGAATCATCCACGGTAATCACGGCTGTACCACCGCCGCCGGAACCGAATGAGACAGTCGGCTGGGATTGAAGCAGCATCGCGCGGTCGCCAGTCGTCAAAACAGGTTGCACGATTGCCCCCTGACTTGGCGGCGGGGATGGAACCGATTTCCCGCCAGAACAGGTGACACAGCAAGCCAGAGTGGCCAGCAGGAACAGCAAGAGAACAAAACGCCAGCGCGTGCGAGGTCGGAAATCAAACCTGGTCCAGATTCGGAGAGCGCTCATGATCTTCTCGGCAGCCTCCTTGTTAACAGGTTGAAGGATGTTCCGCAAGCGCTCCGCTCATTAATCAGATTCCGAGCATCCTTCGTGGACCTGCGTGCCCTTTGTGGTTTAATAGCTTTTTGGTTTGATAGCTTCACGGCGATGGAGTTCGCCATAACCGCGTCAGGTCTCTTGGTCTGCGCTGATAACTCCTACAGAATTTGAGTTGTTTTGTAGGAGAGCTTCATCGTGAAAGACTTCCTCGCTATCTCCCTAGCCGCCGTCGCCGGCGCCAACCTGCGTTACCTGCTGAGCCGCCTTGCCGCCAAACAGTTTGGGCCAGTCTTCCCCTACGGGACACTGTTGATCAACGTCGTTGGCAGCTTCATCGTGGGCTTTTCCCTAATCTGGACGACGCAGCGCGCGCTGGTCGATCCGCGCTGGCGGTTGCTGGTTGTGGTTGGTTTTTGTGGCTCGTTCACCACATTCTCCAGCTACGCCTTTGAAACGATGGCCTACTTCGAACAGGGCCAGTGGAGCTTGATGTTAGCCAACATCCTCACGAACAACATTCTGTGTCTCGGTGCCGTGCTCGGGGGGATGGCGCTGGCGCGGGTACTGTAGAATGGCGGGCGCGATGGCAGTGCAGGTCACCGTGTATTTGAATGAAGGCGATCAGTGGCATCACCGGCCACTGCATGTGGAAATCCTCAACTACCTGCGAAGTGAGAATGTCTACGCTGCAACCGCTACGCATGCCGTGGCAGGATTTCTCGGCCGCCATCGTGTGGAGACCGCACATCTGGTTGAAGCCGGGGGCAAGCTGCCCGTGATCATCGTCTTTGTCGATACCGACGAGCATGTAAATCGCGTCTTGCCCATGTTGAAAGAGATGGCGGCGCACCGGCTGATCGTGCGCGAAAACGTCGTGCTGGAGCAGGGTAATCTCGACTGATATGTCTTCCCTTCCCGCTGCGACCCTCGACATCCTTGCCATCGCCGCCCACCGCGACGACGTGGAGCAGACTTGTGGTGGCACGCTCTTGAAGGCCGCACATCTCGGGCAACGCACAGGCATCCTCGACCTGACCCAAGGAGAGATGGGCACGCGGGGCACGGCCGAAGACCGCGCCCGCGAGGCAACCGACGCAGCCAAGATTCTGGGCGTCAGTTGGCGGCGCGCGCTCGACATTCCCGATGGCCGCGTGGAGAACACTTGGGAAAATCGGCTTAGGGTGGCCAGCGTGATTCGCGAGACGCGCCCGCGTGTGGTCATTCTGCCTTACTGGAAGGGGCGGCATCCTGATCACTACACGGCGTCCGTGCTGGGATACGAGGCCTGTTTTCTTGCAGGACTGGGAAAGCTGGCTCTGAGCCACCAGTCGTCAGCCATCACCCACACCCATCCCACTTCCAGTGATGGCCACTCGATTCCACCTCATCGGCCGTTCAAGATCATTTATGCCACGTTGTACTACGATATTCGGCCTACTTTCGTAGTCGATATCGGCGACCAGTTCAAGAGGAAGTTTGCTTCCATCATGGCCTACAAATCGCAGTTCAGCGATCAAGAGGCTGGCAAGGATCTCTTCCCGGCACACGACGAAATACTTGCGCGGGTGGAGTCGATGGCGCGATTCTATGGGATGTTCGGCGGAGTGACCTACGCCGAGCCTTTTATTCAGAAGGAAGTTGGCTTGGTGGAAGATTTGATGGCGATCCCAGTAAAGTCCATCTGACCTGGCGCGGGTAGATTGGGGAAGATTCCACACAGGATCGACGACGGCGTTCCGCACCTAGCCGTGCCGCCGCGTTCATAGTCGTTTGCATTCTTCATTCAAAGTTGGTCGCGAGGTGTGGCGCATGGAAAGAAGGGCTGGTCCTTGTAGTGTATGGATTGCGGTCATAGCAGCCCTGAGTTTAGCGGGATGCGGAGGCAGCGGGAGTATGCCTCCTCCTCCGCCACCGAGCTTCACCCTGTCTGCATCACCCTCGACCTCGAGCATCGGCCTCGGTGGCACTGCTACCAGCGCGATCACGGTAGTCGGGCATGACGGCTTCAACGGCAACGTCAGCCTGTCAGCGTCGGGACTACCTAACGGTGTAACCGCGTCGTTCAATCCTCCGAGCACGGCCACCACCAGCACATTGACCCTGACGGCTAGCGGTACGGCCAGCCTTGGAAATGCTACCGTGACCGCCACAGGCGCCTCGGGAACATTGTCGAAGACTGCAAACATCAACCTCACGGTAGCCACTCCTAGCGTTACGGTGAGTGTGTTGCCGAAACGCGCCGCCGTGGTCGCAACCAGCCAGGCGCAGCAGTTCACCGCCACAGTCACGGGAAACATGGGGAATCCTGGCGTCACTTGGAGCGTGGATAGCATAGCGAACGGCAACGCAGCAATTGGAACCGTGAATGGAAGTGGCCTCTACACGCCGCCTGCGACGGCTGGTACACATACGGTGACTGCGACAAGCATAGCTCTATCCACGGCATCCGGCTCAGCGAGTGTCGTAGTAACCGATCTTGCCGGCGTCTTCACCTATCACAACAATTTGTCTCGGGATGCTTCGAATCTGCAGGAGTACGCGCTGACGTCATCGACCGTAACTCCGAGCACTTTCGGAAAGCTGTTTTCTTGCCCGGTGGATGGCGCGGTTTACACGCAGCCGTTGTGGGTGCCGGGATTAAGCATCGGTGGCGGGACACACAACGTGATCTTCGTAGCCACACAACACGACAGCCTCTACGCCTTCGATGCCGACGCGAATCCCTGCGTGAAGTATTGGAAGGTGAACTTGCTGGACACGCTCCACGGCGGCGCTGCCGGGGAAGGGCCGGTGCCTTGGCAGAACGTAGGGTTTGGCTATCAGGATATCCAGCCGGAAATCGGCGTGACGGGCACTCCGGTGATCGATTCCGCAACCAGCACAATTTATGTAGTCAGCAAATCGGAGAACACCGCCACGGCCACGTTCTATCAGCGGCTCCATGCACTGGAGTTGGCGACTGGAAACGAGACATTCAACGCACCCGTATTGATTGCGGCGTCGGTACCCGGGATCGGCGACGGCTCGTTGGGGGGAATCATCTCTTTCAATACCGGACTGCAGCACCAAAGAGCGGGTCTCGTCCTGGCGGGCGGGAGGGTGTATGTCGCGTGGGCCGCACACGAGGACCGGGGACCGTACAACGGCTGGTTGATCAGCTACAGCGCCTCAAATGTCCAGCTGCAAGTTGCTGTGTTCAACACGACGCCGAACGGAGTGAGTGGCCCCGACGGCGGCATCTGGGCGGGAGGCGGCGCTCCCGCGGTGGACAGCGGAGGAGACGTTTATTTCTCGACCGGAAACGGCGTATTCGATGAAGCTCCTCCGCCGCCTAGCCATGATTATGGGGACAGCATTCTGCGGCTTCACCCATTCGTGGGCTCAACGTTTAATGGTGTGAATCTGAACCCAGTGGGTTGGTTTGCGCCGTTTGACCAGAGTACGCTCGCGCAATTCGACACTGATCTGGGCTCGGGCGCCGTAGTGCTGCTGCCGGACCAGAGCTCCGCGCCGACGCATCTGCTGGCCCAGTTGGGCAAAGAGGGAGTTGTCTACTTGTTGGACCGCGACAACATGGGAGGGTTCCAGCCCCTCAACAACAACCAGATCGTGCAGTATTTCTTCGCGACGGGGAGTGGATTCTGGGGCGCGCCAGCATTCTGGCAAAACGGTCTGTACTTCGCGGGCGCCGGCGATCGTTTGAAACTCTTCTCGTTCAACCCGACCGCGGGCCTGTTCAACACGACCGCTTCATCTCAGTCGAGTCAGGCTTACAACTTTCCCGGTGCGTCGCCTTCAGTCTCCGCGCACGGTTCCGCAAATGGAATTGTCTGGGCTGTTGATGCGAGTCAATATGGCGTCCCTGCCCCCAGCCTGGGACCCGCCGTACTGCATGCTTACAATGCGGCGGATTTGGCGACCGAATACTGGAACAGTTCGATGGCGTCGAACCACCGGGATCAGGCAGGCAACGCGGTGAAGTTCGTGCCGCCGACCATCGCCAACGGCAAGGTCTACCTCAGCACGCGTGCGGAGATCGATGTGTACGGGCTGCTGCCGAATTGACCAGGATCACTTCTTCAACGCGACGGCGAGGCCGTCGCGAATCGGAAGAATGGTCGTGTAGAAATCCGGCGACGCGCACAGCAGCCGGTTGAATTCCAGGATCGCCTTGGTTTGAGTGTCGGAGGGATTCTTCTCGGCCACGCGGCCGCTCCACAGAACGTTATCGGTAATGAACAGGCCGCCCTTTCGCAGGCGAGGCGCGACCAGACGCAACACGCGAGGATAATCTTCCTTGTCGACGTCGTTGAAGATGATGTCGAACTCGTGCTTCTGCTCGGAAAGGTATTCCAGGGCATCGCCCACGTGAATCTCGATCCGACTCGTCACTCCGGCGCGATCAAAATAGCGCCGCGCACGCTCTGCGTTCTTGGAATCACCGTCGGTATAGATCGCTCGGCCCTTGTCTCCAACCGCTTGTGCCCACCAGATGGTCGAGTAGCCAATTGCCGAGCCCAGTTCGAAGACCGTCTTGGCATTGATCATCAGCGCGAGTTGCTGCAGAATGCGTGCTACCGCCGGTCCGACAATGGGAATGCTGTGGTCGGAGGCGTAGTCTTCCATCTCCGTCAATACCAGGTCGCGCTTTGGCAGCATCGAGTAGAGATAGTCGTCTATGGGTCCTGCGGTCACATAGTCGAAGTGTCTCCAACTGGGCTTGGTCTCTCTTGCTTTGTTTCTGGCCACTTACCCTCCAGGATTTTCGATTGTAGATTTCCGATTCCTAAGTTCCGATCGTCACGCCGGGTTTGAGTTCAAGAACTTCGACGCCGGGCACCAGTTTCTGCAACTCAGCCGGCGTTCCCTTTAAGACTGGAAACGTGCCGAAGTGCATGGGGATCACAGTTTTCGGCTGGAGCAGATTACAGGCATAAGCAGCTTCTCGGGGACTCATGGTGTAGTGATCGCCGATGGGTAGCAGAGCGATTTCAGGCGCGTATAGATCACGGATGATCTGCATGTCTGAGAAAACGTTGGTATCGCCCGCATGATAAATCTTCACGCCATTAGAGAATTCGATGACGTAGCCACAGGCCTCGCCGCCGTAGACGATCTGATCCCCATCGGTGATGCCGCAGGAGTGCACGGCATGTACCATAGTCACCTTGATGTCGCCAACCGTTTGCGTGCCTCCCTTATTCATCTCCGCTAACTGCTTGACGCCCTTGCTGCCGAGCCAGTGGCACAGTTCCGGTATTGCCACCACCGCCGGATTGTGTTGCTTCGCAATCTCAACCGCGTCGCCGATATGGTCGAAGTGCCCGTGAGTGCAGAGCAGAATATCGACCTTCTTCACTTTCTTTTCAGATTCCGGGCACTTCGGGTTGCCCATGACCCACGGATCGATTATGACAATCTTGCTGCCGGGAGTCTCAACGCGGAAAGTTGCGTGACCTAACCAGGTAAGTTTGATTCCGTTCAGGTTCATGCGAGTTTAGCTCCTGGCTGCTAGCCGTCAGCACTCAGCAGTCAGCATTCAGGCCTGACGGATTCCTGCAGTTTTGCTCGAGAACGTTAGCTGAATGCAGAGTGCTGACGGCTGAGTGCTGACTGCTGAGTGCTCGTTTTTCCCTCCGCTAGTTTAATATGAAACGCCATGGCCGATTTGAAGGTGCTTATCACTCGCGCCGAGATTGCAAAACGCGTTTCTGAGTTGGGTGCCGACATCACGCGTGATTTCGCCGGACAGTCCGTGATCTTCGTGGGCGTGTTGAAGGGAGCGGCGATCTTTCTCTCTGATCTGGCGCGGCAAGTCAAACTCGATTCCACCTTCGACTTCATCGGAGTTTCGAGTTATGGGAATCGACCCAGTCCTCACCAGGAGCTCAAGAGCGGCTGGGATTCGACTGGCGAGGTTCGGCTGACGAAAGACGTGGATCAGTCCATGAAGGACAAGAATGTCATTGTCGTCGAAGACATCCTGGACACCGGCCTGACGCTGACCTATCTGAAAAAGCTGTTGATGGCACGCCAGCCGCGTACCCTGAAAATTGCTGCCCTGCTCGACAAGCCTTCTCGGCGCAAGCTGCCGCTGGAAGGCGATTATGTGGGCTTCAAGATTCCCGATGAGTTTGTGGTCGGCTACGGCCTCGATTACGCAGAACGCTACCGGAATCTCGCCGATATCTGTGTTGTGCCCCGCGAGTAACCAAATACAGACGTTTATCCGCGGCTGCTATCATGGAGTTACCGAAGACAATGGGAATACTTCTTTCCAAGGCGGAAAAGCCTTTGCCTGTCGAGCCGTTACTGCTAGATGTGGCAGACGTGCTGGCCACGTCCCTGGACCTCGACACTACCCTGAGGCGGGTGGCAGAGGTGGTGCGAAAGGTTATCGACTACGAAATCTTCGCAATTCTCCTCCTGAATGAGAAGACACAGGAGCTGAAATTCCGGTTTCAGACAGGCTATCCGGCCGACTTTGCTGAACGGACAAGGCTCAAGGTGGGAGAAGGGGTAACCGGGCGCGCGGCGCAATTGCGGCAGGCGATTCTGGTCGACGACGTTACCGACGATCCAACCTATATCGCCGCTGTCCCGAACGTGCGCTCCGAACTCGCAGTGCCGCTGATCACCAAGAACCGCGTGATCGGGGTGATTGATCTGGAAGCGCGGGAGCCCGGCTACTTCACCGAGGAGCATAGCCGACTGTTGACCCTCGTCGCGTCGCGGATGGCGGCTGGCATCGAGAATGCGCAGCTCTATACCAGGACCACGCGCCAGGCGCGAATTCTTCTGCTGCTGAACGAGATTGCGCGCGAGCTCTCGTCGATCCTCAATCTTGATGAACTGCTGGGCCGGATTGCGGAGCTGTTGCGGCGGCTGATTGATTATCAGATGTTCAGCATTTTGCTGTTGGATCCGTCTGGCGAAAAGTTACAGCACCGGTTCTCCTTACGCTTCCATGAGAGTATTCACCTCAAGAACGACATCCCGCTGGGGCGTGGACTGGTTGGGGCGGCTGCGGAATCAAAACAGGCAGTGCTGGTGTCCGATGTGAGCAAAGATCCGCGCTATGTCGCGGCCAATCCGGAGACGCGATCTGAGCTGGCGGTGCCGCTGATCTACAAAGACAAAGTAATTGGGGTGCTTGATCTGGAGCATACCCGCCGCGGATTCTTCACAGAAGAGCACAAGCGGACGATCACGACGCTGGCGGCACAGATTGCCATCGCGATTGAGAATGCCCAGCTCTACGAGCAGATTGCGCGGCAAGAACGGCGACTGGAGCGCGATCTGTCGTTGGCTCGCGAGCTGCAGATGCGGTTGCTGCCGCAGGCTCGCCCGAAGCTCGCCCATCTTGATGTTGCCGCGAAATTTGTTCCGGCGCGGGCTATCGGCGGCGACCTGTACGATTTCATTCCCTACTCCATGTCCCGGCTCGGCCTGGTTATCGGCGATGTCAGCGGCAAGGGTGCTCCGGCTGCAATCTATGCGGCACTGGTAAGTGGGATTCTTCGTTCGCACGCGCCCATCGAACCGGGGCCGTCCGAGATGCTTTCTGCTGTCAATTTGTCGCTGGCCGAGCGGCGGATTGAAGCGCAATTCGTGTCCCTGATCTACGCGGTTTGGGACGATGAGCATCGAACCCTGACCGTGTCGAACTCCGGTCTGCCGCGCCCGATCTACGTGCATGAGGGCAAGAATGAGGTCATCGAGGCTACTGGATTGCCGCTGGGCCTGTTCGATGAGGCCGAGTACGACGAGTTCGAATTCCGCATGAAAGCAGGGGATATGTTCGTGTTCTTCAGCGACGGAATCCTCGACGCGCGCAACCGGAATGGAGAATTGTTTGGCCGGGGCAGAGTGGAAAAGATCGTTTTAGAATGTGCCGGTAAGTCGGCGGACTGCGTGGTTGATTCGCTGTTTCAAGCGGTGGCCGAACACTCAGCGGGAATGGAAACCTTTGACGACCAGACTGTCGTCGCTATTCGGGTGAGGAGTGGTTCGTCGGCCACTCCCAAAAAGAAATGATCCGCCGCATCCAAAGCCTCCCTGGGCGTCCGCCCGGATTTCTCTATCGCGAGAGCAAGCAAGGGATTTTCCGTCATAAGCGGAAATTTGTATTGCACTGCGACGAGATTGCCTTGCCCAAGCTTGTCGCTAAGTACGGCACTCCACTGTACGTTTACTCCGCGCCCATGATCTGCGAGCGCTATGCGACTTTTGACCGCGCATTTCGCGAAAGCCCTCACACCATCTGCTACTCAGTGAAAGCGAACTCCAACCTAAGCATTCTGCGGCTGCTCGCCAGGCGGGGCTGCGGTTTTGACGTGGTCTCCGGGGGAGAGTTGGAGCGTGTCCTGATGGCCGATCGCAAGGCCGCTCACAAAGTAGTTTTCTCGGGTGTGGGTAAAACTCGGGAAGAAATGACTGCCGCCCTGAAGGCCGGCACCATGCTGTTCAATGTGGAGAGCGAATCGGAATTGTGGGCGCTCGCGGAGTGCGCGGCACGCTTGCGAACCAGAGCTCCAGTTGCACTGCGCGTAAATCCTGATGTGGCCGCGCAGACTCATCCTTACATCTCGACCGGACTTCACAAGCACAAGTTTGGCGTACCGATCCGCTACGCGCGAGCACTCTACGCCAAGGCCAGCGGAGCGAAATCTCTGCGCGTCGTCGGCGTAAGCGTACACATCGGCTCGCAGATTACCGACGTAGCGCCATTTGGCGAGGCGCTGGCTCGGGTCGCCGAACTAGTTCGCGTGTTACGTGACGATGGACATCGGATCGAATACATCGACGCGGGCGGAGGGCTGGGAATTGCTTATAAAGAGCCGGAGCGGAGTGGATTTGCTAAAGACGCCGCTAGCTATGCGCGGGCGGTATCTGAGCCACTACGTGCGCTCGGCGTACATCTGCTTCTGGAACCCGGCCGCTCGATTGTGGGGCCTGCCGGAGCGCTGATTACTACTGTGATGTACCGCAAAGCGAATGATGGCAAGCGCTTCCTGGTGGTCGATGCGGCCATGAATGATTTGATCCGCCCTGCGCTCTACAGCGCATACCACGAAATCGTGCCTGTGACGTACCCGGATTCTGATGCCAAGGTGGAGGTGGTTGACGTGGTAGGTCCGGTCTGCGAATCGGGCGACTTCTTCGCGCGCGATCGCGAACTACCTCCCATCGAAGAGGAGTCCTTGCTGGCGATTCTCGATGCCGGAGCTTATGGGATGGCGCTGGCGTCGAACTACAACACGCGCACGCGCCCGGCGGAGGTGCTGGTGTCGGGAAAGTCAGTTAAGGTCATCCGCAAGCGGGAGAGACTCGCGGACTTGATGCGAGCTGAAATGTGAAAGTCGGTTCAGGCTTAGTTCACGCGGGTGACGGCGCCCGCGCCACATCGGTTATCGGTCTCCCCATTTCAGCTTCGACCGCAGCGCCTGAAAAAACTCGGAACCGGTGCGAAACAGCTGCACTTTGTGCTCCGAGCGTCGGCAACGAACGCGGTCTCCATCGCGAAGGTCGAGACCAGGCTGGCCATCCACACTGAGATACGCCAGCTCGTTCTCGCTGCGCAATAGGATTTCGACCTCGACCGAATCGGGCACTACTAACGGGCGATGACTGAATGAGTGCGGAGCGACCGGAGTAACCACGAAGGCATCGACAGTAGGGACGAGCACGGGTCCGCCCGCAGAGAGGGAATAGGCCGTCGATCCGGTCGGTGTAGCGATGATCATTCCGTCAGCGCGATAACTGGAAACGAAAACTTTATCGATGTAAAGTTCGTAGTTGTTGAGCCGGGCCAGCGCAGTCTTGTTGACGACCGCGTCGTTGAATACCAGATAGCTTCCAAGAACGGTCTGCTCGCGGACCAACTCGCATTGCATCATCGAGCGTCGCTCTACGGGTGCGTTGCCTTGTGCGATCGCTTCCAGCATCGGATAGAGCGAGGACAAGGGAACTTCGGTCAGAAAGCCCAGCGAACCCAGGTTCACTCCGAGCAGGGGAACATCAGCCGCGGCAGTCACTCTCGCGGCCGACAGCAGCGTGCCATCGCCGCCCAAGACGACCACGAGGCTCAATGGCTGGGCGGACATTTGCGAGCGTGGAACGACCTGCTGCCCGTCCACATATTGGGCCGTCTCCTGATCGACCACGACACGGTAGCCGTGTTCCTTCAGCCAGGCGAGGAGGCCGGAAAGAATCTCCGTGAGTTGGGGACGTCCGGGTCGGGAGATTATGGCTGCGGTCTTTTGACTATCTGCTTGCCGGCTTCGCATGGGCAAACAGCGATTGTACAGAAAAAGGCTTGAACCACAGAGGACACTGAGGATCGCAGAGGATTAAAAGACTCCTCTGAGCAGAAACTCGCGATTGCCTTCCGCACCCAGGATTGGAGAGTCGATTACATCGATGTTTGAAGCCCCAAGCGTGAGGAGGGAGGTCTTCACCTTTTCGACCGCAGCCAGTTGCGAGGTCTCATCGCGTACGATGCCTCCCTTACCCACGTGTTCCCTGCCTGCCTCGAATTGCGGCTTCACCAAGACAATAAGCTGACGACCGCGCCGGCTTTCCGGGGTAAGAGGGAATGCAGCTCTCACTACCGGCGGGAGAACAATCGTTGCTGAGATGAATGAGACGTCCACCGTAATCAGATCAACGATCTCGCCGAGTTCTTCATGCGTGAGGTAACGCGCATTTGTTTTCTCCAGTAGCCGGACCCGCGGATCTTGCCGCAGTCTAAAATCCATCTGACCATAACCGGTGTCGACCGCAATCACACGGGCCGCACCATGTTGGAGCAGACAATCAGTGAAGCCGCCGGTGGATGCGCCAACGTCAAGACACACTTGGCCGTCGACGTTGATCTTCCAGTATTCGAGGGCGCGCTCGAACTTAAGTCCGCCGCGGCTGACATATTTCAAATCTTCACCGAGCAAGCGAATGACCGCGTCCGCGGCAACTTGCGCGCCGGCCTTGTCGACTCTTTGCTCGTCGACCAAGACCTTACCCGCAAGGATGAGCGCCTGCGCGCGCTCACGCGAGGCAGCCAGTCCACGACTGACCAGAAGCTTGTCGAGTCTGTTCTTCAAAGGCAGGTCGGGCATTAGACTCTCGCTGACGACTACAAGTCTTACCACGAAAGTGCCAGCACCCGGTCCAGTGCAAAGTGTTGAATTATTCTTGGGATGAATCAGTTACAGGAGTAGAAGCGTGTTTTTCCACAGAATTTTCCACGGACATGTTGAAAACTCTTTGCAGCGTAGGCAACCAAAACGCAAAAGCCGCCTCATTAGGCGGCTTTCAGCAAATCGTGCACGACACACCTATCCCGCAACCTCTTCCAGCAACTTCTGATCGATGTCGAAGTTGGAGTGTACGCCCTGCACGTCATCGTGCTCTTCGAGCGCTTCCATCAGCCGGATCATGGTGTTCGCTGCGGCACCTTCCAGCTTGATGTAGGTCTGCGGAATCATCGCAACGTTGGATGAGGCAGGCTCGATCCCAGCCTTCTTGACAGCTTCGAGGACAGTTTCGAAGGCCGAGGGCGCTGTAAGAATTTCCCAATTTTCGCCATCATCGTTCAAGTCTTCCCCACCAGACTCGAGCACGATGTTCATGAGGTCGTCCTCTTTCGCGGAGGTTTTCGGGATGATGATGTCGCCTTTCTTATGGAACATCCAGGACACCGCGCCCGCTTCCGCCATGTTTCCACCGTTCTTGCCGAAGACGTGGCGAATCTCGCTTACGGTGCGGTTGCGGTTGTCGGTATTGATGTCGAGCAAGATCGCCACTCCACCCGGCCCGTAACCTTCGAGCGAAAACTCTTCATAAGTAGCGCCGGGAAGCTCGCCCGTGCCCCGCTGGATCGCTCGCTTGATGTTGTCGGCCGGCATATTTTCGGCCTTGGCGGCCACGATAGCGCCGCGCAGTCGCGGGTTCGAGTCAGGGTCACCGCCACCGTTTTTCGCGGCAATGCTGATTTCCTTGATAAGGCGGGTAAAAATATTGCCGCGCTTTGCATCGAGCGCGCCCTTCTTATGCTTGATTGTGGCCCATTTTGAATGGCCAGACATGGCTAGACCTCGTTATTTTAAGAATCTTGAATGACGCAGGATTCGCCCCTCAGAGGAGATCACAGGATTGCCTCGGTAAGTACGCAGGCGAATTCGAATTATAGCACGGCATCTCCCGCAACACGTTATTTCCTGTTCTTATCGGCGAAGCCATCCGTTCAGGGTGAAGCGGCTGTCGGCGAAGGCTTGCGATGGGCACTTCACCGGGGTAATTTCGTGCAGCAGAGCGCACGGGAAAAATACGATCTGGTTCTGCTGCGGCACGATGGTTTGGTAACTGCCCGTGCTGACATAGTGTTCTCCTTGCAGCCGCGCGTCGTGGATGCGCAATTCTCCCCCATCGAATTGCTTTGGTTCGCGATGGAAGAAGTAAACAAACGTCAGATGGCGCGTCGCCACGTCGTCGTGCCCATTGTCGGGGTGCTCGCGGAAGAAGTCACCGTCGTTGCTCGCCGTGATCTGGGACTCCACAGAGGCAATCGGGGACTCCTCCATGCCCAATCGTGCCAGCACGAGCGGCAGAACGCTCTTGATTCGCTCGACAATCACGCCTTCGTGTTTTCCGATGTCCATCAGCACGCGTGAGCGTCGGTGCTCATAATCGATTACTCCGGCGTTTGCTGCGGGAGAAATTACTTCGCTGGCCTGGAACTCGGATTCGTGCTGCAAGGAGTAGGTGATCAGGTCTTGCAGTTCCTGCGGGGCCAGAAACTCATCAAGCACGATACACTGCGCCGTCAGAGTCTCGGGCTTCTCCAGGACGCCGACATTCGACGGCAACCCCGATATCGCTGAGCTGTCCCTGCATTTTCACTTCCAGCGGGCGGAATCCGTGCCCCGGAGGCTGTGGACCTGGAGGAACGAGTGGTGCCTTACTTGGAGGCTGCGGACCTGGCGGGACAACTGGCGGGACAAGCGGTGCATGGCCCGGAGGTTGCGGCCCTGGCGATGGTGCCGGCAAGGGCATGGCGTAAATCGTCCGCCCCTGTACTCCGCTCTCGCTGGCGGTGGGCGCGAGGATTCGATCTACTATGCTGCGCCCAAGAACAACAAAGGCTCGTTGCGCTACGGTTTCACCCACGGCAGAGGCAATCACAGCATTGACAGCTGCGTGAGTTTTCTGCACGGTCGTGGGATGCTGCTCTCGCGTGTTGCAGGAGACTGGTGAGCAACGCCCGCTCTTGGGCGCTCAGAATCCGTTCATCCTGCATTAGAGTTTCGGAGAAAGAATCGAGAATCTGCTTCGGTGTCATTGAAGACACGCCTCCCTGCGTGCGCCTGCGAAGAATTCAACTTCTGTCACGACAGGGGAAGCAATAACGGGCACACTATATAGAAGCAGGGTGTGGATAACCAAGAGAATTCCGAACACGGGCGAAAATCAGGTCAGCGCGAGGCCATTGCTCCGACCATCGACTGGAAGACTTTGAGTCCGTCGACACACCCCAATTCCGGCTCCGCAGAACGCTCAGGGTGCGGCATCATGCCGATAATATTCCCCCCGGCACTGCAGATTCCGGCGATGTTGTCCAAAGAGCCATTGGGATTGGCCGCAGGCAAAATCTCTCCCGTGGGAGAGGAGTACCGAAACACGATCTGGTTGTTTCGACGAAGGTCGTCGAGTGTGGCTTGGTCGCAGAAGTAGTTACCTTCCATGTGGCCGATCGGAATGGTCAGGACTTCCCCGGGCTGGCACGCATTGGTAAAGGGTGTATCCACGTTTTCCACTCGCACCTGGACCGGTTTGCAGACGTACTTAAGGCCCACGTTCCGCATCAGGGCGCCTGGCAGAAGCCCCGATTCGCAGAGAATCTGGAAGCCATTGCAGATGCCAAGCACAAGCCCCCCTCCCGCCACGAACTTCCGCACCGACTCCATCACGGGAGAGAACTTCGCGATCGCTCCGGTTCGGAGATAGTCGCCATACGCGAAGCCTCCGGGCACGATGACGGCGTCGCAATTCCCCAAATCGTGCGATTCGTGCCAAAGAAACGTCACGGGCTGCTTAGCAACGTGCTGTATCGTCCAGTAGGCATCATGATCGCAGTTGGAGCCGGGGAAAATGATGACACCGAATTTCATGGGGACCTCAGTTGTTATGGGCTCAATTTTAGTTTAGCACGATGGTCTGGCAGGTCGGCGCGGTTGCTGGGAGTTCTCAGTTGCAAAGTCGATACAAGACTACGAGGTAGGACAAAATTTGTGGATCCAACAGGGCAGAGGCGGAAGGGTAATGGGCGCGCGTTGACGAAATGGAGGCGCAACGGGGCGCGCGCCCAATCTTAACCAGCTAAAGTCTACAAAAGTCCCGAGGACCGAAGACGTGTGACTGGGTCGGCTACCGGCACTGGCTGCCGCTTGAATATCCAGCGGGCCACCGCAAACCCAATTGCCGCATAGCACAGATGCATGATCCGCATAACACCCCCAATGGATAGGTCCGCACCTTTAGGGGAGGAACAGTCACAGGTTCTATCGGCACAATAGCAAGGGAACAAAAGCCGGACAAGGCACATCCGTGCCATCGAGGTGGCACGGAAGTAATAGCAGTAATGGAGGCAGGCCTACACCAGCATCTGGGACCCGCTAGTCCGCGACCGTCGCAACCGCGACCGAATCGACCGCGGAACGGAGTTTACAATCGCGGGGTTACAGAACTAGTGCGCCTCCACGCCTTCCACTCCTGCTGCACGACCGGGGGGAGGCACGACCACAGTCGACAGGCTGCCTTCCGCAGTGAGCTTCTGGAACGAGGCAAGATCGCCGTGCTGAAGTTCCGTCCAACGTCCCAGCAATTCCGCAGTCTGCCGCTTGAGCTTGTCGAACTCGATCTCTTCTGCCTCGGTCGGAGCCGAGTCGGCGGTTCCGACGTCCATAGCAAGGTACGCCAGCTTTGTGTCCAGTTGCGGCGGATACGCCAGGGAATCTTCGTTAGCCGAGATCGTAAGGTTGACGAGTTGATCGCGAACCGCGACCAACTTCTTTTCGAGATCATCTGCCGAGGTCGAGATGGTCTTGGCAGTCATATTTTCAGGCAAACGTCTCTTCAGGCCTGCCAACTGCGAGCGTACGTCCTGAATTTGATTAACCGCGTCGTAGACGCGATTAAGTTCTTCGCGAATTCGCAACTGCAGGCCCAGTTGCTGGTCGAGATCGGCTTGGCTGACCTTCACCCGCGGGTCCAGTTTCACTTCCAATGGCGCGGTTTGAGTCTGCGTCCCCACCGTGAGGCGGACCTGATAACGTCCGGGCGTGGCCACGGGACCGCGTGCTCCGCCGCCGTATTCCCAGAGGTAGTAGCCGGGGACGCGGTGTGCCTCCTGATAACGCAAATCCCACACAAACCGGTTCAGACCAGCTTCCGGTTTAAGCTCCTTTTCCGGTTTCTTGTCGTCGGGATCAAGAGGCTCTTCGGGCACCTTAAGCTCAGCACTCGAGTACTTCCGAATGATGCTGCCTGAAGCATCAAGAATTTCAAGTTTCGTTTCTGTCTCAGGTTTCGGCGCATCTTTAAGGAGGAAATAGATCATGGCGCCCACAGGAGGATTTTGTCCGGTCCGCTTCGAGGGCTGCCTTTCGGCGCTTGCGCCAGCCTGGATGCGATAGGCGGGTCCCGGCGTGTAAAGAAAAACATCTTTCTGCGCCACATCGTCACTGAACTGGCGGAGGGGGCTCAGGTCGTCGAGAATCCAGAACGCTCGCCCGTGCGTGGCGAGCACCAGCTCGTTGTCCTTGACGACCAGGTCGTGCACCGGCGTGGTCGGTAGATTCAATTTCAAGGAGCGCCAGTTGGCACCATCGTTGAACGAAACGTAGACGCCCTGCTCGGTACCCGCATAGAGTAATCCGCGTTTCCTGGGATCTTCGCGGACGCTGCGCACAAACGTCGTGTCCGGAATTCCGGCGGTGATCTTCGTCCAGGTCTTGCCGTAGTCGTTGGTCTTATAGATGTACGGGCGCAGGTCGTCACTCTGATGACGGTCGGCCGCAACATAAGCCGTGCCGGAATCGTGAGGAGAAGCCTCGACCTGACTGATGCGGCTCCACTCGGGCAGATCCTTGGGGGTGATGTTAGTCCAGGTCTTTCCTTCATCTCGCGTGATTTGGACCAAGCCATCGTCCGTTCCAACCCACAGCAACCCCTTGGTGATCGGGGACTCCGCTAGCGCGAAGATGGTGTCGTAGTACTCGGTGCCGGAATCGTCGAGCGTAATGTCGCCGCCGGAGACCTTTTGCTTGCTCTTGTCATTGCGTGTCAGGTCTGGGCTGATGGCTTGCCAGTGCACACCGCCGTCGGTGGTCTTGAACAATCGTTCGGCAGCGTGGTAGAGCACGTTGGGATCGTGCGGTGAAATCATGACCGGCGCAGTCCATTGGAACCGGTGCTCAAGATTGGCCGCGCCGTGAGCGTCAGACAGTTCCGGCTGAACCGTGATTGCCTTCACCTGGCCCGTGTGCTTGTCAAAGCGCGTGATGTTTCCCTGATATTCGGCGCCGTAGACGATGTTGGGATCGCGGGGATCGGGAGCAATGTATCCCGCCTCACCACCGCCGACCTCATACCAATCGCTGCGGTCGATCGAGCCATCATCACTGCGGCTGGCAATAGCTACGGTTCCGCTATCTTGCTGGGAGCCGTACACGCGATACGGCGTGGCATTGTCAGTAATCACATGGTAGAACTGCGCGGTTGGTTGATTGTCTTCGCGGGTCCAGTTTCTGCCGCCGTCGAGAGTCACGGTGACACCCCCGTCGTTGGAGGCGATCATGCGGCGCGTATCCAGCGGATCGATCCAGAGACCGTGATTGTCTCCATGGGGAACCTTGACCTTGTTGAAGAGGTGGCCGCCGTCGGTCGATTTATAGGCGTCCACGTTCATGATGTAGGCGACGTTTTCATCTTTCGGATCGGCAATGACATGCATGTAATACCAGGGCCGCTGCCACAGGCTGTGGCTGGGATTGACTTGCTGCCACGACTCGCCACCGTCGTCAGAGCGGTACAGGCCGCCGTCGGGATTGCGCGCTTCGATAAGCGCATAGACACGCTCGGAGTTCGCGGCCACGGCCACGCCGATTTTCCCATACGGCCCTTTTGGCAGACCGTGCTCTTCCAGGCGCTTCCAGGTAGACCCTCCGTCGTTTGAGCGATACAGCCCGCTCCCCGGTCCGCCGCTGGACATACCCCATGAAGTCCGCCGTGCCTGCCATAACGCGCCAAACAGAATGTTCGGATTGTTGGGATCGAAGGCGACGTCGATGCCGCCGGTATTTTCGTCTTTGGAGAGAACTTTCTCCCAGGTTTTACCTCCGTCAGTCGTACGGAAAATGCCGCGTTCGGGATTCGGGCCGAAGGGATGGCCGAGAGCGGCCACGAAAACGATATCCGGGTTGGTGGGATTGATGATGACCTTGCCAACGGCGCGAGAGTCGCGCAGGCCCACGTTCTTCCAAGTCTTGCCGCCGTCCAGCGATTTGTAAATACCGTCGCCGTGGGAAATGTTGCCGCGAATGCAGGCTTCGCCAGTGCCCACGTAGATCACGTTCGGATTCGATCGCGCCAGGGCGATGCTGCCGATCGAGGATGTGCCTTCCTTGTCGAATACCGAAGACCAAGTCATCGCCCCATCGGTGGACTTCCAGACGCCTCCGCCCGTGCCGCCGAAATAGTACGTAGTCGAGTCACCGGGCACGCCAGCAGCGGTCAACGAGCGGCCGCCACGGAACGGACCAATCAACCGATACTTCATTCCTTTGAACGGCTTCTCCTCGGGCTTGGTGGACTCCGCCGGAGTCGAAGTATTCTGGTCCGGAGTAGTCGAATCAGTCGAAGGCTTCGATTCCGTTGGCTTGACCGCCTTGGACTGGCGCTCGGGCTTGGTCTGAGCAACCGCTGCGCCAGGAAGCGAGAGTGAAAACGCCAATGCAAGACAGATGAAACGAACCGTCCAAGATATTGGGAATCGTCCAGACGTGTGGGGGCCGACCATGTTCGGTGTTCTCCGGGGAAGAATTGGGCAAGTGGTAATGGTACTGCCGAAGACCGTCTGCTGCAACGAGCCGACAATAATCAACGCTGACTCTTGCGTTCGTTCTCCGCGATCCGTGCCTTCACCATTTTTTTCACCAGAACGGCCGGCAAAGGCTTGTCGACGGGAAATTGGATTGTCCCTTTGGATGTGTGGTAGTCCTTGAGTTCCTGGTTGAACTCCCTAATCACGGCATAACTCATAGGGAACAGACTGCAGTGCTTAGAAAATGCGGCGAAAGCCACCAGCCCTCCTTTGTACTTGAACGTCGGAATCCGATAGCTAATGGTCTCTGTAGCCTCCGATGGAACAGCAGATCGAATCGTCGCGCGAATCTTGTTCAGGGTGGTGCGTGCGGGTTCGGGAACGTCCGCAAGGTATTCGTCTATGTTCGTAGGAACGGCGTTGCTTTTAGCGGGTGCTTTCTTCATAGGGGTAATCCTCCAACGTAGATTCAAACTGATCGGGTGTCACTCTTTCAATAACTGCTTCTTAGCCGCGTCCACTTCCTTACGCTTGTCCGCGTCGATTTTCGGGTAGGAGAGCTTCATTTCCTCAAGCGTGTGGACAATCACCTCCGAGAGCACGAGGCGTGTAAACCATTTGTTGTCGGCAGGCACAACGTACCATGGCGCGCCTTCCGTGGCGGTGTTACGAATCATGTCTTCGTAGGCGTTCTGGTAGTCGTCCCAGCACCGTCGCTCCTGTACGTCCCCGGGGGAGAATTTCCAGTTTTTCTCGGGCTCTTCCAGGCGCGCAAGAAAGCGTTTCTTCTGTTCCTTCTTCGAGAGATGGAGGAAGAATTTGCGAATCACGGTGCCGTTCCTCGCCATGTGCTGCTCAAAGCATCGAATGTCCTCGAAGCGTTCGTGCCACAAGTGCTTCGTAACGAGCTCGTCTGGAATTTGCTCGTTCTTCAACAACTCAGGATGGACCCGGACGACGAGCACCTCTTCGTAATACGACCGATTGAAGATACCGATGTGACCACGCTCAGGCAGACACATGGTCGTGCGCCAGAGAAAATCGTGTTGCAGCTCTTGCGGCGACGGCTGCTTGAAGGAGTACACCTGGCAACCCTGCGGATTGACGCCCGACATAACGTGCTTGATCGCGCCGTCCTTCCCGGAGGCGTCCATCGCCTGAAAGATTAGAAGCAAGGACCACCGATCCTGCGCGTAGAGCTTGGCCTGCAATGCCGCGGTGCGGTCCTTGTGCTCGATCAACGCTTCTTCGGCAAGTTCCTTGGACTGCCAACCCGCCGTATCCGCCGGGTCAAAGTCTTTCAGGCGGAAGTGCTTTCCGCGATCGACACGGTAGGCTTTAGCCAGCTTGCCAGCTTTCATTGAGGAGGCTCCACGCTTGAGGGTCTACGTCGTGCACGCGTTTTAGATTCGGACCGCAGAACTAGATTACTGCTCATGCGCCTACGGGCTTTTCGCGGACGACTGGCAGTTTTGCCTGCTGCCAGGCATCGAATCCGCCCACAACATTGGTGACATTGTGGAAGCCGGCGCGCTGCAGCAAGCTGCAAGCGATCATGCTGCGGTAACCGCCCTTGCAGTGGACCGCGAACGGCGCATCCCGGTCAATTTCCGGAGGCGAGACCTTGAAGTTATCGAGCGGCCACCACACCGCAGTCTCAATGTGCCCAGCCTCCCACTCCGGCTCGCGGCGGACATCAAGCACTTGCAGATGCCGCATCCCGATCTGCTCACTTAGCCCGGTTGCTGTAACTTGGCGAATGGTGCTCAGCGAAAGTCCGGCCTCTTTCCAGGCCGCAACGCCTCCGGAAAGATGCCCGTCCAATTCCTCAATGCCAACCCGTGCCAACCGGATTCGCGCTTCCGACAACTCCTGCTCTGATCCGGCGATGAGTACCGGATGTGCCTTCAGGCCAAGGACTGTGCCGGCCCAGGTTGCGAACTGACCTGAAAGCGCAATGTTGACTGAGCCGGGCACATGCCCAGCGGCGAACTCCTCACCAGGTCTAACGTCGAGCGCGGTTTCGCCGTTCTCCAACATGATCTTCAGTTCGGCGGGCTCGATGGCGCGTAACGCCGGAAGATCAGAAAGTGCTGCTGCTCCGGTGCGGTTGATCTCGGCGTCCTGCAGGAAATACTCGGGACGCGCCTGCAGATGGCTGGTCAGTTGCGTCACAAATTCTTCCTTGCTCTTGACCTGCAAAGCGTAGTTAGTCAAGCGTTCGGTACCAATCGTCGAAGAACGCTCGGCGCGCATGTTCCGGCCGCACAATGAACCGGCTCCGTGAGCCGGATAAACCAGCACATCGTCGGCGAGCTTGAGCAGGTGGTCGTGCAAACTGTCGTAGAGCATTCCGGCAAGCTGCGGAGGCGTGCACTTCTTCGACAAGTCGGGACGGCCTACGTCCCCCAGAAAAAGCGTATCCCCCGTCAGGACTCCCCAGGGCAGTCCCGACTTTTCGTGATCGGTGATCACTAGGCAGATGCTCTCCGGCGTATGGCCCGGAGTCGCGAGCACTCGCAGCGAGAGCTCGCCAACCGTCAATTCAAAACCGTCGTGCACTGGAACATGAGGAAACGTGGCCTCGGCCTCGGCGCCAATATAGATTTTGGCGCCAGTGCGCGCCGCCAGCTCCCGATGCCCCGACACAAAATCCGCGTGGAGATGCGTTTCAAAGACATGACGGATCGTGACTCCATGTTGCTCAGCCGCCGTAAGATACATTTCGACATCGCGCTGGGGATCCACGACTACCCCCTCGCCTTCGGAGGCCAGCATGTAGGACGCATGCGCCAGGCAGCCCAAGTAAAACTGTTCGAAATACATGACCGTTCCTCGCCAGCAAGGAATGCTAGAACAAGTTTTCAGCTTTTGCTATGCCTAAGCGGTGCTACAGGAGAAGAGTGACGCGGGGCAAAGTTAAGCGGGCAACGGCGCAATAAACTCCAGGCCGAAGCAGAAACCAGTTTTGGAGCGAACAATAGCTGTCATCCGTGAATGGGTGGGCATGTCGAACTCGATTTCCAGCAGGTCGCCGGGATTGAGCAGGATTCCCGCATACAGAACCATCCCGCCCTCACTAATTTCAGTTCCGCGACCTTCCACTACAGTTGTGGAAAAGCCTTTCGCGGTGACGACGCGGACTGGTATTTCGACAGGAAGGCGAGGCCAACGGCGCGTGTTTGGGGAAGCTGACATTTTCCTGATCATCGGCTTCTCCTCACTGTTGATTCAAATTACGAAGGTCTAATGATCTATCGACAGCAGTACAAACAGCTTTAAACGATTGCAAAGATGGAGCTTGCAGAACCAGGTTTGGAACCTCGGACCCAATTCCAACAAGCAGAGATGTGATTCCTTTGTTAATGTGGATGGGCCAACCTCCTCCAACCCGACCCATTCATGAGATACGGATTCATCATTGATAACCGCAAGTGCATCGGTTGCCACGCCTGCACGGTAGCGTGCAAGACGGAAAACCACGTACCGCTGACCGTCAATCGCACCTGGGTCAAGTATGTGGAGAAGGGCGAGTTTCCCAATACGCGGCGCGTCTTTCAGGTTACGCGCTGCAACCACTGCGAGAATCCTCCCTGCGTAACGATCTGTCCCGTGACCGCGATGTACCAGCGCAAGGATGGCATTGTCGACTTCAGTTCCGAACGATGTATTGGCTGCAAAGCCTGCATGCAGGCCTGTCCCTATGACTCGATTTATATCGATCCGGACGAAGGGACGGCCGCCAAGTGCCATTATTGCGCACATCGGACTGAAGTCGGCTTGGAACCCTCCTGCGTTGTGGTCTGTCCGGAGCACGCCATCATCGCGGGAGATTTGGACGAATGCAATGGAGAGATTGCTCAACTTCTCGCCCGTGAAACTGTGCGCGTCCGCAAACCCGAACAGGGCACGAGACCGAAGCTCTATTACATCGACGCCGACGAAAGCGCAATCGTCCCCACGGCGGCCCGGCATGAATCCATGTATATGTGGTCGCAGCGGAACGAGACCGTGCACGGCGGCGGCGCGATGTATCCCATCGACAGCCCGCTGCTGCAAAAGAGCGCCTTGGCGGCGTATGACGTTTCTCACGCGCGCCCATGGGCGTGGCAAGTACCGGCTTATTGCTGGACGAAGTCGATCGGATCGGGCGTACTGGCCGTCCCGGCAATTGCGATGGCTTTGGGCAGAATGTCCGAAGACCGCATTCGAGACATTGCGCTATCCACGATTGCACTGCTCTTCACTGCACTGACAACCGTACTTCTGGTTTGGGATCTGGACCATAAGGAACGGTTCCTGCGCGTCGTATTTAGACCGCAAAGCAAGTCATGGCTGGCGCGTGGCGCTTTCATCCTGATTGCCTACAGCGCCCTGTGCGGAGTCTTCTGGCTGGGCGTGGTCACGGGTTATTCCACGATTGCGTCGGTCCTGCTCTGGCCCACCGTGTTGGTTGGCTTTCTTGCAGCAATGTACACCGCGTTTCTCTTCGGACAGTGCGAGGGACGCGACCTGTGGCAGACGCCGCTTCTACCGGTGCATCTGATCGTACAAACCTTGCTGTGCGGAGCGGCGGTGCTGGCGCTGCTTCCCGGAAGGTTCGGCGGTGGCAGTCCGGCCGTAACTTCGACATCGGCGCTCGTGCTGCTCATGTGCCAGAGCCTGCACTTGCTCATGGTGCTCGGCGAGGTCATCATGCCTCACACGACCGACAATGCAAGCTGCGCCGCCCGCCTGATCACGCATGGGCCCTTTCGTCTGCCATTCTGGGTTGGTGCGGTCGGCATTGGTGGGATACTCCCCGTGCTCCTCCTGTTGATGAACATATCGAGTCGGTTAGTCGTGGGACTCGCTGGCGTTTTCGCTTTAGCAGGTCTTCTGATTTTCGAATGGTGTTTCGTGATGGCGGGACAGAGCGTGCCCAACAGCTAGGAATGAGCATGGAGATTGGTCGATGACTGATTTCAAACGCGACGGCAGCCACCTGTCGTTTTGTCCGCCGGTCGAGAAGTGGGATGACTGGGTTGAATACGATCCCCAGGCTTGGCCTCGTCGCGTCGAGAAGCACTATCAGCTTGTTCCTACGATTTGCTTCAATTGCGAATCTGCCTGCGGGCTTCTGGCTTACGTCGACAAGGAGACGGGGCAGGTTGCGAAGTTCGAGGGCAATCCCAAACACCCCGCCAGCCGCGGACGGCTTTGTGCCAAGGGTCCGGCGACGATCAATCAGATTCATGATCCTGACCGCGTTCTCTATCCCATGAAACGCACCGGGCCAAGGGGCGGCGGCAAGTGGGCGCGCATCTCCTGGGATGAGGTGCTCGATACTTTCGGCAGCCGAATTCGCAAAGCATTCCAGGAAGGACGCGGCGAAGAAGTCATGTATCACGTCGGCCGGCCCGGACACGATTTCATCATGGAGCGCACGCTGCAGGCCTGGGGCATCGACGGTCACAACTCTCACACCAACGTTTGCTCCTCCTCTGCGCGTCTCGGATATTTGCTCTGGCACTACGCCGACCGGCCGTCGCCGGACCACGCGAACGCGCGGTTCATCTTGCTGCTGTCCGCCCACCTGGAATCCGGACATTACTTCAATCCGCACGCGCAGCGCATCATCGATGGAAAAATGGCCGGCGCAAAGCTAGCCGTTATGGATCCCCGGCTTTCGAACACGGCTAGCATGGCCGACTACTGGTTGCCGACTTATCCCGGCACCGAGGCAGCGGTCCTTCTGGCCATGGCCAAAGTGATTCTCGATGAGAACCGCTTCAATTCCGCCTTCGTTAGGACTTGGACGAATTGGGAAGAACTGGAAGCCGATGGATTCCGCGCCAAGGGTCAGCCGTTCGAGGCTGTCATCGAGGCCTTGAAGAAACACTACTCTCGCTTTACTCCCGAGTTCGCGGAGAAAGAAAGCGGAGTCAAAGCAGAAACTGTGGTCAAGCTCGCACGCGAGATCGCCACTGCCGGAAGTCGCTTTGCCTCGCACCTGTGGCGTGGCGCCGCGTCCGGCAACCTGGGAGGGTGGCAACCGGCGCGCGCCCTCTTGCTGTTGCACGTGCTCACCGGGTCGGTTGGAACGGAGGGCGGACACAACCTGAATTCGTGGAACAAGTTTGTTCCCCGACCGTTCAAGGTGCCTCCACCGCAGAAGAGCTGGAACGAGCTGCTCTATCCGCCGGAGTGGCCGCTCTGCACGCACGAGATGTCATTCCTGCTGCCCCATTTCTTGAAAGAAGGCCGCGGACGGCTGGAAGCCTACTTCACCCGAGTATTCAACCCAGTCTGGACCTATCCCGACGGATTCTCGTGGATCGAGATGCTGCGCGACGAGGAGAAAGTCGGCCTGCACGCCGCGCTCACTCCCACATGGAGCGAAACGGCATGGTTCGCCGACTACGTTCTGCCCATGGGGTTCAGCTCTGAGCGTCACGACCTGATGAGCCAGGAGACGCACGCCGGCAAGTGGATCGGATTCCGTCAGCCCGTTCTTCGCACTCTGCGCGAGAGAGCTGGAGAGAAATTCGAATACACGTATCAGGCCAATCCCGGCGAAGTCTGGGAAGAAGATGAGTTCTGGATCAATCTGTCATGGGCGATCGATCCCGATGGGTCGATGGGCATCCGGCAGTGGTTCGAATCTCCCTATCGGCCCGGGCAGAAGCTCACTGTGGACGAATACTACGGCTGGATCTTCGAAAATTCTGTTCCCGGATTGCCCGATGCCGCCGAGAAAGAAGGTCTGACACCGCTCGAATACATGCGCAAGTACGGGGCTTTCGAAGTGCCGGGCGATGTGTACAAACTCAACGAGAAGCCGCTATCCACCGAGGATCTAGCGGGGTCCCAAGTTGATGCGGGTGGCGTGATCACAAAAGAAAGCAAGCCCGTAGGAGTGATGATCGAGGGCAAGGCAGTCGTCGGCTACAAGACACCCTCGCGGAAGCTGGAGCTGTTCTCAAAAACAATGGCCGACTGGAAGTGGCCGGAGTTTACTCTTCCCGAGTACTACCGCAGCCACATTCACCGTTCGGCGCAATCCGCGTCTCTGGGCAGTCCCGAAGAAGACTTCGACCCGCAGCACATGCCCGTTGTCGAGTGGCCCAAGGATGCGCAGGGAGACGTATATACCTTGCTGCCCATTTTCCGTCTGCCGAACCTGATCCACACCCGGTCCGGCAATGCCAAGTTCTTGTACGAAATCTCCCATAAGAATCCGTTGTGGGTAAATCCGGTCGACGCCAAGAGACTGAGCAACATCGGCGCCGGTGACTTGCTGAAGGTTCACACTGAAATTGGCTACTTCGTGCTGCACGCCTGGGTAACAGAAGGATTGACCCCCGGCGTCGTCGCCTGCTCGCACCACCTCGGGCGCTGGCGCATCAACGAAGACGAGAAGGTTGAGCGCATGTCGAGCGCATGGGTCGACTTGAAAGAAGTCGGCAAGGGCCAGTGGAAGATGCGGCAAGTCTCAGGCGTGAAAGCCTACGAGAGCGCCGACCCGGACACGAAGCGAATCTGGTGGAGCGATGCCGGAGTGCATCAGGACATCACATTCCCCGTGCATCCTGACCCCATCAGCGGCATGCACTGCTGGCACCAGATGGTGCGGGTTGAACGAGCGAGCCCTGAGGACCGCTACGGCGACATTTTCGTCGACACGCATCTCTCTCACGCCGTCTATCAACGATGGAAGGCCCTGGCCCGCCCGGGTCCGGGCCCCGGTGGCCTGCGGCGTCCTTTGTGGATTCCGCGTGTAGTGCGGCCCGTCGAAGCGGCTTATTACGTCAAGCAGACGTAAGCATCGTTTGTCATTGTTGATACAATGCTCTGCCATGTCTCGCCTCATCGCTCCAGTGGTGCTCGCGCTACTGACTCTGGGGTCAGCGGTGCGGGGACAGGATGTTACGCTTCAATCCCTCGTCACGCCTTCTACAATCATTTCGAAAGACGGACACGTCGTCACCTTTGCCGTCCACGGCTTCGTCGAATTCAACTCACTCGCTGACCTATTTCCTTACATCAAGTCTCAGACCGACCGCTGGAAGGCCGAACAGATGCACGACCCTCAAGGGCGCGAACTCCAGCGTCAATTACTGCGTCGCGGAATCGAGAGCCGTATTGTTTCCATGATTGACGAGCGTCCGCTCGAATTGCTGGTCACGCACACAGCCGGAGAACTCCAGCAAGCTCTTGTGCAGATGAAGGAACCCGTGCCCTCCGGCTATGCCGAGGATTTCCTGGCCGTGCAGGAAAAATGGAAGCATGCGATTAACTGTTGGAGCGCCTCCCCGGTGATTCAGGGACGAGTTCTCTCCAACTGGTACCCGATTGAGGAAGGCATTCAACTCTTCGGCGCGACTTACGATTCGACCGAGCATTTCTGGCAAGCCGTGAAGTATCACCCCGACGTCACCATCCCCGAAGTAATTGACCTGCTGCGCCGCGTGGAGGCCAGAGATTGGAACCCATGGCTCGAGCGTCTGGATCGTGATCCAAAGGAGTATTTGCCGAACGCTTACGCGCTGGAATTCCTGCGCCACAACCTGGCCGCGGAACGCCTCCGATGGTTTCGTGGAGAACTGGCAAGGTATGGTATGCGGCCAACTGATCGTGCTCGTCACCTACAACAGCGGGGAGGCTCGCCCTCTCGCTTCAGTGCGTATCAGGAAAAGATTCTGTGGGGAGATTTGGCCGATTTGTTCCATCTGGTCTATACGTTCTCCGTGCCTGACGATCCCGTGCGAGTTGTGTTGGCTCAGCATCATTTCGACGCCATTTATCTGGGCGATCGCAAAATGGGTTTCATCAGTGAAGAATTTTGCGGCTTAATGCTCGAAATCTGGAAGGTAAAATTTCTGCAGACGCCACGGTTCCGCGAGGTGATTCGGTCAATTCCTCTGGAGATTCGGCTGGAACACTTCCTGAATGACGGCGATTCGCCCGACATTCCGATCCCGATCTACGTGGGCTACCTCAACCAGATTCGGGAGCTCGCGCGAGGTCCGCTTGCGGTTGGCGAACGTCCCTAGTCTGAAGCCCGGCAGCGCTGGCGCAATTATCCGTTAGCCTTCGCGACCAACAAAATCGCTAGGCCGTAGAAAACGAACATCAGGCCCAAATAGAGCTTAGCCCGACTGCCCGCTCCCGCAAATTCCTTCCATGCGAGAACTCCCCACAGCGCCGCGACCATGGGAGCGGATTGCCCAATCGCATACGAAATCGCTACGCCGGTGAAGTTCGCCGCCACGAGATTGAATACCATGCCGGTGCCCCAAATCACGCCGCCCAGCAAGCCCAGCATGTGTCCCGAAGCCTGTCCTCGAAAGTAGCCGCTGAAACTTACCGGCTCCCCCACCAGCGGTTTCTTCATGAAATAGATATTCCAAATGAAGCAGGAGAGCAGCGCACCCAGCGTCAGAAACACGGCAATGCTGTAGGGACCCAGCGTGTTGCCGTTCGTCATCGCATGCGCAACAAACGGCGCCCAAAGTCCCATCAGAACTCCGGAGACCACGCAGGTGACAATGCTCTTCTTCGATACCGCGCGGCCTGCGCTGGCCAGGCTGCCGTACGCTTTGCCGTCGAGGATCACGGCGATGAGTGCGCACACCACGCCGGCCGCGAGCAATGCTCCATTACCCTTGGGCTGCAGGATGTAGCTTGAAACTACGCCCACGACCAGCGCGATTCCAATCGAAACCGGAAACGCAATCGCCAGGCCCGCCATGTCAATGGCGGCCACCAGGAGAAGGTTCGCAAGATTGAAGATGGCACCGCCTACCATCGTCGAAACGATATTCGAGGTGTCCGCGAAACGAACATTATTCAAGAAGCTGTTGGCATCATTCCCCGTGCTGCCCATGGTGAAAGCGAGAACCAGCGAAATCAGGAAGATTCCAATCGCGTAGTCCCAATAGAACAACTCGAAGCGATAATTCTTGACGCCTTTAAACGTGTTGGCCCACGAACCCCAGCAGATGGCGCTCGTGATCATCATCAACAGCGCAATGTTCAAGCTATGGGGTGTGAACATCGTTTCTCCTTAGATTTGTTCGTCCGCACTGCAACTGCTCTTGTGTGGAGTGGCGTCCCATTGAACTACTTTCCGCGAATTCTGGAGACAAAGAGCTGCAACATTCGATCAGCCTCGACATCGACACAGACTTTCGCGTTCGCCGTGACCTTGTCGACGCCCTCAATCGCGTAGCGATCCCCGTGAAGCACGTTGCGCTCGACGCCCCCATGCCGATTGCCTACGGTTTCCCCGCGTGTGAATTCACCCCTGGTCTCAACATCTACGTGCATTTCCCGCACTTTGACTAGCGTGGGATCAACCGCGACTGCGACTGCTGATGGGTCGTACATGGGCGATCCTGAAAAACCGTACGATCCGGAGAGATTGACCATGAAGCTGGCAACCGCCACGATAAAATCATTGACTGGCCCGCGAGTTTTCTTGAGTTCCTCAAGATATTTGCCCGTGAATAGAGCCTTATCCCCAACCTCAAGACCGACCATGGTCAGCGGCCATCCTGCCTGAAAAACGATTTGCGCGGCCTCCGGATCATTAAAGATGTTGGCTTCGGCCACAGCATTCACGTTGCCGCCGCTGATCGAACCTCCCATCAGGATCACTTCTCTCACCAGCGGAACGATGGACGGATCCTTCTCCACCGCGAGCGCGATATTGGTGAGCGGTCCGACCGGGACCAGCGTAATCTCATGGGGCGACGCGTGAACCAGCTGAATGATGAGATCGGGCCCAAAGCGCGGATCAACTTTGCACTTGCTCGCAGGAAGTTCCACGTTGCCCAGGCCGTTTTTGCCGTGCCAGAACTCCGCCGTGATCAGCTTCTGGAAAAGTGGATGACGCGCACCCGCACCCACCGGGATGTCACAGCGGTTCGCCAGCGACACCATGCGCAGCGCATTCTCGAGGCCCATCTCCACCGTCACATTGCCCGGCACGACAGTGATGGCGCGGACATCCAGTTCCGGTGAGTTCAACGCCAACATTAAAGCGAGCGCGTCGTCCGTACCCGGATCGGTATCGAAGATGACTTTCTTGGCTGCCCAAGCCGGGACAGCAAGCAAGACCACAAGAATCAACACCGGAATGAAAAGCGCGGAGGGGGCGGAACTGAATCGCGAGAATCCAGATGGAGAAATCTTCATTGTTGGCGGAAAGATTCGGCGATGTAGCCTAGCGTCGGGCCCTATGAGTGTCAAGTCAAATAGCACGTCCACAGAGCGCCTCTCCGCGCTTACAAAATCCCGCTCGGTTTCTTTTTAGGCATTCTGCCGTACAATCAATCGGCACGGCCTTGGGGGTGAGCGGCCGCCCGAGCCGCGAATCGTCTTTCTGTCGGAGAACATCCAAATGGAAATGCAGAGGAACAGGCGATACGGGCCCGTGAACACCGACATCCCAGCCGATGACCAGTTGCAAGACTCTCAGAACCCGCACGCACTGCTGGCGGGACGTCCCCTTCTTTCCAATCGCGGGATTCCGCTGAACTTGGACTGGGTGAGGCAGGCTCGGGTCAACACCAGCGCCGTAGAGCGCCGCGCCCAGAGTCATGTCGCACGTCGAACAGTAAAAAAAGACTGGCAGGCCGCATGGCTTCTGCGAGCAATTAGCTGCATGGATCTCACAACTCTTTCTGGAGACGACACCGACGAGCGCGTCCGCCGCCTGTGCGCCAAGGCCAGGCAGCCTATTCAGCATGATCTGGTTCAACAACTTGGAATCATAGACCTGAAGATTCAAGTTGCTGCGGTTTGCGTCTATCACCGATTCGTGGAAACAGCTCGTCGTGCCGTCGAAGGTAGCAGTGTGCGAGTAGCGGCTGTCTCCACCGGCTTCCCTGCCGGGCTATCTCCGTTGCCTGAGCGCGTAGCCGAAATCCGCCGCTCGGTTGAAGCTGGCGCTGACGAGATTGACGTTGTCATCACGCGTGCCCACGTTTTCGGTGGGCGGTGGCAAGAACTCTACGATGAGATCGCTGCCTTCAAACAAGCCAGCGCTCCCGCTCACATGAAAGTCATTCTCGGCACCGGAGATCTGCTGACTTTGCGCAACGTCGCACGAGCCAGTCTCGTTGCCATGATGGCAGGAGCCGACTTCATCAAGACATCAACCGGGAAAGAGACGACCAACGCCACGCTGCCAGTTGGCTTCGTGATGACGCGCGCGATCCGTGAATACGCCCAGGAAACAGGGATGGCTGTGGGATTCAAACCCGCCGGTGGTATTCGCACCGCCAAACAGTCACTGGATTGGCTCGCCTTGATGAAAGAGGAACTCGGCGACTCGTGGATGAAAGCTGACATGTTTCGTTTCGGCGCCAGTGGCCTGTTGAACGACATAGAGCGGCAGTTGGAGCATCACGTTACCGGACGCTATTCCGCCAGTTATCGTCATCCGATTGCATAGTTTTTAGTAGAGAATCACTCGAATGAGCATCGCCGAAAAATTCGTCGCCATGGAGTACGGCCCAGCCCCGGAGGATCCCAAAGAGGCGCTCGCGTGGCTCGATCATCATCAGCGCCGCTTCGGCCACTTCATCAACGGCGCGTGGATGGAACCATCCGCTGGCGAGTACTTCGACACGGCCGACCCTTCCACCGGCGAGAAATTGGCCACCGTAGCCCAAGGATCGCCCACCGACATTGACGCAGCGGTCAAGGCCGCCCGGGCCGCGCTTCCCGAGTGGCAAGCTCTCACTCCTCACGCGCGCGCGCGTTACTTGTACTCGCTCGCCCGGCATGTTCAGAAGCATTCTCGCCGGCTCGCCGTGCTCGAAACCATGGACAACGGAAAGCCGATTCGCGAGAGCCGTGACATCGACATCCCATTGGTTGCCAGGCATTTCTACTATCACGCGGGATGGGCCCAGCTTCTACCCCAGGAGTTTCCCGGCTACACCGCCTGCGGTGTCGTGGGACAGATCATCCCGTGGAACTTCCCCTTGCTAATGCTGGCCTGGAAAATTGCTCCCGCTCTCGCGACGGGCAACACCGTAATATTGAAGCCAGCCGAATTCACGCCGCTAACCGCTCTCGCCTTTGCCGAAATCTGTCATGAAATCGGGTTGCCCCCCGGTGTCGTGAACATCGTCACTGGAGACGGTTCCACCGGTGAAGCGTTGGTCAAGCATCCAGATGTCGACAAAATAGCCTTTACCGGTTCGACCGAAGTCGGCCGCGCAATTCGCAGTGCGACCGCTCAGAGTCACAAGAAACTTTCCCTCGAACTGGGCGGTAAGTCTCCCTTCATAATTTTTGAGGACGCCGACCTCGACAGCGCCGTCGAAGGTCTGGTCGACGGAATCTGGTTTAACCAGGGACAAGTGTGTTGCGCCGGCTCGCGCCTGCTCATGCAGGAAAGCATCGCCGACATTCTGATCGCCAAGATCCGCGATCGCATGAGCACTCTGCGCGCCGGGCCACCGCTCGACAAAGCCACCGATATCGGAGCAATCGTAGCGCGCGTGCAACTGGATCGAATTCAGCGCCTGGTCGATCAGGGCATGGCGGAAGGTGCAACTTGTTGGCAGCCTCAAATACAGATGCCGTCTCGCGGCTTCTATTTCCCCCCAACGCTGCTTAGTAACGTTCATCCAACGTCAATCGTCGCCCAGCAGGAAATTTTCGGTCCTGTGCTGGCGGCGATGACCTTCCGCACTCCCGCAGAGGCCGTCGAGTTGGCCAACAACACGAAGTATGGTCTCGCCGCCTGTGTCTGGAGCGAAAACATCAACGTTGCACTGGATGTCTCGTCGCAACTCAAAGCCGGCGTAGTGTGGGTGAATTGCACCAATCTTTTCGACGCTTCCTGCGGCTTTGGCGGCTATCGCGAAAGCGGATACGGGCGCGAGGGCGGCAAAGAAGGCGTGCTCGAGTATCTGGAGCCCGCGTGGTTCAAGACTGCTCCGCCGCTTCCTGCCGCGAAATCGCTTCCTCCTGAGAGTTCAGGCGGCGAGATAGAATCCGCGGCCTCCGAAATCGATCGTACGGTCAAGCTCTACATCGGCGGCAAGCAGGCAAGGCCAGATTCTGGCTACAGCCTCGAAGTCCGCGACAGCAATGGCCAACTGATCGGCGAAGCCCCGCTCGGCAACCGCAAAGACATTCGCAACGCCGTCGAAGCTGCCCGTAAAGCCGCAGGCTGGGCCAAGAGCACGGCACATAACCGCGCTCAGATCCTGTATTACATGGCAGAAAATCTCTCTCAGCGCCGCGAGGAAATCGCTAACCGCCTCGGTGCCGCCGTAGGAAAAGCCCAAGCCGCTGCAGAAGTTCGCTCTAGCATTGAGCGAATTTTCTCATACGCTGCCTGGGCCGATAAATTCGATGGTGCCGTGCACAATCCACCGTTCCGCAATATCGCGATCGCAATGAATGAACCAGTCGGGACCGTGGGCATTGTCTGCCCAAATGAGACGCCCTTGCTCGGCTTTATCTCGCTCGTCATGCCAGCGCTGGCAGTGGGAAACACTGTGATCGCTGTCCCTTCGGAACCTTATCCGCTCATCGCTGGGGATCTATATCAACTCTTCGACACCAGCGATCTGCCCGGAGGCGCCGTCAACATCGTCACCGGATACATCTCGCAACTCCTTAAGGTGCTTGCCGAGCACGAGGACGTGGATGCCATCTGGTGCTTCCGTGACGAGGCCAGTGCGGTGGCGGCAAAATCTTTTTCGACCGGAAACTTGAAGCAGGTCTTCACCAATGCAGGCCGCGTCATTGATTGGTTCGATGCCGAACAAGCCGAAGGCCGCTGGTTCCTGCAGCGCGCTACGCAGGTGAAAAATATCTGGGTCCCGTACGGCGAGTAACACTGGCCACACTCCATTGACAACCATCCAACGCGCTGACTAGACTCGGCGTTCTTCGACTTTCAGTTCAAAACACCGCGGCAGACTCGATCCCTTATGGCCAAGCGCCCTCGTATCGCGGTAATCGGCAGCGCAAATATCGACTTGACCACCTTCAGCGACCGTTTCCCGAAAGCGGGCGAGACCATCTTCGGCCAGAAGTTCGATCTTGGCTTTGGAGGCAAAGGGGCGAACCAGGCCGTGGCTGCCCGGCTCTGCGGCGCCGAAGTGTTCATGATTGCGAGAGTCGGCAGCGACTTGTTCGGACCCGCGACGATTCAGAACTTCCAGAAGCAGGGCATCGACACCACGCATGTGAAACAGATTGGAGGAGTCTCCAGCGGCGTAGCCCCGATTTTTGTCGAGCCAGACGGCCAGAACCGTATTTTTGTCGTAAAGGGCGCGAATGATCTGCTGAAGCCCGCCGACGTGGACGCCGCAGCCGACCTGCTTAAGACCGTCGATTGCATCGTCCTGCAATTCGAAATTCCACTCGAGACCGTGTACTACACCGTTACTTTTGCTCGTAAGAACGGCATTCGTTGCATTGTCAATCCGGCCCCCGCCCAACCGATTGAGATCAGCGCCCTCGCTGGACTCGACTATTTCATCCCTAACGAGAGCGAAGCCGAGGCCATCACCAAAATGCCGGTCCGCTCTCCCGAAGATGCGAAGAAGTGCGCGGAGAAGCTTTTAGCGAATGGGTTGTCAGGAGTTATCCTTACCCTGGGGTCGAACGGCTCGGTGCTGGCAAGCCGCAACGGCATCGAGCATATGCCCGCCTTTCCGGTAAAAAGCATCGACAGCACGGGTGCCGGCGACGCTTTCATCGGCAGCTTCGCCGTATTTTTGGGCGAAGGCCTGCCCGAGCGCGAAGCCGTTCTGCGCGCAAATCTGTATGCCGGACTGTCGACCACCGGCGTGGGAACTCAAAAGTCCTTCTATGATCGCGCCCGCTACGACGCTCAGTGGGCAATGCGAAGCAAATCCCAATGATGCAAAAAACGATGTTCCTGACCGCCGGTTCTTACCGCATTCTGGTTGACAAGGCGACGTGACTCGTCATATCGTCTTGCGCCAGATCAAATTACAAACTTTCAGATGTGGGTAGGTTGAGCCCTGTGCGTGACCAGGGCCGCCGGGGAGCGTTCTGATGTTGACCAAGAAGAGCCTGCTCGTTGTGTTTTTCTGTTCAATCCTGCTTCCTGTCTGCCCGTTGTTGCTCGGTCAGGCAACAGGTAGTTTTTCCGGCACAGTCTCCGACAATTCCGGAGCCGTGGTGGCAGGTGCCAAGATCACGATTATTGCCCAGGCTACAAATATTTCCCGCGAGGCCACCACCGATGACAGCGGCCACTATCTGGTCCCCCTCCTGGGCGTCGGCGATTACACCATCCGCGTCGAAGCACCGGGCTTCAAGAGCGCCGAAAGCAAAGATCAACGCCTGCAGGTGGACGAACATCGCGAACTGGATTTCAAGCTTGTGCCCGCATCAGTAACCACGTCCGTTGAAGTCAGCGCCACCGAAGTTGCGGTACAAACCACGAACCCAACGCTGGGACAGGTCATTACTGCCCAACAGGTCGCCGATCTCCCCCTGAACGGACGCGATTTTGTTCAATTGGCGACACTGACCCCAGGCGTAACGCAGGAAACCAACCCAAACAGTTTTTTCACCCAGGGTGCGAGCAGCGAAGTGGCGGCGCGCGGGACTTATTCCCTCTCAGTCGGCGGGTCACGAGCCCAGAGTACAGATTGGCTGTTTGATGGTATCGACAATAACGAACTGACGGCGGGTGGCATATCGATTTTGCCTTCGATCGATGCCATCCAGGAATTCAAGGTTCTTACCTACAACTACTCTGCGGAGTTCGGCACACGCGCGGGTCCGACTGTGCTGATTACGACCAAGTCGGGCGCGAACAAGCTTCACGGATCAGTGTTCGAGTTCTTCCGCAATACCTCGCTCGATGCGAAAAGCTTTTTCGCGGTGAAGAAGGAACAATTCAATCTTAATCAGTTTGGCGCGGCTCTGGGTGGGGCAATCCAGAAAGACAAGACGTTCTTCTTCGTCGATTATCAGGGGAAAAGGCAGCGCCACGGCATACCCTTTAGCGGGCTCATTCCGACGTCGGCGATGCTGACCGGGGACTATAGCCTTGATCCGTTGGGCATGGCCCGTCCCGAGATCTTCGACTTCGTTAATAAGCCCAAAAACGCCAACGGTTTTGGCGACATTCTGAGTCCCTATACCTTCGGAGCCTTCCAATGCGACGGCTCGGGAAACCCCTTACCCGCTGGTGCGGGCGGCGTTCAGCCAGCGGGAGTAAATTGCAACAAGATTCCTTCGAATATGTTCGATCCAACCGTGAATCCGTTCGTTGATCCTACGGGTTTGGCAATGATGAAGCTTTATCCGCAGACCAACGTCATCAATCCGGACACCCTGACCAACTTCTCGAATGTGCCGGTCAGACGGCTCAACGAAGGTGAGTTCGACATCAGACTCGATCACAATTTCTCAAGCAAAGATTCTGCCTTTGCGCGCTTCAGTTACGATCAAGCGACCTCCTTTGTTCCGGGTGGCTCGCCGGGATTCGCCGAAGCGAACGCCTTTGGGAGTACTCAGAACATCACCAATCACGGCCGCAACGTAGCGGTCTCGGAAACGCACATTTTCTCCGATCGCAACATCAACCAGGTCACCGCCGGCTATAATCGGATTTTTAACCACATCCTGTCGTTTGGAGATGGGAGCTGCACGGCCGCCAACATAGGCATTTTGGGCGCAAATCTGAATAGCAAATGCCCGAACGCCCCTGCCGGGGTTGTGACGCAATCTACCAAGGACTGCGTGAGTTGTGGCATGAGTTCCACCCTGATGAACAATTATTGGGCGCTGGGAGATCGTGGCTTTGCCCCCTTCCAGGGCGGAACCAACGTCTTCCAGATTTCAGATTCCTTCGACATGATTCGTGGCAGGCACGACATCAAGATCGGTGCTGGATTCCGGGCACAGCAGATGAATGTTGAGACTAACGCCTTCCAGGACGGCTTCTACATTAACTTCGGCCTTACAGGCGACGCCACCGCCGATCTCTTGCTTGGCCAGTTGGGCGGGGGAATCCATGATCAAACATTTTTTGGCGCAACGACGGGCCGTCGCTGGAAACTGTTCCGCCCCTTTGTCGAGGACAACTGGCGCGTAACTCAGGACTTGACCCTAAACTTGGGCTTGGCGTGGGCCCTCGTGACACCGATCACCGAGGCAGCGAATCGCCAAGCCAACTTCGACTTCAACAGCGGCAAGTTCTTTGTGGCAGGTTCGGCAGACTTTGGTGCTTGCACAATCTGCGTTCGCTCAGACGGGCGAGTCGGCATCCAAATGGATAAGACTGCTTTCGAGCCTCGCATTGGCGTAGCCTGGAAGCCGTTTGGGTCCCAAAAGACGGCGGTACGCGGCGGCTATGCCATCTTCCACGATTCATCATGGAACCAAGGCGGCCAGGGCTTATGGGAGAACCCACCTTACTTTGCTGAGTCGGACAACTTCATTTTTACATGCCCTTTTAACAATTCGGCTCAGGCTCAACCCGCCAACTGCGGCAATCAATACCTTTTCCTCCAGCTCGACCTCAACAATAATCTAGTGCCGATCACCGCGCCTCCGAGCCCACAGTCCTTCCCGGGTACGCTGCAATCTCAAAACCTTAATTTCAAGCAGGGCCGAGTGCAACAGTTCAACGTGAATATCGAGCACCAGTTGCCCGGTAATGTCGTGCTGACAGCAGGATATGCGGGTTCTCGCAGTTCTCACATCCTGGTCGGCGGTTTGAACCTGAACGTGGGATCGCCAAGTGCATGCGATCCGACAAGTTCAAACTATGACCCCACGTACAAACTGGGCTGCGCTCCGGGCGGCGGGTCATTCTCGCCCAAATGGGGCGCACCAACGTTCCTGTTCCCACTGACGATTGCTAACATAAACGACGTCGGCAAAGCTCATTACGATTCTCTCCAGATCAAGGCCGAGACCAAGAGCGTCCGGCATGGACTTTATGCCCTATTGGGCTACACCTACTCACGGACGTTCGACTCCGGAATGCCGGATGGTTTGGGGACCTTTCCGGGCGCCACTTACTATCCGTTGCCGGGCACAAGCAGGGCGGATTGGGCCTTGTCTGTGCTTAACCTTAATCATCAGTTCACGGCCAGCGTGACTTATGACTTGCCCTTCGGAAAGGGTAAGCAGTTCGGCGCTAACTGGAACGGGGCCATCAATGCCGTCTTGGGAAACTGGGAAGTGGATGTGATCGAGCGGGCAACGTCAGGGTTTCCCCTCTTTGTGGTCGACAGCGCCAACGGTTCTGGCGTCGGTTTCTCGTGGAACGGGAACAACCTGAACCGTCCAGATCAGGTGGGGGACCCCAATAAAGGGGGAACGGTGGCGGCGAATCCAACCTGCGTTGCGCCCGCCCAAGTGCATACCCTCAAGAATTGGTTTAATCCCTGCGCGTTTGCGACTGCAGCACCCGGAAAACTGGGCAATTCCAACCGCGCACCAGTCTACGGCCCTCGTTTTGTGAACACAGATCTCTCCTTCATCAAGCATTTCCCGTTACCCTACGAAGACATGAGATTGGACTTCCGTGCTGAGTTCTTCAACGCCTGGAACCATGCTCAGTTCTACCTGCAGGGTGGCGCTAGCCAGATGCAGGACATTAACGCAGGGTCGAGTTTCGGCGTGGTGAACGGGACAGTAAACAACCCACGCGTGATTCAGTTCGCCCTCAAGCTGAACTTCTAGGGCGGACTTGATCCAGAGCACCTCTCCTCGGCAGACTGGGCAAGATTCAGTCTGCCTTCCTATTTTCCACAACCCTCAAGGCGCCCTGGTGCCACAGCAAGTAGCAGGGCGTCAGGAGTCTGCTCCTATTTCCGAGGCGACTCTGGGGTTCGATCCCGCAGCGTGTACACAAACTGCTTGATCTCACGCCGCTCACGCTCAATCTCGCCCGTGTTCTCTTTTGTTATCTGCTCATAGAGCGTGAGTTCCGCATGCGCCTGTGCTTCCTCGCCCGTTTGCCTGTAGACCTGCGCCAACCGGTAATGCGCCTCTTCGAGCCGAGGATTCGCCTCGATCGCCCTCCGATATGCCGCAACCGCTTGCGGAAAGTTCCGTTGCTCCGCATAGAGAATACCTAGCTGCAGATATGCTTCGCTGAACTTGGGTTCGAGGCGCACCGCCCTTTGCAGCAGGCCTTCGACCCGCGAAGTCGAGGGATCGTCCGGGCCTTTGCGCCACCTCCTAAGATCAAGCGCGTAGTAGTAATTGGCTTCGGCATTCTCTGGTTGAAGATGGGCAAAGCGCTCCAGTCGCTCGCTGACCGCTTCGGCTTGCGGGCTTTCGACATTCTGCATCCTGCCCATGAAGCGATACGGGGCCGGATCATCGGGATTCAGATCTGAGGCTGCGCAGAGATGCTGCGCCGCTTGGCCGTAAAATCCGCGGCCATACTCCGCCGCCCCTAACCCGACGAGCATTCGAGCCGATTGCGGAAACAAGCGATTCGCCTTACCGAAGACCTCAATGGCCGGCTCCGGAGCGCGATGGATCAGCAATTCGGCTCCCCAGTCGAAGAGGTACGCTTCACTCGGATTCAGTTCCGCGGCGCGCTGGTACTCGCGAACCGCCGGCAGAGGGTTCCCCGCCCTTTCTTCTACGTTGCCCAGCAAGTGATGCACTTCGGCCCTCTCCTGCCGGGCGAGCAAGGCATGGGCATTCAGGCGGGCGTTTTCATATTCTCCTAAAGCTTCGTAAGCGACCGCCTTTTCATAGGTGCTGTCATAACTGCCGGGATTCAGCCGCGACGCCCGCTCCAGGTACGGGAGCGCCTCCCGAGCCTTCGCTTCATCGACCAGCAACTTTGCTAATCGATAATTGGCGTCGAAATTTTCTGGTTCGCGCTCGGCGGCCTCCCTCAGAATCTTTTCCGATTGCGACGCCGACGACTTCGGCTGGGAACCATTGGCCACTTCTCCACCCAGCGAAGCTGCCGCCTTCGCCAAAGATTCCTTGGTCCGTACCGTTGTGTCGGAGCCGTGTCCCCCCAGGTTCGAAGGATCGGTCACTCCCGCAACCGTGAAGCTGGGTTGGTCGTAGAACTCCGGAGCGCCCATGGAGGGGTCCTTTGTTCGAGACTCCGACGAGCCTAGAATGAGATCAACGTTCTTAACTCGTTGTCTCTCGAGGACAATCCCGTCGACCGATGCCTCGCCGTCTCCGGCTCGCCTGCCATGCAACGCGTAGATACCTTCATGAAGACCGGAAAACCGGTACTGCCCAGCCGAGTCCGTGAGCTTGGAAAGAATTTCGGTCCCCTTCGTCTGCAATGAGACACTGGCAGCATCTACCAGATGGCCGCTCGAATCTCGTACCGTACCTTGCAGCGTAGCCAAATCGGCAGCCGTCTGAGATTGCCCTTGGACGAACGAACCTAGAGACGCGACTCCGACGATAACCCTTAATGCAAGCGTGGTTCCGATATATCCGAACTTGCGCGCGGTCAGGCAAGAAATGCTCATGCGACAGGAACGCTGGAAGAAAACAATCAATCTCTTGTTTCGTTGGTGCCTAATTTTAGTTGCTGAGTCCGCGATTCGCAATTGACAGGTAAACCACACGCGTCTTGGAATGATGGCCCATCCTGCACGGCGACGTTACGATTCGTTCCTTTCCAAATTCGGCAAATTCAGCGGGAAAGCTTATTCTTACTTCTCAATCCTTCTGAGGTGCATTGATGATATCTGCCGGCCTTTTTCATCGTTCCACAATGGCATTGCTCGTTCTGTGCCTCGCCGCCGCGGCTCCGGCCCAGGCCATTGAGAAGCAGAAGGTCATTATTGATCAGGACGCCGCCGGACCTGCCGGAAGCGACCAGCAGGCGATGCTGGTGCTCATCCAGTCTCCGAAGACGGAGGTTCTTGGCATCACCGTGGTCACCGGCGACCAGTGGCTCAAGGCAGAATTGGCGCACACCCTGCGCATGCTCGAACTCATCGGGCGCGCCGACATTCCAGTCGTTCCTGGAGCAGAGTATCCACTAGTGCGGCGCAAGGACGAAACTGAACTCTGGGAACAGCGCTATGGGTCAGTTGCCTGGCTGGGAGCATGGACTCCGAAGCTGTATCATCCAGCCCACGATCTTGGAGACATGCCGGAAGGCAAGCCCAACACCAAGCCCAGCGACGAAGATGCCGCTCATTTCATGGTCCGCATGGTGCACAAGTTTCCGCACGAAGTAACGATTTACGAGGGCGGCCCCATGACCAATCTCGCGCTGGCCATTTCGCTCGATCCGGAATTCCCCAGCCTCGCAAAAGAATTGGTGTTCATGGGCGCCAGCCTGCATCCTCAGACTACCGATCCCGAATTTACCGACACTCCGCGGCGCGAGTTCAATTTGTGGTTCGATGCTGAAGCTGCTCACTCCGTGCTGCATGCCCCTTGGAGGAAAATTGTATGCACGACCGTAGACATCTCGGTAAAGACAAATATGACCGCCGAATTGCTGAACCGCATAAAGGCTTCAGACTCGCCGACAGCGCGCTACATCGGCAAATACGCACATCTGCGAGGTCAGTACGATTATTTGTGGGACGAACTCGCCGCGGCCGCCTGGCTTGATCCAAGCATCATCACAAAAAAGGAAATGCGCTTCATGGACGTGAACCTCGATCACGGCGCCAACTATGGAGACACCCTCACCTGGGTTGACACCAACAAACCCAAACTCGTACCGCAAGCCGTTGAGATCCAGGTCGACCTCGACGCTGAGAAGTTCTACAAGATGTTTGTGGAGTTAATGACCGCGCCGACGCCCGGCACCACTGGCCAACACTAAATTGTGAGCCCGAACGCGCTCCCTTGCCGCCGGCTCATCGCGGTAGTTCGTCGAGCATTTTCTGCGCCTGTTCGTGGCCCGGATGCTCCTTGAGAAGGTCCAACAGTTTCGTTCGTGCCTTTTCCGGGGCCTGCTCCTGCGTATAGATTCTGGCAAGGTTCAGATATGGCTGATCGAAACTCGGCGCAACCCGGATGCATTGTTCAAAACTCGCCACCGCATCATCGCGCCGCTGCGTAACCAGATAGAGTATGCCGAGGTTGTTCAGAGCTTCCGGATAAACGGGTCGAGCCTTCAATGCCCTCTGCAGATACTCGTAGGCGCGATCCGTATTGTCGGTCTGTGCAAAGATCATTCCCAGGCTGTAATTCGCCTCGGCATCTTGCGGATTGATTTCCAGGGCGTGCTCCAGCACTTTGCGGGCGTCGTCCCATCTTTTCTGCTGGCGATAGGCGTTCCCAAGATTGTCCAGAGCCAGCGAATGATTCGGATTTAGCCGGACAGCCGCTTGAAAGCATTCTACGGAATCGGCGGCACGCCCTTCCCTCGTCGCGAGCACCCCAAGATTGTTCCACGCATCCGGCAGAGTAGCGGGATAGCTTGCGTGCAGGCCGAGCGCGCGCTCAAAACTCTGCCGCGCAGCAGCATTCTTTTCCTGTCGAAGGTAGACGCTGCCCAGGCCGTAACGAGCCTCGGCACTCGAGGGATCATCGCGCAACGCCTGCTGGAAGCAGGTTTCCGCCTGATCGTAATATCCTCGCTGAAAAAACACCGAGCCCAGTGACAGATAGTTCCGCCGGAATTCCGTAGCCTCTGTGATTCCCGGGAATGGCAGCGCCATCGCCATCCGCTCTGCAACGGTCCGCGGAATGTGGCGGAAGTCATTCTCAATGTGCTCCGGGATCACCGCTCCTTGATACACCTTTACAATCTCACCCCGGTCGTTAATCAGGAACGACGTCGGAAGATCGAGATCGCGGTGTCGGTCGAACAAATAACGATACAGAACGTTGTAGATGGCGGCGACGTCCTCTGACCCCAGAAGGATGCGAAGTGAAAGATGGCGTTCTCGAGCAAATGCTTGCAGCGTATCGCGGTCGATGGACTCGTCCACGTTCACCGTGATGAGCTCGAGACCCTGTCCTGCCAACCGTCCGGAAAGAAGATTGAATGCTTTCAGATTGTTCTGACCAATCGCCGATTGCGTCACCCAGAAATTGAGAAGCACGGGCTTTCCCCGTAGCGCGGCGAGGGTCCGGTGTTGTCCCGCCAAGTCAGGAAGAGAAAAGTCCGGTGCGGAGACAGGTGAGAGCAGCCATGTTTCAACGACACTTGGCAGTATCTCGCCCCTGGGCGAATTCGCGCCAGCGCTATGAGCAACTCCGAGTTTGACTCTACTGAATGGCTCAGCCCGTACCGTGTTTGACCCCTCCTCCACCCAAATCCGGTGATTCGGCGAAAGCTCATGCAGGTTCTGCACCAACCCGCTCGGCCAGCGAATCGACACTCGCACCCGCCCCTTCACATCCCCGAGACCGAAGAAGATTTCTTTGCTGTGCTGCGACAGAAACCCCGATCCAGCCTGAAGAGATCGAGTTTGTCGACCTGAGTCGGTCTCGATGTTGACGACTGCACCGATCGCATCTCGATTACTCTTGGTGCCGCGCAGCCGAAAAGCGATCGCGGGCGGCAATTCCGCCATCACATTCCTCAAGACCCGCAACTGGGGCCCGTTGCGATTTTTCAGGAACACCTCCTGGCGCCCATCGTGGTCGAAGTCTGCAAACGCAAATGCCCGGCCGTCTTCCAGAAAATCCATGCCCACTGCGCCGGAAACATCAGAAAACGTTCCATCGCGATTGTTCGCGTATAAAACATTCCGCTCGAAGCCGCTCCAGGTGCCGTCCGCCCGGATGAGTTCGTTGACCGCATTCCATCCCTGTTCGTAATCCTGGGAAGGCCTGGCATCTCTGGGGGAATTAGCTACCACCTGCCGCCAGAAAAAGCTGTTTAGGTCGTCTGCCTCACCCTTGCGCGCTGGACCGGAGACCATCCCATTGGCGATGTAGAGATCCGGGAACCCATCGTGATCAAAATCCCAAGTGTCGCTCGACCACGACCAGCGCCCCATCTCAACTCCAGCCGAATGGCTCGTATCCAGAAAAGCGCCGCTCCCGCGATTACGCAACAGCGAATTTCCCATGGCATGCTTGCGATAGAGGGCGCGCACTCTGTCAGGCACGTTTTTCTGGAAAACCTCCTGAGGTGAGATCCGTTGGCCCGCAGCCGTCCACATGTCGGCGACGTATAGGTCTTCGGCACTGTCGTTGTCATAGTCGAACCAGCAGACGCTCATCCCCGCACCCACATCTTCAACACCCAAATCCGCAGCAACATCAGTAAAGGTTCCATCGCCGTTGTTGCGGTACAGGTTCTTCCTCCCAAAGTCGTTTACCACGTAAAGATCGGGCCAGCCATCCCGGTTGAAATCGTTCCAGCCACAGCAAAAACTGTAGCGCGTGTTGTTCTGATCAAGCCCCGACGCCGCAGTTACATCCCGGAAAGTTCCATCCCGGTTGTTGCGCATCATGAAGTTCGGAGGACCGTTCTTTGCGTCAAAGTAGGGAGAAGGGTATTTGTACTGGTCGGTTCCCTGGTAGTAGATGTACAGGCAAAAGTAAATGTCCAGCCAGCCATCGCGATCGTAATCGGCGACGGCCGCTCCAGTGAAGGTCCCCAGCGGAGGAGCGGCGAACCGAAAGGCGTCAGGGCGCTCGCGAAACCCGCCTCCGCCATCGTTCAGAAACAGTAGCGGACCACTGCTCCGCACGACGATCACATCCTGGCGGCCGTCATTATCAAAGTCAGCAAAAAGCGCGCACGCCGTGTTGTCCAGAATGCCCAGGCCAGACGCTTCCGTAATGTCTTCGAAGGTTCCGTCGCCACGGTTTCGATAGAGCCGGTTGGGAAGCCCGGCCGGTTGACAGACATAAAGATCGTCGAATCCGTCCCCATCGATATCAGCGACCGAGACGCCGTTGTGTCCATAAATGTCAATGCCGCACGCTCCGTCGAGAACCGTCCGCCAGTAATCGCTTCCGTGCAGCAACTGCGCAGCGTACGACGAACATCCGCCGAGCGCCTGCGCGTTGATGTCGGCAAAAACAGGGTGGGCGGACCGGCTCTGTGTCTCCTCTAGAGCGCGCCACTTCCGCACCAGAAATGGGGGAGCATCCGATGAGGAAGGTGAGGGTTCCCATTCCAGTTCCCATTCCCCGACTCTCTGCTCGCGATGGAAACCAGAGCCCGAGCCCACGAGTTCATAACGCACGTGTGTGCGCAGGCGATCGGGGAGAGCCGATGCAGAAGCGGACTCCGCCTCGATGGTAGTCACCTGGAATTCAGCAGTCAGAACCTGCGAAAACGTGCCCACCGCAGATCGCAGGTCGCGGAGAAAACCTTCTCGCCCAAGAACGGCTTGGCCGAATTCGTTTCGGTGGACTTCCAGGGCTTTACCGCCACGCGTCGCCCTCGACGCCACCGGGTGCAAAGAGTTCCCGGAGAACTCCGGAGCCAGGAACGATTCGATTGCCCCGACACCCAGCGGCGACTTCCGCAGGCTCGAACTCCACTGCTCGAGAATCGTGCCGATCTGAGCGGCGTATTTTTCCGTGATGAAGTCGTCCAGCCCCGCGTGCACTTTCAGCAAAGTGGCATCCAGCGACCTCTCCGTCCGATAGTGCGGCTGAAAATGGAACTCTGTTGCATCGGTGGACTCGGAGCGAGAATCGACAGAGCTTGTATTGGGAAGAATCAGGCTCCAAAGAGGCCGCGGCACAAGCGCGAAAGAAGCCCCCTGGCAACAACGAAAGAGGAAATCCCGCCGTTGTCGATCAATCCCCAGAAGATTAACCGAGGCACGGCACTTCACTGGACGACTCAGAGCAATGTCCCCTGGAAATTCACGTGGAGCCGCAATCTAGCAGCCGCCGCGTACCCCGTCAAGGCCGCTGGACAATGTCTGACGATGTCTGGCGATGTCTATAATGATCTGTCGCGCGAGGATGCCGCGCGCCCCAGTCCATGAAGATTCCTCATGCTCGATCATTGATCAAGGTGCTGATCGGGCTTGTCGTGCTGTTCGCCTCTGGCGCCGAAAGGATCGACTGCCAGCAAGCCCCTGCCCCGGCCGACTCGGCAGACGTCCATCTCGGCAAAGGGTACGAAGCCTTGAAGCAGGAGAACTACGCGGTTGCCGCGACCGAATTCCGCTCCGCATTGAATCTCGCCCCCAAGCTGGTCCTCAAAGCTCGCTTCCCTTTGGCTGTTGCGCTCTTCGAAATGCACAATTTCAACGAATCGCGGCAGGAGTTTGAAGCCGTTCGAAAAGAGGTTGGCGATCATCCTAATGTTCTGTATTACTTGGGCAGGCTCGATCTCGAGGACCGCAACTTCAGGTCCGCTGTCGAGAACCTGAGCAAGGCCGCAACCAACCCTCCCTTCCCCGATACTGCCTACTACTTGGGAGTCGCCTATTTCAAACAGGACGATCTACCCGCCGCCGAAAGATGTCTCAAGGAAGCCGCGCAGTTAACCCCACGCGACTCTCGCGTTCCATACCAACTGGGCCTGGTGTATCGCAAGCAGGGACGCTCGGAAGAGGCAGAACAGTCATTGGCCCTATCCGCCGAATTGCGCCGTCGCGACACCAGCGAGAGCCAGCTAAAACTCGAATGCGGCCACAAGCTGGATAAAGGACCTCGCGACGAGGCACGCAGCATTTGCGAGCAGCTGTACGACCCCGATAATGCGGAAACGCTCACAAGCCTTGGCACGATCTACGGCCAGCATGGTGAATTAGGCTGGGCACTGAAGCCCTTGCGACGCGCCGCTGAACTGGCTCCGCAATCGCCGCAAATGCAATACAATCTTGCACTTGTCTACTACCAGCTGGGTCAGTTCGAAAACGCGCGCACCCCACTCGCGAATGCCATCAAGCGCTGGCCGGACATATTTCAGCTCAACACGCTCTATGGCGCCGTCCTAGTGAAGCTCGGGGAAGACCTTCCGGCTTACGAAGCCCTGCGGCACGCACACGACCTCAACCCACAGGAACCGGAAACAGAAGACTTGCTCTACGGTGTCACGCGCGGGCTCGCGCAAAGAAGTCAGACTGAGAAGCAATACCCCGGCTCGCTTCGCTATTTCCAGGAGGCGGCAAAACTTCGCCCCACCGACCCCGAACCCCACCTGCGGATGGCCGAGATCTACCGCCTCACAGGCCGCAAGGCGCAGGCAACTGCCGAACAGCAGCAAGCCGACGAACTGACCAGGAACTCTAGTACTACAAATAGGTCCCACTGATCAATTTTCGCAGCGTTCGTGGTCCGCTGGATTGCAACGAGAACAGTCCAACGAAATACCTACGGATGGACCGCGTTCAACATCTAACCTGCCACCATCACTTGGTGAGTGTTAGCTGCTTCACGGGTTCACTTCGAAGATTGGGCACGGGCAGCTGGTTGATCAACAGCCAGTACAAGCCGGTGGTCTTCACATCTCGCGGAACTGGCTGAAGTCGACCGGCTTCTGGATGTAGCTGTTCGCGCCCCGGTTGTAGCTGTTGAGCAGGCCGCGCTCTTCCTTGAACGAGGTCAGGATCACCACGGGAATCGTCTTCGTCCGATCATCTACTTTAAGCCGCTTGAGGACCTCCATTCCGCCACAAAGTCGGGAAGGTTCCCGGCTTTCGCAAGTAACAATTTGCTCCCAGGGCGTAACTGCGCATTACGTCGGAGCTCGCCTGGGAACTGGTGAAGATGACTACGGGAATCTTGGCGAGCCGGGGGCCGGACTTGACTTCGGCCAGCACCTCCCGTCCGTTCTTGCGCGGCAGGTTCAGGTCGAGCACGACCAGGTCCGGCACCGGTGCTTCCGCATATTTCCCCTGCTGTCGCAGAAAGGAGATCGCCTCCGCCCCGTCCATGACTGCGTTCACATGAAAATGCCCCTTACTCTGAGCCAGGATCTCGCTGGTCAAGTCGATGTCCGCGGGATTGTCGTCGACCATCAGGATTTCAGGTGTAGTTTTCATCTTTCTGTCCGTTCTCCCCCTTTTGTGATGACTTTGACCGGAAGGGTGAAGTTGAAGGTGGATCCGTGACCGGACTTGGATTCGACCCAGATCCTGCCCCCATGCTGCTCGATAATCTTCTTGCAGATCGAGAGCCCGATTCCGTTGCCCGGATATTCCGCCCGCGCATGCAGGCGCCGGAAGATGACGAACACGCTCTCTGCATCCTCCGCTGCGATGCCGATCCCGTTGTCCGCTTTCGAGAAGACCCATTCCTTCCCCCTCACCGCGGCATTCACTCGAATCAAGGGCGCTTCTGAACCGCGAAACTTAATGGCATTCCCGATCAGGTTCTGAAATACGTGAGCTAATAGCGAACCGTCGGCCATTGCCACGGGAAGGTGATCGTGTTTCACCACCACGCCACTTTCCTGAATCGCCACCTCACTTATCCGCGTCGGCGTCGAGCTTGCCTTGATACCGTTCCGCCAGGAGCTGGGTATAGGCGGCAACCATCCGCAACGGTTCCTGCAGGTCGTGGGACGCCACGCATGCAAACTGTTCCAGATCCCGATTGGAGCGTGCCAATTCCTCCCCCGCCTGCTTGTTCTCTTCGCGCAGTCTTTTTTCGCGCATGGCCCGCCGCACCGACTCCGGCAGCCGCGCCAGGTGGTCTTTCAGGACATAGTCGGCGGCGCCCTGTTTGATGCACTCTACTGCGGTGAGCTCTCCGAGCGCGCCCGATCCAGGATGACGGGGATATCCAGCCCTTCCCGGCGTATGACCTCGACCGATTCCATTCCATTCCAGTTCGGCAGCTTGTAGTCCGCCAGAACCCCATCGTAAGAGTGCTTGCGCACTAAGTCGGTGAATTCCTTCGGCGATGTCACCGCTGGCCTCAAATCCTGCCCGCCGCAGCGCACGCATCACAAGTTCGACGTGCGCCGGCTCATCCTCTACAAGCAGGGCCCGCAACTTTCCGCTCACTCTGTCTCGTGCCGACTGGTCCGTGCCGCCGCGACTTGCCTTGGTTTCCAGCGCGGACTGTGTGGCCATTCGGAGGTCAATACTTGGCTGCAACTGTCCAGCGTCTTGGGGATTAGTACTCTCCGTCCGCAGCCCTGAGTCCTTTACGTCTGTCGATAACGTGACCGTGATGAGCCTCCGTCAGTTGGGCCGCTCGGAAGATGTCCGACACGAAACGGCACTGCAATCGGTGATCGCCTACATTCGCTATCGGCCCTTTGCCTGGAACCTTGAGTGGAAAACCGTGGCTTGACTCCACCGACGACATAGCCGCTTTCTCTCCTTCGCCACACAAGCATTGCTGTCCTGTAGGCCCTGTACTTCCACAGCAGCAGGTCCTGGTCGCCTCTGGGGTTTCTGAGTCGTCTGTATCTGGTGTTTAATCCAGTCGCCCCTCAGCAATCGCGTGGACCATTTCACCTGGCATTCATCAAACCTTCACAAGTTTGTAATAAAGGGCGATTAGCTTCGGTTAAGACATCCATAATTCCCGCACAGGGCCATTAAAGGAGAGTGGAAGATGAAAGCTGGGTGGAAGTTGTGCGCGATTTTGTTTCTTGCGACGACGCTGGTGGCGCAAACCAGCACGCCGCCGAAGTCCAAGAAGGCAAAGCCCGCGCCGGTAACGGCTGCCGACGTACAAGCGTTGAAAGACGCGATCGCCGCACAACAGGCGGCCATCGCCGCTCAACAGCAGCAAATTCAGGCCTTGCAAGAGCAACTGCGGAGCAAGGATCAAGCCGTGCAGCAGGCCCAGACTGCAGCGACGGATGCCTCGGGCAAGGCAGACGCTGCCCAGGCGCAGGCCAGCCAGCAACAGCAAGCGGTCGGCGAACTCAAGAGTGAAGTGACCGATCTTAAAGGCACAGTCGGCAACACAGTCGTGATCCTGCAAGAGTCACAGAAGAACGCATCGGACTCCCCGCTCGCAATCCGCTCCAAGGGCATCACCATCACACCCGGCGGCTTTCTAGCGGCTGAAGCCGTACGGCGGTCACGGGCCCTGGCCGCTGATGTGAATACTCCCTTCAACAGTCTGACCATGCCGGGTGCGTC
>QIAM01000107.1 GCA_003225555.1 Acidobacteriota bacterium | reverse complement strand
TGAACGGGAAGCCGACCGCGGTGCAGAAGCAGATCACGGTGATCTTCAAAGCACCGTAAACGTTGGTCGCAGCCCGTCTTAAGCCAGGTTCAAGCTCTTCTTTATCGTGCCGCGTTCTTGCTGGATCTTTTCCTGCAGCAGCGTTATCGCGTAGATCAACTGCTCGGGGCGCGGTGGGCATCCGGGCACGTAGACATCAACAGGAATCACCTGATTTACGCTCTGCACCAAGGCATAGTTCTGGAACACGCCGCCGGAAGTTGCGCAGGCGCCCATTGATATCACCCACTTCGGCTCCGGCATCTGCTCCCATAGCTGGCGAATCACCGGCGCCATTTTGTTCGAGACACGGCCGGCAATGATGATCAGGTCGCTTTGCCTCGGAGAGGGACGGAATACTTCCGCTCCGAAGCGCGCGATATCGAAGCGCGCCGCGCCCATCGACATCATCTCGATGGCGCAGCAGGCCAGGCCGAAGGTCATGGGCCAGATCGAACTCTTCCGCATCCAGTTGACCGCGGAATCGAGCGTGGTCAGAATGACTCCCTCGGGCGTGGGATTGCCGAAGGTCAGGTCTTTGACGACCTTCTTGCCGTCGTGCACGTCGATGTAGGGTCCGAAATTCAGTTCCCGGGACATTGCTTACATTCTAAACCAGCATGAAGAAACAATGCGCCAGCGATGACGGAGCCTCATGCTAAGACCAGATTCACCTCGTCTTCTGCCTCTCTGCCACCCGCCGCGTGCACTCCAATAATCTCGACGAGCCAGTCAAAGACTGTGCTGCCCTTTCCTTGCTTCGCATCGTTGAGGGCCTGAGCGGCATGCTCGCGATTGGCTGGATGACACCGCTTCAGACTCAATTCCAGCTGCCGTGCCGTCTCTGTGTAGCTAAGGCGTGCGCGAGATAGAGCGGAGTTGTTCCACCGAAGAACAAAGCCTCCTTCCGGCGTCCCAAGTCCACCACGGAGGATATCGTTGAACGCATCGAGATTTCGTCCCCACTCAGCGCCCGGGATAATAACGCGGCTGATTTCGTCGTAGAAACCTTCCAGTGTTGAGAATCGTGAACCGTCGATTTCATAGGTCGGTTTCTGCTGCATCGGTGTGTTAGTCCTCCGATTTATTTGTCATTGGTATGGAGACTTCGTTATGGATTCACTACGATTTTGCCGAACATCTGACTCTTTTCCAAATATTCGTGCGCTGCGCGCAATTCCTGCAGCGGAAAGACACGGTCCACCACTGGCCTCAGTCGTCCGGCAAAAACGTGCCCCAGAACTTCGTGCAACTCCCCCATCGTTCCCATATAAGAGCCAAGCAAGGAGAGCTGGCGTGAGTACAGAAAACGCAGATCAATTCCCACATTCGGCCCCGTGGTCGCTCCACAGGTTACGAGCGTACCGCCGGGCTTCAGCGATTTCACACTTTCTCGTGATCTTTCGCACTTCTTCTGAAATCTTCTGCTTGTAGTGGTTGATGCCGAAATCTGCGCCGAGCGCGCGCGCCTTTTCCAGTTTTGTCTCATCGCCCGCGGTCGTAATCACCCGGCAATGAAACAGCCTGGCAATCTGAATCGCGGCAATGCCCACCCCTGAACTCGCTCCCAGCACGAGCACCGTCTGCCCCAGACGGATCCCCGCCCGACCCACCAGCATGTGCCACGCGGTCAGAAACACCAGCGGGACGCTCGCTGCCTGGTTGAAGTCCAGCGTGTCCGGGATCGGAATAACGTTCGCCGCCGGAACCGCAATCAGCTCACAATTCCCACCATCGACAGCGTTACCCAGAACTGTGAACTCCCGGCATTGGTTCTGCAGACCAGCCACGCACTTCGCGCAACGACCGCAAAAGTGCATCGGGGCGAGAAGCACACGCTGTCCCGGACGGAACCCGGTCACGTACTCGCCAGCCTCGACCACTTCCCCCGCGATGTCACTTCCAAGAATATGCGGCAACTTCACGCCCGGAAGACCTTTGCGTACCCACACATCCAGATGGTTCAAGGCACAGGCTCGCACCCGCACCAGCACTTGATCTTTGCGTGGCTGGGGATCGGGGACATCTTCGTAAATCAGCACTTCCGAACCGCCAAATTGATGGATGCGAACCGCTTTCATTAGAGGAACCCCTCACCCTGATCGGTAATCCCGAAGCTTTTCAACCTAACACAGCGCTCAGCGTTTTCACCCAATGAAAAGCAGCAGCATAAGTCCCGAGGTAGAATGCGATTTTCGAGGACGCATCGTGCAATACACATCGCCAGAGCCATCCCACAATTCCTCCCGTCCATCACGATTCATACGCGCCTTTCCAAGTCGCATCGTCGCAGCAGTCATTTATCTGATGTATCTGATGCTAATTGCGCTGGTGCCCGCATTCGCGGACGACGAGGAAAGCCACGGCCCACCCACGCTTGCTATTGGCGCGCCCGCACCGGACTTCTGTCTCTCGGGAGTGGACGGCCAATCGCATTGCCTGAAAGATTACGCCTCCGCGAAAGTTTTGATGATCGCCTTCATCTGCAACCATTGTCCGACGTCACAGCTCTACGAAACGCGCATTAAGCAGATCGCTGAGGATTACAAAGCTCGCGGCGTGGCGGTGGTGGCGATCGAACCCAACAATCCCGATGCTGTCCGCCTGGATGAGATGGGCTACACCGACGTCGGCGATTCATTCGAAGAGATGAAGATTCGCGCCGCGTACCGGCACTTCAACTTTCCATATCTCTACGACGGAGAAGATCAGAAGACTTCCAATCTGTATGGGCCTACTGCCACGCCACACGTATTCATTTTCGATGAGAAGCGCAAATTGCGCTACGAAGGTCGCGTCGACAATAGTTCGCGCGAAACGCTGGTTAGCCAGCGCGACGCTCGCCTTGCTATCGATGCCCTGCTGGCGGGCAAATCTGTCCCGATCGCGAAGATGCCGTCCGTAGGTTGCTCTACCAAATGGATCTACAAGGAAGAAGGCCATCGCGAAGAACTGGCCGAAATCGAGAAGCAACCGGTGAAGCTGAAGACCGCAAGCGCGGATGATCTAAAGGCGCTGCGCAAGAATTCCACCGGCAAGCTGTTGCTGGTGGACTTCTGGGCCACATGGTGCGGCCCCTGCCGCAAAGAGTTGCCGGAGTTTGAGACCATGTACCGGATGTACGGGCATCGGGCGTTTGATCTGGTGACCGTGAGCATCAACTATCCCGATGAGAAGCCCGGCGTCGAGAAGGTGCTGAACGCGGAGCATGCGACAAGCACGAACCTGATCCTCGGCTCGACAGATATTTACGCGCAACTGGCAGCGTTTGATCCGGAGTGGAACGCGGCCGTGCCCTACACGTTGCTCATTCGTCCCGACGGCACTCTCGCCTACAAGGTCCAGAGTTCCAACGTTGACCCCTTGCAACTTAAACGGATGATCATTGCGAATCTGGTGGACGATGACTACATCGGCCATCAGGCGTACTGGAAAGCAGCGGCGAAGAAGTAATTTATGAAGTCCCCCACGCTCTTCCTATGGTGAGGTTTGACTCTCGCGGTTCACTGATCGACCATCACATCGGATGCACTGGATTCGATGGACCTTTACGAGCAGATCGTCCAACTCGGCCGCGAAGGGCGGCGCGGTCGCCCACGATCAACACGGTAGAGCTGCTGGCGCGCGACACGAGCGACACACTCCGCTCATAAATTATGGATGTCGGTCCAATTACGCCAATGGACGTCCGAGCTAAAGACATACAGCGTACCCAGCTGAAGATGGACTTAGTGAAGCACGTCTCAACGCTTTCCAGCGGTTCAATCGTTATCCTGGCGACTTTCCTTGCCAAGAGCAGTCCAGTAGCCGCTGGTAGCGGATGTTGGCTCGTACTTTCCGTGTTTTGTATGGTTGCCTGTCTCGTTTCAGCACTGGTCTACTTTTGGATGTTTGGCCTGGTACGGCAGTGGGAACGAAATGAGTCTTCGAAAAACGGCCGTCGATTGGAGTTCATCCTGGGCCTCCTGATGACCTTGGCATTTTGTTTCGGTATCTCCTTTCTGGCAGTGTTTGTGATGAAGAACTTGGCGTAAGACCGCCACGTGGTTCTACCCGCATTGACTCTCCCCTGTTAACTGATTGACAATCACATCGGAAGCGTCGAACTCGATGGACCTCTACGAGCAAATCGTTGAGCTACGGCGCGAAGGACGGCGCGGCGCGGTCGCGACGATCGTCAACGTGCGCGGCTCGATCCCTTCGTTCAAGACGGCGAAGATGCTGGTTCGCGACGATGGTTCGATCGTCGGCACGATTGGCGGCGGCTGCGTCGAGGCCGACGTTTGGCAGGCCGCACGCGAGGTCATGGAGTCCGAGAAGCCTCGCACCCTGCACTTCGATCTGAACCAGGATCCGAAGTACGATACCGGCCTGGTCTGCGGGGGCACGCTGGAGGTTTTCGTGGAGCCGATATTACCTCCAGCATTACTTTACCTTTTCGGTGCAGGTCACATAGCTATCAATCTTTGCCGGGTAGCAGCGAATGCAGGTTTCGACCTCATCGTTACCGACGATCGCAGTTCCTACGCGACCAAGGAAAGATTTCCAGAAGCCCACGAGGTGCACGCCCTCGACTTCGACGAAGCCACGCGCAAGCTGGACCCAACTGAGTCGTCGTACATCGTGATTGTCACCCGCGGCCATCGCGATGACATGCGCATCCTGCGCTGGGCGGTGCAGACTCCTGCCCGCTACGTCGGCATGATCGGATCCAAGCGCAAGGTGATCGAGATCTTCAAGACGCTGCAACAAGAGGGACTGCCGGCGCACTTGTTCGACCGCGTGCGCGCGCCGATTGGACTGGACATCGGTGCCATCACTCCCGAAGAGATTGCCGTGGCCATCACCGCCGAACTGATTGCCGTGCGCCGTCACGCTGCCGCCGTGCCGCACATGAGTTGGTTCAAGGGCGCGAAAGCTGGGTCGGTCGAAGAGTCGGATGTCTCGACAAAAGCTGTGGACGACGGCGACCACGACATTTGATTTACGATTGCCGATTTCCGATTGTCGATTGCTTGGGCGTGATCTTCAATGAGCTCCGGAAAGCGGTAATCGCAGATCCGCAATCGTAAATCCCATGTCTCACGCCGCCAGCTTCGCCGGATTGATACTCGCCGCCGGCGAATCGTCGCGCATGGGCACCGACAAAGCGCTGCTGCCCTGGCCTCCGGCATCTGCGGGGAAGCCAACTTCGGAGACATTCCTCTCCGCGGCCATTGGTTCTCTTTCGCACGCCAGCGATTTCGTGTTGGTGGTTGCCGGAAAGAATGAAGCTGTACTGGCCCCTGTCGCCTACGCCCACGGAGCATCGATCGTAATCAATCCGAATCCCGAACGCGGGCAGTTCAGTTCCCTGCAGGTCGGCTTGCATGAGGTGCTCACTCGCGGACGCGACACCGCAATGGTCACCCTGGTGGATCGCCCTCCGGCCAGGGCCGCCACAATCCAGGCTTTGCGCGAGGCGTACGAATCTGCCGACCGGAAAGTCTGGGCGGTCGTACCCGAGTTCTCCGGCAAACACGGCCACCCCTTTATCGTCGGCCGCGAAATGATCGAGGCCTTTCTGCAGGCCCCGCCGACTTCCACTGCTCGTGACACTGAGCATCGGCATCAAGACCACATCCTGTACGTAGCGGTAGAGGATCCGTTAGTGGCTGCCAACATCAACACTCCCGAGGATTACGCCGCGTTGCCGGGGCCGCTGCCACGATAGATCTGACGTTGTCCGCCATTGCAAATTGCGCAATCACTCGCTGGCACGTTATCGTCGTGAGATGCACGCCGCTGAGGTTCAGACGCTTCCTCCGACCGCCAAGCAGTTCATCGACTCCGTGCTCCGCCTTCGTCCCCGTGTCGCTGCCTTCGACTGCGATGGAACCCTCTGGTCCGGCGATGCCGGCGAAGGTTTTTTCGACTGGGAGATCAAGCAAGGCGTGGTCGGGCCCGAAGTAGGGCGTGCGATGCGCGCCCGCTATGCCGAATACAAAGCCGGCAAAGTTTCAGAGGAGCAGATGTGCGGAGAAATGGTCACCATGCACAAGGGGATGCCCGAGGCTGAGTTGCTGGGCGCTACTGCCGACTACTTCGAGCATTCATTTCCAAGCCGCGTATTTCCAGAAATGCGCGACCTGGTCCACCGCCTGCACAACGACGACTGCGAGGTGTGGGCTGTCTCTTCGTCGAATGAATGGATCATTCGCGCCGGAATGAGGGAGTTTGGCATCCCCGACAACCGCATCCTGGCGGCTGCCGTCGAAGTCGAGAACGGCATCATTACCGACCGGATCATCCGTATCCCGTCAGGCCCGGGCAAGCCCGAGGCGCTGCGTGAGGTGGTCGGAAAGGAAATCGATACGGCCTTTGGCAATTCCCGCTGGGACACAGAAATGCTTGCCATGGCGAAGCATGCGTTCGCGGTGAATCCGAATCCTGACCTCGCTGAAGTCGCGCGGCAAAGGAACTGGGCGATCTACTTTCCTGACGGCGTTTCTCCCCGTCCATAGCGTAGGCGAGTGAGTCGCCTATTTACGCTTTTTGCGCGAGCGTGGGAGATTTTCCTCGTTACAATCGACTGCAATGTACTCCGCCCAGCTTCTCGATCACTTCCAGAATCCGCGTAACGCGGGAGAGATCATCGAAGCTGACGCGGTCGCAGAGATCGAGAATCCCGTCTGCGGAGACATCGTCCGACTGACGTTAAGGGTCACGGCCGGATGCACCTCAGAGATCCGCTTCAAAGCTAAAGGATGCGTTCCTGCCATGGCCTGCGCCTCAGCCATGACGGAACTTGTGGCGGGAAAATCTCTTGAGCGCGCTCGAAGTCTGCGCCGCGAAGACGTGATCGAAGCCGTTGGCGGAGTGCCACAAGCGTCAATCCATGCGGCCCAACTGGCGATCGATGTCCTCTCGGCAGCACTGCGGCAAATCAAATCATAGCGAACTGGTTGCCCGAAGCAATGGCACACGGGTACCACGATTTCTTGCGAGATGAAGGTACCGTCGGAATTGGCGAGGTGCGTCTAACGGCTTGGACTCTCGTCAGCCTTAACTCCCAGTGCTTTCAGAAACGTCAGGTCGTGAGCTGAAAACTGAGGATTGAAAGGCCGATCATCGGACGCGGATTTCACCGTTTCTTCGAAAGGAAGCGATGGAGCAGTCGACCCCCGAACTTGGGCATAGGCCGAAAGGTCGAGACAAATAACCAACTCATGTCCAGCCCGCTCGATCTGCGAAGCCATGCCTTCAAAACGGTCACTCGCGCCCACCGCTTCATTCACGATGATGTCGAGTTCGTGGCGATGGCGACTGTTCATGATCACTGCGCTGGCAGCCTCTTTTAGTTCTTCGATTAGTCTGCCTACCTGCTCACCCGCAGGAGGCGTCGGGGCCGCCGCCGCTTTGGGCAACGCAAATGTGCCCTCTCCAGTTTTGACTCGGATTTTGATTTGGGGCACAAAGGAGTTGAACACTTGCCGACCGGCCGCTTGTAAGGCGGCGATGGCCGATTGCACTCGAGGGTCACTGTCGATTTCCCACTTGAGCGCCTGCAGCGCCTCATAGAAAGCGGCATCCTGTTGCAGGGTTTCTTCGGCTGCATGTTCCATATTCTCAAGCAGCGAGCGTATTGTTTTTCGATCAATCATATCGATGCTGTGAGCCACTTTAGGCGATGGCTAACACTCCCCAACCGGTCCTTCGCAATCATCACTGGCATCCCCAAGTCGTAACAGGTAACGGGGGTAACCAGCAGGCCCCACAGTACAGTGGCCTTCTAGTATTCAGTCGGCAGAAGCGAGTCGTGGCTTTAGGATCTGGTCCTGTAACTGACGGACGTCCTGCATGCCACAGACGCGCTTCAGCTCTGTCATCGGAAACTTCGATGGCATCTGGGGTCCGCGGGTTGAAGTAGTAAAATCGCGATGATTTGTTGGTTTTAGTAGTAGGTATTTAACGGCTTTACCCTAAGATTACTGAATGCCCTTGGAGTACATCCCATGGCGAATTGTCTGCCTGCAGCCCAGCGCCACCGTGATCCTTGCGGCGGTCGGCGAACTCGGCCGGGTGGTAGCCTGTACAAAATACTGTGCCGATGTCGTGCCCGAGGTTACAGATTCTCCTCGTATCATCTTGGCCGATTCGTGGACTGCGAATGCAGAGCAGATCGTTGCGGCCCAACCCGATCTCGTGATTGCGGCGGTTCCTTACCAGGAAAGCGCGGTAAGCGAAATCCTCAGAGCCGGGGCACGGTTCCTGGGCCTCGCTCCCAGGAGCCTGGCGGATATCTACACAGACATTGCCACTATTGCTGGCGTGGTCGGTGCAAGCGCCCGCGGCGAGACACTGATCGCACGGATGCAGCACGAGATTGAAGGGGTACGAATCAAGAGCGGGCCTTGCGCGCGTCCAAGAGTTTTCTGCGAGGAGTGGGGGAAGCCGCTGATCACCTCGCAGCCCTGGGTGGCGGAGTTGGTTGTAGCGGCGGGCGGCACCTTCGTGGGCGACCCGGGACGCCAGATCTCGGCCAACGAGGTACTCGGAGCCGACCCGGAAGTTATCATTGCTGCATGGTGCGGTGCCGGCGATCGCGTGCCGCTGGAGAAGATTGTCGCCGACCGCAACTGGCAGGAGATCTCAGCCGCGCGTGCAGGGCGTGTCTTCTGCATCCGCGACGAATTCCTGAACACGCCAGCTCCGACGCTGCTTCAGGGTCTCGACGCACTGGCCTTCGCCATTCATCCCGAATTATTTCCGCGAACCAAAGGAATCCGTCAGATCACAGCCGTGCCTACATCCACACCTTCCAATCCGGCGGCGTGAGTTAACATTCCATTATGTCCGTCACTTCCCGGATGGAGGAGCTTCGCAACGACGTGATTGAACTGGCGCAGAGCACCCCGTCGTCCAGTGAACTGATGCAACGACTGTGCCGGCTGCTTCACGAGCGCATGCTGAAATACAACTGGGTCGGCTTCTACATGATCGAACCAGAAGCAGAGCCTCCTATGCTCGCGCTGAGAGCGTTCCTGGGTGCGATGACGCCCCATACTCGCATTCCGCTGAATCAGGGTATCTGTGGCGCCGCCGCCTCGAGTGGCCGGACCATCGTGGTCGACGATGTCAGCAAGGATCCCCGCTACTTGGCTTGTTCCCTGGGAACCAAATCCGAGATCGTTGTCCCCGTCTTTGCTCATGGTAGAGTCGTCGGCGAGTTGGACATCGACAGCCACTTCCCCGCCGCCTTCACTCCAGAGGATCAGGAGCTCGTCCAGCACTGCGCCGCTCTGGTCGGCAAGAAACTGGAAAACTCGAAACAATGAGAGTTGAGAAGGGCAAAG
>QIAM01000106.1 GCA_003225555.1 Acidobacteriota bacterium | reverse complement strand
ATGCTTCGCGAAAAGCCGTGGCACGCCTGTGATTCGGGAACACCGCGGCATCTCGTACAGCGGAGTGTTGCCCTCGCGCAGGGTAATCGATTGCTCTGCATTCTCGAGAATGGGCAGAACTTCGCGGAAGCGCCACACTCCGCTAAGGTCGACCTTCGATGAAGAAAGACGCCGCTGCTTCCAAGTGGACTTCAGTTCGACCACGCCCTTCGCAGGAAAACTCGTGGCTGACACACTCCACTGCGGATAAGTAATCTCGAGCAGATCCTTGCAGCGGCTGCAGCGAAAGTTCTGGCTGGCGCGGTCGCCGACGTCCCCGCACCCAATGCAGCGAAAGCGGAACTCAGACTGCCGCACACGCGGCGCAGAAGCACTCGTATGGGGCATGAGCTTGGAGTCTATTTCCGCCCTCGCAAGTATTGATCGGTCTTGCTAATCCAGTCGGCGCGCGGAGGATTGAAGATGTCCAGGTCCACCGTATCCACCATCGCCTCCGCTTTATGCGGCATGTGCGCCGGAATGCAGAGCACCTCGCCCGCATTGACCACGATTTCCTTCCCGTCAATCCAGAATTTCAAGGCCCCATCAAGGATGTAAGTTAGCTGTTCATTGTGATGGCTGTGCTCCGGGACAATGCAGCCCTTCTTCAACAGCACTCGCGCCAGCATAATCTCCTGGCCCACAACGAATTGCCGCTGCAGCAAGGGGTTCAGATCCTCGAGCTCCACTGTGTGCCAGGGAATGTATTGCAAGGCGGTCCCTGATACCGCATGTTTAGCAACCGCGCGCTTAGCGCGCGAGTGCGAGGCTGCATCGTTCTTCCTGCGGGCGGAACTTCCGGCCTTCGATGTCGATTTCGTCTTTATTTTTGCCATAGGATTAAGACCCAGGTTAATGCTTTAATGCACCCGGCCTCCGTATAACTTCACCGCAGTGTCGTGCAGGTAAGCGTGCGCAAGTTCAAGTGCGCCTGATTCGTTGATCTCACCCTCTGAGATCATCTCGGCCAACGCCGCTGCCAGCGCCATACGCGACGACTCCGCGCCTAGCCAGTAGCTCTCTTCCGCGCCCAGAACTTGATTGTACGGGAAGCAATCGGTGCCGAACGTGATCTTGTCCGGAAAAGTCTCCAGCCACATCTTCAACGTTTCTTTGAACGCCGACGGATATTGCGCCAGCTCCCCGAACGACGAATCGAGATACACATTCTTCATCGCCACCAGCCAGATCGCCTCCCGCTCCAGCGGATAGCCTCCGTGAATCATCACGAACGTCGTGGCTGCATAGCGTGGGTCCCGCAACACACTCTCCAGGTTCATGATGTTGCTCTGGCTGAGATTGAAGTAGTCGCCGATCCCAATCGCAGTGTGAATGTGCACCGGAAGATGAAGCCGCCCACCTTCCAGGATTAGGTAGCGGAAGATGTAGTCCTGAAACGCGCGGTATTCCTTTTCACTGGGAATCCCGTCCGACATGTACCGCCCGTAGATGTCCTCCACTTGCTGGCGAGAAGGATCCCCAAAGGTCGTCGGGCGAAAATAAGCGACCTCGAACTTCATCGCAATGCCTCCCTTCTTTTCGTTGTCTTCGAGAACCTGGCTGATGAACTTCAGGTAGTCTCCGAAACCCGCAGGCAGCTTGCTGATATTCTCCTGTTGCACCCAGCGATGGAGCATTTTCTCCTGCAAAGGAATGAACACTCCCTCGTCGGGATTGCGCGCCGTCTCACGTTCATTGTTGAAAGGCCACATGAATGAGTCGGCAAAGAAAACCCACGGAAAGCGCTTATGGTCCAGATAGTCCGGCATCATGGCGCGGTTGGCGACTGAACTCTCGATATTGATCTTGTCGAGAATGGCATTGAAGTAAGCCGGGCCTGGATTCTGCTTCTTTACTTGCTCTTTCTTGTCGAGCAGCCATTTCGCGTGCTCGGGAGCAAGATCGTTGTAGGGATATCCAAATAGGGCCTTGGCCGCAGCCGCCAGTTCAGGATTGTCGCTCCGAGTCCGCAAGGCCTCGCTCGCATTGGGCGGCGCCGCCATGGCATCCACGTCGGGATCATCAGCGAAGCCGGGATGAGCATGATGATCGAAGGCAGGAATCTTTTCGATCTGCGGCAGCAACCGGTGGTAAATCTGCTGAACATCCGGGCCGGGAAACGGGCGCGCCTGCGCGAGCGCGCAGACCGAAATGCTCACGACCAGCACACCGATAAGAACTGATCCCCACGAAAAACGAAACGATCTATTCATATGAACCTGTTCCTATTTGTCTTGTCAGAAACTGATGTAAAGCCTGAATTCACTGTTTGCATAAGATTCGCGGCCTCATCCTGAGCGCAGCCGTTTGCTTCAGGCGGAGCGAACGATCTGGCGTACAGCGCCGACGCACTCGGCAACGAAGCACAAGCATGAACCGTCAACGATTCGCTCATCGTCTACCGCCCCGCGGGCAATCCCTGCCACGCCGTCGACACCTTCACAATCCGCTCCACCGCTTCCTTCAGCATCGCCATCGACGAGGCAAACGAGAAGCGCACAAAGTCCTTACCCGCCGGACCGAACGCCGCTCCCGGAATCGCAGCCGTACCCGCATCTTCGAGCAGAATGTGACAAATTTCTTCCGCCGTCATACCTGTGCCGGTGATGTCCACCCAAGCATAGAAAGCTCCCTCTGGCGGCTCACAACGGAAGCCTGCAACCCCATTCAGATCACGCACAAACTGTTCGCGACGGCGCGTAAATTCTCCAACCATGCGCGGCGTCGTGCCTTCGCGATCGCGCAGCGCATCGATGGCCGCATACTGCGTGAACTCCGCCACACAGGTGTACGTATTGACCGCCAGCATCGCCAGCGCCGGCACAACCTCAGGTGGAGCTACCGTGTATCCCAGCCGCCATCCCGTCATGGCAAAGCTCTTCGAGAACCCGTCAATAATGAGCGTCCGCTCCGCCATGCCCGGGTACCGCAACATGGAAAGGTATTCCCCACCATAAATAATTCGCGCGTAGATTTCGTCCGACAGCACCCACAGGTCATGCTTGACCGCAAGCTCAGCAATGGCGCGCTGAACCTGGTCCGTGTAAACCGTTCCCGTCGGATTCCCCGGCGAGTTGGTCAGAATCATCCGCGTCCGGGACGTAATCTTCGCCGCGATCTCAGCCGGATCAGGCTGAAGGCGATTCCGCAGGGCCAACTCAAACGGAACGGGCACCGCACCCAGTCCTAACGTGATCGACGGATATCCGGGAAACCCCGGGTCGGGATACAAGACTTCGTCTCCCGGTTCCAACAGCGCCATCATCGCCAGAAACAGCGCGATCTTGCATCCCGGCGCAATTACGATGTTCGCCGGCGAAACCGTAATGCTTCGCGTGCGCGCCAGGTAGGTAGCGATTTCCTGCCGAAGCGCCGGCAATCCAATGACTGCACAGTAGCGGTCTTTCCCTTCCGCCAGTGCCCTGCTCGCGGACTCAATAACCGACTTGCCCGGATGAAAATCCGGCTCTCCCAGTTCAAGATGAATGATCGAGCGGCCCTGCGCCTCCAGTTCTTTCGCCCGCGCAAACACCGACAGCGCGCCCTCGCCGCTCATCACCGACATCCGCGAAGCAATCGATCTCATGCCCTCTCCCTGAACTCACAGACCTTTATACATTCCTCCATCGACTAACACGGTCTGGCCCGTAATGTAGGAGGCGCGTTCGGACGCAAGCCACACAATCGTTTCCGCCACTTCCCGCGGCTCGCCCAGCCGCTTCAGCGGAGCATCCGCTGCCCAGCCCTCAAAAATCTCTTGCTCCTTCTTCCCGGAAGCTGACGAGCCCGCCTTGGCCAACTCTTTCAGGCGATCGGTAGCCGTGAATCCCGGCCCAACATTGTTCACCAGAATTCCATCTTTACCAAACTCGTTGGCCAGACTTTTCACCAGCCCGACCACCGCCGCGCGCACCGCATTCGACAGCACAAGATCAGCCACCGGCTGCTTGGTTGTAATTGATGTCAGCGTGATGATTCTCCCCCAGCGCTTCCGCTGCATGTACGGAATCACCTCACGCGCGAAGTACACGGTGCTGAGAAAATTGAGTTCCAACGCCCGCTGCCAGTCTTCCAGGCTGGATGCCAGAAACCCCTTGGCCGGCGGCCCACCTGCGTTGGTCACGCATATGTCGACGCCGCCGAACGCCCCAACCACCTCGGCGACGAACCGGCTGACAGCCCCCGCGTCGGTGACATCGAGTGCTCTGGCGAACACCTCGGCGTTGTGCTTCTTCCTGATCTTCTCCGCCGCCTCGTGCAACGCGGGCTCATTGCGTGCGCACATCGCGACCCGGCATCCCTCGGCGGCGAAGGCCTCGGCTGTGGCCCGCCCAATCCCCTGACTCGACGCCGCCACCAACGCGACACGGTTTCTCAGCCCAAGGTCCATGAACGACGGATTATAAATGGTGCGCGGTGCAGAATCTCCCAACATGAGACTTGGCCCCAGAGGTATCGGCGTCTTCCTGAGCGCAGCCGTTTTTCAGGCGAAGCCGAAGGGATCTGGCGCGCAGCGCCACGGTCGCGCGAAGCATACGCCCTTCATGCAGCCATCTTGCCGGAATCACTGCTGCCAGTTACTCTGAACGGAAGCGAGGCACCCATGAAACGGAACACCCATCGTCCCGAAACCAAGGCCGTCCGCGGCAAATCCGACCTTGAAAAGAAGAATGGTCCCCTGGCCACTCCGATTTACCAGACGTCAACCTTCGAGGTCACCGACAACGACGAGCAACTCCGCGCCACGCCCACGGACCACTTCTACACGCGATATGGCAACCCGACCAACACCGTAGCCGAGCTAACTGTTGCCGAACTCGAAGGCGTGGATGCCGCGCTCACCTTCGCTTCCGGCATGGGCGCGATTACAACCACGATCATGGCCCTGCTGAAGTCCGGAGATCACATCGTCGCGCAGCGGGACATCTATGGAGGCGTCACAAAGTTTCTGTCGCAATGGCTGCCCAAGCTCGGCATCGAGACCACCTTTGTCGACACAACCGACTACGACCAGCATGCGCGCGCCATCCGTCCTAATACGAAGCTGCTGTACTTGGAATCGCCGACCAATCCCACCTTGCGGATCGTGGACTTGAAGAGAGTCGCCGCCATCGCCAAGCAACACAACCTCCTCAGTATGATCGATGCGACCTTTGGCACGCCGATCAATCAACATCCAGCAGAGTACGGTATCGACGTAGTCATGCACTCCGGAACGAAGTATCTCGGCGGCCATACCGACCTGATCTGCGGAGTCGTAGCCGGACGTGCCGACCTGATCGAAAAGGTTCATTCGACTCGAACCACGCTAGGAAACTGCATGGACCCGCACGCGTCGTGGATGCTGGTGCGAGGATTGAAGACCCTGGCGCTTCGCGTTGACCGCCAGAACGACAGCGCGCTTCGCGTGGCCGAGTTCCTCTCGCAGCACGCAAAGGTACAGCGCGTCCACTATCCGTTCCTCAAGAACGATCCTCAGTACGCGATCGCCCGCGAGCAGATGCGCGGAGGAGGCGGCATGGTCAGCTTCGAAGTCGAAGGCACCGGCGAAGACGCCCGCCGCGTCAGCGAATCCATGCGCCTGTTTACCCTGGCTCCCAGCCTTGGCGGCGTGGAGTCCCTGGTCTCGATCCCTGTTCTCACCTCGCACGCTATGATCGAGGCCGACCAGCGCAAGAAGATGGGCGTGACCGAACAGATGGTCCGCCTGTCAGTAGGAATCGAAAACGCCGACGACCTGATCGCAGATTTAGAGCGCGCGCTGGAAGCGGTAGCCGCGCCGCAGCATGTGCGGGTGGGGTGAGGAAATTGTGAGTTCCCAGTTCTC
>QIAM01000105.1 GCA_003225555.1 Acidobacteriota bacterium | reverse complement strand
GTCGGGATCGGGCTGGGCGTGGTCGCAGCGCTTATTCTTACGCGGCTGATCGCGAACTTTCTTTTTGGCGTAACAGCGACTGATCCGGCAATCTTCTGTGGTGTGTCGATGCTCTTGACTCTGGTTGCGCTGGCGGGCTGTTACATTCCCGCGCGCCGCGCCGCCAGAGTCGATCCCATGGTGGCGCTGCGCTACGAATAACCCTTAGTTCCTCGGACCGTAACGAAACCACAGAGGGGGCGAGAGAAGTCCGGACACTCTCTTCTCGCGCGACAAGAGCGCAGCTCCTAAACCCCCGTGTATGCGGCTATCCGGAGGCTATCTCGAAACGGGCATGTGGGAGATCCGCGGATTATTTCCGCGAAGCCGACTTCTGGCCTGTTGCTAAGATTCTTTCCAGTTGCGCAACTTCCGGATTGTCCGTGACTCGTCCGGAAATCCGGGAAATTGAAGGTCTTTCGCTGCGCTTGGAGTGTTCTCTAAGTAGATTGGCGATTCCTCTAGGAATGAACGAAAAAACTGTCGGACTCTTATTCCGCTCGCAACGCATCCGTTGGATTCACCGACGCTGCGCGACGCGCAGGCAGGAAGCTCGCAGCCATCGAAGCAAGCCCCAGCAGCGCGGCCACGCAACACAAAGTCACTGGGTCCCACGCTTGCACACCGAACAACAAGTTGCGTATCAACAGCGATGCTCCCACCGAGCAGACCATCCCGATTGACAATCCTGTTCCTGTCAGCCATCCCGCCTGTCGAAGTACAAGCGAATAAACCGAACTACGCTGGGCTCCCAGTGCCATGCGCACGCCAATCTCGCGCGTGCGCCGGCTCACCCAGTAGGCGATCACTCCGTACAGTCCAACCACGCCCAGAACCAGAGCTACCGCTGCAAATCCTCCCACCAGCCATGCCGAAGACCGATGCAGAAGTGCGGCCTGCGTGCCGTCAATCTGTTCACTCATGGTGTCTTCGTCGGATACGCCCAGGTTTGTGTCGAACTGATGCAATGTGCTCGCCAGCAACGGCAACAGCGCTACTGGGTCTTGGCGCGTGCGCACCACAACGCTGAAATAGCCATCGTGGGTCTGGTTGATGGGGAAATACTCCGCAGGCCAGATATCTACATCAAGCGGTCCCTCGCGAACGTCGTCGACCACCCCAACAATCTCCCACGCAGAGGGGCGCCCGCCTTCGTCATCGGTGATCCTCTGGCCAATCGGATCTTCACCGGGAAAAAACTTCCGAGCCAGCGCCTGATTGATCATGGCCACTCCCGGCCTTGAAGCATCGTCGGCATCGGTGAAAAGCCGCCCACGCACCAGCCTCGCCTTGAGCGTCGGCAGATATCCCGGGCTGATATGGCGCTCGTCCACGTCATTGTGTTCACCGTGCGATGGTCTTCCCTGGATCTGGATACTGTCGATCTGGCAATTGCATTGCACTGGGAGCATGCTGGTAAGGCCGACCGACTCAACGCCCGGAAGGCTGGAGACGCGACGCGCAATTTCCTGGCGAAGCCCTGCTGTCTGTTCGTCACTCTTGTAAACCCTATCGGAAGCCATCACTTGCACGGTTGCAAGGCGGTTTGGATCAAAGCCCAAGGGCACATGCAGCAACTGATAGAGGCTCTGTCCCAGCAGTCCCGCGCCGGCCAGCAACACAACGGCGACCACCAGTTCCACGATTACCATGTTCGCTCCCAGCCTCTGCCAGAGCCGGCTCGCGTGGCCCCGATCCCCTTCAGCCAATCCGTCACGCACCTTCTGGAAAGACAGCCGCAAGGTTGGTGTGGCAGCCAGCAGCAGCGCGGCCATCAGTGCAATTGCGGCAGTAACTGCACCTGTGTGAGCATTCAAAGCAACACCGCCCAGAAAAGGCATGTTCGCCGCCATATCCTTGGGCACGAGTCGCGCAAAAAGTTTCATCAGCCCGGCGGCGACGAGCGCGCCTGTTAAGCTGCCAAATCCAGCAAGCAATAGACTCTCAGTCACAAACTGGCACACCAGTCGGGCTGGCGTGGCGCCGAGCGCGCCCCTCACGGCAATCTCACGCCTGCGGTTTTCCGAGCGCACCAGCACCAAGCTGGCCACATTGACACACGCGATCAACAACAGCAGCCCGGCACCGCCCAGCAGCGTCAGCAGAATGGGTCTCACATCGCCAACGATTACCTCATACAACGGCACGATACTAGCGCTGAGGGTGCGGCCCGTGATCCCATATTGAAGCTGGAGCTGTTTTGCGATGGCACTCGTTTCAGCCGCGGCCCCCCGCACGCTGACGCCGTCGCGCAGTCTGCCGATTCCCCAAAAATTATAGAAGGTCCGCATCTTCTCGTGAGTGCTGAAGCTGTTGAGTGGGGTCCAGAATTCCGCATTGCCGCTCGGCGCAAAGGTAAAAGTACGCGGCAGGACGCCAATGATCGTGTAGGACGCATTGTCAAGATCCACGGTCTGACCAATCACGTCGCGCCGCCCGCCAAAGCGGCGGAGCCAGGCCCCGTAACTTAGCAACACGACGTTTGCACCGGCCGGCCGATTTTCGCCAGGATAAAAGTCGCGCCCGAGCATGGGACGCACACCGAGCGTTTTGAAAAAGCCACCGCTCACGCGCTCGCCTTGGACTGGCAGCGCACCGGACGGAGTCCGCAGAAGATAGCCACTTCCGCTGTAAACATCGAGCGAACTGAAGGATTTGTTCAGCCGTTGCCAGTCAAGATAATCCGGATACGAAAGAGGCCAGCGCGGCGATTCAACGTTGCTTTCGTTCACCGACATCAGCCGCTCGGGATTTGCGTATGGAAGCGGCTGTAGCAAAGCTGCATCCACGAAACCGCAGATGGCTACGCTCACGCCCATGCCCAGGGCCAGAATCAAAATTGCTGTCGACGCAAATCCGGGGTTCTTCGTCCATTGCCGCAGCGCAAAACGCAGGTCCTGCACCACCGTCTCTGCCCGAAACGCCACCACTTCGTGGCTTTGCTCCCGCAACTTCGACGCATTGCCGAACTGCCGCATCGCTGCGTAATGCGCTGCTTCCGGCGTCATCCCACCGGCGATCAATTCCTCCTCCACCTGCGTGCGATGAAATGTCATTTCCTCATCCAGTTCGCTAGCGAACCGCTCCTGGCGAAAGAGAATCGAGAGTTTCCGCATAAACCGGGCGATCGGATTCATCTAAGCCTCCCGAGCATCGCTCATTACGCGGCCAATTGCCGCAATCATCTGTTCAAACTGCGACATCTCGATGCCCAACTGCTTGCGCCCCGCCGGCGTGAGGGTATAAAAGCGAGCTCGACGGTTAGTCTCCGTCATCTTCCACTCAGCCTTCACCCAGCCATGCAGCAGCAACCGCTGTAGCGCCGGATAGAGCGAGCCTTCTTCCACAGTCAGTACATCGTCAGAAAGGCGTTTGATTGAGAGGGCGATGCCATATCCATGCAGTGGTGTGCGAGTCAGCGTCTTCAGGATCAGCATGTCGAGGGTTCCAGGCAACAGGTCGGGTTTTTTGGCCATACGCGTTACCATAGATAAACTATGGGTAGGTTGTCAATGGCTTGCGGTTTTCCAGGTTCGGGGTGGTTGGTCGGCAATCCGGGCGCAAAAAACGTGCTGCGAATTGCTTGCGATTACTTTAGGATCCCCGTAACCCGGGATCCCCGGCGAGCACTGTGAACTACCCACCGCGAACGGAGCCGGCTACTCCCGGTCGAACACCAGCACGTCCGGCTCGCTTCGACCCGACGCATGTACGGTCATCGTCAATGTTTTCCCGTCTGGAGAAACCCTGATCTCCCGCGTATCAATGACCTTTCCGCCCGCTTTGTCAGTCATCTCCAGGGTGTGCTCATCCACCCGCCGGCTTGAGAAAGAAGAGCCCGGGTTCGCGTTCGGCCCTTCCTTGGGATAGTCCTTGCCGTCGAGCTTCAGGTTTCTCGTCTTTTGCTCTGTAGTGAAGATGAAAGAGAGGCCGTCACCCTGATACGCCTTCACCTGCAGAACATAAGGCGAGTTCATCGTTTCCTTGATGCTCTGCCAGTCCGCCGCGAAGCCCGATCCTCCACCGCTGCGTTGATAAACGTAATCCATGCTGACCGTAGATCCGTCGGGGCCGAACTCGCGGTAGAAGTCCGTGAGCGTATTGCCGTCCTTCGAGAGCTTCCAGGTCGCCTTAAGGAGCAGCCGGCCGTCTTTCTTGCGCTCGACGATCCAGGTGTCACTCCCGTCCGGCTTCACCGACAGCATGGTTCCTCTGATGCCCGCTTGATCGGTCCCATCCGTCACGATGGTTTCGGCGCCGCCGCCGAAATCGAACGAGTACGTGTTGCCGCCCTTGCTCTCAACCTTCATCTCGTCGGGCATTCTGCTCATCGATGAGTTCAGCTTCCACCCGCCGATGAAGGGATTCTCCGCAGCCGATGCCATGCCCACGGCTATGCTTGCAACCACCAGCAACTTCAAAGCACGCTTCAGCACAGAGTCCTCCTTGCATCCCTTCCGGAACACGCCGCCGTCCATCATATCAAGGCCTAAGACCCGAGTGACGCTGGCGTCACCGCATACGCAACTGAAGAATATGTCTTCCTAATTCGAACTCGTTGGTAACAGGCCGAGTCACTTATTGAGCCGCAATACAGAGACTCTCTTCGTTCCGGGTGGATTGTCGGCAAACAGGAAGTAATGGCGCGATCGGGTCTCCTGGAATTACTTCCACATTGCCCGGGACACGATCAGAATAATCGAAACTCCGCGATACGTTCCCTATTGGAATAGTTGATCAGACGGCAAGAGCCGCCCTGCGAGGGGAGCGAGGTCGGGCGGCGCTGCCCCATGAAGCCCCGGCCAGCGCTCGGCAGCTGCAGCGCCTTGTCAGACCGCAGAGAGCGCACTGATCGTAACGTAATATCCGTCCGGATCTCGGAGCGAGAACTCCTTGGTTTGAGTGTTCGGATTCACGTGTGGCTCCTCTTCGAGCCGAGTGACGAGAGACCGTGCCCTTTGAAGCGCCAGGTCGAAATCATCGAGACGGAAGAACAACAGGAGTCCGTGGCCGGGTGTCCCGTGATCGGGGCTCATCAATGAGGGATGCTCGTGGGCGCCCCACTCGTGGAGGCAGAGCAAAACAGTTCCATCTGAATCGAGGATTTGCCCAAAGTAATCATGGACAGGAAGGGTAGCCGGCTGGCCGAACAGCGCCTGGTACCATTTGAAGCTGCCCGGCACGTCACCTACCGCTATGATCGTCCACGTGCGCTTCATCGGGTCCCCCTCTGCGGACTAATTCTTGTTTAGACCGACCTGGATACAACCGGTCATGGACGGCCTAAAACGAAGTAGTCGCCCACAACCCATTGTGTTTACACTCGCTTCTACCATATCCCAGAAGGGACGAGTGGCGCGTGATCCAAACGAATAACGACGTTTCGGCGTGTTCACGTCAGCCTCGCCGCGCTGCCTCGATGGCGGCGATGTCGATCTTCCTCATCGTCATCATCGCCTCGAAGGCACGCTTTGCCTCACCGCCACCAGCCGCAAGCGCATCGGTTAGCGCGCGCGGGGTGATCTGCCAGGACAGGCCCCAGCGGTCCTTGCACCAACCGCACTGGCTTTCCATGCCGCCATTGCCGACGATCGCGTTCCAGTAACGGTCCGTCTCTTCCTGATTCTCCGTAGCGATCTGGAAGGAAAAGGCCTCGGTGTGCTTGAACGCCGGGCCGCCGTTGAGACCGAGACAGGGAATGCCTAGGACGGTGAACTCCACCGTCAGCACATCGCCCTTCTTGCCGCCCGGATAGTCACCGGGAGCCTCGTGAACAGCGGTCACTTTACTATCCGGAAAGGTGACGGCGTAGAAGCGCGCCGCCTCATGCGCGTCTTTGTCGAACCAGAGGCAGATCGTGTTTTTTGGTTTCATATTCGCGTGCTCCTTATGCTCGATCAGGGCGAAGGCCGCGGTCGTTGCGTCGGTCCGTATCAGTGACCCACCAGTTCATCTGCTGATCTGCTGCGGCCGACGTCTCAAATTGGTCGCCACCCGTCCTGCCCTTCTAAATCATATCGCTGGCAGGGATCGACTTCGAGATCCGAAGCTA
>QIAM01000104.1 GCA_003225555.1 Acidobacteriota bacterium | reverse complement strand
TGCTTGGCAATTTCGTCAAAAACGATGGGAGAAGTTACATGGGATTCCTGAGCAGTAGAGCAAACGGCAAGCATGGCAACCGCGAAGTGACTAAACAGAGAGAACCGACGTAAGCCACTGTGGACGCGGGTAGTGAGGTGCACTGGTTTAGTGTAGCTCACCTCTGTTAAGTTCCAATCGCATCCTCTTCAAAGTGCAATGATGAGCCAGTGAATGTGGCCCCGCTTCTACTGCGCTTTCGGAATCACAATCACGGTCGCCGTGTATGGCGGCATCGGGATAGACATCGAGTTACTCAGCCCCTCCATCGCCTTACCCCGCACAGTGCGCACGTCCGGCGGATTCGTCTTCCCGTAATCAAACCTCATTCCCATGGCTGCGAGTTTATCGCCGCTCACTTGCACCTTTGCAGTCGTCGCGTTCTTCGCGTCTTTGTTGATCAGCATCAGGCCCAGGCTTCCATCCGCGCGCTTCGAGGCGTGCACCGAGAGCATGGAACTGCTCGAGGACGCAGCCACTAGCGCATCATTGAAGTTCATCAGTGCATGCACCATCTGCATGCCGAAATAAGGGGCTCCCGGTTTGTTGCGATTGTCGAGAAAGCCTCCATTGTGCAGCTCCGCCCAATCGGCATTGATCACGCCATACTCGACCAGTTGCGGATAAAGATCGGCCGCAAACAGCCCCAGAACAACCTCCTCCTGTTCCGGAACCTTTACATAAGGAGCTACTCCAACTTCCGTAAACGCTACCTGAATCGAACGCGCCCGCTGTCCGCAATTCTTTTGCAGTTGGTCGACCAGTCCTGCCAGAATCGCCCGCAGTGTATCCTGCGGCGCCGCCAGCAGTTTGTAGCTATCCAGATCCTTGTAGCCGGAATCCTGTGTCGTATCGCTGGGATACCAGTGCAGGCTCACGAAATCGACCTGGTTGCACGCCGTGCTCAGCACGCCCTTGTCCCAGTCGATCCCTTTGTTGAAGTCTTCCTTCACACTGACGCTAGCGTTCTGCTGGTACTTCCCGGTGACCGGATCCTGCGTCCATTCATCTCGGTTAATCTGCCCGGCGAGAGGTTTATCGAGCGGAACGCCCACCTTAATCCGCGCGTCCACCGCCTTCATCTCCTGCGCAAACTGGACGAAATTCTTCCCGTAAGCTTCCGGCGCCAGGCCGGCATTCTTCTTTCTCTGCTTGGCATTCTCCTTCGCTTCCTTGGGATAAGGAACATGCAGATCCTCTTCCAGCCCTTCCCCGCCGAAGTAGCCGTTCTCGAAGACCTCGTTGCCGACTTCCCAGTACCGGATTCCAAACGGTGTGGGATGTTGAATGCGCAGAAAATTCTTTCCGTCATCACTCGGCAACGGAGCCGCACCTCGCAGACCGGCCCAGTATCCCACTGTCTGCCAGTCGTTGCCCGCGGAATCTTTGCCAAGCATCTTCGTGTCCGTCGGATTTCCGTTAACATACGCAACCCACGCAGCCGCCTCCGCCGGAGCACCTGGACCAGTGCCTGCGCCATTGGAACCGTAGTTCACCGTGAAGATCGTCGTTCCCACCTGCTCCATGAAACGCGAAAACGATCCCAAGTCGTTCGTGGGCGCATACCCCACGTTGGGATGATCCAATCCCTGCCAGTTCGACGGACGATAGGCGCTAAAGTGGTAGGTGTCCGCGATCCGTCCCCCGGGGTAACGTACCGTGGTGATTCCCGCCGACCGCAGTAACTGAATGACGTCGGGATCTGACAGATGCGCGTCAGAAACCAGCGCCTGGACGGCCATAACCCACGGCGCCATTACCCCGCGAGGCTTGTCCATCTCGACGTTGACTTTGACTTCTTTGGGAACTTTGACCGTTTTGACAGCAGCTTGCGCCGCCGCATCCTCCATCTGTCCCCGCGTTTGTTCTTTCTTCCATTCGGGAGTGGAATTGTCGATTTGCGCGGTCGCGATTGAACCCCACAGGCTTAGAATGGCGTAAGCGCACGTTGCGGGCAAATGGAATGAGGACCGTTTCATGGTGGATTCCCTCTGCTTCCACAGAAACGATATTCTATGATGCTTCTGCCCCAAATCAGAGGGGAAAACGGCCTGCGGATCCTTGAGACTATAGTGGAACCTCGGGAAATGTTGGGCCGATTTGTAGCCGGCAGACTGGAGTGTGGTCAGCTTTCCCGCGTTCTTCTAGTGTCATTCTTTGTTGCACAGTGTATCGGCTTCTGCCCCGCTCTCCACGGTCAGAGCACAGCCGCCGACCCCCTTCCACATTACGCGGTTGCGCGCCGGCATCTCGCCGCAGGAGAGGAAGAGCAGGCATCGGCAGAATTCAGGGTATTCCTTAACCTGGTCGTGCACGGCCTCGCTTCTGCAACGGCGGAGACCGGTCACTTTGATAAAGCAGCACCGCTCTTTGAAGAAGCCATCAGTCTCGATCCAGGCGACATCAACCTGCGAATGGAATATTCACGCGCGCTATTCAACGAGGACAAGTTCCTGCTTGCCAAGGAGCAGGCGCAAGAAGCCGTTCGTCTGGATCGGCAGAACCTCCAGGCCATCCTGCTGCTGGGGCAGGTCTTGTTTCAGTTGCGCGATCCGTCCGGCGCCCGGACTCAACTGGAAACAGCCTGGAGCAAGAGCCCAGAGTTTGCCACGGGATATCTGTTAGGAAAAGCGGATCTGCTCCTTCATGACGACAAAGCCGCACGCGCGCTGTTCGATTCGATCCTGCAACATTTTGGCGATACCGAGATCAACCACGTGTTTCTTGGCCGGGCGTACAGCCAGACCGGCTATGCGAATGAAGCGGCAGCGGAATTCCACAAGGCCATGGAAATCAATCCCAAGGCCAAGATGGCTCACTACCAACTCGGTCTGTCTTGTCTTCGCGAAGATGAGACCGCCGGGTACGACAAGGCCATCCCGGAATTCCGCGCAGAGTTGGCCTTGAGTCCCGACGATTTTGCCAGCCACTACATGCTGGGCTACATCGCGGTGAAGCAAAACAGGTGGGACGAGGCAGAGGAGCATTTGCGGCGCGCCATCGCTCTCCGGCCTAAAGATCTCGGTTCGCTGATTGCCCTAGCCGATACCTATGTGGCCACCAGTCGCCCGAAAGATGCCGAGGAGATCCTGCGTCAGTCACTGGCCGTGGGGGAAAACCAGACCAGCCAGGAGATCGCCCGTGCCCACTACATGCTCGGAAGAATTTTGCTGGCTCAGGGTGGCCATCAGGAAGAAGCCAAGCACGAATTTGCACTGGTGGCCGAATTACAAAAACACTCGGGCACAGTCCTGACGGCAGATGCCAGAGCTGTTGGCGCCGGCAGCCTGCTGCGCCAGGAAGCGTTCGGCGATAGTCAACCCGCGGCATCAGCAACTGAGGCAACGGGGCCGAATGCGCACGCCGCCGACGATCTTCGTTCGGCCATCGCCGACGCCTACAACAACCTGGGCGCTATCGCGGGCAACGCCCACGATTTCACCGCCGCGGCCAACGATTTCCGCCGCGCCCGCCAATGGAATCCCGCCTTGCCCAGACTCGACCACAACCTCGGCATGGCGCTGTTCTATTCGAGCCAGTTTCGCGAAGCCGCTCCGCTGCTGAAAACCTACGTCGAAGCCAATCCAGAGGACGTCGCTGCTCGTGGCGCTCTAGGCTTCACCCTTTTCCGGATCGAAGACTTCGCGGGAGGGGTGGCCTGCTTGAAGCCAATGCAGGAACAGATGAACCAGACGCCCAAACTTGCTTTTGTCTACGCAGCTTCGCTAGCTAGGAGCGGCGAGTATGACGAAGGCATTCAGCGGTTGCAATCGCTGGAAGCCGCAACTCCGAACTCGCCGGAGATTCACTACGAACTCTCGCTTGCCTATCAGCAAACGGGAAAAGCAGAGGAAGCAGCGCGTGAGATGAATTCGTATCAGCAGCTGAAAAAGTAGAGAGATGAGGCAGCTCCTATGAGTCGCAAGACTCTGCTCGTTCGTACCCTCGTTCTGTTCTTAACGCGCGTTTGCGCCACGCAGCAGTTCGGAACACAGCCCAGAACGGTGGTTGCTTCCTCCGACAATGCAATCAACGTCCCGGATGCTAGCGATCCAAGTATCGGCGACGCTGCGGTTGGGTTCTCACGAACAGAAGGCTTCAGTTACAACAAGGAACTGTACATATCATCCGGGTGCAGCTCAGATAATTCTGCAATCTAGTGACGGTTGAACCCGGTCTTCCCTCGAATCCCACTTCCTTCTTCGACCGTATAAATGAAATTCGCTGGTACGTTATTCAGAACTTCCTTCGCCCCGCTCGGCCAGTTGATTTCCACCTTCTCCATCACCGCACTCGCACCCAGCCCGAAGTGCAAACGCAGATCGTTCTGTGAAAGATAGCTCGACCCGCTGCGCACCTGCATGGACTCCCTCATCCCACCTGCCGTGACGGTCACGCGGGCACCGATTGCAGCCTTGTTGCTCTTGGTCCCGATCAGCTTGAACAAAGCAGCATGGTTGTTGGTGGGCGTGCGGTTAATGAGCAGGGATGGCTTGTCGTTGTGGTTGAGGATCAAAACGTCCACCTTGCCGTCATTGTTGACATCGCCAAACGCCGCGCCCCGCCTGATGTACAGCTCGCCGCTGTTCAGCTTCGACAACTCCGTCACGTCTTCAAACTTGCGGTTGCCCCGGTTGCGGTACAGCAGTGCCGGTTGACGAAATGTCACATTCCCCGCGACCAGATCCACTTGCGGATAGATGTGCCCATTCGTGACCAGAATATCGAGCCACCCATCGTTATCCATGTCGAAGAAACCGCCGCCCCATCCCACGTAGCGCCGCGTCGCCTGCAGCAATCCGGCGCTCGCCGCAATTTGATCGAAGCCCATCTCCCCGCGGTTCCAGTAGAGATCCACGCCTTCCTGGATGTAGTTGGTCACCAGGATGTCGAGCCGTCCGTCGTGATCAAAATCCGCAATATCGACGCCCATCGAGCCCTGCATCTGTCCGTCGCTATTCACCGCCGTGCCGGTCAGCAGGCCCACTTCTTCGAAGGTGCCGTCATGCTTGTTGCGGAACAGATAGTTCGGATTCACATCGTTCGCAACGTACAAGTCGGGCCAGCCGTCGTTTGCGAAGTCAGCCCACACCGCCTGCATCCCGAAAAAATGACTGGGATTATCGACTCCGGCCTTTTTTGAAACATCCTCGAAGGTTCCATTCCCCCGATTGTGAAACAGAAAATCGGAATCGCCGGGCAGCCCCGAAGGTCCGCAGTACACGCGCATTCCCACGTAGGCGCACGGAACACCATCCGCATGCGTAATCGGCAACGCATCCATGTCTTGGTGGACATAACGAGGTACAAACACGTCGACATAGCCGTCACGATCGTAATCGCCCCAAGCCGCTCCTGCGCTGAACCCGCCTACCCTCACGCCCGCCTTTTCTGTGACATCTTCAAACTTGCAATTCCCGAGATTGCGGTACAGAACGTTTCCTCCATAGCCGGTCACGTACAAATCCTGCCAGTCGTCATTGTCGAAGTCCACCACGGACACGCCCATTCCCCAGCCTTTACGCGCAAGGCCCGCGGACTTGGTGATATCGGTGAACTTCAGATTCGCGTCCTGATGAAAGAGCGTAACCATTAGGTCTTCGCTCTGCCGGTAGCGGTCGATGGTAGATCCATTGACCGTAAGGATGTCGAGTTTGCCATCGTTATCGCAATCGATAAAACCCGCGCCTCCACTCATCGATTCAACGATGTAATACTCGTCCTTGGAAGAAATATTTGGAACGGTCAATCCGGCCTGCCAGGCGACGTCCTCGAACTGGGGGATCGCAGGAGGACCAGTCTGAGCCAAGGCGATCATGGAACTCAAGAGAAGAAGGCCGAATAGCCGCATGAAATTGGCCCATGGTAACACGCAGGTTCCCTTACTACCGCACGGTATCCCATTCGGCCACCCGTACCGCCCCCATGGTGCCACCTGCAACGGCTCCGCCTGGCACGACGGCTAATTCCCACATCGAATCCACTACGCTCTGCTCGGGTCTGCACGCAATCTGAACAATGCACAAGCTGCCGCCGCGAAACCCCGCAATGCGAGGACCTCAACCGTAATTGCGAGGGCTAGAAGAACCTCTTCGACGGTGCAAGGTGCACTGCGGCATTGATGCTTTACCAGGGTAGGAGGCTGACTCTTAATTGAGCTGTAGTCCTCCCTGCAATTTGGGGCGAGAGCAGTGTGGAGCAACCGGAATATCTGCGGGTCTTTGTGGCCCTCCTTGCGGAAAACACTTGAACCGGACGAAGGATATTCACGATACATCATCACGGAACCGTGGGTGGGCTATCGGTTCGAGCCTCGCGACTGATCGCATAACCGCCCAAAGTGCACCCGCATTAACCGGCCTCCCGGTTGAACAATAACGATCCAGATTTCTTTACGAACAATTTACGAACCTTTTATTCGAACTTTATGCCTTCTCGTATCCAATCAATTGTGTGAGTCATTCCTGAGTGGTTCAGGATTGGAGACCGGGAGGCGGCAATGATTGTGACGGCGGTAATAGCTGCGATCTGTACGGGTGCTGTCGCATTTTACGTGCGCTTCTTCGTTGAACTGTGCAAGGAATGCAAGCAGCGCTGTATTTGTTATTTGGTACAGCTCGAATCTCACGTAAGCGACCACCCGGTCTTAGACTCAGAGGATCAGGAAATACCGTTTCGCCAAGCCGCATGAGCTATGAGAACACATATGAACGTTCAGCGAACCGCAAAGAAGGCTGACCACACCACAAGGAGAAATTGATCCGATGTCGATTCAAGAAGTAACAGCGGAACAGTTAGCCGAGCTCTTATACCACTACCACCAAGCGCTGGGACCGGACTTCGGTTGTAATAAGCAAACAATACCCGGCTCATGGAACGATCTACCAAACGACGACAGGAACCGAGCAGTTGCGGCAGCATGTTTGGCACTGCTCGAACTGGGGTCAACTACAGAAGGACGCGCAGACTCAATGCGTTACTTCGCTAAGCCGGGGGAAGCCGAGTGGGGCTGCTGAACCTGGCCCTTTTGGTGGAGGGTGTATCCAGAAGCAGGGTTGGGGAACCAGATGTCGAGCACATGGAGTCTACGCGAGGTGTTTGACAAGGACCAACCACACGCACCAAAGAGGGTCGCTGACCATCCAGACGCTCCCTTGAATGGGATCATCGAATGCGGAGACTTCAAGTTTGATCTCACGCGGCGAACTGTAGCCGTGCGCGATCGAGAACTAGACCGGACCTCCGAGGAGGTCGACGTGCTTGTGTTTCTGGCTGGCCATCCTCAGAGTTTGATTACTCCCCCACACAGTGCTGTCAACAAGCTGGACCACACATCGGGTTCGGCAAACCGAATTCTTAAGGGTATTGGTTTCGCTGCGAGTAAAACTCGACGCCGTGGAGCCGCGCAAGCGCGATCTTCGTACGGAGTCGTTGGTCGTTTGTCGGTTCGATCCAAGCTCATTGGCAACAACGTGATGGGAACTTGCTTGCCGCCATGAGCGGCGCGCGCTTGTCCCCGTCCCTGCTGCGGCAATTGGAATAGCTCCAAGCTTCTTTACGAATTCTTTATGAACTTTTTAGACCAATTTTACGGACTGTCATTTCCAATGAAATACGGTTCGGAGGGAAGATCTGTCGGGAAGACGTGTCTGAGCGAAGAAAGCGTGCCTAAAGCTGCATGGCTGTTCGAACGGGCGACGTGGGCACTCGTTAATGCGTATTTTGACTCCAGACTCGCGAGGACGTGCCCTAGTCAATACATCACCGCGGATTGAGTTATGGGTTATGAACTACGTTTCAATCATTCTCTTGATTGTCTGTATAGGAGGAACGGCGTTCTTCCTGTCTTATTGCTCGCACTATGCAAAGACAAGAGGAAGCCACTTGGCCGTGCGGGAGCCCGTGTCGAGCTCAAAGGTTTGGCACACGAATGAAGGGTCGGCAATCAGGCATTTCACGATGAGGTAGGGAAAAAGGTTGGCGTTAATTGGGATTTTCAACGACGTTGAGTAAGGGTCAGGAGATAGATCATGCAGGACGTGGTTTACGTGCTAGTAACGATAGCATTCTTTGCAGTCTCAATCGCTTACGTGCATTTCTGTGAGCGCGTGAAGTGAGGACAACTATATGAGTGGGGAATCAATCATCGTGCTCGTCGTCAGCGCATTGACGATGGTTTACCTAATTTACGCATTGTTGCGTCCGGAGAAGTTCTGAAATGACTGCCAATGGGTGGTTCCAAATCCTGTTCTTTCTCGCGCTCATCTTTCTCGTGACCAAGCCAATGGGCGTGTTCATGACAAGGGTATTCAACCGCGAGCGGACGTTCATGGATCCGGTTCTGCGGCCCATCGAAAAATTGTTGTACCGCGTGACTTTGGTGGAGGAGAACCACGAGATGCGCTGGACGGAGTATGCCATTTCCATGCTGCTGTTCAGCCTGGTGTCGATGGTGGTCTTGTACCTAATCGAGCGGTTACAGGGTTTCTTGCCATTTAATCCGCAGAAGTTAGGCGCCGTAGCCCCGGCTCACCTGGCCTTCAACACCGCTGCCTCTTTTACAACCAATACGAACTGGCAGAACTACGCCGGTGAAACGACGATGAGCTATTTCACCCAGATGGCAGGCCTGGCTTATCACAACTTCACCTCAGCGGCGGTCGGAATCGCGCTGGCGATTGCACTCATTCGTGGCATCGCGCGCCGCCAAATGCAAACGATCGGTAATTTCTGGGTGGACATGGTCCGCAGTACCCTATGGGTCCTGCTGCCCTTTTGCGTGGTGGGAGCTCTGCTCCTGGTAGCAACTGGCGTCGTTCAGAACCTTCGCCCTTACGACAAGGTCTCCCTGGTCGAGCCGATGCAGGTCCAGAAGGTCGGTCCCGACGACAAAGCCGTAATTGGTCCCGATGGCAAACCAGTGATGGACACTGTAACGGAACAAACGATCGCACAAGGGCCGGTCGCTTCCCAGGAAATCATCAAGGAATGGGGAACAAACGGCGGTGGTTTCTTCAACGCGAACAGCGCTCATCCGTTCGAGAATCCGACTCCACTCTCCAATCTGATCGAACTGTTTTCAATCTTTGCAGTCTCCGCTGGTCTTACCTATACGCTTGGCCGGATGACAGGCTCGCAAGCTCATGGCTGGGCCGTGTGGTCCGCGATGGCCATTTTGTTTCTCGCGGGTGTGAATGCGGTCTATTGGGCCGAGTCGCGCGGGAATCCGCTACTCGCAGGTATCGACCAGCAGGTGAGCACTCTTCAATCGGGCGGAAACATGGAGGGCAAGGAGACTCGCTTTGGGATCGCAAACACCGCGTTGTGGGCAACGGTCACGACCGATGCAAGTTGTGGCGCAATTAACGGCTGGCATGATTCCTTTACACCGTTGGGTGGCATGGTGCCACTCGTTAACATCATGCTCAGCGAAGTAGTCTTTGGCGGGGTCGGCGCCGGACTGTATGGAATCCTGATCTACGTGGTCTTAGCTGTGTTTATCGCCGGGTTGATGGTTGGCCGTACGCCGGAATACCTGGGTAAGAAGATAGAAGCCTACGACGTGAAGATGGCCATGCTGGTGGCGCTCGTATTTCCTCTGGTGATTCTTACTTTGGCTGCGATCTCGTCCGTCGAAGCGTTTGGCACATCCAGCATCCTCAATCCTGGGCCGCACGGCCTGACGGAGATTATCTACGCCTTCACTTCGCAGGCCGGGAATAATGGTTCTGCATTCGGAGGCCTGACTGGGAACACGCCTTGGTACAACATATCCGGCGGGGTGACGATGTTGATTGGGCGCTTTTTGATGATTATCCCCATGTTGGCGATCGCGGGGAATCTGGCACAGAAGAAGTATGTGCCTCCTTCCCTCGGCACATTTCCGGTGACAACACCTCTGTTTACGGCGCTCTTAATCGGCGTGATTCTGATCGTCGGAGCGCTGACGTTTTTTCCGGCACTCAGCCTCGGTCCAATCCTGGAACACCTGCTCATGGGCATAGGCAAGACTTTCTGAGGAATTAGCTATGGCAAAGAGGAACAAAGCTATCTGGGAATGGAAAATCATTTGGCGCGCTGTCCTGGACGCCATTCTCAAACTGAATCCGCGCAAAATGATGGGCAACCCCGTCATGTTTGTGGTTGAGATTGGCAGCGTGATCACCACAGTACTGCTTTTCAAGAGCAGCTCCGCTTTCAAGTTCAACCTTCAGATCACCCTTTGGCTGTGGTTCACGGTGTTGTTCGCGAATTTTGCCGAGGCCATGGCCGAAGGCCGCGGTAAGGCTCAGGCGGATACGCTCCGCAAGGCGCGCTCGGAGACGATCGCCAATCGTCTCATAGGCAGCAATGGCAAGCTCGAGAAAATTCCGAGCTCCAAACTGCGTGCTGGCGACTTAGTGTTCGTATCCGCAACCGAGTTCATTCCCTCGGATGGGGAGATCATTGAGGGTGTCGCATCGGTTGATGAGTCGGCAATCACCGGCGAGTCCGCCCCAGTAATCCGCGAAGCCGGGGGTGACCGCTCCGCAGTGACAGGGGGTACTCGGGTCTTATCCGACAAAATTAAAGTCAAGATCACTTCGAACCCCGGCGAGACTTTTCTCGACCGCATGATTGCGCTAGTCGAGGGTGCCGAGCGGCAGAAGACTCCGAATGAAATCGCACTGAACATTCTGCTGGCTGGGTTGACAATCATCTTTTTGCTCGCCGTCGTCACCTTGCAGCCCTTTGCAATCTACTCCGGCTCTCCGCAGACTGTGTTCGTTCTGGTCTCGCTCCTGGTCTGCCTGATTCCAACCACAATTGGAGGCCTACTGTCTGCCATCGGTATTGCCGGCATGGATCGTCTGGTGCAGCACAACGTGCTGGCGATGTCGGGCCGCGCGGTTGAAGCGGCCGGTGACGTAAACACTCTCTTGCTCGACAAGACCGGCACGATCACCCTTGGCAATCGGCAGGCAGCGCGGTTTGTGCCTGCACCCGGTGTAACGGAACGAGAGCTGGCGGATGCCGCGCAACTGTCCTCTCTCGCAGATGAGACGCCCGAGGGGCGATCGATTGTGGTTCTTGCGAAAGAAAAGTACGGCTTGCGGGGGCGCGAACTTGCGTCTCACGAAGCGCACTTTGTTCCGTTTACCGCACAGACCCGCATGTCAGGAGTGGACCTGAACGGTTTCGAAGTCCGAAAGGGCGCGGCGAACGCCGTCCAGGCTTACCTCCTGCAAAATCACCGCGAAGTGCCGGTGGGGGTAAAGACCACGGTGGAAGAGATTGCTCGCTCCGGAGGCACTCCTCTGGTCGTTGCTGAGAAGACTCGCGGCGCGCTGGGCGTAATCGAATTGAAAGATGTGGTCAAGGGCGGCATGAAGGAACGCTTCGATCAGCTCCGCGCAATGGGCATCAAGACCGTCATGATCACCGGCGACAACCCGCTTACCGCCGCCGCAATCGCTCGGGAGGCAGGAGTTGACGATTTCCTCGCCCAAGCGACTCCGAAGGAGAAGATGGACCTCATCAAGAAAGAGCAGGCAGACGGCAAGCTAGTCGCCATGACAGGCGATGGAACCAACGACGCACCAGCACTGGCTCAGGCCGACGTTGGCGTTGCTATGAACACCGGCACGCAGGCCGCCAAAGAAGCGGGCAACATGGTGGACCTGGATTCGAATCCCACGAAATTGATTGAGGTGGTCGAGATCGGGAAGCAGTTGCTGATGACGCGTGGATCCTTAACGACGTTCTCGATTGCGAATGACGTGGCAAAGTATTTCGCCATTATCCCGGCAATGTTCGCGGGAACCTTTCCGGTGCTGAACGCGCTCAACATCATGCGATTGCAGACGCCGCAATCGGCGGTTCTATCCGCGGTGATCTTCAACGCGGTAATTATTATTGCCCTGATTCCGCTGGCGTTGCGCGGCGTGAAATACCGCGCGATGGGCGCAGCAGCGCTTCTCCGCCGCAATCTCTGGATCTATGGTGTGGGCGGAATCATTATCCCGTTCCTGGGTATCAAGTTGATTGATATGTTGATCACTCGGGTTGGGCTGGCCTAACGGAGAGTTGTGATGAGGAAAAATCTGATTATTTCCGTACTGATGACAATAGCGACTACCGTGCTTCTCGGGATTATCTATCCGCTGGTCGTTACCGGCCTTTCGCAGGTTCTTTTCCCCCACAAGGCTAATGGACAATTGATTGAGGCGAACGGAAAAGTTATAGGATCGAGAATTATCGGACAGGCCTTCAGTTCGCCAGGATACTTCCACTCACGTCCTTCCGCCGCCGGCAATGGTTACGACGCGACCGCTTCCAACGGTTCCCAGTGGGGGCCGACCAATCAAAAGCTCGTCCATCGCGTGAAGGGTGATGTGGCAGCCGCTCAGGCGGAAAATCCGAGTGTACCCATCCCGATTGATTTGGTAACTGCATCTGCTTCTGGGCTTGATCCTGAAATTTCGCCCGCAGCGGCCGCCTTCCAACTTCCGCGAGTGGCAAAGGCACGAGGAATCAGCGAAGAACAGCTGCGGCAACTCGTGGCCAAGCACACAGACAACCGCCAGCTGCGTTTTCTCGGAGAGCCGCGAGTCAATGTGCTGGAACTTAACCTAGATCTTGATGAGGAATTTCCCGGCACCAAGCGGGCGATGAACCAGTCGCAATCTCAATAATTGGTATTCCGGCGAACAACTCGATCACTGTCGCATCGAACATCTCGTTGCTCGCAGCGGGACCGGCACATGGACAGAAAAGTAAAGCGACAATTGTCCCACGTGGAATATTTGCAAGCGTACCTGAAAACTCTGCGCAAGAAAATTGAGGACGATCTCGCTCACCCCAAATACATCGTGACCGAGCCGTGGCTTGGATACCGGTTTCAGAATCCCTCCGATCCTTTACATCGAAGAAAACAGCCGCGCTCTGCGCGCCAAATCCTAACAAGCATACTCTCCTCAGCTACATGTGCAGCCTATCTCTGCCCGGAATTGATGGGTGCGAGATCTTAACAGCGCGCATGCGAGCGCCGGGTCTTTACGAACTGTTTATGCGCCTTTTATTCAAACTTTATGCCCCGTCATATCCAATAGGTTGAGTCGAAAAGTTTGTTGTGGGATCAACCTGGCATGAAGCGCTTTTGTTCTGCGCAAGCAGAGAAGAAATGTTTATGAGTGCGAATCAAATATTTGATGGCGGTCTTCACGGTTTTTCATCTCAAGCATCTTAGGGACACTCTGAATAAGCGCTCATGCTAAGTCGACTAACAACAGTGTTTAGGAAACCGCGCTGCCAGTTCGGGTCTCGGATGCCGGATCTACTCTGGACCGCCGTTGCAACCGCGCATACGGGGCGAAGCCGGACGAGTTCTACGCTACGGCGAGCAGTTTTCTGCGGCTCACAAACAGATTCACCAGCGCACAGGTAACGAACAGCCGGTGCGCGTTCTTCTTCAGCCCGCGATAGCGTACTTTCACGAATCCGAACTTCAGCTTCATCACTTGAAACACGTGCTCCACCTTCGCCCGCACCTTCGACTTCGTCCGGTTCTTCGCCCACGCCACTTCATCCACGATCTGGCCCTTGTAGCGACAGCGCCGCTGGGTGAAATCCCGTGCTCGTGGCGCGCACTCGCGGATCACCGCGGT
>QIAM01000103.1 GCA_003225555.1 Acidobacteriota bacterium | reverse complement strand
GCTTCGATTCACGAGTTAACGCAAAGGGTGCCCGGCCGTCATTGCCCTCAAGCCGGTTAAGCACAAGTCGGTTGCTCTTAGTCGCACTTTGGAAGTCGAATGGGTATTTTACAGCAACGTGTCGGAAAACCTGACTGCGACCTCACAGCGTCGGAGAAAGGCTGCCAGTCGAGGAATCGGGCGCTGCCTGCGGCCCCGAGGCAAGAAGCTTGCTCGCGGCGCAGGCCCGGTTTGAAATCCTACTCACTTCGGCGGCTGCTTCTTCTTGAACAGGCCCGTAATACCGGACAGCGGATTCTGCTGGCCCTGAGTGTTTCCTTTGTTGGAGAGCGCGTTTTTGAGGAAACCGCCAGACATTCCCTTTACGTCCGGCACGAACTTGGGATTCGATGTGGTTCCCTGAATTATGAAGGGAAGGCTCCCGCCGCCGGATCCCAACCCGGCCATTTGCGTCACGCCACTGACGGCGCCTCCGCTGAGGTTCGCCACCATCTTGAAATCGACTGCGTTCGAAGGGGAGACCGTGCCCGCACCCGTAAGCACACCAAAAGCCGGAATTGTGAGATTGATATTTTCCGCTCGAGTGCCATCGGGAGCGACGTGCACGTCGGCGCTGAAGTTCTGGATGTTGGTGTCGTTCCCGCCGACGCTTTTGCCCGATAGAGCCGAGACCGCGGCGAGCTGCGATCCAAGATTGAACCCAGCGAGCGCGGAGTTCTCGAGTTTAATGTTGCCGGTAGTAACAAGTCTATTCACAGGCCCCGAGATTGCCAGGTTCGTCGTAAGGGTTCCGCCTTTGAGCTGGGAGCGCGCCGGCAGCACCACGCCGAGTGCGGGAAGCATCGCTTCCAGATCATCCACCGGCATGCCTTGACCGGTTAGTTTCAGGTTCACCGAACTGGTTGTTCCATGAGTGTCATAAGTGCCGGTTAGGTGGGAAACCGCGTTGCCCAGTTTGACTTCGCCTTGAGTGATGGTTCCCGTTTGCTGCACCAGGTCGTAAGTCGCGGCATATTGAATCTGAACCGGCTTGCCGGCAGGCGAACCCTTCTGAACCACCTGTAATTTCGTGGCTTTCAGCGTGCCCGTGGTTTTTACCTGATGGCCATCGGAGGTGACATTTCCCTCGAAATCGGCGATGCCTGCTATGCCTGCGGAGGGATCGATAAATCCGGAGGTTGCAAGGTTCATCTGCTGAATGGAAACTTTGGCCTCGAGCGGAGTCATGGCCGCGTCGTTGGCGTTAATAGCCCCGGCTTTGCCCTCCAGTTTCAGTGTCCCACCTGCCGGAAGATCGGCAGTGAGTTTGAATGGGAAAGAGGAATCGAAGGAAAAATTGCTAACCTCGATGTTTACCTTATCGTACACACGAGGCTGTTCGCTGGAACCAGCGCGGCTTACGGTGAGACGCCCATCATTGACCGCCAGTTTGGCGACCGAAAGATTCGGATTAACACTGGACGACGATTGCGATGAAACGGGCTCGGATTTCGCTGCCGCCGGTTTTGCGGGAGTCGCGGCATTCTGCGTCGGGGAAGCAGATTGGGAGGATTTCTTGTTGCCCAGGCTGGAGAAGTTCCATTTCTCTCCATTCTGCGAGCGCACCAGGCTGATCTGCGGCCCGTCCAGAGTCAGATCCGTCACATGCAGCGCCTTGGAAAAGATCAGCGGCACCAATTCCACGCCTACCTTCAAGGATTTTGCCTGCACGAAGGGAGACTGGCTGAAGGCGGGATCGTCGGCGATGGAGATGTTGTCGGCGGTCACACCGCCGGAGAGCAGCGAGAGCGAAAGATTTCCTACCTTCACCTGCCGGCCCAGTGCATCAGTGAGTTCTGATTCGAGGCGCGGCCGAAACAGGTTGGCGTCGATGAAGAAGGGAAGGGCGATGGCGATCACAATCAGAATGCCAATCACAATACCGAAGATTTTAAGAAAGCGTTTCATGTGAGACCTCCTGCCGAAGTGGTGAGATTGCGCTGTCGGTCGCGGGGCGACAAGTGTATCACTGCGGCTCCTGCATGAGTTCGGGCGAGGGCACGACCGCCCTTTCCAGTTGCTTCTCGCGCTCGGCGCGACGTTCATTGTCCAAGCGGATGGCTGTTTCCAGTTCTTTCTTGCCTTCTTCCTTGCGGCCCAGGTGGACGAGGATTTGCCCGCGCAGGTAATGCGTGTCTGTGCGGGCAGGATCTGCCTTGCTCGCGCCATCAATCGCGATTAGCGCCTGCTGGAATTTTTCCTGCCGCTGATAGACTTTCGCCAACCCCACGTAGGAATTCACCAGCCGTGAATCGCGTTTCACGGCTTCGCGATAGTTTTTCTGAGCTTCGCTATCTTGCTGCATGAGCGAGTAGACATCTCCGAGTTGCTCGTAGTTCAGCGCCAGGTCCGGCTCGATCGCAGCATCTTTCAGGAACTCGTCTCGCGCGTTCTCATAATCCTGCTTCTTGAGGTAAGTCAGTCCAAGGTTGAAGTGCACGAAGGGCAGCTTGGGATTGGCTTGCGTAGCGGCTTGGAAATCGGCGAGGGCCATGTCGTATTGCTCAAGATTCAGATGCGCTTTTCCCATAAAGAGATGGAATTCGGGTGAGTCTCCGCCTACCTGAACCAACTGGGAAAAAGCCTTTTCGTCCAGATCCTTGCGGCCTGCGCGGTTGGCGGCAATCATAAGAACGTAGAGATAGTTGAGCTGGGTGGAGGCTTGCGGCCAGAGTGGTTCGAGGGTCTGCACGGCATCGGCCCAGCGCTCAGCAAAGAAATAGCATTGGCCGAGGAGATGACGGGCCTGGATCGAGTCAGGCTGATCGCGCAGCACAGACTCGAAGGGCGGAATCGCTTTGAGAAATTCGCTCTGCCGGTAGTAAGCGAGGCCGATGTTCAGCCGGATGCCAGGGACTTGCGGTAACCGATGCTCGGCTTTGTTGAGCATATCGAGATCCTTCGTCCACTGCTTGCGACGCATGTAAACGACGCCGAGATTGGCATAGGCCCCGCCGACTTGCGGGTCGAGAGCCAGCACCTGGCGGAAGGTGTGCTCGGCCTCGTCGAGA
>QIAM01000006.1 GCA_003225555.1 Acidobacteriota bacterium | reverse complement strand
AAATGCTCTGCTCAAAGACGGAAACAAAAGTGATCGTATCGACGCCCACAAGTTGGCCGAACTGTTGTACCTGAACAAGCTCAGCTCGGTCTACCATGGCGAGACGGGCGTGCGCATGCTGCGCGAGCTAGCCCGGAGCTACCTGACCATCGTCAAAGATCTGACCCGAGTCATGTGTCGGTTGAAAGCGGTCTATCGCAGCTGGGCGATCCCCTGTGCCGGCCGGGACGTCTACTATACCCGTCATCGAGACGAGTGGCTGGGCAAGATCAAGGAAGCCGGCGTCCGTCGCCGAGCCGAACGACTCTATCAGCAACTGGACATGCTGCAGTACTTGCGCCAGCAAGCGCGCCGCGAGCTGTTGGCGGAGAGTCGCAAGCATGCCATCACCGTCAAACTACGGCAGATTCCCTCACTGGGGCCGATTCGCTCAGCCTTGGCGGTGGCGCTGATCCAGACCCCGCATCGTTTCCGCACTAAGCGACAGCTTTGGGCTTACAGCGGACTTGCTTTGGAAACTCGCACCAGTGCGGAATATTGCTATGTCAAAGGCGGACTGCGACGTTCTAAGAAACAGATCTCCATTCGCGGTCTGAACAAGGACCACAATCATGATCTGAAAGGCTTGTTCAAAGGTGCGGCCACCAGGGCCAGTGTACTGCCCGGCCCGTTTCAGGATTTCTACCAGAGATCACTGGCCAAAGGCATCAAGCCAACCATGGCGCGTCTCACGCTGGCGCGCAAGATTGCAGCCATCACGCTGACTCTATGGAAGAAGGGAGAAAACTTCGACGCTGACAAACTGAAATCGCAAGCCGCTTGAGCGTCTCGGGGAAGAGCCCTCCATCTCCGGTGATCTTTTTCTGGTGGTGGCCAGTTGGTTCTTGAGACGCTCGGGTTCGAGGGTGAGCATCCTTATCGCCTGTAGGCGCACAGTGCCTGTGGCACTGAGCCTCTGTGTTAACCCTATGCCCTCTCGGATAACCCGAAAAAGCACTAGGCCTCGAGTCGCAGATAGAACCATGGTTGACACCGTACAACCACGAGTGCTTGCCAGTTTCAGAAACCGATCGGCGTCGTCGCTACTAATGAAGATGCAGCTGCTGAGATGGAACAACGCAGAACCAACCCCAGGGCCCGACACCAGACCAGCGTCTTCTATGGTACAGGGACTGGATGCCGCGGAGAAAATCCGCGCCTCCGGCGTAGGGAGAAAAATGTTCTTGACATCCCCTCTTATAGAACAGGCGATAGCGCTCAGAATGCAGGTCAGGCCGCGTACTTCGCTAAGAATTGGGCGACAGAACGAATCGACCTCAGCTTGTCCTCGGCTAAGCCGCGCAGCTCTTCCTCGCGGAGTCGCTTTTCGTACAAAAGTTTCCCGAAGACGTGCGTGAGTTGCGAATACCGATAGTCGTACTTGCGGTCGATCTCTTTACGGCGTTGGGTCAGGTAGTGTTCCAAGTCCCACAGATCCGACGACTGCTGGATCTGGCTGGCCATCTTCTTTGCTTCCTGAATCACCTCGTGAAGCTCTCGCCCCAGGGCAGCGTCGAAGGCTTTGCGGGCGAGGGCCTTTTCTGACCTCGACCAACTCGGTTCGTTCTGGTAAGGATAGCGGTCGGGCGTCGCAGACGGGCTGGTCATGTTCCGATCCTCCGTGGCGGCATTCTATCCCTTGCCGAGATGCCTTTTCTACGGGAGTAGAGGCTTGCACCGAGACACATCCAACCTGGTTTTCTTGTGGCTGCCCATTCGTTCCGAGGTCAAAAAGATCGTTCACCGGATGCCCGAGATTCTGCTTGCAACCGAGATAGCGTTCCGTCGTCTGCACGGATGCATGGCCCAGTAAAACCTGAATCTGCTCCAGCTCGCCACCGCTCGTGTGGCACAGCTTCGCACCATTACGCTCAAAACCCCTCAATGAGCGTAATTGATTTTTCGCCAACCATCGCGTCTATGATTGAAGTTCAGTTGTTGGAACGAGCGGCGGGATGGTACTCGCGGCTGTTTGGCCCGGCCATCTCCCGTGCTTTGGTCGGGTCAAAAAATTTGATCGATTCAATGCTGTGTTGCAGGGTATCCGTCAGTTTCGGATCAAATGAGACAATTTTAAAGGACAACAGGTAACCGTTAATTGCAGTCTCATAGTCAATCGTTCGCATTGTGCCAACAGCGCTCCTTTGTTGGGTGTCGCTCTTCCAAACTTCCTTCCCGTCAATATTGATCTTTTTTGTGTATTCTTCTTTTGGTCCGGCTGCCGCCTTTCGCGCCAGTTTCGAGGATGCGCCGCTCGTCTCTTTAGCGAAAATGGCAAATGTCGTGAGGCCGTTTGTTTGCGCCTGCAAGCCAAACAAGCTGTGAAAGTTAGATGGGAGTGCGAATCCACGGAGGGCAGAGTCTTGCGGCAGAGGTAACGAGAACCCGAAAAATGCGCTTGTGTATTGCTCGGAAGAGACAAACGCAGATTCTGGCACGGCAACTGAGGTTTCTTGAGCGGCGCACCCGATCGAAAGGAGCACACCGAACGCAAGAACAATGCTGCGTTTCATTGAGAACCCTCCAATGTAATCCTACCCTGAAATTATCAAAGCAGAACATCTCTTGATGTAAACGGGCGTAGGTGTTGAAAAAGTCCGTGATCGGAATGTACTTTTGGCCGCGATTAGCGCTGCCATCGAGTTTTTCCTCTCACCTCAGCTAAAAGGTAGCTTCCACAGTGGGTGTTAGCGGTTGGCTGAGGAACCGCACTAGCCGTTTGATGTTCTGGGCGACGGCTGCCAGGAAGAACTGCTCACGAACAAACCTTAATCTCCGCAGACGCAGGCGACGCAATCCGATCTGATTCTTGAGTTCCGCGAACAGGGCTTCCACCTTCTTTCTTTCCCGCTGTGCCTTCGCGAACTCTGGTGTGTTGACCAACTCGCGAGCGCGTTGGCGGGCCGTCTCATCCATGTGAATGGCGAGATACTTATATCGCCCACTGGTCCATTGCGCTTTTTGCGAACATGCCCCACAACGTTTGCCGCTGCCGATATAGGCGTGAGCGCGGTTGCGAACATTCAGGCCGACATAGTTGAGCTGTTCCCCCGCAGGACAGCGATAGCTATTGCTTTCGGGTTGATACGTGAACCGCTCTGGACCGTAGAAGGGACTGTTCTTTCTGTGGATGCTGTCGCGGGTTCGCATATAGGGCGTGATGCTCCGATCCGCCAACCATTGCAAGAACTCCCCGTTCCCGTACGTCGTGTCGGCCGCTACCGATTCTGGTTCTCGTCCTTGCCATTGCGCGAAACGGGCGAGCATGCCTTGCGCGGCCACCGTTTCCTGACTCATCCGTGCTGCCGTCGCTTGTACTCCCACGATTACGCAACTGTGGTTATCGACCAGATAGTTGTCGTAGTATCCCAGGCGAGCCGGCGTGCCGCCCTTGGTGGCGTAAGTCGAATCGGGATCGGTGGTCGATACCTGGTCTTGCTGGTGAACCGGCTCTTCCACCGGGTTCTGCTGTTCCAGGTCCACCAGATACTGGCGCACCGTGTGATGAACCTGTGCTGCTTCCGCTAACTGCTCGCGTGGAATGCGGCTCTCTTTGGCCGCATTCGCCTCCACGAAGCTGCCGTCCACCGACAGATGTTTCCCCTGCACCAGTCCCACTTCCACACACTGCTTCACGATCTGTTCGAACAACTGCTCGAACCGTTGCGACTCTTGAAACCGTCCATGCCGGTTTTTCGAAAACGTGGAGTGATGGGGGATCTCTTGATCGAAGCCCAGACCGGTGAACCAGCGCCACGCCAGATGCATGCGCAGTTCCTCCACCAGTTTGCGTTCGCTGGTGATGCCGTACAAATAGCCGATCAGCACAATGCGCAGCAGCAGCTCGGGATCGATCGAGGGGCGACCCGTCTCACTGTAGCTGTTTCTCAATCGCTCGCGGACAAACTCAAAACTGATGTGCTTCTCGATCAGCCGCAGCAGATGGTTCTCGGGAACCTGATCTTCTAGGCGGAAGTAGTAGAACAGCGCTTCAGAGCGGTCGTGTTGCCCCATCATGATCAGCAGGCCTCCGATGATCGGAATCAAACAGAGCATGGGCGGATACTCTCTTCTAACATGCTTCTCCCGAATCTCATCCCGCTAATCGACGTGACTTTTTCAACACCCACGGGCGATTACACAAGTGAGCACGAGGAATTTATTGACTCCCGTTGAGTGGCGATCTTGTTCGATAAACTGAGCGCTTGCATTCCTTGAAGTCAACCCAGAAGGTCGACTACTGCTTCACGCGGAATCTGAGGGTTGTTCTTGCACCGACTTCCTGCACGTTGATTTTCTCGAGCCGGACGCGCTCAAGGCTGGAGCTTTCAAACGACCGGAGACCGATGCCTAAAAATACCGGCATGATATCAACATGAAGCTCGTCGACGAGCCCCGCATCCAAGAGCTGTTGGGCTATGCTGACGCCGCCGACCACCTGAACTGCCTTATCACGGACGGCAGCTTTTGCTTGGGCGACCGCTGATTCCACACCGTCGGTTACGAACGTGAAGGTCAGGTGCTCGTCTTGTTTCGGTGCAACGCTCGGCGGGTGATGGGTCAGCACGAAAATCGGCACTTGGAATTCGTAGTTGCCGACGTACGAGTCGGGGTCCCCCATCGCGAACGTCCTTCTCCCCATGAGGACTGCACCAGTCTGCTCGATAGCGTCCTTCATGTAAGCGGTGTGTCTGAGCGCCGCCAAGTCGGGATAGAGGCGACCTGCGTTGCCATTTTGGTCGGCTACAAACCCGTCAAGCGAGATGGTCATCCCGACGACTACTTTTGCCAATAGTTCCTCCGTGTCTGATTATGTCGATCCGTCATTTCAAGATTAGCTCCGAAATGGAGTAACAGCGTGTCCCACTGAAAAGGCCTGAATTCTTGAAGCTGGTGTATCTCAATTGCCGAAAACAGATTACACTCACAACCCGGACTGGCTACCTTTACGAGCCAGAAGGCTTCGAGGACGTTGGAAGTCCCCAGTCGGGGCTTGCCCATTTCCGGCGGACGACGCGTTGATGACCCACCGCACAGTAAGTCTGCCTTGATTTTAGCGGTCACGGTTCGCTGTCGTCGGGCCGCGATCCAGGTGCGGCCGATGCAATCCAATCGAGAGATTCGACTCTATCGCATGGCAACAATATGAGTTACCTTGCTGAGGAACTTCTCACGCGTCCGGAGGAACAATGTTTCGCTCTTCACTCTGCCTTGTCTACCTGGGACTGTTGCTTTTATCCCGGCCAGCCCTTTCCCAATGCGTGCTGCCGGCAGCACCCTCCGCTGCCACTATCGATTCGACTTTCGACGGCTACGCCACACAAAACGGTCCTGGCTGGACAGGCGGAGACGGAACCTACTCCCTGGCGCTTCCTGACGGAACCAACCTTTTCATGTGGTCGGACTCTTACATCGGGACGGTTGACCCCACGACTCGCAAGCGAAGCAATTACTTGTTCACCGCGCATAACTCTCTCACGGTTCTGAACCAAACGACCGGATCGTGGACTACCGTAGGCTATCCACCGCAGAAGTCTTCCTACTTCGTGCCCACAAACAAAAACGACTGGTTCTGGATCGGAGACGGCATCGTCACCCAGCCCACAGCCGGCGTCTACAAGATCAAGATCATGCTCCTCGAGTGGACCGGCTTCTTCAAACTGGTGGGCCATTCGGTGGTTACGCTTTCGTGGCCAAGCCTAAAGGTTGACTCGATTCAGCCGGTGACTGGGATCGATACCAGCACAGAATGGGGTGTTCGCGTCATGCCGGTTGGCTCGCTTTACTACATCTACGGCATGAAGGACTCGGGAACCATCAAGGTCCCGTACCTCGCTCGCACGAACAATATCAATAATCTGGCGAATGCATCGAAGTGGCAGTTCTGGAATGCGACCCAGAACAAGTGGCTGACCGGACAAGCGAACGCGACCGCCTTGAACGGCGTCGCTTCGATTACACCGGAGTATTCCGTCAACCAGCTGACTTATAGCGCGGGAACTTTCTATCTCATGACCGGGATGGATCCGCTGAGTCCCCCGTTTCCCCTCTGGAATGCAGTGACCACTTACTATTCGTGCTCAGCTCAAGGCCCGTGGAGCAACAAGACGACCGTGTACACCACACCGGAAGCGGGCGCGAATGGATGCAAGACCGGCACGCTGGTCACCTACAACCCGAAAGCGCACATGGAATTCACCAACTCCGACGGCATCCTGGTTTCCTACAATGTGAACGCGAATACCGGCAGTGATTTGGTGTGTGCTGACGATTACAAGCCGCGTTTCATCCGCATGCAGATTCCAGGCGTAACCAACTGAGAGCCGCGTGGTAGCGCTGGAGCAGCCCCTCCCACTTCTCGCAAAAGACGCGAGAAGTGGGGCGCCCCATTAGTATGGGTTCCCCACATTGTCCACCGAAATGTCAGCGAAATTTGCATGCTAGACTTAGCCCTTGCAGACTGTGCTGGATGACATCAAGCGGCGAATCTTTTGGATTTTTGCGCGGACCTGCTTCACGCTCTATCGCCGGTTCCCGGTCTTCGGAAGGTTGCGCGCATCGCTCGCCATCATTCGCCGCGAGGACAGAATCCTGGTGATCGTTCGCAACGACGGACGTGGCCTCTCTCTGCCCGGAGGCATCGCAAACTGGAGAGAACCGGAGCTGGAGACGCTGCACCGCGAGGTCAGGGAAGAGACTGGGTTGAAGGTCAGTGGCGAGGAATTACAACTGAGGTATTACAGCACGGCAGATGTGCCCTGCAACACTTCAGTATTCGAAGTGCAGGCCACGGGGGAGCTGAAAAATTCCTGGGAAGGATCGCCCCGTTGGATGACCGTGGCCGAACTGGAACCGCGTTTGTTGCCCAGTCAACGGCCGTTACTCGGGCTGCTGGGAAAGACGCCGGTCGTCAATCATGCACAAACGATTCAAGCGGAGCACAATAACCGTGGAGCACAGTCACAATGAAAACTAAGATCGCCTGCCTGTTGGCCTCCTCGATCCTGCTGGGTGCGATTGCGGTGGGACAGGACCAACCCACACCGAAAGCTTCCAAGGCCGCTGCATTTCCCAGTTGTACCGACTCCTTGCCCACTGTGGCCGTGCCCGATGGGCCGCACGGGCTGTTTGCGATCTTCTTTCCCGGCGCTGTCAGAATCAACGCGCGGGCCAACCAGTACCTGCTGCACAATCCGGTGGTCTGCGGGGCCAACTTCTACCTGGTTTGGAACGAGATTGACCGTGGCCCGAGCACCAATCCCCGCTACGATTTCTCCCACGTCGAGCACGAGATGGAGCCTTGGGTGAAGGCGGGGAAGCAGGTGAACCTGATCGTCTGGGCCACGCACTACGGAGGAGGACAGCGAGCTACGCCCGATTATGTTTTCCGCAAGGTGCAGTCAGTGCGCTGCGAGAATGCGGGCGAGGTGCCGGTCTTCTGGGAAAAAGACTTCATAGAGAACTACCAGCAGTTCATGGCTGCCGTAGTTCAGCACTTCGGAAATAATTCCGCCGTCGGATATATCCGCTTTGGGTTGGGTCAGGGAGGTGAAACCTACCCTGCGTGCATGTATGCGCTGAAGAACAAAGGCTTTTCACCGGATAGGTGGCGCAAGTACATCTTCGACATGCTTGATTATGAGGCGTCGCTTCATTCACCGAAGCAACTGATGGTGGGAATCAACAGCTTTGGCAATCCGCCGAATCTTGAATTTGCCGACGCCGTGGCGCGGCGTGCGGTCCAGCTAAAGATTGCAACCGGCAGCCAGGGCTTGCAGATCGAGGACATGCATGCCGATCAGAACGGGGCGCCGTGTGCTGTGGACTGGTGCCACATCTGGCGCGAAGCCAGTGGCAAAGTGCCTCTGGAATTACAAACGGTGAAAAAAAGCGATCCTGACGGAGATGGACGCGTGGGCTCGATGGTGGAGTTGCTGCCCTTCGCCCTGAAGCTTCATACCCAGATTTTCGAGATCTACATGCCAGACTGGTTCGTGGCCTACGATCCTGAAAGTCCGGACTATCCCCGTCACCACCAGGAATATCAGCAGGCCTATGAAGCCGCGGCCAAAGTTGTCGGTGGACACTGAGCGATTCCGGTCGTCCGTCCGTTTTATTGGCCGGTGCCGGACAAACTCGCGACCTGCGGTGACGAACCAGCACCATAGCTGAAGGTGAGGGCTCCGCTGATCGTCCCCGTAATCGTCGGGCTGAACTCCACTCCCAGAGTACACGTGCTGTTCGCAGGGACACTGGAGCCACAAGGAATGCTCCCACCGGTGGTCGAAATGAAATCGCCGCTCGCGACTACGCTATTGATGGACACCGCGGTGCTCTGATTGTTGATCACGGTGATCACCTTGATCGCGCTGATGTTTCCGACCGCAACTGTCCCAAAGCTCAGAGACGTGGGAGAAAGCGTAATCGGCAGCACGCCCGTGCCCGCAATGTTCTGAACTTGCGGGCTGACGCTGGAGTCATTGAAGACACTCAGGCCGCCGATGCTGGAGCCAACCAGCTGCGGAGTGAAGGTTGCGGTCACCGTACATTGTTTGCCGGCGTTGAGCGCGCCTCCGCAAGGAGTCGTGCCGCTCGGCGTCACAACATAATAGCCACTGCCGGTGACGCTGCTGATGTTCACTGTCGCCGTGCTCACGTTCTTGATGGTGACAGTTTTCGAGGCCGGCACATTCAAAACAACATTTCCAAAACTCAGGTTCGCGGGAGTAAACATAAACGGCGATGCGGGGCCGTTCTGCCCAGTGCCGGTCAGACCGCCGACGGCGGGGCTTCCTCCGGCGTTGTGAGTAATCGTAAGCGCGCCTTTGATGAGTCCGTTCATGGTCGGTGTGAACGTCACCGAGTAGGTGCACTTGGATTTCGCAGCCAACGTGCCATTGCATGGAGTGGTGCCTCCACCCATAGCCGAGAAGTCGCCGCTGGTCGCGGACGTGAAGCTCAGGCTCTGGCTCTGGTTATTTGTAAGGGTCATCGTTTGCGGAGAACTGGAGGTGCCCACATTCGTGGCCGCAAAGGTGAGGTTCGCCGACATCGAGACTGCCAGCTGTCCCGAACCTGTGAGGGTAACCACGTGAGGCGCGCCCGCACTGGTGTCGTTCACTGTGATTGCCCCGGAGATGGACCCCGTAACCATGGGAGTGAACGTTACGCTGATCGTGCAGTTCTGGCCCGGAGTCAGTGTGACGCCCGCGCAAGAGTCGGTTTCAGAGTATCCCCCGCTCGCGGCCACGGAATTAACAGTGAGATTAGCGGCGCCGCTGTTGGTCACCGTAATCTTCTGGACGGCGCTGGAGGTGTTCAGTACTTGGTTGCCAAAGGCAAGACTTGTCGGTGCCAACGATATCGCGGACGTAGCGCCTGTGCCAGTGAGAGATGCCGTCTGCGGGCTGTTGCTGGCATCGTCGGTGACGGTGAGCGTGCCCGTATGCGTGCCCGTGGTGGACGGAGTGAAGTAAACACTGATCGTGCAGGTTCCGCCAGGGGCCAGCGGCTGCTGGCAGGTATTCGTTTGGGTGAAGTCACCGCCGGCAGAGATGCCGGTAATGTTGAGGGCGACCGTTTGATGATTGGTTACGGTCTCAACGAGTGGGGAGCTCCTTACGCCCACCGTCTGGCTGCCAAAATTCAGGCTGACACTTGACAGCGTTACCGGAGCGCCCGAGCAGGAACTCATGGGCGGAAGGCTCGCCATCTCCGTGTACCAGTATGGCGTGGTCGTTCGGTCGGCGGCCAGAAATTCTCCCGCAACCCAGACCGTGCACGAGTCGCCGGGGTCCAGCACCGCTGAGTACCAATCTCCCCAGCGATAACTCAGCGTACCTACGTTTTGAGCGTCTCCATCAGTAAATGGACTGGCAATGTACCCGTAGGTACCGGCCTGAAGAGTGGTCGGATTGAAATTCAGGCTGTCGAGGGCGGGATGCTGGTTCGTCCCGCTACCAGAGGTTCCCAGGATGCCCTGCAGGTTGCCGACTTTGTCGCGCACCACGCTGGGCAGAAAGACATACGCGGTCGAGTCGGCAGGATCCAGGATGGGGTAGTCTGCCGCAACGTAGACAGCATTCGGCGCCACACTATTGCGCTGCAGAAGCCGGATGTCGGCCTCAGTCTGCGTGAAGTTGGTCGGATTGGGAACGATTTGGATAGCGTGAGCTGAAGTCCAGACGCCTCCCTGACCGCCATTCGACGTGTAGTGGAAGAACTGCTGCATTCGGTCGGCCACGGAATCGATCATGATTCCGCTCACCGAGGTCGAAGGCTGCGGGATACAAATCGTGCCGTAATAATTGCCCCGGTTGAAACAACCCAATTGGTCTCCACCGGATTGGGTCGATGGCAAATCCCAGCTGTTGACGAAGGTGGGAGCGGGAGTTGCGGCGGTCCAGTCAATGGTCCACTGCTCAACGCCCTGCGTATGACTCGGATCTGTCAGATAACTCAGGCTGTCTTTGGGGGGCTCGATCAGGTAGGTGAACATTTCTCCGTCCGCGGCAATCGGAGGCGTGGTGTCGGAGTTGTTTGCGGGTACCCAGCTGCGGCGCTGATTGAATGCGGTCAGAGGATGGGCAATGGTGCATGCGGGTGTTTTGGAAGTATTCACCCACGGACTCGAAGTGCTGGCCCGAAGACCCGCCAGGTCGACCGCGCAGAGCAAGACTCCGTTGATGTTGCTGCTGTTATTTACGTCCTGCAGATCGTAGGTGATCCACATGGCCTGGTCCTTCGCAGGGGTGTAAGGCACAGTCGGGGTGGTGGAAGATTGCCACAGACCTGACTGAGGATAATCAGGATAGTAAAAATTTCCTTGGGGATTCCTCGGAATCACAGTATCGAGATCGTATTCGAAGGCAAACCAGCTGAACGCCGGTGAGGTCGATGCAAAATCCTCGACGTTGCTGATGGCAACGCACATGTACTGGTGGCCGTTGACCTTCGAGGAAATTCGCTTTTCCAGAATCCACACGTTGTAAACGTTGTCATGCAGCATTTGCGAGTTGGGAGTAAATGCGGTCGGACAATTGGGAGTGTTGCCTCCGTTGTTGCTGTTCTGGCTCCACGGCCCGGAATCGGACTTTGGAGAAGTATTGCCGAAGAAACTCACCGGCTGATTAGCATTGGGCCCGCTCTTGTACCAACACTGGTAGGCATTGTTCACGTGCTCGCAATAGTCAACGGTCCCCACGGCGATTGTGACATCTGGCGCAGCCGTTGCGTTCAGCCTGTTCTGAACGGTGTTCAGTCCAGGGAAGGTGCTCATCTGAGCCAGGCCGTCGCTACAGAGCAGCGGAACGAAACAGGTCACTAGAACCAGCCACTTGGTCACACGGGCGAACAAGAGGATCTCCTCATTGGACGTGGAGTTGCGAAAGGGTCGTATCGATGAGTGCATTTTGGAGTCCATAATTTCCGGAGAACGTAACTCGGTTATGCCTTTGGTATGAATGGCTTGTGAGAGATTACTACTAGATTACTTCAGGTCCTGGCGCCTTCGTTGGAGCTCGCTGGGAACGATATTTCCACTGGCGGTACTTTAGCCAGATGGGCACTGGCACGAAAGAATAGGCGAGTGGAATAGCCAAATCCAGCGTGCGCAACAAGCCGTGAAGTGCTTTGTCGCGGGTCCGTTCGAATAAAGATGCCGCCTTCGTGCCATCGCTCACGGTCACTTTGACGGGCCAGGCGCCGTCATATTTTCGGTGCCAGAAGATAACGTAACGCTCGATCTTGTTCTTGAGTTCAGGAGTGAGCACTTCCGGGCGATTGCGCTCGGCCACGATGCTGGCGCTTTTCACCATGGAATGATGATCGCCGTTGTAGATGGCGGAGCGATCCGCACCGTCCAACGAAGTCATCTTCGGATCGTATTCAACGCCGATGAAGTCGCAGATTGCGGCCAGCGCCGTAGCTGGTTCGCGCACCAGATCGTCGTATTGCAGCTGGTGAATCGCCACGCCCCGACGTAATAGCTGGTCTGCCTCTTTTTTCATCCGGTGGTAACCGAGCAGTGCGCGGAGGTCCATTCCCGGACGCGCGAACCACGGAGACTTCTTTGCTGCTCGCACGATGCTTCGACAAACGTCGGCGGGATCGCGCCAGATCACGATGAACTTTGCCCGCGGAAACCAGGTGGCCAACTGGTTCATGCAATCGTAGTAGTTGGGCGACTTGCATCCCCAAACCGTGGCGCCTTTTTTTCTTGCATACTGCTGGGCAGCTGCCGCGAAAGCGTTGGGCAAATCAACAACGTTTTCCGGGATGCTGGCGGTGTCAATCTTGTGCCGGGTCAAGGCTCCATTCCAGGAATCTACCTTTGGTACCCAGGACGAACTCTTTCGTGGGAACAGAAAAAGCGAAGACAACAAAGGCAGATCCGATTCGTACATGAGCCCGATCTGCGGGTGCTGGTTGAGCAGGGCGTACAAGAGCGAGGTTCCGGAGCGCCACATTCCGACTACGAACAGCGGGCCGGAACTCATGGACTCGAAACTCTGGCTTTTCATCTTCATTCGAGCGCTCGTCATGCTGCCTGAACCTGCGAAAAGATCTTCATGAGGTTGCTGTAGCCCTGTTCGGGGCCATACCTGGTCTCGCTCAATCGCCGTCCGCAGGCGCCCATGCGTGCGGCGCTGGCGGGATCATCCATCAGGCGTTGAATTTTTTCTACCAGTTCGTTCACTTTGCCGGCTTCAAATAAGAGACCCGAGTGTCCGTCCTCGACGATGTAAGGCAGCCCGCCCATGCGCGAGGCAATGACTGGCTTGGCTGCCATATACGCTTCCAGCACCGTCACAGGAAAGTTCTCGTACCATTCCGAGGGTACGATTAAGCACATTGAATTTCGCAGTAAATTCCACTTCTCTTCGCCGCTTTTGAAGCCGAGGAATTCAATATTCCCGATTCCCTTGCCGCCGACATAATCCTTCAATTCCTGCTCCAGCGGGCCTGTTCCCAGAATCTTCAGTCGAACTTGCGGCAGCTGTTCAAAGGCGCGAATTAGAGTCCAGCAGCCCTTTTCCGGGGACAAGCGCCCCATGTAGATCGCGTAGTTGCCGCTGTCGTCTGCCGCAGGCGATAAAGGAGGCGCGTACACAAAGTTGGGCCGGACAAACAGCTTGCTCTCAGGAACACCTGCCTCCAGCATCTTGATCTTGAAAAACTCCGTCAGGCAGATGAATCCGGCGATCTTCTGCACCATCCCAGCAAGCCGGTTGGCACCTAGAGTGAGTGCATACAATCCGCTTAGAAGATAACTATCTTTGTAGCAGCGCTTTCGAATTGCGTTCAGATAGTTGCCACCCTTGCAGTCCTCGCAAATCTTGCCTTGCGTGTAGAACAATCCGTTTGGGCAGAATGGGCGGAAGTTGTGAAGCACCTGCACGGCTGGTACCCCCAGCGAATGCAGTTCGTGATAGACCGATGGAGAGATCAGGGGATAAACATTATGAACGAAAGCTACGTCGGGCCGGAAGCTGCGGACGGCGTCTCCGATTTCGCGAGTAGTCTTCCGTGAATAAACCGTCTGGGGAAAGAAGGCCACTCTTTGCGCGACGCTAAACTGATTGATCTCGTCGTTGTGACGGGAGTAAGGCAATACCTCGTCGCCGTGACGTTCGAGCAATTCCTTCTCGGCCCGTACAACGGAGTCCTCTCCCCCGAACTGCTGATAAGCCCCATGTACGAGTAAGACTTTCATGCGTGAGATTGATCCTACCCGCACTCAGAGGTTCGCCGTGCTGCCTCATACGGACGCGAACCTAAGCGCGTTCCTGCCTCGCAAAGCCTAGGAGTTCGAGGGTGATGCGATATACGAATTTCGGATTATTAATCAAATAGCGTTTCCATAGCCGTGCCGGATCCTGGTAGATCCGATGCATCCATTGTGTGCCCGTGACCTTCATCCAGTACGGAGCGTCCTTGATGCGGCCGGTATGGATGTCGAACGCCGCGCCCACGCCGAACATCAGCTTGGTGTCGAGCTTGGAGAGGTATTGATCCATAAACCTCTCCTGCTTGGGCGTGCTCAGGCCTACCCAAAAGAAATCGGGCTTGGTTTCCGCAACCATGCGGACGAGTTCGGCTTCCTCTTCCGCGTGCAAGGGACGAAAGGGAGGAGTGTATGTACCCACGACTTTCATGCCGGGAAAACGGCGGGTCAACGAATCCTTGAGCTGTTCGGCGACGCCATCGTTTCCTCCGTAAAAAAAGTGCGTGTAGCCTTTCTCCGCCGAGAGGGCGCAAATCCGCAGCATCATGTCAGGACCAGTCACCTGGCGCATCTTGAAAAAACCCCGGAGCCACCCTACCCAGACGGTGGGGCGGCCGTCGGGTGTGGTGAGGATCGAGTGATTGATGATGCGCTTCAGATTGGAATCGACCTGCGCTTCCATGACGCCCTGTACGCCGGTAACGCAGACGTAGCCCTTGGCGCCTGCGGCAACGGTGGATTCGACTCGAGCCAGGGCACGGTCCATGTCAGTGACATGGACCTTTACCCCGAGGATTCTGACGCAAACGTCAGATGCAAGATTCGACATGGCCATGTCCAGATTGAAAGTTAGTCGCCTGTAACTTCGGCTAACTCGCCGACTTCTTTCTTCTTGAGTTCGCCTTCAATCCACTTGTAGGTAATCGCCAGACCCTGCTCCAGCGGCGTGGAAGGCTCCCAGCCGAGGACCTTGCGCAGCAGCGTATTGTCGCTGTTGCGTCCGCGGACGCCCTGCGGCTTGGTGAGATCATGGGCCTTCGAGAGACTCTTCCCAGCGATTCCACAAATCATGTCGACCAGGTGATTGATGCTGACCATCTCGTCGGTACCGAGGTTCAGCGGCTCGCGGTGGTTCGAGCCCATCAACCGGATCAGGCCTTCGACGCAGTCGTCCACGTACATGTAGGAGCGCGTCTGCAGGCCATCGCCCCAGATCTCGATGGTGCCGCCATCTTCGGCGTGCGCGACCTTGCGGGAAATGGCTGCGGGAGACTTTTCCTTGCCCCCATCGTAGGTGCCGAGCGGGCCGTACACATTGTGGAAGCGTACGATTCGCGTTTCGAACTTGTAATCGTGGTAGTAGTAGCGGCACAACTCTTCGGCGAAAAGCTTCTCCCAACCGTACCCCGGCTCGGGATCGGCAGGATATGCGTCTTCTTCTTTCAGCGGCGCGAGGTCTGCGACTTTCTGCTTGTATTGCGCATAGACGCAGGCCGAGGACGAGAACAGGTAGCGCTTCACGTCGTTCTGCTTGCTGGCTTCGAGCATGTGCGCGTTGATCAGGATGTTGTTCTTCGAGATGTCGGCGAGGAACGCGGTGATGTAGCCGATGCCGCCCATGTCGGCGGCGAGGTTGTAGACCTGATCGATGTCGCGAGTGGCGGTCAGGCAGTTTTCCCACATCCGCAGGTCCAGAACCTGAAAATCGTCGGCAGCGGACTGCTCATACTCCGGCTGCTTGATATCGACCCCACGCACCCAATGACCATCAGCCTTCAACCGCTTGACCAGATGATGACCAATGAACCCACCGGCGCCAGTTACCAGAATCCGAGTTTTGTTTCCCATTTCCTTAACTCCCCCTAAGAGTTTTATTGTTTTTCTTGCTTTATGTTCCGTGAAGAACGTGTTGCGGTACGTTTTCGATCAAAAGTTATGGCGAACTAAAACACTCGGCGCTGTCAGCGCGCGCCTAGGCTCAGCCTTAGCCTGAACCCGCACGAACTCGGCATAGCCGAGAATTGCAAAATAGAGTAGAGGGCAGTGCCAGCTGAGTTCATCGTTAAAGAAGGAATGCAAAGTGAGCATGCCAAGTAAAGCCAAGAACTCAAGCGCGAGCTGGCGCTGGTCGGGGGAGAAAGCATTACTGCGAATGCATTTCACCAGACACCACCACGCTGCAACCAGCGCGGCGGTAAAAGGGATCAGGCCCCACAAGCTGGTCCCGATGATGACCTCGACCCAGTCGCTGTGCATCATCGCAGCGGAGCCGACACCTAACTTGCCGAGAACTGCAAATCGGCCAGCTGCGTAGGCTCCCATTCCTGTCAAAGGATGATGCATCAATTGCTCCATCCCATAGGCCCACCATGCAGTGCGTCCGCTCAAGGAATCAATCGCGCCCGATGACTGATCGCGCACGGCAAAACTCAGCAACACATCCCCAAGCTTCTGCCACAGCCGATGGCTCAAGAGCACCGATACGATTACGAAAGGAGCCAGAGCGACGCTGCCGGCAACCGCTATTCTTCGCAGCTTCTGAGAAAAGATCACTACCAGCCCTACCGCGAAGACAAATGCAGCCTCCGAGTTTCTGGTTTGTGACAGTACCATTGAAAGCGTGCCGAAGATGAACAGGAGGATGTACCAGGCGCGATTCTTGGCGCGGCCGAATACCGGCATGAGTCGACAAAGCGCAACCAGCGCCAGCACGCCGCCGGAGGTTCCAACGCTGTTCGAAGCTTCAACCGGCAGAACACCAGTAAGGCGGCCGCCATCCATCGCTTCCGCGGGCCAAATGGGAAGATTGATCCAGACGACAGCGAGAGACAGCCCGTAGAACGTGAGTGTCCAATCGAGAAGGTTCTGATAGGTGAACCACGACTCCGCGCTGGCCACGATCGCCGCAAGCAGAGAGACGTCAGCCAGGAATTCCAGCGACTTGTAAGCCGTCCACGAGGCATTGACCGACCATGCAGTGGAGGCCAGACACGCCAGGCAATAAATCGCCATCGCTCCCGGGATGCCGCGGAACAAAGAACCAAGCCAGTTGGGTTTCTTCAGGATCAGACGAACGATCAGCGTCAGCGCCACAACCGCTTCTGGAAGGATCCGCAGCATGGCGTACGCGTCTAGCGGATTGGCCTTCGCCGCGCCGACGTCGCGGATGCGGAAGACCAGCATGCTGAAAAAGATGAAGAACCACAGCGGGTGCCACCAGGTCCAGTTCTGTGCGAGAAGCCGCGCCTTGGCGAATCCCTGCGGAATCGCCTGGATCACTAGCCCCATGACAGGAATAGCCAGGAGGATGGCGACCGCCGCGACCAGGACCCCGAACGGCTTGGAGCCGGCTAACAGGGAAACCAGGGTCGCGATGGAAAATCCGACCAGGACAAAGAGGAAGAGCAGCCACAGCGGACTCCGTCGTCGCGAATCCAGCCGGCTGTGTTCCTGTGTCCGATCTAGAACGCTGTAATTCATCGTCCCCCTTTAAGTGCCTGCAGCACGCCGTAGTAGGCAGGCTTCTTCTTGAAATCGTCGTCGAATAGCACGGGCTTGGCATCGGGAAGATTCTTCCAATCTGAGGTGCGAAGCCAGGTGTAGCGGTCGGCAATACCCCACGTCATGAAGCCGATGCAATTCGAGTCGAGCAAACAGGTGTGGCTCACGTTGTAGAAAATCTCTTTTTGCTTAGCGAAGGCCTCGGTGGAATTCCCGGGGCCCTGGTAGACATCCATTTCGGTGATATGCACTTTGACGCCGGCTTCCCGGGCGTTATCCAGGAAGGATTTGAATTCATCCAGATAAGAAGGCCGGAGCTGTGGCATTTCCCAGTGCATTTCGGTTCCGACTGCGTCGATCGGGGCGCCTGCCGCTTTGAGTCTCTTCACCAGTGAAAAGAATTCGTCGCCACGTGCCTGGTCGATTCCTCCCTGCCCGAACGTGTCATTGAGCAGGAGCAAAGCATTCGGATTGGCTTCGTGCGCGTATTGGAAGGCTTTCACCATGTATTGCGCTTCGCCCAGGATGCGGGACCAGCAGCCGTTATGATGGGGCTCGGTGGGCTCGTTCACCACTTCCCACGAGTAATAGGTATCTCCGCCGTGGCGGACGACGGTTTGAATGTGCTCTTTCAAGATCTGGTCCAGTTCCTTGGGCGACCAGCCCCCGCAAGCCGCGGTGTTGAAGTTCAGCCAGGGCGCTGAGGTGGCATTCTTATAAACCAGGCTATGCCCCATGAGCTTCATGTGGTGGTCTTTGGCGAAGCTCATGGCTTCGTCCATCCCGTCGAAATTGAAGCGCCCTCGCTGCGGTTGCGTGATGCCCTGAAACACGATGGAAACCGCGGCGTTAAATTCCAGGCCCAGTACCGGCTTGTACTGCGGGTCGCGATTCCACATTCTGCCCTGGATCGTCGTGCCCACCCAGAAGCCCATCTTGTCGGCATGTTGACGCAAGGTCGCGTTCTCAGGTTCGGCGTCCTTTTTCTGGGACGGGGCCATAGGAACCAGTAGCAGCATGATCGCCAGAAAAGAGGGGACTTGCTTCAGTACCAAAGTCATCGGTGCGGAGGTTACGCCTGGACTTCGGAGGCAAGTTCTTCAGGCTGCGCGTCCATGGAAAGGCCAGAGGGGTAGCCGGCCCGTACCAGGGCTTGGCTCGCATAGCGGGTGACCATGTCGATCTGCGTGTCGCTGAGCTTTTCGCGCCAGCCGCCGACTGATCCGCTGCGAACAAAGCGGGCATCTTCACGATCGAGGCGATGCTTGCGCAGCAGAGTTCCCTTCCCCAATGTAGCCCCAGACTTCTTGGCCCTGTCTTCTTTCTCACGCATGGCTCGCAAGGAATTGTTCTCGACGGCGCGGCGAACCAGGTCGCGATCACCATTGATGCCAAGGAAGTCGAGCATTTCCAGAAGGCCGGTCTCCGTGTCCCGGCGCAGGTCTTCGTAGCGCACGATCAGCAAATTTCCGTTGTTCGCCAGGTGACAGTTCAGCCAGGAATTCACATGTGACTGCCACGATCCGAAACGCGTCACCTTGCCCTGCAGGAAGGACTCAACGTAGCCGTCCATGTCCTTGCCGTTGTCGAAATATTGCGAGAAGCCCATCTCCTTGTCGCGCGCCCAATTCGAGAGCATGACGTCGCGCAAATCGCGAATCAGATAAATCGCGCGCTTGTAAGCGGAACGATATTGGTAGTGGGTCTTGATCAGGCGCCCGCCGTTGGGTAGCGCCGGCTTCATTCCTATATGCGTACCCAGTTCCGGCAACACCTGATTTACATTTAGGAAGCCGGCATTGTCTTTGGTCAGAATTTCCATGAGGACGAAACGTAGCCACGTATTGCCGGAGCGCTCGAACGACGCGAAGAATACGTCCTTATGATCAAGACTCCGGTGCTCCCACCACCCCTTTGGAGCGCGCAGTTTGGTTCGCGATGCTTTGAAACGAAGTTCCTTCAATTTGTTCATGACGTAATCAGCCTTCCCCTTGTAAAGCCGGGTTCAATAACGGAACCGACTTCGTCTTGCGTTGCAATATGTACATCGAGATCAGGAAAGCCGCGAGATTGGCGATGACTACGCTCCAGACCACTCCCCACAGGCCGAACGAGCGGGTCGCTGGAACTCCAATCAGAAGGGAGAGCGCGCTGGCTACCAAGCGGGCGTAAAAGATCGAATCCGGCGATTCAATCGCACGCAGCAGAATCGCTGGTCCAAACGCCGCGCTCCACAGGGTTGTTCCCAGAGCGACGTAGGGAATGAAGTGCGCCACTTCCACATATTTGCCCGCATACAACAGACGAAACACCGGCACTTTCAACGGAATGAGAATGGCCCAGTAACCAATTGAACCCACCACGAACAGCAGTGTGATTCGCCTAACCAGCGGGCCTGCACTGGAGAGCCCTTTTTCACGGCAGATGCGCGCCGCGTAGGGCAGGAACAGAATGGAAAGCGCGGTGTAACTTTGCTCCATGGGCAGGGCGAGATTCATGAGGGCTCGCAACTGGCCGGCTTGCGCCATCCCGGAAAACATGCTCACCAGCGGGTAGTACATGTAATACGGAATCCAAGTCACGACGGAGACCGCGAGTGCCCATCGTCCGTATTCCCAGTGTTTACGCCATGCTTCCCGGGCTTTCGGTGGATGAGCCGTGTCCGGTGGCAATACCTTCTTGATCTGCGAGAGCAGGAAGAACCCGGTGGCAAGGGCGCCGAGCGCCATCAGGAGATACGCGGAAAATGGCGAAATTAACGAGCGCTTGTAGGCGACGAACAACCCCCCGGTGACCAGAACAAAATAGATGAATGCTCCAACCGCGGCGCGGCCCGGGGCGAGGTTCATGTAGAAAGCGCGTCGCATCAGCCAGAAAAAAAGAATGCAGGGCGAGGCGATCGCGACCCCTGCCAGAGCGCCGGGCAGGCCGTTTCCCTTCCCTATCGCGAGAGCAATTGCCGCAGCCCCTCCCAGCAGGACTACGCCAAAGCAGGTCAGAATCAGATGTATGCCGAGAAGTGTTTTCAGATAACCGCGCAGAGACTTGCGGTAGGCTGATCCGCTGAATACCGCCTGGGGCTCGGCCAAGAACGATTGGTAGACGTAGGAGAGCAGCAGGAACACCGAGAAGGCGAGTGCGAATGCACCGTACTGGTCGGGCATGAGCCAGCGTGCCAGGAGGATGCCGATCAAGAAGTTGGATCCGGAAATCAGTCCTTGATCGAGAATCGCAAGGCCGCCCTTGGTCACCCAGCGCATGAGCTTGTCGCGGAAATGGCTGCGGGGCTCGCCGGGCTCGGCGGTCGACTCGGCGACCCCTGCGGCGGCCGTGCACATCTCGGGATCGAGCAACTCTTCTGTATTTGGCGAAGACATTATTGGTTGGGAATGCTTATCGGTGAGAGTCGTAATGGTTCACGCTACTTCGTACCCTAAGAGCACTACACGCGAGATCCTTCGCTCCGCCTGAAAAACGGCTGCGCTCAGGATGACGCCAGTGAGTCTTACAAGAGAACTTCAAATTGCACCACTACCTAATTTCTGGATTGATGAACAGATCGGATCAGGCCAAGTCAGCAGATTGCGGGTTCCGGGACCGAAACTGCACTGACGGAATGTTCGAGGCAGTCGTTTAGTTCTTCTGCCAGCAGCCTGACTTGCGGCTCTTTGAGCAAACTGAGGTGGTCGCCGCTGATCTCTCGCAGGTCAACTCCACCGGCAGCGACCTTCCACCAGATTGCATAGGGATCGTTAAGGCTGCCTACAGATTTTTCTGCGACTCGAAACAGGGTGACTTGACCGGTATATGGCTGCACCGAATATCCGGCGGCAGCTTTCGCGCAAGCCTGTCGTACGTTGCGCAGGGGCCGCGGCAACATCTGCAGTTCGAGCCGCTTCCGCAGAGTCATCAGAACGAAGCTGCCCTTCTTCACCATGAAGGCCGCCTGCTCTTTCAACGGAAGCATAAACAGATTTTTCAACTGCGAGCTTCGGGATTCCATCTTCCCCGGATAGGTGTCAAAAAGTGCAAGCAGCGCGACCTCTTCTCCCTGAGCGTCCAATTGCTGCGCCATCTCATAGGCCACGAGCCCACCGAAAGAGTATCCGCCGATGCGATACGGCCCTTCCGGCTGCACCCGGCGGATTTCACGGATGTAGCGTTCCGCCATTTCTGCGACGCTGGTAAGGCAGGGGCGCTTACCATCCAGACCTTGCGGCTGGACTGCGTAGAACGGCTGGTCTGGCCCAAGATGCCGCGCCAGATCGCGGAAGCCGACCACGTTGCCTCCAACTCCGTGTATGCAGAAGAAGGGTGGGCGCGAACCCTCCGGCTGAATCGCGACCAGCGACGACCACGACGCTGACCACCCCTCCTGTCGGAGCAGGCCGGCGAGTTGTTCCACCGTGGGCGCTTGCAACAATGCCGCGAGGGGAAGGCGCTGCCCGAGGGACTGTTCGATGCGGTGCATCAGGCGCGCCGCCAGCAAGGAATGTCCGCCCAGTTCGAAGAAATTGTGCCGGATGCCAATGGGACTCTTGTCCAGAATCGTTTCCCAGATCTTGACTAGTTGCGTTTCCAGTTCGTCGGACGGCGAGACGTATTCCTGGGCCGCGGCGAAATCGGCCGACTTCGGAGCCGGCATGGCACGCTTGTCAACCTTGCCGTTCGGCGTCTTCGGCATCGCTTCCAGTAGAACGAACGCGGAAGGCACCATGTAGTGTGGAAGCTTCTGCTTCAAATAGGACCGCAATTCACTGCCCGTGGGGGCACGCTCCCTCGAAGGCACGACATAAGCCACGAGGTTCTTTTCGCCTGTTTCATTCTCGCGTGCCACCACGACCATTTCGCGAACCCCAGGATGCGAGCCCAGTACCGCCTCGATCTCTTCGAGTTCGATGCGATAGCCGCGTATCTTGACCTGGTCGTCGGTACGTCCGGCAAATTCAAGGTTGCCGTCTGCGAGGTAACGGGCAAGATCCCCGGTCTTGTAAAGGCGGGCTTCAGGATTGTTGCTAAAAGGATCTCGAATGAATTTTTCAGCCGTGATCTCTGGACGGTTCAGATAGCCACGGGCGAGGCCGGGCCCGCCGACGTACAGGTCTCCAGCAACTCCTACCGGCAACATTTGTAGGTGGCGATCTAGAACGTAAATCCGCGTATTCGCGATGGGACGACCAATCGGGAGGACAGCCGGAATTTCTTCCGATGGCTTCGGCTCGAATGAACTGACAATGACGCTGGTTTCAGTTGGACCGTAAGTGTTGATCCAGCGCACTCGCAAGCCCGCGACTTTGCGCCAGGCCGCCAACGCTGAGGAAGATGCCTTCTCGCCGCCGACGATGACCAGGTGCAGGCTTTCCGGCAAACGCAGTGCCGACTCCGAAAGCTCACGGACAAGTTCATGCCAGTACGCTGTCGGCAAATCCAGCGCAGTGACGCGCCGCTCGCGCACCCAGCGCAGGAAGTCTCGCGCGGCCAAGGAAGCGTCCTCTTCGCGAACCACTAGTGTGCCGCCCGAAATCCAGGTGGGGAAAATTTCTTCGATCGCGATGTCGAAGGAAATCGATGCGAACTGTGCCATACGGTCGTGAGGCGTGATGCCGAACAGCTTCGACACCGCAGTGTTGTGATTCACTAAGCCGCCATGGGTCAGCAAGACTCCACGCGGCTTGCCCGTTGAACCGGACGTGTAGATCACGTATGCCAGATTGTCCGGCCGGACTTCACTGCGGACAGGGTTGCGACTCTCACCGGAGAACGCCTTCCAGTCGGCATCGAGATTGATGATTTCGGCGTCAAAGTCAGTCACTTCAGCCAGCAGACCGGACTGGGTGAGCACCAGCGACGTCTGCGAATCCTCAAGCATGTAGGCCAGGCGTTCTTTGGGATAGGCGGGATCCAAAGGCAGGCAAGCACCACCCGCCTTCAGCACCGCTAGCAATGCCACCGGCAATTCAAGAGAGCGCCGCAGGCAGATGCCGACTTTCGACTCAGCGCCAACTCCACGTTTCTTCAGAGAATGCGCCAGTTGGTTCGCGCGCTCGTCGAGTTCGCGATAGGTCAGGCACTCGTCGCCGTGCTCGACGGCGATCGCGCTCGGAGTCTTCGCGGCCTGCGCTTCCACTAGTTCGTGCATGCAGAGCTCGCGCGGAAAATCGGCACGGGTCTGGTTCCACTCCGCAAATTGTTGCCGCTCCGCCGCCGTTAGCATGGGCAGACGGAACATTTTGAGTTCAGGGTCGGCGACGATCGCTTCCAGCATTGTCTGAAAATGTCCGGTGATGCGTTCGATGGTGCTGGCGTCAAACAGATCCGTGCTGTATACGAAGCGGCCCAACAGGCCTTCTGTCCGATCGTCGAACTCCAGATCAAAGTCGAATTTCGCTGTGCCGATGTCGAGATCAAGCTGGCTCAAGTCCCATCCCGGCTCGACCGCCGCCCTCGGCGGCACCAAAGAAAACATTACGGGGAATACCGGGCTTCGACTGGTGTCGCGTCGGATGGAAAGTTCCTTTACCAGCCGGTCAAATGGGGCGTCATCGTGGGAGAGCGCTCCGAGTGTCACTTCCCGCGCATGCCCTAGAAACTCGCGGAAGCTGGGATCGCCCGCAAACTTCAAACGCAATGCCAGCGGATTCTGGAAACAACCGAGCAGGGTCTCGAATTCTGAACGCTTGCGTCCCGAAGTCACCGTGCCGATCACGAACTCCTGCTGCGAACTGTAGCGCGCGAGCAGAGCTGCGAACCCGGCCAGAATTGTGGTGAAAAAACTGGTGTTCTCGCGATCGGCCAGAGCGTGCAGGGCATCCGAAAGGCTCTTGGGAAAAGCGAAGCGATGAATCGCCCCTCGAAAGCTTTGCACCGCGGGGCGGGCGTGGTCGGTTGGCAACTCCAGAACCGGAAGGGGCCCGTCCAACCGATGTGACCAGTATTCCCGCGACTCGTTCTGTTGTGCACTCCCCAGCGCTTCACGCTGCCAGCGCGCGAAGTCGGAATACTGCAATCGCAGCTCGGGAAGTGCAGAAGGCTGGCCCGCGAGCAACGCGTTGTAGAGTGACACGAGTTCCGGTAGGAAGACGCGATAGATGGAGAATCCGTCAAAAACAATATGGTGCAGGAAGATATACAGACGGTATTCTTCTTCACCGAGGCGAACGAGCATGGTGCGAAGGAGCGGCCCGCGCTCCATATCAAAAGGAGTTCTCGCCTCGTTCCGTGCGCAACGTAGCGCCTCTGTTTCTCGTTGCACCGGCGTGAGATTCCGCAGGTCTACCACCGCCACGCTTGGCTCATAAGCCGGGCCAACGATCTGCATCGGCTGTCCATCGATCACTTTGAACGCCGTACGCCAAGCCTCATGGCGGCGGATAATCTCAGCGAGGCTGCGCTTAAGTGTTGGCACATCCAACGGTCCACGGCGGTAGACCGTCACGGATTCGTTATAAAGATCTTTGGCAAACTGGCAGTGCAGCCAAACCTGTTCCTGGGCAAAAGAAAGTGGAGCCGGACCTTGCTCGGAACGGCGCACGGCTGCCGGCACCTCCGGTTTAGCCGAGGTCCGAGATTGAAGGTACTTACGGATCCGATCTTGTTTCGCCCCGGATTCTTGAACTTCATGCGGACAACGGCCTTGAGAGCTCGCAGGCGTTGCCTGAACGAAGCTCAATTCCCGCGGCTGCGCGGAGAATTCTTCTCGTGACTGAGCACCGAATTTCACTTTCAGAGACTTAAGCCCACGCAAACCCAAATTCGAGCGCCACTCAACCGACTGGGGCACCAGAGCCAGATTCGACAACCGTCGCAGCAGAGCACCGAATACGACTTGCCCTTCCACGCGCGCCAGGGGTGCGCCAAAACAGAAGTGCGCCGCATAGCCGAAAGCCAGGTGACGGTTATCTTTTCGCGTGATGTCGAAGCGGTCAGGATCAGGGAAGCGCTCTGGGTCGCGATTCGCCGCCGCCATGACTGCGATCACAGCCTGACGTTTCTGGATCAGCTTGCCACCCATTTCCCGGTCCGACGGACACATCCGCGCCGTATGCTGGCTGGGGCTTTCGTAGCGAAGCATTTCCTCGACCGCAGACGGGATCAGGGACAAATCGCTCCGCAATCTCCCCATCTCTGCGGGATTGCGCAGCAACGTGAGTACGCCATTTCCAATCAAGTTCGTGGTAGTTTCCTGCCCACCCACCATGGTCACAATGCAGTTCGCGATCACTTCTTCTTCGGTGAGCTGGTCCCCGTCGCTCTCCGCGGTCAGCAGCGAGTGAATCAATCCCTCGCGCGGATTCTCGCGCTGCTGCCGGATGGCATCCTGAAAGTAAGCGGTGAGATTCGCGACCGCTTTCAGCACGCGCGGGTAACGTTCCGGGTTGTGCTGGAAATTGCCCAGCATCTCGGCGAAATCCGCGGACCATGACTTCAACTTGGAATGATCGCTGGTGGGAACACCCAGCAACTCAGCGGTTACGATCGCGGGCAGCGACTCCGCGATATCCGCGATCACATCCATCTCGCCTTTCGATTGAACTTTATCCAGTAGACCGTTAACGATGGCCTCGATGTGCTCGCGCAGCGCTTCAACTCGCGCCGGAGTGAAGGCCTTGGACGACAAGCCGCGCAAACGCGTATGCGCAGGCGCGTCCATAAATAACATCTGCTTCACCATCACCCGAGCAATAGGACTGAGTGATGACAGCCCCATCTCATTGAGTTGTTCAGGAGTCGGCGTGCGATCAGCCGAGAAGTTAAGAAGGACCTCCATTACGTCGGGATAGCGCGTGACCACCCAAGCGTGAAGAAAGGGATCCCAATGCACCGGATCCTCGGACCGCAGACGACGGAAAAGCGGATAGGGATTCGCCAACACCTCCGGATCGAGGAGGTGATACAGGCTCAGGGCTGCTTCAGCGTTGTCCAGCCTTGGCGGGGTTTTTGTGCTAGACGACACTTCTGTTGTGGTCTCCCGAGAGCTCAATCCTGGTTGCGTCTTCGATTTTGGCGAGAATGAGGTCCTCAATTTCGGCGGACATCTCGGCCACGGTGGGATGATCGAACAACTTCAGAAGCGTGAGGTCGACACCAAATCTCTCGCTGACTCGCGCGATGACTTGGGTTCCCAACAAAGAGTGTCCACCCAGGTGAAAGAAGTTGTCGTTCACGCCGACCCGATCCAGCTTCAACAAAGGAGCCAGAATTTTCACGAGCTCCTCTTCCACCAGAGTCCGCGGCCCGACATAGGCCTGGCCTTGCAGCCTGTTTCCGTTGGGAAAGGGCAGGGCTGCGCGATCCACCTTGCCATTTTCCGTCACTGGCACGCTTGCGATGGGCACGAAAGCCGCCGGCATCATGTAATCGGGCAAGCGGTGCAGGAGATGCTCACGAAGCTCTCCGGCATCCACGGTCGCATCGGGAGACAGCACCATGTATGCTACTAATTCTTTTTCGCCGGGCGTCTCTTCCCGGGCAACCACGACGCAGGTTCGCACAGCGGGGTGCTGACCCAGCACGGTAGCAATCTCACCCGGTTCGACGCGATAGCCGCGAATCTTCACTTGCTCGTCGACGCGCCCCAGGAACGCGATCTGACCGTCGGGCAACCAGCGAGCCAGGTCTCCTGTGCGGTACAGGCGAGCTCCAGGCACGGCGCTGAAAGAATTTTGAACAAAGCGCTCCGCGGTCAAGTCGGGACGGTTTCTGTACCCGCGTGCGAGACTCGCGCCCCCGATGTAGATTTCTCCCGCAGTACCTTCCGGCACTGGCTGCCCGCGATCGTCGAGGATGTACACGTCCACGCCATCGATAGGACGACCGATCGGTGGAGGCTGCTGAACCGAACTGCTCGGCGGCACAACTCCCGAAGTAGTCACCACCGTGCATTCGGTTGGACCGTAATTATTCACCAACACAAATGGCAGCCGCGACGACGGATACATTTTCAGCGTGTCGGCACCTGTGAGCAGGAAGTGCAGAGACGTTTCTTTCGGCCACTCGAGCTGCAGCAAATTCTCTGCCATTGCCGTCGGGACAAAGCTGATGGTGATGCGCTGCGATACGATCCAGTCGCGCAAAGCGCTCGCATGGTTTCGAACGTTGTCTTCCACCAGATGCAAGCTGGCCCCGGAAGCAAGGTAAGGCCAGATCTCCCAAACCGCGGCGTCGAAGCCCAGCGCCGCCAGGGCACTGGCACGATCGGCGTAGGTCACTTGAAACGCTCGTCGATGCCAGGCCACCAGATTCGAGAGGCCGGAATGAACAATCTCCACTCCCTTCGGCTGTCCGGTGGAGCCAGACGTATAGATGATGTAGGCCAAGTCCTCCGGCTTCGCGATGTGCTCCGGCTGGCTCTCGGACTGGGCCGCGACTCTCTCCGCGTCGCCATCCAACGTCACCACCTGCCACGCACCCGCCGACAATCTCTCGGCCAAGCGCGTCGTGCTCACCACCACGCGGGCGTTGGAGTCTCGAAGCATGAAAGCAAGGCGCGCCGCGGGCTGAGCCGGGTCTAGCGGTACATAAGCGCCGCCAGCTCGCAGAATTGCCAGAGCAGCTACAACCATCGCCGGAGAGCGCTCCAGATAAAGGCCCACAGCCGCGTCACGGCATACCCCGATCGAGCGCAGATAATGGGCCAGACGATTGGCCCGCCGGCTCAGCTCGGCGTACGACAAGACTTCGCTGCCGGCGGCTACAGCAAGCGCGGTGGGATTTGCAGCCGCCTGTTGTCTCACCAGCTCGGCAATGCAGGGAGTTTCCTGCGTCTGCAAATTTTCCTGTTTCGGCAAGTCAGTTTGAATTGTCAGTGAATTGGTGGAAGGCATATAAGGAAGGCGATTCTTACGCGGCCCCGGATCCCTTGAAAACAGCAGGCACGGTTTTCGCGAGAATCTCTAAATCCAGCCATAACGACCAGGTGCGAATGTATTGCAGATCGAGTTCCATCCACTTTTCGAAGGGGATCGAACTCCGTCCCTTGATCTGCCAGAGACAAGTAATTCCCGGACGAACGCTGAAGCGACGCCGTTGCCAGTCCTGGCAGAAGGTATCGAACAACTCGTAATCGCGCAGTTGCAGCGGACGCGGACCTACCAGGCTCATGTCGCCCTTCAGCACATTGAAGAGTTGTGGAAGCTCGTCGATGCTGGTCTTGCGCAGAAAGCTGCCCAACGGTGTGATGCGGGGATCGTTCTTGATCTTGAAGACTGGGCCGCTGGCTTCGTTCTGGTGCTCAATGTCTTTCAGGCGCTTTTCGGCGTCCACCACCATGGTGCGGAACTTGTAGATGTGGAACATCCTCTTATTGAAGCCCATGCGTTTTTGTACGAAGAACACCGGGCCGGGGGCCGTTAGCTTCACCAGAATGGCGGTCAACACCATCACCGGGGAAAGGAAAATTATCGCCGCCGCCGAGACTACGATATCCAGCATGCGCTTGATGGCCAGGCCCCAAGCGTCTGTGACTGTACTCTCATGGCTGATAAGAGCGTCGCCGTCGAATTCGTCGGCTCGCTGCCGAGCCTCTTTCAGATCGAAGATGTTCGGCAGGAACCGTACGATGATGCCTTGTTGCTCGCAGGCCGACGCGATTTGCGAAGCCAGCGTGTGGAACGAACGGATCGGAAGAACGAGCACCACTTCATCCACAACGCTGCGACGGACGTATGAGGGCAGGTTCTCCAGGTCGCATACCAGCTGGTGTCCGGTTTTCTTGAAATGCTCCAGTCCCGGCCACTCTTCGTCCGCGAAGCCCACGATGCGGTAGCCAAGTTCCGGCTTGCGTTGGATTCGCTCGACCAACGCGACCGCGCGGGAATTCGTCCCGATCACCAGCATGTTGCGCAGGTTCTTGCCATGCCGCCGCGCGTAAGCGAGAGACGCCCGAATGAGCATCCGGCTGAGGATCACCGTGGATGTAGTCAGTACCCAGAACAGCACGAGGAAAACGCGATTTACCACCCAGATGCGAAACACCAGAGCAGACACCGCAATGACCACGGTGCCTAGAGTGGTGGCCCGGGTGATGTCCCAGATTTCTTCCCAACGGCTCGACAAGCGCTTGGAGCCGTAGAGTCCGAACACGTTGAACAGGATGTGCCAGATCAGCAGAAAGCTGAGGAAGAGTACCAGGTTCCCGAGTTTCACCCGCAGTTCGAAGAATTCGGCCAGCCTGAATCTGCCCACCCGATGGTACAAGGGCAGGGTGGATACGACGAAAGCCACCACCATCAGCAGCAAGTCAAAGACCTTGAAACCTTCTGTAAAAACTCTACGCCCTATACGCATAAGAGATCCTGAGAAGAGATTTGCAAGAACCAGTGCGGGATGGGGGGAGATGGTGAGGAACTGGAGCCCGACGCGGGCAAAGTGGCGCGTGCCCGCTCCCGGCTAGGGTCTGGCGACTACTTCTTCGACTTGGCGATCACAAGCCGCTCGATGGCGTCGACGCTCTCCAGGTTGTCGTGCGTGATTTCTTGGTCGCCAATGCGGACATTGAATGTTTCTTCCAGGAACGACACCAGGCGGAAAATGCCCATGGAATCGATGATTCCATTCTTGGTCAACACTTCCTGGTCTGTGATCTGCATGATGCCTTTAGTTTTGGCAAACTCTTCCAGCACGTATTCACGAATGCGATCCTTCACTTCTGCTGACTCGATCATTTCCCTCTCCAGACTAAGGTGAATTTGTTACTACGAAACCGACTGCAAACTCTGTTGTCCTGCCGTGCTGGGCACCTGGCGGGCTGCGACCGCCTGCTGCGCCAGCCGGACTCGATCAATCTTTCCAGTCGAGGTCTTGGGTAATTCATCGCAAAGATCGATGACTTCCGGAATCATGTATTTCGGAACTCGAGTTGAGCAGTACTGCTGCAACTCCAGTGCGGTGAGTGAATCCGGAACGTGAGCGGAGACCACGGCGCGGATCCGGTTCCCGATGACCTCATCTGGAACGGCGAACACGGCGGCTTCCCGAACTCCGGGATGGCTCAGCAAGGCGCTCTCAATCTCACCCAGTTCAATGCGATAGCCGCGACTCTTGATCATGCTGTCGCGACGGCCCTGAAAGTAAAAGTTGCCATCATCTCCCACCGTCACGATGTCGCCGGTGCGATACATCTTTTCTTCAAAGTGATGCTGGAAATGATTGGGCACTACCATAGTCCGCGTCTTCTCGGCATCAGCCCAGTACCCGTAGGTCACCGCCGGCCCACGAACGTACAGCTCCCCGGGCTCGCCCGCAGCGGCTAATCGACCATCAGTGGCTACGGCGAAAGCTTCCGTGTTCGCGCAGGCGATTCCAATGGGCAACTTTTCCAGACTTGCCAGGCGCTCACGCTCGACTTTGTAGTACGTGCACACATTGGTTTCGGTGGGCCCATACAAGTTGTAGAGTTCGCTTTCCTGCGACAGTTCTGCCAGTTGCCGGAGATACTTCATGGGAAATACTTCGCCGGCAAACAGGATGATGCGCACGCTCTTCAACTTCTCCGCCGTCATGCGGGCGTGCAACAACAACAGCATCAGAGCCGAAGGCACCGAATACCAGATCGTGATTGCCTGGCTTTCGATAAAGTTCGCCAAACTGGTGGGAAACAGCGCCAGCTCTTCGGTGATGAGGTAGACCGTCGCGCCCGCTTCGAGAGTGTTGTAAATGTCGAAGACCGAAAGATCAAAGTGCAAAGGAGCGTGGTTCGAAAGCCTATCTTCGCTGGTGACTTTGAATGTCTCGGCGCACCACTCGACAAAGGTCAGGGCATTCTGGTGCGACAACATCACGCCTTTAGGTCTTCCGGTCGACCCCGATGTGTAGAGGATGTACGCCAGGTCGGTTTCGATCAGGTTGACTTCGGGCGCATGAGCGGCGGGAAATTCGGAGAGCGATGTCCAGGCAACGATGCCATCGCTATTCGAGGTTTCATCCGTCAGGATGCAACCCTCAAGTGTGGCCAACGTATCGGGCGTGAGCGCATGCCGCTTCTCACCATTGGTGATCAGTACTCGAATGCCACAGTTTCCGATGATATAGCCGACGCGGTCGGCCGGGGCTTGCGGATCGAGCGGGACGTAAACTCCGCCCGCCTTCAGCACGCCCAGCATGCTGATGATCGATTCCACACACTTCGGGAAAAACAGGCCGACGCGATCGCCCTTCTGGACGCCTTGTTTGCGCAACCGGTGCGCCAACTGGTTCGATCGCTCTTCCAGTTCGCGATAGGTGATGCTTGTGCCCCGAGCCCATACCGCCGCCTTGTCCGGATATAAACGCGCGCTCTTGCTCAACAATTGCTGCAACACGTATGCCATGGTCAGAACCCAACCCGATTGGATTTAATGTGGATGCACATCACGAGGAACGCTGGGGGGATGACAACGGAGCAAAATCAGAGGCCCTGGAAGTTCGCAATAATCATTCTGTGAACTTCCGAGGTTCCTGAATAAATAGTGCCGGCAATGGCGTCGCGCAGTTCGCGCTCCAACTCGTACTCGGTCATGTAACCGTAACCGCCGTGAAGCTGAATCGCCTCAAGACAGCTCTTCACGCAAGCTTCACTGACGTACAGCTTGGCGATCGAAGCCTCGCGCAAGGGATGCCTGCCCTGGCTCTTGAGCCACGCCGCCTTGTATAGGGCCAAGCGGCCGGTCTCGAGACGTACGTCCATATCGGCGATCTTGTTAGCAATGGCTGGAAACTTGCCGATGGGCTCGCCAAACTGTTTGCGTTCTTTGGCGTACTTCACACAAGTTTCCATGATCCGCTGCATCGCCCCCAGATGGCTGGCCAGGATGCAGATGCGCTCCCATTCCATGGATGAGGTGAACACTGCCTGTCCGCCGAATTCCTTGCCCAGCAGATTCTCCACTGGAATTTCGCAATCCTGCAAGGCAATCTCTGCCATGGGCGAGGTGCGCAATCCCATTTTGTGAAGCTTGCGGCCGACCGAGAAGCCAGGCGTTCCCTTATCCACCAGAAACGCGGTTACGCCGTTCGGGCCTCGGCTGGGATCAAGGTTCGCGAAAACAATCGTGACGTCGGCGTCCGGAGCGTTGCTGCTGAATGTCTTCGAACCGTTAAGTACGTAGCAGTTGCCCTTGCGCTCGGCCCGAGTCTTGAGGCTGTACGCGTCCGAGCCTGAACCCGGCTCCGTCATGGCATGCAGGCCAACTCCGCCGCTTACCAGACCGGGAAGATACTTGCGCCTTTGCGCTTCCGTTCCGAACGTCCAGATAGGAATCTCGGAGCTCCACATGTGCGCATTGATGGAAAACAGGAGACCGTTGTCCTGGCAGCCGTAACCGAGTGCTTCGAGCGCGCACACCGTCGTGAGGGTGTCAGCGCCGCCGCCGCCATACTCTGTGGGAATGGGCAATCCCTGAATGCCGAACTTCGCGCATTTCTCCCACAGTGGACGGGAAAACTCTTCGTTGCGATCGCGTGTGATGACATCATCTTTGAGCTCTTCGCGGGCGAACCGGAGAACCTCCTTGCGAAAAGCCGCCTGCTCATCGTTCCATGCAAAGTCCAAGGCTTGTTATCTCCTGATTTCTTTCTGGCCCAAGTGCACCTTGAGCCTTGTCTTATGCCGATACGGAGGCTGGGGTACGCGCGGGTTCTGGCGCCGATGCGGTTGCCGAAGTCGCTGCCGGCACGGGTGCGGTCGCCGTCGCGGTTTTCTTTACGAACCGTTGTGGCCGTCCTCCTGGCAACTTGATGCGGGCTGGGACGCCCATGACCATCATGTTGTCGCGAACATCGGTGAGTACCAGGCTGTTCGCCGCAATCACTACGTTGCTGCCGATTTTTGCATCGCCCACCAACTTGGCGCCGGCGCCGAAGTAAACGTTGTCGCCAATTCCGCGACAGGCGTGAGAAATCAAGCATCCGGTCGCAATCGTAAAGTTTTCACCTATGGTCGTCTTGCCCAGATTAATCGCGTACACCGAATGGATCACAAAGCCCGGACCAATCTTCGCGTGCACGTCGATGTGCACGCTGGTGAACAGTTCCACAAATTTGCGGAAAAATAGTCCCGCGATCCGAAGCAGCTGCCCAATCACCGGAATCCGCACACCCAGGGTCCAATGCCCAAGACGATAGGCAATCACCGGCCAAGTCGAGTGACGGAACGTGGCATTGACCTTTTGACGGAAGCTCGGCTTCCAGTCTGGGTCGTTGCGGGTTTCCCGCATCGCCCGGTCTATGTCTGCTCGCAGAGTCTCAAACATTCTTACAGCTTCCTGTAGATGGATTCGGGAACCGGGAAGGTTCGGTGATTGAGCACAGCGCCCAGAACACGGACGTTGGCAGCCTCGAGATCCCGCACCGCTTTGCGTGCCGCTTCACGCCGAGATGAATTCGCCCGGAGAACCAGCACAACACCCTCCGCATTCCGGGCCAGCATGATGCTATCGTCGCCGGTGCCGATTGGCGGTGCATCGATCAAAACGTAGTCGAACTCTCGCTGCAATTCCGGCAGCAACGATCGCATGCGGTCGGAGCCAAGCAATGCGCGCGCCCCTTCTTTTTCCGCGCCGCAACTCAGCAGCCAGAGGTTGGGACGAGACAATTGACTGACGAACCCGCGTACAGGTTCGGAGACTTGAAGCGCATCGGTAAGCCCATAGTGATTGGATGTTCCGAATTCGCGGTGCAGGCCGGGAGATCGCAGGTTCGCATCGACCACGCAAACCGAGGCTGAAACTTGAGCGGCCAGCACTTCGGCCATCCGGGCGCAAATCCAGCTGCAGCCATTGCCCGGTTCCATACCTGAGACCACAACCAGGCGCGATTTCTCGCCACCGGGCACCAGGAACACACGTTGCACAAGCTTGAAAATCTCGTCCCGCTGAGCCTCCTCCATTTTCAGCTGCAGCGGCTGCAGTTCCATGGGAGCCGGAGGTTCCGGAATGGCAAGGGGTTCGGTGGCGACTTGGAACACTTCGCGTTCCTTGCCCAGGTTCTGCATCAGTTCAAAATTTCTGCTCATAGGATTGTGATACTGCCCCGCTGTTCGTTTCTGTTGTCCTTCACGCTACGGAGTTGAATGTTTGTCTTTGGTGAAATCGGAACCAAGTTTATTAGGCGGGCTGCCCCATGCCCTTACGCCAGTTGTGCAGGAGCCGTGCTACATCCCGCATATGTTCAATGGCTTCCGACGGACTCAAGTAGTCTTGCCCGCCGTTGCCTGACGCCAAAACCGCACTCGAAAATTCTCTACCTTCTAAGGCCGCCTCCTCAATCTGGCGGAACTCATCGCGCGAAGCCCCGGGCGACGACCGTCCGATTCTCGGTCCGCCGACATCGGAAATAAAACGATGGATATCCAGATCGTTGGCCGCCTCGCGCACCATTCCAGCGTCAACTATCTTCTTTCGCATCGCGCAGGCAATCGAGAGTGCATGAAAGCAGTAATTGTTAATCTGACGCGGTATGCCTTCACTCACCTGCGCGATTAAAGCCACCGCATCGGGCGTGAACAGGGATGCGCCCTTATACCCCGCGACCTGCAAGCGATGTTGAATGAAACGTTCCGTCTCTTCGGGTCTAAGAGCACTCAAGCCGCTGACCGAGGTAATACGTTGTCGCAGTTGAGTGAGGGCGGGGCTCGCCAGTTTGTCCGCCAGACCGGGCTGTCCGACCAGGATAATCTGCAACAACTTGGCCTGGGGCGTCTCGAAATCGGAAAGCAATCGGACTGTCTCCAGCACTGATGAATCGAGGTTTTGAGCTTCGTCAATCACCACGATGAAACGCCTGCCGGCCCGCGCTTCCTGTACTAGGCAGCGGTTGAACTGATCGTGCATGCGCACAAAATCCTGCGGATCGCTCTCGATACCAAGCTCCGCCAGCAGAAATCGCATGAACTCGCGCGAAGTACACTGAGTCTGAAACAGAAAAGCGGTGCGGGCTGAATGCTCGAATTTGGCCAGCAGGTGGAAGAGCAGGGTGGTCTTGCCCATCCCCGGCTTCGCCACCAGCGACAGGAACCCGCGATTCGATTCGATCCCGTAATAAAGAGACGCTAGGGCTTCGCGATGGCCCGGACTGAGATAAAGATATCTTGGGTCCGGAGTCACACCGAAGGGCTGCTCTCGAAGGCCGAAAAAATCCAGAAACATAAGTCTACCTTTGCTCCCGGCTGATGGAATCGCTCTTATCGGTGACGTCGTAGCGAACCTCGACACCAATACTATTTCCGTTGTCGCCAGCGTGCAAAACGTTATGTCCATTTCGGTGGACAGGGACCGCCGCCAGCACCGGAATCCTCAACTCAGAGAGCACTTCCGAGGGCGTGCGGAACGACTGGTCCGCATAGTCGAGGGCGAATACTACTCCCAGGCTCACCGCCGATGCCAGAAGGCAAGCCACCAAACCGAAAATCCAGGGAGACCGGGTCGGCAAGCTGGGGATCGTCGGGTTCTGAGCAATCGACACATTCAAAATGCGTGTGCGGTCGAGGGCGTCGGCAATCCGAGCCTCTTCCTTCTTCTTCGTGTACAGCATGTAATTGGCTTCGTTCGCCTTGGCGGTGCGCATCAAGTCGCCTTGCATGATTCCCTGCTCGTCCAACTTGCGCGCCTGCGCCATGTAAACGTTCACGATTGCCTGAAGCGCGGTCTGCCGGGCCTGAAAGCCGCTCAGGTCTGCCTTCGCCTTGGCCAGTTCCGAACTAACCCATGCGTACGTCGGATTTTGATCGGTGACCTCTTCACGAACCGGTGACGTCTCTTCTTTAACGAGTGCAGCACGGGTATCGGTTATCTGCTTGTCCACTTCCTGAACCAGAGGGTAAGTGGGCTGATACTTCGTCAACAGCTCGGTGCGCTTCATCTCAAGCGTAAGCAAGGTTGCTTTCAGGTTCTGCAGGACCTGGGCGTTGTCCCCTGACTTCATTTGAGTAGTCAGGCGGGAGGGAGTGGAATTGGACTGGCCTTCGAGGTCCGCAATGCGCTTCTGAGTTTCAGCAATCGACGCGCGGGTGGTCTCCAGAACGCTGTTGAAGTCGGCTAGCTTTTGCAGCGTCAGGTCCCGCTGGGTTGTCGGCGCTACGCCGCCCTGCTGTTGGGCAAATTGATTGAGCTGGGCTTCGGCGGCCATCATGTCCTTCTTGTACTGCTCTGCTTCCTGGTCGAAGAACGCAAATTGGCCTGTCGGATGGTGCACATCCAGGTGCTTCTGGAGGTAGGCTTCATCCAGCGTTTTCAGAACCTGCTGCGCCAGATGCGGCTTGTGGGATTCATAGGCGATGCTGATGACGTTGGTCTTCTTGATTACCTCCAATTGCAGGTCGGAGCGTAATCGCAGGATGGCTCGATCCGTCCGGTTCTCCGGCGTTTCGCCCGGGTGCATCAAGCCCGACAGAAAACTTTTCTTGTCGAGGCCGCAAGTCGTGACGACTTTGTGCAGCACATCCTGGCTCTGGATCAACTCGACTTCGGAGTTGATCTCCTCCTCGCCGACCGTATCGTGAAACACCATGGGAGCGTTCTGTTCTGGAGTGATGACGGGATCGACACGTTCGCGCTTTACCAGGAGCTTGGTCTCGGCGCGGTATTTTGAGGGTAGTAATAGGGCGGATAGGCCCACGCCGAGAACAACACCGAGAAAGCACAGCACCATCACCCTCTGGTGGCGAAATCCGATCGCAACCACGTCCCTTGCGGTAAACGAGAACGAACCGCTCCCGTTACCGTTGCCATTCATTGATTCAGTCATCTTGCCTCCGTAATCCCTTGGGTCATCATGTCTTCGGTCATCATCTCTTGGTCCATCCGGACAGGAGCAGCAGTTTCTTGCGATTAGGGGAGCGTTAATGGCAGGTACGATCCCAGGCTCAGGTTCGGAATAAAACGATCAATCTTGGACATCGTATTTTTTGGGACGAACAGCATGTCGCCGGCGTGGAGAACTGGGTCTTCCCGCAAATCCCGGTCTTTTTGCATCTTCTTCACATCGACCAGCTTCGCCTCGGTCCACTGATCATCGACGCGGCGGAACAGGACAACCTGCGAATGCTTGGCGCTGGACTGGAATCCTCCCGCGATCGCAATCGCCTGGGTAAGCGTCGTGTTGCCATGCATCTCGTATTTTCCGGGCTTTCCGACCTGACCATCGGCCACAAAGTACGGCTTTTCGAATTCCTTCAATACAACCGAGATCAGCGGATTATTCAGGATCCTTCCATAGGCTTGACGAAGGGTCTCAGTCAGTTCCGGCACGGTCTGGCCGGCAACTTTGATGTCCCCCACGCCCCGCAGAGTTACGAAGCCGTCCGGCTGCACCGAGACGGTCTGGTTGAACTCCGGACTGAGCTCAAACGACAGATCGAACACGTCTCCGGCTTCGATCCGGTAACGCGGACTCCGTTTCTGGAACTGCGGCGTAGTGCCGGAGGTCTTGGCAGTCTCGACAGAAGCGTGATCGGAACTATTCGGACCCGCAGTAGCGTCGCCCTGTGCCACACAAAACGCGGACACGGCTAGAACTACCCACAGAACTCGCATCGATAACATTAGATTCTTGATCATTGCGGAACCTCCACCCTCTTGTAGCGGTAAGCCTCTTCTGGTACGTCTCGGATTCATGGCCTTCGCAGCATTTCAACGTGCGACGGAGAGGAGGATACGGGAAAGGCCATTCTTCGCGCGGCCCCATCGGCGGCGCGAACGGGAACTTCCAAACCAACTATTCGACCTTCAGGGTCTGACCGAACGGCGCCACTTGCCTTCCGGAAGTGGGAGTCAGGTTGTGCTGGCGGATCTTGTACAGGATTCCGCGATAGCTGATCGACAGCAACTTGGCTGCCCGTCTGCGGTTCCAGCCGGTATATTCGAGCGTACGGCTGATGGCATAGATTTCCGCTTCGGCCCGAAGGCTGCGGAGTGAGAAGTTGGGATCGCCTTGCGACATATCGCCAGCCACGCCATTCTCCTGGGAAGGATCTGCGGTCGCACGCTGGGAACCGTTGATGCTAGCTTTTACTTTTTCTACTGTATTCATAAGATTTGAGCCTCGTAACAACGTCTAAGGTGGTTTTTTCTTATCGAGGTGGGATTAGGAACGGGAGACTGCTTCCACGTCGTAACCGGCAACCCGCACGCATAACGATCGCTGAATTGGCTCCACAGAGATGACCAGGCTGCGATCGCCGTTCTCTGCGACCAGGATTCCTTCCATCCCATCGAGTGCTCCACCGCGGACCCGCACTCGCTGTCCGATGTGGAGGAATGGACGTTCCTGGTAGGCCATCTTGCTATTTAGGAGAGTTTTAACGTCCTCGATCTGGTGATCGGGGATAGGAATCCCACTACCTTGGACTCCGACGAATCCGACGACGCCTTGCGTGCGAAGAACACGAACCCGCTCGTCGGATGAATGAATCATGCGCAGGAAGGTGTAACCGGAAAATAAGGGTTCTTCCACCTGCTTGCGACGGTCGCTCCAGTTATGCACCTTCGTGACGACGGGAAGAAACGACTCGATTCCCTGGTTCTCCAGCTGCCGCGCGACTAACTTCTCGTGGCGAGACCGGGTGCGGACCGCGTACCAGCGCGCCTGATTGAGCACCCCCGCACAAGCGGCCGTCCCAGCGATATCAGCTTCCATCACCCGCGTACCTCCATTCATAGCTCCGCCCTTTCAGTCACATCCGCGGCATTTACGAAAGTGCGCGCAGATATGGCGTTGGTTCCTTTGTCAGGAACGACGACGACAATTGGTGCTTCTTTACGTCCGATTAAAAGGGGGAGTGCAGCTAAGTCGGATCCACCGAACCCTGGTGGGGGAACAACGAAACATCAAGTGAACGCAGTCTATCGAGGCCTGCAACTTCCTGCAAGAGGAAAAAAGCCTCTAGTGACAAAAGACTTCATTAGATGGCACGTTAGTGGTACGAAAAAATCTATGCTCTGGAGAAGAAAGGCCCCAACTTCACCGATTGTCAAACTTCCAGCGACTGTTACCCGAGGTTACCCATGGAGGTCGTTACTATCAAGATTCGCATTCCCGACTCTGCGAGGGGCGAATTCCTTCCTAACGCCGTGTTCTTATAGCACTAAGGTGGTGTCCGCAATAATCTTCATCTTGACAGAGACAATCACTGCGAGCACAATTCGCGCTTACGCAGGTCGGGCCCTATTTTGCATTGTGTGGTCATGCGGGTTCGAATAGCGCATTTAACGAAGTGTGGCTCCAGTAGGTACTCGCTCGTTGCTCTGCCTTTGCCACGCCGCAGTTTAACTCCCCCCGCTAAGAGCCCTTGCGCTTATTTGATCCATGGTCAAGAACTTCAACCCTCACTTTGTGTTTACAACAAATTTAGGATGTGGACCTTTTGGTTAGAAATTCGCATCCGATCATTTTCTTGTTTGGGCTATGGGGACCGGTTCTTGATAAAAATTTAAGGAGCCTCTATGAAGGTGCGCAAGCTTCGCCTACTGGCCACGTTCACGTTGGTAGTGCTAACAATCCTGCTGACTCCATCTCGTTTTGTCCGACAAGTGGATGCGGTTTGCCCTAAGTGCCCGCCACCACCACCGCCGCCTCCTACTGTCGGACAATTTGGTGGTCCTCTCGCCGGACTCAATTCAACGATCACCGGTCTTTTCAATGGTGGCTATGGCACTTTCACGATCAAGTGGGATCCCATTCGCGGCCTGGGACCAGTGTTGACTCGAACCGGGTGTTTCACCTGCCACGGTGCCGGAGTTAACGTGCTCACCGGGACCGCGGGAGACACCAGCTCTCAAACGGGCAGGCGTTATGGAAAGGGGAATCCTGATGGCACGTTCAACTACCTCGATGGCAACGGTACGTTTCCAGAGAATGAAGGCGGACCAGTCAATCACGGAACTGCCAATTCGGTTTTCGGCACTCTTCCCGGATGCAATACCATGAATATTGCAGCCTCACCTGTCGGCGCAAACCAGTCCGGCACCACGGTGACCATCACCACAACCAGCACACATGCATTTGCACCCGGGCAAACTGCGCAGATATCCGGCGTGCCAGTTTCCGGCTATAACGGTACGTTTTCTATTCTTAGCGTGCCATCGTCAACGAGTTTCACCTACGCTGCGACAACTTCAGGCCTGGCACCGTCAGGTGGAGGAAACGCGACGAACTTGCCTCACGAAGTCGTGCCGGCCGATGCGACAGTGAATAATCTGGTTCGATCGCCTCAATTGTTTGGCCTGGGTTTGGTGGACAATATCCCCGACTCCTCAATCCTTGCCAATGTCGCCGTGCAAAAGCCCTTCGGAATTACGGGTACAGCCAACATGGTGCCGGACGAAAACGGGGTTATTCGTCCCGGAAAATTCGGACAGAAACTGAATATAGTTTCCCTGTTCCAATTCAATGCCGACGCCGAATTCAATGAGTTGGGAATTACCACAGCCGCGGGACCATTCGGCGTGGCTAGCGCATTCCATCCCAATGAACACTTGCCTCAGGGCAGGCCGTATCCGCCGAACTGTCAACCGGACGCCAACAGCCCCCAGGACGTGAATCAGGCGAACATGATCAAGATCACCCAATTCACGGCTCTGTTAGCTCCCATTCCACCCCAGCCACCGACGGACCAGACTACGGCCGGCCACACCGTGTTTGAAACTATCGGGTGCAATGTTTGCCATATCGAGAGTTTTACGACACAGGCAAATGTGACGCTGAGGACCACGAACGGCGGACAAACCGGAGTAATCCCATCTCTCAGCAATGTTACGTTCAACCCTTACTCCGACTTTCTGCTTCACGATATGGGCCCCGCAGACGGTGGCGGGATTCCGTTCCAGCCCGACAACGTAGGGCAGGCCTCGTTGACTATGTGGAGGACCGCACCTTTGTGGGGTCTGTCCAACATGCTCACCAAAGCGGGCGGCTTGATGCACGACAATAGTTTGAAGACGATCGACGTGGCGATCCGCAGGCATGGCGGTGAAGCCGGTACTGTTTTATTGAATTACGAATCTCTCAGCCCAACCGATCAGGCAAACCTGTTAGCTTTCCTGGGTTCGTTGTGACAGGGGTGACTGGCAGGTAAGAGAACTTATAGACCGCAGGTTAGCCCTAGTCCGCCGCTAGCGTGAACTTTATCGTAACGCGGGTCTGCATCTCGACCTGTCGGCCATTCACGGAGTGCGGCCTGAATCGCCACTGCTTCACCGCAGCCATGGCGGCATCGGCAAGCAGGGGATGACCGCTCACGACCTTGAGGTCTCCGACAATACCGTCTGGATTGATGCGCGTCTCAAGCACGACCGCTCCCTGGATTTGCTGCTGCCGTGCCTGCTCGGGATATTCTGGTTCCACGCGATGTACTAAGCTATCTTCGGCAGCATCCGGAGCCAACTTTACGATTCCCTCACTCTCGACCGTCGACGCTCGCTCGACTCCGCTCCCTTCCCCCCGATTCAAGGCCTGCCCCGGCGTGGGAGCCATGCGAAACACCTCTCTGCCGTTTTCATAGACAAGCAACCCGCCTTCGGGTACCGACGCGCTACTTCCGCGACCCGCGCCCGGCGGCGCCTTCGGCGAAGCCGGCCTCGCAGCAGCAGGGGAACTTTGCTCCGAACGAACTCCCTCAACTCTTCCACTTACAGACTCGCCGACCTGCACGCCTGACGCTTCAGCTTTCGCCGGAGCCGACTGCACCTCCGCTCTCCGCAGCGTAACACGCTGAACAGCCCGTGTACCGAGCCACACCGCAGAAACCAGAACGATCACCCCTAAGGCCCAAGTCACAATATCCAGTGCGCGGCGAGACCCAGATGGCGTAATCAGTTCAGCCAATTGCCAATCCGACACAGCATCCGTTCTCCCAACAGGCTGCGCTGCCCTCTCCAAATTCTTCAGGACACGCCCCGCCAGCGCCTCCAGTGTCTGCTCGTCGCGCTCCCCGAAAGCCGAGGCTCGCGAAGAAAATGCCTCGAAGATTCCCACGACCTTCTCTTCATGTACCAGCGGCAGCACCATCACCGACCGCACTCCCAGGCGTCGCGATGCCTCTCCGTCCGCCCGCGAATCAACCGAAGCGTCCTCGCAGCGCTGCACTTCCCGCGTTCGAATGCACTCTCCCGACAGCCCCGCTCCTCCATCCAGCCGTGCTCCCAACTCAGGAGCAGTGGGCCCGGCGCTGGCCCGGCAAACCATTTCCCCGTCTCGCTCCAGCACAATCGCCGCCCCGGTCGCCCCAGTCGCGAGGCAGGTCTGTTCCACGATTTCATGCAGCACAATTTCGAGCGCCAGCTCCGTCGACAGCTCCGGCGAAAGCCCCGGACCACCCGATGCCGCAAATCTCGCCGTCAGGTCCGCGAGATCAGTTTCCGGTAGAGGTTGGGCTTGGGAAGGACCCGTTCCATCGGCAGGTTGGACGAAGACTCCGCCACCCTCGGGAAAAGCAGGCGGCAAAGGATCAGGCCCCGACGTCGAGTAATACACCATGGCAGAAGAGGCGCAGCAAAACTGAAGATCAACGTCTATAGCGGAGTTTGGCCCCAAACTGCACCCTTGTCAATACGCATTCGGACTCGTCCCGCTTCAAAATTGATGTCCTAAAACGGAATCTCGTCTCCGATCCCCGCAGCGGGATATTTTCAGGCAGTCCCATACTTCTTCCTAAAGCTGTTTATGAATGGCTTGGTAACTTCTAGAATTAAGGACTATGGTGCCCAATCGAGGACTTGAGACTGAAACCACGCAATCGGAAGCTGCGCTGAGGCTGAATCGCTGGCTGGAGCAACTGGTCGCCGAGAAGGGTAGCGATCTGCTGCTTATCGCGGACGCGCCAGCGTCGATCCGCGTGGAAGGAGAGACGTGCAAGATTGAGTCCACCCCGCTCACCGGGCCAGAGATCGAAGCTGCCGTCCTTCCGGCCCTGGCCCCGCACGCGGCCGAGAATTACAGGCAAGACCACATCGCGGACGCGTCTTACCGGGTGCCGGGGCTGGGGCGTTTTCGCATCAACCTGCATCATGAGCGCGGGCGCGCGGCAGCTGCGATTCGGGCGCTCCCGTCGAAGGTGCCCTCACTTGCAGAGCTCAACCTGCCGCCCGGCGTGGGGGCCCTGGCGCAGTTGAAGCGCGGCCTGGTCATCATTGGAGGCGCGACGGGCTCGGGAAAGACTACGACATTGGCGGCTCTGGTCAACGAAATGAATCAGCGGGATTCTCGGCACATTGTTACCATCGAGGATCCGATCGAGTACGAGCACACTCATGTGCGCAGCGTCATCGAGCAGGTGGAGATTGGCGCGGATGCCCCCGACTTCCCTGCCGCTCTGCGAGCGGCACTGCGGCAGGCGCCTGACGTAATCGTCGTGGGAGAGATGAGGGATCCTGAAACGGCGCGCATAGCGCTGTCGGCCGCGGAAACGGGACACCTGGTCTTCACCACGTTGCATACCACCGATGCAGCGTCGACGGTTTCACGAATCGCGGATTCTTTTCCCCAAGAGCGGCAACACTCCATCCGGGCGGAGATGGCCATGGCATTGTCTGCGATGCTGACGCAGAGCCTGCTGCCGCGCCGGTCCGGAGGACGCATTCCCGCGGCAGAGTTGTTGATGGTCGGCTACGGGGCGCGGCAGCATATCCGCAAGAACGCGCTGCAACATCTGCATCAGGAGATCACCATCACGCGCAAGGTGGGATCGTTCACGCTGGAGGAATCGCTGGCGCAACTGGTCGCTCAGAGAGAATTGACTCGTGAGGAGGCCATGGTGCGATCGATTCATCCGGAAGATCTGGACACGCAACTGAAGGCGAAGGGATTCTAAGCATCCATCGAATGCACTGGTTGCTCGGCTTCTTCTCTTCGTCTTCGGTCCGCAACTTCGGCGTTTAGCCGGGCCAACTTTTTCGGATCAGTCACAATTCGGGCATGGCGAAGCGCGAAAGCCGCGAACCGCGGCCGCCGCCATGACGATGCTCTCAGCTTGCGGCACATGCGGTTCATACTGCTCCCTCGTGCATTTCATGGCTGCTCGCCGTGGCAACAGGTGTCTCGCTGTTCCGCCGTTGAAGGCTCTGGAAATCACTCAGGGCGTCCATAATCTGTTGCCGCTCTTCGGTCGAATTGATGTCCTGGTTGTTCGCCAACTCGTCAATCCGTTCATGGATGGCTGTATTGTCAAGGTCAATCTTCTTTGCTGAGTTCCAGCGGATTCGTTTCGAGCATCACAGCCTTCTGCAGCGCCTGCCATACCTCTTTCGTCATTTGAGAACACCAATCTCTCGTCCATCTTCTTTCCTCTTCATTCTTCTTCACACTGGAGCTTACCCTCCCTCCTAAAAAAGGGTGGAAATAGGTTGGAAATATTGGGTTTCTGTAGACAACTGTGGAAACGACGCAGCCCCTCGCAGAAAGCCCCTCTGTTCTTATATATATGTAACGTATAAATATCGTACAATTGCAGTTGTTTTGAAAGCGAACTTATGGTATTGTGGCGTTGCGTCAGTGAGGGAACGGCCAATGGCAACGGGTCCTAAGCCCAGAGACTCAGCATCGAATTTGAAATATCGTCGGGTCGAGGTCTCCAGCCTTGATCGGGGCAGGCGGGGCAAGCACCATGAGCTGATTGCAGGGATTCTTGCGGAACTGGAGACGGCGCAGCCGGGCTCCGCGCTGGAAATTCCCCTCGGCGATCTGGGCGTGGAACTGGCGAACCTGCGCTCAGCGATTCATCGTGCCGCGGGTTCCAAAGGGCTGCTCATCGAAACGCTGGCCGACGAAAAGAACTTCTACGTCTGGAAACAGCCAGACCGAAAAGCCACCGACAAATAGATTTCTAGATGCCGCGGATTCCGCTGGACGCGCCGGCTGCCGAGTCAGTCTCTGCTTGAACCCTTTTTATCGTTTCTGATATATCCAAGGTGTTCATTGGCCGCGACTGCCTTCGGTCGGCGAGGGGAATGATCTGGTGCAAGGCGAGAAACGAGAACGATTGATGCAACTGGCGGCGCAAATCGCCGCCGAGCCAGACCCGGAAAAATTCCACGCTCTCATTGCTGAACTCAACAGCCTGCTGGATGAGAAAGAACATCGGCTGCAGAGGCAAGCCAATACGCCTGCTAAACCGTCTATCAAATAAACAACTGCCAAAGAGTCTACCAGGAGTCGTGCGCGAGACGACCGCCTGGGTTATGCACATCGCTGCCGTCTAAAAGGCGCCGAATCGGGGGATTCCCCTATTGACAGGGTTACGGGGGAAGTATCACCATTCATCCGTTTTATTAAAACCGTTCACTAAAGGCGGTGTCCCATGGCTGATCACACCGGGCATTCCGCTCACGCCCGCCTTCTGTCCCACCTCCTCCTTATTGTGGCGCTTACGGTTTTCGCGTTGGCCGACCTGGCCCATGCTGCGAGAGGATCCAGCGCCTTTATTCGCGTGAACCAAGTTGGCTATGTGGGAAGCTCCCCGAAACGCGGGTACCTGATGGCGAGTGGTTCTGAGGCTGGAGCCACTTTCGCGGTCAAGAACTCCAGCGGTACTACCGTCTATTCGGCCGGGGTCGGGACGAGCCTGGGAGCCTGGGGAGCTTTCAGCAGCGTTTATGCGCTCGATTTCGACTCGGTATCAACTGCGGGAACATACACAATTTCGGTGGCGTCTCCGATTGCGGCAACGTCGCCCAGCTTCAAAATCGACACGGCGTCGAATCTCTATACCACTCCGCTGGCAAATGCTCTCTACTACTACGAAACTTCGAGGGACGGACCGAACTACATCCCGAACGCTTTGCGTACGGCACCAGGCCACCTGAACGATCAGAGCGCGAAAGCGTACTTCACTCCCCCGTTTGACAGGAAAGACAACGCAGGCCCGCTCACGGCGACCGGCGCCGTGGTCGATGCTTCAGGCGGCTGGTGGGATGCGGGCGACTATATGAAGTTCGTTGAGACTCACAGCTATACGGTGGCGATGATGCTGGTGGGGGTCCGCGACTTTCCCGGACAGATGGGCTCGGGCTCGAGCTCGTCGAACTTTACGTCGGAGGCGCGGTTCGGGCTGGATTGGCTGCAGAAGATGTGGGTCGACAACAACCAGACTCTGTACTACCAGGTGGCGGTGGCATCAGGCGGACGCAATTATGCGGGCGATCACGACATCTGGCGGCTGCCGCAGGCAGACGATAACTATCAGGGATGCGCAGCACCGTATCAGTACGTCTGCAACCGGCCAGTGTTTCAAAACACGGCGGGAGGGGCGGGAGCTTCAATCAGTCCTAACATCGCAGGACGCCTGGCCGCTTCGTTTGCCCTTTGCTACAAACTGTTCTCGGCCAGTGACTCGACCTATGCAAATCAGTGCCTGCTATCGGCGGAGCATATTTTCGATCTCGCGAATACTGCTCCGACGGGAAATCTGCTGACCGTGGGCCCGTTTGATTTTTATCCAGAAACCGAGTGGCGGGATGACTTGGAATGGGGTGCGACGGAGTTGTACTTCGCCTTGCAAGGTGCGACCAATCTCCCGCCTGGGCTGCCGCACACCGATCCGATGTACTACCTGCAGAAGGCCGCGACCTGGGCCAATGCATATATGACCGGGCCGAACGACGCTGCGGACACCTTGAATCTCTACGACGTGAGCGGACTGGCCCACTTCGAGCTTTACCGTGCCATTGTCCTGGCGGGAAATCCGAGCGGGCTTGCCACTTCAGAAGCGGCGCTGCTTGCGGACTTGAAGAAGCAGTTGGACAAGGCTGTGACCCAGGCCGGGAAGGATCCTTTCGGCTTCGGATTTCCATGGAACATGTTCGACACGACGTCGCACGGAGAGGGGCTGGTGGTTATGGGGAATGAATACGACAACCTGGCTGGCTCAACCGCGTATGCGACGTACGGAATTCGCTGGCAGGCTAACGTGCTGGGGGCGAATGCGTGGGGGACATCGCTGATCGTAGGCGATGGCGGCACGTTCCCTCTGTGCATGCAGCACCAAGTCACGAACCTGGTCGCGAAGCCGCCGAACGGCCCTCCTTTCCTACTCGGCGCCGCGGTGGAAGGCCCGAATTCGTTTGCCGCCAAAGGGACCCTGAGTGGGATGGTGACGTGTCCGCCGAATGCGGTGGATAGTTTCGCGCAATTCAATGGCAACGGCGCCGTCTTCCAGGACAACGTACAGTCCTATTCGACGGTTGAACCGGCGATTGATCTGACGGCGTCGTCGTTTCTCGCGTTCTCATGGGCGATCGCGGGAGCGCCGTCCGGCACCCCGTAAACAAAGTATCGAAAGGAGCGATCGCATCGCTCCTTTAGGAATTTCCCATCCAGCCGCGCGGAGGCCGCTCTCCGATCGCGCGGCAATCAAAATCACCCATCAAGAATCAAGGAGGCAATATGCACCCCAGAATCGTAGTGCTGCGGAATGGTAGCCTTGCTGCCTTGTGCTTGTCGATATTGTTTGTAATGACTCCACAGATGGATGCGCAAACGCAATTGCAAGTGTATGGATTGTGGCACTGCTCGCCCGACGCCTGCAGTTGGGCATCAGCGCCGAACATGACTACCTTCGATACGCAAAATCATTGGATCATTGATCGGGGGAATGGCTCGCCCTCGGTGAACCTAGTGGTTTTGAGTTTTGTCAGCCCGCTAAAGCTGATGAACCTTACGACCGATTCGACGACCACCAACGGTATCCCCAATGGCATGACCACAGCCGTGGTGAATTACTTCGAAAGTAAGGGCGTGCGGGTCATGATGTCCATCGGAGGGATTAGCTATACGAAGGATTGGAACAAAGCACTGAGCAGCAATCCTACTCAACTGGGGATCAATGCGGCCAATGCTGCCAAACAGTTCAATGTTGGGATCGAAATCGATTACGAAAAGAGCAGCAATCCCAACCTGACCGGGCTGCAGTCCTTCGTCACGGCTTATCGCTCGGTAATCCCGTATGACGCGACGGGAGCCAACCAGGCCGCGCGCCTGACCATCGATCTTGGCGACGGCGATACTTACCTGACTGCACTGGCGAATTATGCGACCACGAACTGGCTCAACCCTACGAATCCGGTGCTGGATTATGCCAATGCCATGGTAGGTTCGCAGAAGACCAGCATCACCACGTCGGAGGGTTTGTGGCAACAGCATATTGACGGTCTCTCCGGGTCGGTGCCGCCGTTGGCGCCCGCCAAGTTGGCAGGAAGTGTTTGGGTCGTTGGGAACAATGTGATCCCGAACTGTAACAGCTATCCAAGTTCAGATCAGGAGGTGGCAGCCAACTTTGTGGGGACGATTGCTCCTGCGGGGGCTGGGACAACTTCTGGAATGCTGGGCTACATGTTCTGGGGCGGAGGATGCCAGGGGAACGGAACAGTGTGCACATTCCCTCCAGATACTTGCGAGGCAGGAGTGGGCGCGGGGGCGACTGCGCTAAACATCCCCATACCGATGCCGGCGTTACGGCAGAACTAACGTCAAGATCCACCGGGTCTCGCGCCCAATAGGTTCGATCCAAGCTGCGGTACTGTATGGCCTCGGCGATGTGTTTGGGCGCGATCTGGGGAGTGTCTTCGAGGTCGGCGATGGTGCGGGCCACTTTGAGGATGGGGTCATGGGCGCGGGCGCTGAGGGCTTGCTGGGTCATGGCACGCTCAAGCAACCGCTCGCAGTCGGCGGAGAGTTCGCAGAAAGTGAAGACCTGGACTTCTGGAACTCCTGAACTTAGCACCTGTGGGGCTAAACAGGCTGTGACGGCTGTCACAACCTCGGCTGTGGAAAACGTTGGATAAGCGGGCGGGTGCCGGTAACCGTTACCGGGGCTCAATGTCCTGCTACGCCCAGTGTTCCAACAAACGATATTGTTCGGCATTGCAGCGTCGACGTAGGATGAGCTAGCGTAGAATCTGCTCATTCCCCCAATGACCATGGGTTCCCCTCAGTCTCCGCGCTCGGCGCGTCCACCCGGCAATCTTGAACGGGAAGAGTCTCAGCTTTGGCGTTGGGCGCTGGGCTTCATGGTGCTGCTGGCCGTGGCGCTGGCGGGACTGCTTTGGGAGCGGCTGGAGAACATTCCTTATCAGCTGCGAGCGATTCCGATCGGGATTCTTGCCCTGTCGATCCTGTTTGCGGTGTACGCCTACGGGAGGCGGCGTGAAGTCTCCGACTTGAAGAGGCTGCTGCAGGGACTGCAAGAGCATGTAGGCGCGGCACCTTCGGAGGAGCAACTTGATCAACTCAGCCAGGTGATCCTGCGTTCACAGCGCAGTTTTAAGGAATTGATTGATTCGTTCGACGATGCTGCATGCGCGGTTGCTCTCGACGGCACCTTACGCACTGTGAACAAGCGCGTGGCGGAGTTGGCGGGTGTGTCTTATTCCGACCTCGTGGGGCGCAAGATATATGACTTCGTCGAAGAGCCGACGCAAGAATCCGTAGAGCGGGGCCTGGGACGATTCCTGCAGCAGAAGCACTGGGCGGGAATGGCGCGGATACTCTTGAAAGGTAGCGCACGACCCCTTTATTTTGATTGCGTGGTCAATGCCATCGTGAAGGGCGATGAGGTTGTAGGCGTCAGTATCCTTGGCCGTGATGTCACGGAACAGCGGGAGAAGGAACTTCGCTTCACGGAATTGTTCGAGACCCTGCAGGAAGGAGTGTACTTCAGCAATCCTGAGGGCAGACTGCTCGACGCTAATCCTGCGCTGGTGGGGATGCTGGGATACACAAAGAAGGAAGAACTTCTGGCGGTCGATCCCGCTGGGTTGAGCTTTGACTCGTCCCAAGAACCGGTGCTGGGGCGGGCAGTCGACGATCGCGGGGGCGTGCGCACGCGGGAGGTAAGGCTGCGGCGGAAGGATGGCTCGGGCGCCGTGTTCCTCGATTCGTCCCGGGCGGTGTGGGATACCGCGGGAAAGATTATCCGCTACCAGGGCACGCTGGTGGATGTCACCGAAAGGCGAAAGATGGAGCGGGAACTGTTGCAGCAGGAGGAATTCCGGGGGCGGTTGCTGGAGAGCTTCCCTGATCTGATCCTGGTGGTGGATCTCCAGGAGCAGTACACGTTCGTTAGCTCGCGGGTGCGCGATCTGCTGGGATATCAGCCTGAGGATTTGCTGGGCAAGAAGATTTCAGAGCTCGAAGATCATTCTCCGGAGCTGGCTGCCCTCTATCACGACGTTGCTTCCAGCAAACAGATTTTTGGGTCGGCGGAGTACGGCGCGAAGCATCGGGACGGGAGTTGGCGCACCATGAGGGCTTCGGCTAGTCAGCTGTACGACGCGGATGCGAAGTTGACCGGTGTGATCATTTCGGTGCGGGACATTACCATCGAAAAGAAGCTGGAACAGCAGGTGGTGCAGAGCGAGCGGCTGGCGGCGATGGGACAGATGATCGGCGGAGTCGCCCATGAGCTGAATAATCCGCTGACTAGTATTTTAGGCGTCAGCGAATTGTTGCAGGACGGCGAGACGCGAGAGTCGAGCCGCAAACAACTTGGCATCTTGCAGCAACAGGCGCGGCGCGCGGCAGAGATTGTGCAGAATCTGACTTACTTTTCGCGGCCGCCAGCGCCGGGGAAGACTCGCATCGACATGGGAGAAGTGGTCGAGCGCACACTCAACCTGCAGGCCTATTCCCTGCGCAAGAACAACATCACGGTGGATTTTTTGCGGCAGCCGGGACTACCGTATGGGCTCGGTGATCCCCACCAGCTGATGCAGGTCTTTCTGAACCTGATTCTGAACGCAGAACAGGCAATTCGCGAAGCACGCGACCGGGGGACCCTGCGGATTCGCCTGGGCAAGTCCAATAATTCCGTGTGGGCGAGCTTTCAGGATGATGGGCCGGGGATCCCTCCCGAGACGCTGCCTAATATTTTTGATCCTTTCTATACGACGAAGCGTCCGGGACGCGGGACCGGGCTGGGCCTCAGCATCTGCAAAGCCGTGATGAAGGAGCACAACGGCAGCGTGGAGGCGGCGAACGCTGCCGGAGGTGGGGCAGTGTTTACGGTCACGCTGCCGGTGATGGGGATGAAGTAGGACAGCGCTTGTGGCCGGACTTTGCTCAAGACTGGACAGCCGAGGCGGCTGTCGCTACGTGGGTCTCTCCACTGCCATGGCTACGGCGTTGCCACCACCCAAGCACAAAGCAGCGATTCCACGTTTGGCGTTGCGGCGGATCATTTCGTAAATCAGCGTGACCAGCACGCGGGCACCGCTTGCCCCAATGGGGTGTCCGATTGCGACTGCCCCGCCGTTTACGTTCACTTTTTTGGGATCGAGTCCGAGTTCTCGCATTACTCCCAGGGCTTGCACCGAGAAGGCTTCGTTGAGTTCGTAAAGGTCGACGTCTTCGTTCTTCCAGCCGGTCTTCTCCCAGATCTTCCGCACTGCATCGACGGGGGCCATCATGACCCATGCAGGATCGATCCCGCTGGTAGCCTGCGCCACGATTCGCACCATCGGCTGCGCCCCAAGTTCCTTTGCACGCGGAGCACTGGTCACGACAACGGCGGCCGCACCATCGTTGACGCCTGGAGCATTGCCCGCGGTCACAGTGCCATCTTTCTTGAAGGCGGGCTTGAGGGATCGCAGCACTTCGATGGTCGTATCTTCGCGCGGGCTCTCGTCTTTCTCGAAAAGCGTGGGCGGCTCGCCTTTCTTCTTCGCGGGGATCTCCACGGGAACAACCTGCGACTTGAATCGGCATTCCCGGATCGCGGCCAGCGCTTTGCGGTGGGAGTTCAGGGCAAACTCGTCCTGCTCCTCGCGCTTGATGCCATACTTCTCGGCGACGTTCTCGCCGGTAATGCCCATGTGGTAGTTGTTGTAAATATCCCAGAGACCATCGTGGACCATCGAGTCGACGATTTGCGCGTTGCCGAGGCGGTATCCCTTGCGGGCTTGCGGCAGCAGATATGGAGCGTTAGTCATCGATTCCATTCCTCCCGCTACCACGATCGAACTGTTTCCGGTCTGCACCGCTTGTGCCGCGAGTGCGACTGCTTTCAACCCCGAGCCACACACCTTGTTGATTGTCATGGCACCTGTTGCGGGAGACAGTCCGCCGAAGATTGCCGCCTGGCGCGCCGGATTTTGTCCAAGTCCGGCAGAGATGACGTTGCCCATGATGCACTCATCGACCTGGGCCGGATCAAGGGCCGCACGCTTCACAGCTTCGCGCACCACAATTGCCCCGAGCTGCAGAGCACTGAAATCGGAGAGGCTGCCCTGGAATTTTCCCACCGGCGTGCGACAGCCGGAGATGATGACAACATCGTCAAAAGAGGCCATGAATCAAGCTCCCGCGAAGATTTCGCAAAGTTTTATTATAGGCGCGCGTGCGCAGGAATGCTTGGGCGGAGAAGGGAGCGAAAGCCATCCGATCAGTGTGGAACTGCGCATTCGGTCGGCACGAGATTCATCAATACCGCGTGATCGCGCCCGTGAAAGTGAGAGACTGGAGCCGGCGCGAAGCTCTTCGAAAAAGATTTTGCTTGCAAATTTCCATTTCAGTGACTTTGGTACTACGATCATGCGCTCTCGCATCATCATTTTTTTCTTGACTTCACTTTTCAATGACTCTATACATTCAACTAGTTGCAACAGAAGACCGTTGCAAATTTTCCATGAAGAATGGAAGGGAGAATAGAACCAATGGCAACGAAAAAGAAGGCGAAAAAGAAAAAGAAGCACTAAGAAAGTTCAGTACGAAGTCAGATAGGGGACGCAAAATGCGTCCCCTAAGTTTTTTGGGTGGTTTTCTCCGCGCGCACTGTCTTAGTTCGACTGCAATGCCGCGCTGACCGCTCGATTCGGGATGCGCTTCTCTTTCGCTGGGCACAGACTGCGGTACGAACAGAATGTGCAATGAATGCCTAGCTTCGGTTCGAACTCTCCAGCGGCGATTCCCTTAGCAGCCTTCTCGACCCTCTCGCGGGCAACCATCAATTGCGCATCGCTCCGTGTGCTGAAGACGGGGATGTTCTCTTCCAGGTTGTAAAAGATCAAGGAACCGACTTTATAGCCCCATTTCTCCCTGGCAGCGATGGCGTATAGAGACAACTGCAGGCTTTCGTCGGCATTCTCCTGATCACGCGCCTTGCCGGTCTTGTAGTCGACGATCGCCACGGTGCCGTCGGGGCGAGCGTCGATGCGATCGAAGCGGCCAACCACGGTCGTCTCGCCCACGCGAATCTCGAAGGACTCTTCAGTATGTAAAACCTGAAGCGCAGTCTGGGATCGGACAGAAGCGAGGAGATCGCGCAGTTGTTCGACGCCCTGCTTTTCATACAACTCGTGCTGGTAGGCCTCCTGAATCCTCGTTCCGGCGAGGTCTTGACGGAATAAATCAATGAGTTCTTCGTCACTCTTAGGCCGTCCCAGACGCACGGAATCGAAATAGGTGCGAAGTACCCGATGCATGGAAGCTCCGTATTGCATGGCCGCGGCAGGCTTGGCTGACAGTCTCCAGTCGCGCTCGAGCTTGAACTGCAACCCGCAGCGCTCGTAGGTATCGACTGCGGAGGCGCTCAGGCGGGACTGCAATCCATCAAGCACTGGGAGCTCGAGCCACTCCGTGGTTCGCGACTCTCCCGGATACGACGGTGTAACAGCAGCGAAGATGCTTAAATTCGCCTGCGCGCCGCGCGCCGGGATCGCCTTCAGCCATGGTCCCAGGCTACGGTCTTCGATCAGTTCCCGCAAGAAGCCGTCGGGATTCTTGTTGATCTTGCCTCGGCCTTGCCGGGCATAAATGTTCAGCGAGTCGCAGGCGCGCGTCATCGCTACGTAGAAGAGGCGCCGCTCTTCCTGGTTGTGCAGCGTCTTGTCATCGCCTTCCGCAGCGGAATCAGGATCGCGTAGTTCGTTGGGGAAACCTACAAGAGTCTCTTTGTACCCACACGGAAAAGAGTTTGCGTTGGCTCTGAGGATGAAGACGTGGGGGAATTCGAGTCCTTTGGCAAGATGAACAGTCATCAGGCGGACGGCGTCTTCGTCCGCGCCTGACTCCAGTGGGATTACACCGCCGGCCTCGCGAAAGTATCCAAGATAGTCGACCAGCTCATCCAGCGATGTGGTCCGGTTGCTTTTCTTCTGCTCCCAGACTTCCACAAACTTCAAAACCGCTTGCAGAACGGGCGACGCTGCATTCAGCTCAAACAACCGCACAATGATGTCGAGCGCGGCGCGGCCCTTCGCTTCGCGGCGGCGGATCTCATCGCGCGTCTGCTGTAACGCTGCCAGCACGGCTGCGCCTCCATCCAGGCGGTCAAGGGCCGAAGCAAGAGGAACCACCTGGGCTTCCCTGGACTCTCTGGCAATCGCTCGCATGACCGCCCGAAGTTGTTCGGGATCAACATTGAAACAGGGCAAAGCGGTCACACGGACGAGACTGACGTCGTCTCCTGGGGAAACTGCGGCGATGAGACAGGCCAGCAGGTCGCGGGCTTCCGGTGTGTCAGAGATATCCATGTTCTCGATGACGAACGGAATATCGGCCTCGGCAAGTTCGCGGACGATGTCATCGCGATGGAAGTGAGAGCGGTACAAAATGCCAAAGTCAGACCACCTGCACCTGAGCTTTTTCTTTGAATCGCGAATGAAGCTGACCAGGTCGGGACCCTCGGCGTCCTTGTTCGTGAGAACGACCACAGACACTGGAAGACTCGAGATTTGGTTCCCTTCCCTCGCGGCTTCCTCTTCGCGGGCGGACTGAAGCGGGGTGCGACGATAGGCAAGCGCCCCATCTGCGTGCCTGGCAAAGACCGGCGGGTTCTTGTCGATCAAAGCGAATGCGCTGCGAAGAATAGGAGTAGTGGAACGGCGATTTTTCTCGAGTACCACCAGGCGCGATGAAGGAAAATGTCGATGGAACAGTTCGAAAGCAGCACTCGAGGCTCCGCGAAATCGGTAAATGGCCTGGTCGGGATCTCCGACGGCGAAGATGTTCCCTTCGCTGCCGGCGAGCCGGGCAAGAATCTTGATCTGGGCGAAATTGGCGTCCTGGAATTCGTCGACCAGGATGAACCGGGCGCGGGCACGGGCCTCAGCCAGCCCCTTCCGGTCACTGTGCAACAACGCGTGGGCGCGAGTGATCATGTGACTGAACGTGCCCAGGTTCTCTTCCTCTAGCCAGCGCTCCATGGTCGCGAACACGCGGGCAATCTCGCGGCAGCGGCCCAACACTTCGGCGTCGTCCAACTCATTCTTAGACTTGGCCACGCGAGGGATCGGAACCTCTCCGCGCTCCAGGCGTTCGACATACTGCGAGTACTTGTCAGGGCTGACCAGTTCGTCATGGCAGCGGCTGACGAAATCCAGCAGGTCGGTCAGGAACTGGCCGACATTGGCGGCCCGAACGAAATATTCGAGGTGAAGCTCGCGGATCCGGCGGCGCAGGTAAATCCACAGATCCTTGTCATCGAGAACGCCGAACTCTTGGTGGCTGCGCTGAAGCACATCGAGACAGTAGTCGTGGAAGGTGGCGGCATGTGCCGCTCTGCCACCTAGGAGTTTGCGCACCCGGTCACGCATCTCCATGGCGGCATTCTTGGTGTAGGTGAGAGCAAGAATTTCATCGGGACGCGCATGGCCTTCGCCGACAAGGTATGCGATACGGTTGGTCAGAACCGAGGTTTTCCCGGTACCCGCACCGGCCACGACGAGCATGGGGCCGTGCACGTGTTCGATAGCGTCACGCTGGCGATCATCGGGAATGAAAGGAGCGGAACGAGACTGAGGCTTCGATACTGCCATTGCGGCTCAGGATACCACCACCGGGGATGAGGAAAGCGGGAACTATGTGAACTCGGAAACCACAATCGCAGTGGCGGCGATGGCGGCGGTCTCGGCCCGCAGAATTGTGTTGCCTAGAGAGGCAGAGACCCATCCTGCTTCTTGGAAACGCTGCAGTTCGTCTTCCGTCCACCCACCCTCGGGACCGACGGCGAGCGCGATTTCCTGCGTGGAAGGCTGAGATTCGAGAAGATCGCGCAAAAGATTCTGCTGTGCCGACTCCGCCAGCACGATTCGCAGGCCAGTTGCCGTATCCATTGCCTCGGAGAGCTTTACCGGCGTTGCAACCGCTGGAGGATTGGCCTGGCGCGATTGCTCCGACGCCTGCAACGTGAGGCGCCGCCAACGCTCGGCGCGCTTCGCCGAGGCAGCCGCCAGATGAGCATCCGTCCGACGCGCAATTACGGGGACGATCCGCGAAACACCGAGCTCGGTGCATTTTTCAATGGCCCATTCCATGCGATCGAACTTGAAGACGGAGAGAAGAAGGGTGATCTGCGCTGCTGTTCTAGCGGGAAGCTCCTCACCCAAGTCGAAGTCGATGCGGTCTTCTGCGACCGCGGCTACCAGTCCGCGCCGAATCGAGTGACCAGTTGCGATTTCGAACTCCTGCCCTACTCGCACACGCAACACGCGAGACAGATGGTCGGCATGGGCGCCAGTGAGACTGGCACGGTCACCGAATACTTCGTCGGCGATCCATCGACGGCGCGTCATGGACTAGAGAGCCGAACTTTTCCGCGAGTGTGAGGCATAGTCCCCTTTGCTAAACTCTTTACTGAAACCTATGTTCTTGGGCGGCGCAGCGTTTTGACGCTGCGATAAAGTCTTTCTTTCCTGTCAGGGCTTTAGCCTCCGAGGTGAGCTCTTCACGCAAACTGCCTAGTTCCGGAGGTACCTCGGCGGCTGTGCCGCTTAAAGTAATGACCACAAGTCGCACCCCTGGAAGCGCTGCGCCACCCAAAACCCAGCCTCGCGCGACATGAAACCTGTGATTTAACGTCGACCTACCCGAAAATATCTTTCACTTTGCCCAGCAGAGAGCGCAGCATAGGATGATTGTCCACTTTCGCGGTCGTTTCAAGTTCCTGCAGCAACTCGCGCTGGCGTTTGCTCAGCCGGTTTGGAATCTGCACGCGGGCCTGCACGTACAGGTCACCCTTGCCGTGTCCATTCAACACGGGCACACCTTTGTTGCGGATGCGGAACGTGGTCCCGGGCTGCGTGCCCTCAGGAACCTTCAAAGTGTGCTCGCCTTCCATGGTCGGAACCCGGATCTCGGCTCCCATGGCCGCCTGCGCGACGGAGATCGGAACGACGCAACGCAGATCGTTCCCCTCGCGCTCAAAGAACGGATGTTCCTTGACGTGCAGCACGACGTACAGATCACCGGCAGGGCCGCCAAACTGACCCACTTCCCCCGCGCCAGCAAATCGGATACGAGTGCCGTCTTCGACACCGGCCGGAACCTTAGCATCGACCGTACGCTGACGCAGGATGCGGCCCTCCCCTTTGCATTTCGTGCAAGGATCGGTGATCACGCTGCCGGTCCCCTGACAGGTCGGACACGTACGGGCGATGCTGAAGAATCCCTGCTGATAGCGCACCTGTCCTCGCCCGTTGCAGGAGCGGCAGGTGGTTGGGCTTTTGCCCGGGGCCGCCCCGGAGCCGCGGCAATCCTCGCAGGCTTCGTGGCGGCGAACAGTGACTTGAGTCTCGGTACCGAAGAATGCTTCTTCAAACTCGAGCGTCAGATCCTCGCGCAGGTCCGCGCCACGTTGCACGCGGCTGCGCCGCCGGCCACCACCCCCGCCAAACAAGTCGCCAAATCCAAAGAACTCCCCGAAGATGTCGTTGAAATCTTGGAAGACGCTGGAATCAAAACCCACCCCTTGCCCGGCGCTGCCGAGGCCGGCATGCCCGTAGCGATCGTAAACGGAGCGCTTTTCAGAGTCGGCAAGAATCGCGTAAGCCTCACTGACTTCCTTGAATTTCTCTTCGGCGTCGGGGTTGTTCGGGTTCCGGTCGGGATGGAACTGCAAGGCAAGCTTGCGGTAGGCGCTCTTCAGCTCCACCTCGGTGGCCGTGCGGCCCACGCCCAGCACGTCGTAATAATCGCGTTTCGCGTTCGTCGTCAGAATAGACCCTTCCCCTGAAATGATGGATGTTCTCGTCCGGAGGCTACTTGCCTGGGTTCTTTGCTACCTTCACCATCGCCGGCCGCAGCAAGCGATCCTTGAATTTATATCCGCGCTGCAATTCTTCGAGGACTTCATGGTCTGGAGCATCGGCGCTCTCAACCATTTCGATAGCCTCGTGGTAGCGCGGATCAAAGGGCTCACCCTTGGCCGGGATCGGACGCACTCCCAGCTTGACCAGCGCATCCTGCAGCTGCTTGTAGATGAGCTCTACACCGCTGCGGAAGTCGGCTGCTTCCGACTTGGTTTGCAGTGCGCGCTCAAAGCTGTCGAGGACCGGCAACAGCGATTTGATGGTGTCGAAGCTGGCGTAGTCGCGAAAGTCCTGCTGCTCTTTACTGGCACGCCGACGGGCATTTTCAAACTCTGCCTGCGCGCGCGCCAGGCGATCAAGCAGCGAATCGCGCTCCGCCTTAAGTTTCTGCAGTTCCGCCCCGGGAGTCGAGGCGTCGCTCACCGCTGTAGATTCGCTTGACCTTGATTCAAGCAACCGTTCGTTATCATTTCCTGCGGGAAGCTCGTGTTCCACATCGAGTCCTGCCATTTCTGCTTGTGACTTTCCGTTCACTTTCCCCATAAACCACTCTTTGATTACTCCGATTCGTTTAAGATCTTGTCGAACAACCGCGCAATATACGAAACCGCGGTCATGGTGTGCTGATAGTCCATGCGCGTTGGGCCAATCACGGCCAACGAGCCCATCACATCGTTTCCCGCCCGTGCGGGCGCTCCAATGAGGACGAAGTTCTGCATCGAAGGCAGCGTCTGATCGAGTCCGATGACCACGCGCACGGCTTCCTGCTTCACATCAAGATAGGCGCCGAGGAGTTGGACGACTTTCTCCTTCTCCTCGAGCGTCTTGAGCATCTCCTGCAGCCGCTGGCGATCCTGTTCACCGCTCAGCAGATTCGCTGCACCTTCCACAAAGACGGCCTGCGCAGCTTGCTCGGCAGCCAAGGCTCCCTGCTTAAAAAGCTGCTCGATCGAATTCATCAGCCGGTCGTACTCACTGCGCTCCTGTTCGATGCGGCGCGCGAGTTCCGCGCGCATAGATTCCATCGTCCAGCCACGAAAATTCTCGTTGATATAGCGCGCGGCCAGGTCCAAATCGGACTGCGACAGGTCCAGCCGCAAGACCCGGTCCCGGACCAGTCCGGAGCGCGTCACCACCACAGCGAGTACCTTCTGATCTGCCAGGCGAGAGAAGTAAACGTGTTCGAGCGCGTTCTTAGGGCCACTAGTGGCCACAGTGACTCCCACGTTGTGAGAGATCAGCGAGAGTACGTGCGAAGTGCGCTCCATGAACTCCTGGACATCGGTGATGCCGGCCAGCGACTCCGAAATCATGCTCTCTTCTTCATGCGCCAGCTTAGCCTTGCCCGTGATCTGCTCAACGTAGTAGCGATAGGCCTCCGTCGTAGGCACGCGCCCGGACGAAGTGTGCGGCTGCTCCAGAAAACCGGCATCCGACAGGTCGGCCATCACGTTGCGAATACTGGCCGGGCTCAATCCCTCGCGATTCGACCGTGCCAGCGTCCGCGAACCCACTGGCTCGCCCGTGGAGATGAAGGTCTCCACGATCGCGGTCAGAATTTCGCGTTCGCGTTCGCCGATAGGGGGTTCAGATGGCATGCTTGATGTCGACGGCCCCGTCCTGGGAACCTCCGAAGGCCGTCTCATTAACTATATTAGATGCAAAAACTTAGCTTTTGGACCCTTGTAGCGTTCCCCGTTCGGATTCTAGGAACGAGACGGGATGCTGTCAATGGCACGAGAAGTGCCGCAGCAGTCTCGGAACTTTTTGAAAGGGGAAACCAGCTAGCGCGCTGGGAGGGATGTCTTCGAGGCCGGTATATATACCAGAAGAAACAAGAGCCGACCCAGTAACTATTTGAGTGCGAAAATAGAATCGGGCGGGGCCAGCTGATTGGAAGAAGGGGAGTCGCCGTTGTTAGGGCGCTTTCAAGACCTAGACACTCTCAAAGTTCCGAGACTGCTGGAAGTGCCGGAAGTGCCGGGGGCTGAATTTGGCAGGGCGCGACTGAAACTGCTGGCGCCGCAAACCTTGTATCAAAAGGCCTTGTCATTGGGACGAGCGAGCGCAGCGAGCTAGGAGGAATCTGTTGTCCTCGCGGAGCGGCAAGGCGGCACAGAAAAGTTACCAGCGGCAGCCGGTGTGGAAGAGGCAAGCAGATTCCTCCGCCCCTCGCGTTCGTTCGGGTGTCGGAATGACAATGACAAACAACTAGCATCGTTCTTTTGTTTGCATTGCGATCCGCGTATCCTCAGATGTCCAATGGTCAAACCAGTCAGGCGGAAACCGCACGTAGCCGTCGTCGGAGCCGGCGTCTTCGGTGGATGGACCGCCCTTCATCTCCTGGAAATCGGTGCGCGGGTCACGCTTGTTGATGCCTGGGGTCCTGGCAACTCACGCGCCTCGTCCGGCGGGGAAACGCGGGTCATGCGCGGTACTTATGGGCCCGACCAGCCCTACACCGAAATGGCGGCACGGGCGCTCAAGCTCTGGGCCAGCTACGAGCGCCGGTGGAAACGCCGGTGCCTGCACCGCACCGGCGTTCTGTGGATGGCGGCCAAGGGGGATGATTCCTTCGAGCGCGGCTCGATCGATAGCCTGCGGCGTGCGAGGATTCGCCACGAAGAACTTTCTCCCAGCCAGATGAAGGCGCGCTGGCCGCAAATCAACTTCGCGAATGTGGTCTGGGGAATCCACGAACCTGATTGCGGATACCTCGATGCCCGCGCCAGTTGCCAGGCTGTAGTCGATGCGTTTGTCGAAGAGGGTGGGAAGTACGTGCAGAGCGCGGTGCTGCCGGAAGGGCTCGAGAGCCCGCCGCTGCGAGATCTCGTGTTGTCCGATGGTGCGAAACTGAAAGCGGACCATTACGTCTTCGCTTGCGGGCCATGGCTGGGAACAATGTTTCCCGAGGCGATTGGAAAGCTGGTAAGTCCCACTAAGCAGGACGTGTTTTTCTTCGGGCCGCCAGCGGGCGACAACCGCTTCGACAGCCGGCATCTTCCAGTCTGGGGCGACCACGTGGACCGCTTCCTCTACGGCATACCCGGAGACGGACGGCGCGGACTCAAGGTCGCCGACGACACGCGTGGCCCGGCCTTCGATCCTACTTCCGGCGAGCGAGTGGTCAGTCAGGAATTGCTGCGCGAGGTCCGCGAATATCTCGCATTCCGCTTCCCTGCCTTGAAGGATGCGCCGCTCGTCGAATCTCGTGTTTGCCAGTACGAGCAGACACCAGACGCGAACTTTATCGTGGATCGCCATCCCCGGATGGAGAACGTCTGGCTGATGGGCGGCGGCTCGGGACATGGATTCAAGCACGGGCCGGCAGTCGGAGAAATGATGGCGGACTTGATTCTGAAGGAAGGCGAACCTGACGACATTTGGAAGCTGGCGCGATTCGCCAGAGCAAGAACGGGGTAGAGGCTATCTCGCTCTCGGTGAAAGGTTCCGGTTTACAATCTCAGCTACCGTGATGAATGTTTCATTTGCGAGGCGACGTAGAATGCGCCCTCCGCTCTGGTTACTTCTGCTTGTCTTCGCGTCCGGCGTCTGCTACGCAGGGAGTCGGAATGAACCTCTCGTTGTCGTTCAAGACGGCAAATATGGCTATATCAACCATGACGGCACGTGGATCATTCGAACCGCGGTTCATTTGGGCCGAGGATTTCTGGCGCGGTTTGGGAACTGTATATGTTTGTGGCCGCTACGCATCGATCGACCCCTCTGGATCTCTGTTCCCGCTTTGGGTCGCGGTAGCAGGCCATTTGGAACCTAAGAAAAAGGGTGAGAGATTCGGCTTTGTTGATGCCTCTGGGCAGTTCAAGATCGCGCCGACTCTTGACGAGGCTCTTCCATTTTCTGAAGGGTTCGCAGCCGTGCGCGGTGGCGATAAATGGGGGTTCGTCAACACTTCTGGGCACGTAGTAGTCCAGCCACAGTTTAAGTCTGCTTACTATTTCCGCGAGGGGGTGGCCGCTGCGGGATTGGACTCGAGTGATGTGCTCATCGATACGTCGGGCAAAGTCCTTGCGCAGGGATTTCAAGTCAGGGAACTGGTTGCGGATGGGCGTGTTCCTGCCTCCCGCAGCGAGAAATCAGGCTACCTAGATCTGGCAGGCAAGGTAGTTATCCCATTCGTATATGACGGAGTGGCGGCGTTCTCTGGTGGCCTAGCTGCGGTCAGGAAAAGTGGGGATACGTAAACCGCGATGGGGAAGTGGTCATCCCGGCCAAGTTTGATCGTGCTGGCCAGTTTTCGAGTGGACTAGCGCCCGCGAAGGCCGGTGGCCGCTCCGGATTTATTGATAAGTCAGGTGAAGTTTGTGTTCTCTCTCTTGCGTTCGACCAAGCGTCCGGGTTCCTCACCGGAGATGAAGAATCTGGGTTATTTATCGCACCGACAGACGTCTCACGTTTTTGGACTGACGACGACAAGTTTGGCTATGTCAACACCTCGGGGCGAGTGATATGGGGGCCGATCAATGGCGGCCCTGACCACACGCCCCTCCTTGGTTGGTCTGAGGAGAACAACGCCAAAAGTTGCGAAGGACTCTCAGAATCGATCAGAAACAGCGCTGTGGCTCTGGCGGCAGATTGATTGCCTTCAGTAGTTACAGTGCTCTTCACTGGATCTGAATCACACTAGCCGAAGCGTTCGCCCTGATCTCAGCCACGCGCTCCGCAACTTTCCGAGCAAAGGCATAGATTGACTTGGCATGAGGCGAATTCTCGCCTTCGAGCACGACGGGAGTGCCCCCATCGCCGGACTTCCGCACTTCAGGATCGAGTTCGATGCTCCCCAAGAACGGCGTGCCGAACTGCGCGGCCATCTTCTCCGCCCCGCCCCGCGAAAATATGTCCACCTCGTGCTGGCAGTGCGGGCACACAAAGTAGCTCATGTTCTCGACGACACCGACGACGTCCACTTTCATCTGGCGGAACATCTCGATCGCCTTACGCGCGTCCTGCAGGGAAACGTCGGAAGGAGTCGAGACCACGACCGCACCTGTCAGCGGCACGGTCTGCACCAGCGAGAGCGCAATGTCACCCGTACCCGGAGGCAGATCGACCACCATGTAGTCGAGATGTCCCCACTCCACCAGTCCCAGGAATTGCCGCACAATTTGGTGGAGCATGGGCCCACGCCAGATGATCGGCTTGTCGCCGGGATTGAGAAATCCGACAGAAATCACCTTCAGCCCGAATACCTCGATCGGCTCGATGCGATTCTCTCCGACCATCCGCGGCTGCGAATTCACTCCCAGCATCAGCGGAACGTTGGGACCATAGACATCAGCATCGAGCAGGCCAACCTTGTGGCCCATCTTCGCAAGGGCAACCGCGAGGTTGACGGCTAGGGTGGTCTTCCCCACTCCGCCCTTGCCGGAACCGACGGCAATGATGGCGTCTACACCCGGCAATGGCTGCGGACCGGCAGCAGGCTGGCCGTGCTGATGAGGCATAGGTGCATTCAAAGGATCACACTCCAGAAAAAATCAGCGAGATAAGCTCAAAATGTGATTATACAAGGCATTCTACTCAGCGTTCTCTGCGGCCGTTCTCGGCGAACTCTGCGATTGGCTTTGGGTTGTTGCGAAATCTCAATCCCTCTGGATTACCGGGCCACCCGACGTCGTCGTTCCAGTTCTGTCCGGCGGATCTCCCGGCGGCGGCCGGCGTCGTCGTATCGCCGCTGCTGCTCCTGGCTCTCCGGGACAACGGGTGCGACCTTCAAGTGCTGGCCGGCACCGTCGATGGCCACAAAGGTAAGATAGGCCGACGCCACGTGCTGTGCAGTGTCAGCAATGTAGTTCTCAACAAAGACCTTGACGCCGACTTCCATGGAGCTGTGATATACGCGGTTCACTGAAGAGCGCAAGATCACAAGGTCGCCGACCCGCACCGGCACCAGAAAGTCGATGTGATCGAGCGAAGCGGTAACTACATAATTCCGCGAGTGGCGGTGAGCCGCCATCGCACCGGCCAAGTCAATCCAATGCATCAACCGGCCGCCCAGCAACGCGCCCAAAGGATTAGCGTCGTTGGGGAGAACAATCTCAGCCATTTCGGATTGTGAATCGCGTACGGCGCGCGGAGCAAGAGCATCGTCTCGCATCGGTCAGTCCTCTCTGTTCATATCGGCCACAGCGTTCAACTCGTGAATCCGTGAGGTTCTCTTCGCCTGGCATGATTCCAGGAAGCACTCCGCCATCTTCTGTACTCCGACGTTCGGGTGGCGTTGTAGCCAACCTGCGCCACCAGCGTCAAAGCCCAGCCTGCCATGCTCAACGGGACGATGGGCACGTTCGCACACGTACACAAGGTGGACGATGCGGCCTGGCTTGCCGCCGTTCTTATCAACGTCGTTGTTTTGCAGTCCATTTGCGTCATCCGAAGCCGCGATGGCAAACCGCACCGCATCCCAGACCCGCTCTCGCGGAAGGCGCGAACAACTCCCCGCATATCCGAGATTGCAGGATTGCTCCAGCGTCTCGCGCTCCGGCACTTCTCCTTCATGTCCCGGCGCGGTGCACTGCCCGTTCCAACCACACCCCAACGGCAGCCGGGCGGGATGAGGCCACGCACCATTCTCCAATTTCTCCACCGGCATAAAAAACGGACACGCCATGACTCGACCTCACAGAGAAAAAGTTTCTCGGGACTGGCCATTGTACTGACCCGCAAAGACTCCCGCCAGTCGACTTCGCGATAAGCGCCAACGACAGATACGCAGTCTGTAGTAATCTCGTTTTACTGGCCACTGACCACTGGCCACTGATCACTGATTTTTATGGATCGCATCGCCGCCCTCAACGAAGTCCTCACCCAGAATCCCGATGATGCCTTCGCTCGCTATGGCCTAGCCATGGAGTACTCCAAGCAAGGCGACTTGGATCGGGCTATGGCAGAATTTTCCATCCTGCTGGAGCGGCATCCTGACTACACCGCTGGCTACTTCATGGCCGCGCAGGCATTGGCGCGCGCCGAAAGAGCCGCCGACGCAAAGAAGATGCTGCAAGATGGCATTGCCTCGGCCCGTCGTACCGGAAACCTGCACGCCCAGTCCGAGATGGAAGCCATGCTGACGGAATTAGGTTGAATCACTTGTGCGGTGGGATGAGTCAACCTCGCACCTACTCCGCCATTCGACTCATCGCCCACTCCACCATGCTAGGGAACAACTGATAGAGCTTCACTGGAAGGTGCATCGTCCAGGGAACAATCACTTCCCGCTTTCGTTTCAAATACCCCCGCCGTGTGGCGCGGGCAACACGCTCCGCGCTAATGCCACGCACCGAACCCGGCCGCACCCTCTTCACGTCCTTCCCTCGCCCTGCATTCTCGCTGAACCCGGTTCGAACATACCCGGGACAGACGGTAAACACGTGGATACCGTGCTTCTTCAGTTCCACCCGCGCCGCTTTGCCGATAGCATTCAAAGCAAACTTGGTCGCGCTATACGCAGCATGAAACGGGAGCGGGATATGCCCGGCGACGCTCGAGATATTGATGATCGTTCCCCCGCCCTGCTGCCGCATCACCGGAATCACCGCCTGCATCGCCGATACCGCCCCGCAGAAATTAGTGTCGAACATGTCGCGACATGCCGCCATGTCCACTTCGGCAACGGAGTCCATCAAACCGTGCCCCGCATTGTTCACCCACACATCCACCCGCTGGAAGTGATGCATGGTGAGGCCGAGCGCCCGGTCGATGTCTTCGCGATGGCGCACATCGCAAGAGATTCCCACAGTGCGCTCGAGATGTCCCACGCGCGCCCGCGCCGCCTCAATCCTGCCGGGATCGCGCGACAGCATCACCACTCCCGCGCCGTCATCGGCAAATATCTTCGCGATGGCCTCTCCGATACCCATCGAAGCGCCCGTGACCACGACAACTTTTCCCGTAAGATCCATGCCCGCGTTGTATGCTGCCGCGCCCGTTAAGTCAATACGCGACGAATCCGGTGGCGTACAATCAAGAGCACTCATCGAGTGCATCTGCGCCCGGAGACCGCGTGAGTTCTCTGATTGCTCTATTTCCGCTCGAGGTCGTGCTGTTCCCCGGCACGCCTCTGCCGCTTCACATTTTCGAGCCGCGCTACAAAGAAATGATCGGCGAGTGCCTGGCACACGGCAGCACCTTCGGTGTGATTCGCGCCCTTGAGCAGGGGGTATCCGACGTCGGTTGCACCGCTGAGATCGTTACCGTAACCAAGGAATATCCCGACGGCCGTCTCGACATTGTGACCGAAGGCCGCAAGCGTTTCGAAGTTTTGCACCTCAACCAGGAGCGCTCGTTCCTGCGTGCCGAAGTTCTCCTGATCGAAGACGAGCCGGGAATTCCCGCGAAAGAAGAGACGGCACGCGCAGTCCAACTCCATTCGGAAATCCTCACCATGGCCGGCGCGATTCAGGATCTTTCCGCTGCCGACCAGGCAGTACTCTCCTTTTACCTGGCGGGTTCCCTCCCGCTCGATCTCGACTTCAAACAGAAGTTGCTCGCCCTCCGCGGTGAGACTCAGCGCATCGCCGCACTCACGCAATATTTGGAGGCCGTCCTCCCCAAGCTGCGCCGCTCCGCGCATGCCCGCGAAAAGGCCGGCGGCAACGGCCACGCCCGATGATAAAGGCGGTCGTTGGTCGTTAGTCGTTAGTCGCTCGCCATTAATCGTTGGCCGCCTAGACCTTCCGCACACAATTCAACGGAGAGCCGCGCCCATTGTTCTTGCCAACGACCAGCGACCAACGACCTTCTTCCAACCCGCGTATAATCTGGAAAAGCATTTGCCCCTGGGGGTTCCCTTCATGAGTCTTCCGCGCACACTCGGCGAACTGCGCCACAGCCCATTCACCGAAGAGCGCTTGCAAACTCGGCGCGTGAAGGACGAACTCCGCGACAATCTCTCGACACGCTTGCGCGCAAACGGTGACACGCAAGTTTTCCAGGGCATCGTCGGCTACGAAGACACGGTAGTTCCCCAGATCGTCAACGCCATCCTGTCGCGCCACAACTTCATTCTTCTCGGCCTGCGGGGACAGGCGAAAAGCCGCATCCTGCGCGCCCTGACGACCCTCCTCGACCCGCACATGCCATACCTGGCGGGCTGTGAAATCCACGACAATCCGTACGCTCCGATCTGCCGCCGTTGCCGCGAAGAGATTATTCACCACGGCGACAATGCTCCCATCGCCTATCTCACCCCCGACGAGCGCTACGTCGAAAAGCTCGCCACACCTGACGTCACCATCGCCGACCTGATCGGCGACATCGACCCCATCAAGGCCGCCCGCGGAGGCCACGAACTCGGCAGCGAACTCACCGTCCACTACGGCCTGCTGCCGCGTGCCAATCGCGGCATCTTCGCCATCAATGAACTCCCAGATCTCGCGGGGAAGATCCAGGTTGGCCTGTTCAATATCATGCAGGAAGGCGATGTACAGATTAAGGGATACCCGATTCGCCTGCCGCTCGACGTCGCGCTAGTCTTCAGCGCGAATCCCGAAGACTACACAGCCCGCGGAAAAATCATCACTCCGCTGAAAGACCGCATCGGCTCCGAAATTCGCACGCACTATCCCGCAACCGTCGAAGAAGGCATCGCCATCACCGCACAGGAGGCCTGGACCCACCGTAATGGACATCGCATGCACCTGCCCAAATATGTGCGGGAAGTCATCGAGCGCATCGCCTTCGCCGCACGTGAAGACAAGAAAATCGACAAGCGCAGCGGAGTGAGCCAGCGTCTTCCGATCAGCGCAATGGAAAACGTCATCTCCAATGCGGAGCGCCGCGCCATCCGCAACGACGAAAAGTTGGTAGTGCCCCGCGTCAGCGACGTTTACGCCGCGCTCCCCGCCATCACCGGCAAACTCGAACTCGAATACGAGGGCGAGATGAAAGGCGCCGACCATGTGGGCCGCGAGCTGATCCGCGCCGCCATCGCCAAGACCTACGACGAATACTTCACCGGCGCCAACATGCAGCAAATCGTGCAGTGGTTCGACCTGGGCGGTGAGATTCAGCTCTCCGATTCCATTTCCGCCCTCGAAGCGCTAGAAAATCTGCAAGGAATTCAGGGACTGATCGACAAACTCGGCCCGTTAGGCGTCTCGCAGAAAGAGAGTCCCGAGCAGCAAGTCTCGGCCGCGGAGTTTATCCTCGAAGGCCTGCACGCGCACAAACGCATTGGTCGCAGCGAAGAGCGAGTCTTCAAAGCCGGAGAGAAAAAGCCCGAGCCTCGCGAGCGCGAAAAGTCATTCGAGGCTGAGGATCGCCCGTACCGACAGAGAAGACAATTTAACTAGGCGTCGGCCGTCGGGCTTCGGGCTTCAGCCAACCCCGAAGCGCAGCATTCTTGCCGAAGCCCGAAAGCCGAAGCCCGAAGCCGGTTTTATGAAGCGCATCCGCTACTCCAAGTACGTTCCCGACCCCGCCGGCGAAATGAGCATGGAGGATCTGCTCAGCGCGCTCTCTGACTACCTCCTGCAAAGCGGCTTCCAGAGCGACATGTGGTATGAGATGCCCGAGGGCGAACGCAGCCTCGACGATTTGAAACGCGCCATTGAACAGGCCCTGATGGAAGGCGACCCGTTCGACGAAGAGATGCGTGAGCGCATGCTGGAAATGGCAATGAAGGGTCAGCTCGATGAACTCATCGAAAAACTCATCGAGCGCATGCAGCAGGAAGACTACATCTCAATCGACCAGCCGCCCGATCCCTCACACCCGTCCGGTGCCGGCGGCCAACTCGGAGAAAACGCGCAGCAGGCAAAATTCGAAATTACCGACAAGAGCCTCGACTTCCTCGGCTTCAAATCGTTGCGTAACCTTCTCGGCTCCCTGGGCAAATCCAGCTTCGGCCGCCACGACACCCGCGACCTCGCCACCGGCATCGAGACCAGCGGATCGGCGAAGACCTACGAATTCGGCGACACGCTCAACCTCGATATCACCGCCACGCTTTCCAGTGCCATCCAGCGCGAAGGGTTGTCCCTCCCGCTGAACATCGAGTATTCCGACCTGCAAGTTCACCAGTGCGAATACCAATCTTCGTGCGCCACGGTGCTCATGCTCGACTGCTCGCACTCGATGATCCTTTACGGTGAAGACCGCTTCACCCCGGCGAAGAAAGTTGCGATGGCGCTGTCACACCTGATTCGCACGCAGTATCCCGGCGACTCGCTCTCGCTGGTGCTCTTCCACGATTCCGCCGAAGAAGTCCCCCTCTCGCAACTGGCACGCGTCAAGGTCGGCCCCTACTACACCAACACGCGTGAGGGACTTCGCTTGGCCCAGCGGATTCTGCAGCGTCAAAGAAAAGACATGAAGCAGATAGTCATGATCACCGACGGCAAACCCTCGGCCCTGACGCTCGAAGACGGACGCATCTACAAAAACGCCTTCGGCCTCGACCCGTTGGTCGTCAGCCAGACGCTCGAGGAAGTCTCGAAATGCAAGCGCGCCGGCGTGCTGATCAACACTTTCATGCTCGCTTCGGACTACGGCTTGGTGCAGTTCGTCCAGAAAGTAACTGAGATGTGCCGCGGCAAGGCGTATTTCACGACACCGTACACCCTCGGCCAGTACCTGCTGATGGATTACATGTCGCGAAAGACGAAGACCATTCACTAGGATCAGCCACCCATTCGACGCCGCCCCGTCCTGCGTCATCCTGAGCGCAGCCGTTCTTCAGGCGGAGCGAAGGATCTCCCTGCACTCATACTGAACTTGACCCGCCCAGCGCCACAGCGTCGCGCTCTCGGACGAACTACTGATAATCTTGATGTTCGTAGCTGACATGGCCAATTGCATCCAATGCGGTCGCAAGCTGCCTCCACTCTCCTTCGGCAAGAAGACCTGCGAATGGTGCCAGCAGCACGAGGCTGCCCAGCGCGGCGAACTCGGCGAGGACGCGAAGCAGCGCATCATGCCTGCGCCATGGGTCCAACGCGAAGGAAGTATCACGTTGACGCGGGTGATTTTTGGCATCAACGTGGCCGTGTTCCTAGGCATGGCCCTCGCCACTGGCTCGGTCTCAGGATTCTCGGGACAGGATCTTGTCCACTGGGGCGCCAACTGGGGGCCAAGCACGCTCTCAGGCCAGTGGTGGAATCTGCTGACCTACATGTTCCTCCACGGCAGTCTGATGCACATCGCTTTCAACATGTGGTGTCTGTGGGACCTGGGAGCGCTGTGCGAGTCCCTCTATGGCCGCTGGACCTTCGCTGCCGTGTACCTCTTGACCGGAATTGCAGGCGGCGTCGCGAGCGTGGCGTGGAATCCCGGAGTACTGAGCGTCGGAGCCTCGGGGGCGATCTTCGGCCTGGCTGGTGCGCTGATTGCATCGTTCTACCTCGGCGAATTTTCGCTGCCGAGCTTCGCGATCCGCGGCACACTCCGAAGCCTGGTCTTCTTCGTCGGCTTTAACGTTCTGTTCGGCAGCTTGTTTCCGGGAATCGACAACGCCGCACACTTTGGTGGACTGGTCACGGGAATGATTCTCGGAGCGCTGATTGCGCGTGTTACACCGGAACACGACAGGCCGGTACGCCGGGCTGGCGTTCTATTGTTTGTGACCCTGCTGGTTGGCGGAAGCGCGCTCGGCGTGCAACGTTGGCGCGGGCGCTATTTGATGGGTCTCGGAATCTACTCTCAAAACAATACTAGTCGGATGATCACGGCACTCCAAAAAAAGGTTAAGCAGAGCCCGCAGGACGCATCTGCACATTACGCGCTCGCTCACGAGTACTTTGCCAACGGACAATTCCCCCAGGGCGAAGCCGAACTGAAACGTGTCCTTGAACTTCAACCTGAGAATTCCACGGCTCGCATGGACCTGGGGATACTCTATTTGAACGGCGCACAACCCAAAGAAGCGCAAGACGAATTCAAGAAGTTGCTGACTCACGAACCGAACAATGCTCGAGGCCACGTGGGCCTGGCGATGGCTTTGGCTAATCAGCAGAATCACCAGGCTGCAGTTGAAGAATACAAGACTGCACTGATGCTCGATCCGCAGTCCAATGGCGGCGTCTATTACAGGATGGGTATCTCCCAGGCGCAACTGAAGCAGTACGACGACGCGATCAGTTCTTATCTGAAAGAACGCGAGAAGAATGGCGATGACGCTCGCTTGGAGGCCGCACTGGCCGATGCATACCAGGCCAAAGGCATGCAGCAAGAAGCTAAGGAAGCCCGCGACAAAGCCACGCAATTGAGGCCGCCAGAAATCGACTGACAAGCATCAGTCTTGTTTCACAACCGCCTCATCGCAACTACCAACGAAGGATGCAAGAGTTCGCTAGGTAGCGCCGCCATCCCGGCGGCTGTCCGGCGGGCGTCCCGCCCGCCGCCTGGATACTATCTAGCTCTTGGTGATGTCGCTCTTGGTGATGTCTCCCAATGTATACCGCAGAGACCCAAAGAAACTTGTACAAGGTACGGGAAAAACCTGAATTGCCATTCTGCTTTGAAAGGGCGCGGCTTTTTAGCCGCTGAGGCGACCTCTAGCTCTTAATGATGTCCCCCACTGCCCGCCAAGCCTGATTGATCGCCTCGTCTGTATAAGCGTAAGCCCCCGCGTCCGCGTTGGCGATCGCAATCCGCCCAAACGTTTTCCGGGCAACCTCACACGGCGTCTCCCCGCCGTCCAGCCAGAAGGAATCAAACAGCGAGTTGTATTCGTAAGCGTAACCGTGAGGCCACCGATTCACCGTAATGGCAGCGACGTCACGTGCCGGATCAAAGCCTCCAGGACCCAGCATCCGCGCCAGTTGATCCCGGATCTTGCGCTCCATGGTTTCAAACGTCGTGGTGTAAAGCTCCATGCGGCCGAAACTATGCTGCTCGCGCACCGGCTTTCCCGGCCTGCATGCGGCTTTCATCATGTGGACAACAATCGGCTCTTCCGGCTTGCGCGCGCACTCGTAGCCGCCCATGCTTACCGGCAAGTCCAGGTTCACGTACGAGTGATACATACCGGGAGCATGAACCGAACTCGCTCCCACCTTCTGAAACGATGTCCAGTTCCGCAGCGCCACGTTGGTATAGAGCAGAGGGACTTTCTGAGCAGAAGCCAGCGCCTCTTTCTGCTTGTCGGGAAGTTCGTCGCAGATGTATGGAATAACCACGTGCCAACACGCGAGGATCGCATTTTTCGCCTTGGCTGTGTAGACCTTGCCCCCTCGCGCATAGGACACTTCGACTTCCTTTGCACTGGCCGCGTCTCGCAGGTGCTTCACCCGCACCGCCGTACTGTTCAAGCGAATGCGAACACTTGAACTTGATCGGTCAAGCTTGCTGTAACTCGCCTTCGACAGCACCACATCCGAGACAGAGTTGCCGGGAATCACATCAGGAATAAGTTTGCGTACGAGCAGTCGAGCGATCGTGGCATTGCCATCGGGAAAATGAAAGAAATATTTATTTGCTTCTTCGTTTGGAATCGCATCGCGATTCATGCCCTTGCCGGCCGCGGGATCAAGTTTCATGCCGTCAAAGCCGGGCATTCCCAATCCCCACGCGTCTTGCGCCGAGACTGCGTCGAAGCCCACGCCGAAAAGGCCGTGGGGCAACGTCTGGTAGAGCTTGACGATGTCGGCGTGAACCCCGGCAACATCCTTGAGAAAGTTGGCATAGCTCATGCGTGCCAGCTTCGCCTTCTTCTCGTCCGAGGTCAGCCCGGGCAAGTAATCCTTCCTCTCTTCGTACAGGCGCTGCAGGTCGCGCTTGGCTTGCTCCGCTATAGGAGCGATCGCCAAGAATTGCTTCAACAACTCCAGCGATGTCGCAGCAGCATCTTCACTCTCGCCTCCACCCCGAGGACTGGGATTGATGACCAACCTGTCCACTCCGAAAGTCTCCTTGTCGAAGAAGATCTTGGGATGCAGACCCAGCGAACGATAAACGTTCTTGTCCACGTACTTGCGAAACGACGGCACGTCGATCCCGAGTTCTTCGATCATGCCTTTGGCTACGGCGCTGTAGGGCGCAGGACTTTCAATCGAGAAGGTACCGCCGAAACCCAGGCGGAACACGCCGTTAACGCGAAACTCGTTGCGCTTGGCATGTCCACCAAAATCGTCGTGGTTGTCGAGCACCAGGATGCGCGCTTTCTCTCCCGCCGCCTTGCGATAGAAATGCGCTGCGGCCAGGCCGCTGATGCCACCACCCACCACGATGAGGTCGTAGGATTCGCCGGTATTGATGGGCTTACCGGCCGCGTCCCAGAAGGTGCCGTCGCGAAGACTGTGAGCCGCGTCAAACGAACCAGGATGGCTTCCACGCATGCCCGTCAGCGCGGGCGGGTAATAGTTAGGAGACTTCTCCGGACCAGCACCCTGATCCGCGGCAAGAAGATGCCAGGGCATCACGCTCGCCCCAGCCGTTACCGCGACGCCATTCAGGAAGTCACGGCGCGTGATCCTCCGGTGCATTCCCAGTTCCCGATCCCCTGGCCCGCTCAACCATTCCCTCCGCAAGAGTATTGAAGAGCTGCGCGCGAACAATGCCGTAAGAACCTAGCGTGCTCGGAACGTTGATTCGGAAACTAGGAAGGTGTCCCTTCGCCTTCGGCCTTCTTCACGGCCAGTTCGGCCCCTTGGAATCCGATGCGGCTGTGTGTTCCGTCGCAGAAGGGTTTGTTGACCGAGCCACCGCAGCGGCACAGCGAGAATGCGGGTTTGCCAGTGAGGTCAAACTTATTTCCGTTTACATCCACCAGATCGATCGAACCTTCGGGAGCCTCGACCCGGTACGGCCCATTCGGTCTCACCGTGATTTTTACCTGTGCCATGAATCCTCCAACCTTACGGGTTTCTAGTAAGGCTAAAACGATACCATCAAATCAGGGTGGCTGTCTTGGAGTGTGACGCGGATCGGTTGCTCAGGCTGCGGCCGAGCCCACCGATACCAGGCTGCGGTAGAGCTGCAAATAACCATCGATCATGCGCTTGGCCGTGAAGCGCTCGCGGGCACGCGCGTAAGCAAGGTTGGCGTAGGCACGACACATCTCGCGATCGGAGTTGAGCCGTCGGATGTTTTCGGCGAGGCTGGCGGCATCGTTGGTCTGGAAATAAAGCGCGGCATCGCCCCAGATCTCGCGGAAGCTTGGGATGTCGTTGGCCACAATCGCACAACGGGAAAGAGCCGCGTCGAGCGCCGGCATGCCCAACGGCTCATAGCGCGCAGTCGCCGCGTAGATGGAGGCGCGGCTGTAGAGAGCGCGCAATTGCGCCTCAGTCTGCGCGCCGCGAATGGCGACAGAATTCTGAGCGGTCGACACCTTCACGTCGGCGCGAATCGGAAGGCGAGGCGCCGGCACCGTCTGATCGGCAGCAACAATGCAAACGGAAACAGGATGCGCGTGTTGCGTGAGCAAGAACACTTGCTTCCCCGCATCGACGAGCCGGCCAACGGCCAGCACGGAATCTTCCTTGCTGATGTATGGATTGAAGAAGATGGGATTACGTCCCGCGTAGATAACTTCGCCGCGCTCCGGGCGCGTGTAGCAGGCTCGCAGAGCATCGAGCATCCAGGTGGAGGGCGCTACGATCGCATCGGCGCCCTTGATTCCGCGGATGATCGTGTCGCGGTACCACTTGAGCCAGCGCGTGGGGTGTGGCGTATATCCCTGAACCGCCTGGGTCCACGTGATCAGGTCGCCGTGAGCGATCACAACGCGCGGCACGTCCACCGGCAAGTTGCCGTAGCAGAACTGGTTGAGGTGGAGCACGTCAGGCTGCACTTCGCGCACGAGCGCGGCGAGGAACTTCGACGAGTCGGGCAGGTCCTGCTCCGCTTCCTGCATCCACTCCAGGCGGAACGCGGTGGGATGGTAGTCAAGGCCGTGCAGGGTCTCCATCCATGCGGTCTGCTCGGGCAGAGGTATCTCGCCGAAGCTGACGAGGGTGACCTGCACTCCGCGGGTCACGAGGCCGGTGACCAGTTCGCGCGTGTATGTCCAAGTGCCGGACAGCGTGTCGGATGTGACCAGTACGTGCACAGAGCTCCGTGAGCCAGCCGGAAGCCGCGAGGGAGGCGGCGTCCGCTGTGGTGGGAACATTGTAGAGGGAAGACGGGCGGGCGGGAAGGGGGTTGACGTGAGGCGTCTGGGTCGGGTGGGTGCCAGCAATTTGGAGAAGTATTCCAATTGGAACATTTTGTACTTACAGGGCTGTACGGACAATTGGAGCTTAGATATATTTCTTATAGCTATACGAAGGATCTAAACTCTGCCACTGCTGGGGTTTACGGGCGCTGCCGAAATGTCGGCAGGGGAGTGTGTCAGGAGCGACCATGCGAGATAGATTCGAGGTCCGTGGTCCCCACCCTTTCGCACCGAACGCGAAAGGATGGGCAGCCTCAGCCGCGGTCGTACCAGAAACCGAACGACAAAGGGTGGGCACCCGCGGAGGATGGGTCGGCCCGTCCTCCAACTTCAACTCCATCCCGTACTCAACCTGCTTCGAATCTTCCTGTGACATGGGTTCTCCTCTTGAGAACTGTCACCATTTTCCATGCCTCAGTTTTGGGTCCACTCCACCCTTTGGGACACCGGTCCACTGCTTTTATTGAGCTTACCCCGGGCTTACGCCCCGGGGCTGTTTATGTGCCGCCCCTACGGGGCTGGATTGGGGTGGGGCGGACTGTGCCTTTTCCCACAGGGTCAGTTGCGGCCCGGTGTCGTGGCGAGCAGGCTCACCGGGCTTGGCGCCGGTTCGGAATGCGCAAAGAACGCGCAAGGATGGCCCACCCGCGACACGATGTGGCCTCCCCGGGCTGAAGCCCGGCTGCTTTTTTTGTCGGGGCTGTACGGCGCGGCTGAAGCCGCGCCCTTGCAAAGCTCGATCTTCGGGCAATATGCCTGAGTTAAGCACAGAATGTACATAGGCTGAAGGGCGGGCTCGCCCCTTCCCAGGTCTCGCAAAGGCAACGAGACCTGGGGCCCCCGGCGGAAAGCAGGTTCCTCACCGGGCTTGAGGCCCGGTTCGGAATGACCAAGAGTTGAGTGGCTTTGGAGACAGTCGCTTACCGGAATCAGCGGCTTGCGAACCTCCTCAGCCGGCCGGGGTACGCCGTTCTCTGGCTTGCCGATTGATTCGTGGAGGCAGGGGAGATCGCCTGCACATTCGAGTTCTGTTCCGAGCGAAAACGCAGTAGAGCCGCGATGTTTCCCAGCTTGTCGAAATCGGGATCGTCCTTCACGTAAAACACTTCGATGTCGCGCCGGATCACCCATGGCAGAATCGCCTCCCCGACATCGACAATTTCGCGTGTCGCCTTCCCGCAAACCGGGCAGTAGCTGACCAAGTGGGCGTCCAAGTGGCCGCAACTCGAGCATTCGATGGCGTGCCCCAGGAAGTTCTCTCCGATCATCAGCGACTGCACTTCTCCCATCTCCAGGGAGCGCAGCACGCGGCGCAATCCCGTGACTCCGCGAGCGTTGCCTCGCGCCTGCTGCAGCGCCTCTGCCACCAACTCGCGGCAGCGGCGGGATTGCCACTCCTTCACCAGTCGCTCGGCCTGACTTCGCATTTCATCCTTCCCAATGCGTACCAGATCTGCATGAAAATGCCCGAGCAGTGCCTGGCTGACATAAGGATGCAACTGCGGCTCGAGCTGCGCACGATGAATGTCCTGGCAGCCGAGAATCCACTTCTCGAACACACCTTTGTCGAGCGCATTTTTCAGAACCTCGGCGACGCTTTTGAAGTGGTGCAGCGCTTCATCTTCGACGCGGCGTTGCGCGTGGCCGGCATCGTATCCCATAAAGCCGTCGCTGCGGCCGCGGTGCGGCAGCGGGCGGAACAGGTCTTCCCATTCGGTGAGTTCTCCCAAGCGCAATTCGAACAGCCGCGCCCGGTGACGGTCCACGAGCGCGACTCCCAGGCGAGGCAAAGCGCCCAGCAGATGAGCCAGCGGCTTCAGGTGAAAACGGCGATCGACGAAGAGCTGCGTCCCGGGCAGTTGTGGCGGCAAGTCGTATTCGCGCCAGAAATTGCGGGCTGAGCACGCGAAAACTGCCTTGCCATGCGTCCCGTTGCTGCGTAACTCGCTCGAAAGCTGCGCGATGCGATCCAGATCAGCCCGCGCCTGTTCTTTCTTTCCCTTGCTCTCAAGATTGCGCTGCGCCTCCCGCACCAGGTCTTTGATCAGAATGGCATCTTCCTTGTGCGCCTTGTTGCGCGGAGTCTGCGGCTGAAAATAAAAGCTCAATGCACAGGACTTTTCATCCTGAAAGTCAGCTAGTTCTCGGATTTGTTCGCGAGTCATACTCATGCTCTTCACTCCAGAAAATTGAAATGGAATTACGCTGCGCCCGAAGGCGCAATTCGGCCCTGAAACTGGTGGGCCAACCCGGGCGATTTCCGCAAGTGGTCGCGCGCCGCGGAAATACACGCCAGCACCTTCTCCGTCGGCAGGGAGGTTATGGCCGAAATCTCTTCCACGCCAAAGCCTTCTATGGCGTAAAGGATGAAGGCTTCCCGTGGTCCCGCCCCAACGTCGCGCAAAGCAGACGCAATCAGACGCAGGGTCTCATCGGACGCCAGGATTTGCTCGGGCGTAGCCACGCGGCCGTCGGCAATCACGGTCACGCCGGTAATCGATTCGTCAGGCTGATGGAATTGCAATCCCGGCTCATCGCTGGCCTTTACATTGCGCTTACGCGCCGACTCTTCCAGATGCACGCTGCTGCCATTACTTTCATCCGACCGGGAAAGTTGATCGAGCGCCAGCAGGGCCAGGCGGTAAAGCCAGGGCTCCATGGTGAGCCGCTCAGGCTTTTCCAGACCATCGCCGAGCGCGGTGACGATGGTCTCGTCGATGACTTCTTCCTTGGTGATCGAGTCCGCCGGAATCAGGTCTTGCGCTTCGCGGAAATAGATTTCGCGATCGACAAAGCGTTCCAGGCGTGACAAGTTCACGTTGACGTACGAGCGGATATCGTCAGCGGACACGAGGGGCGGATGCACCGCAGCCAGCGTCTCTTCGAACGGGACCTGGGAAGTGCGTCTCTCCGACGCTTCGTTCCTCCGCCGAAGCCACTTATGCGACGAGCGCAGCAATTCCTTGTGCTTGTTCAGTTGCTGCAGCAGATCCTCGAAGGCGCTCTTGACCGCGGCCGTGGCCGTGGGAGCCGACTCCTGCACCGCCATTTGTCCCGACGGCAGCCGTAAGTTCAACGAAACACTGATGCCTTGCGGCGCGCTGTTCTCCTCTACCGTGCCCTTCAAGTGGACGAGTTCGGGCCGGAAGACCTGCAGACGCTTCCTCAGTTTTTCGATCTGATGTTGAATGTCTTTTTCGACGGACGGGGTTTTATGAAGACGGTAGGTAACGTGAACGTTCATGAGCGCCTCGGCCTTGCTAACGAAGTCGCGCAACCAAGTGCTTTCTTAAGCCGATTGTACACCCGGTTTGAAAAAGGCAAGCGGCGATTTACGACATGGAAAAAATAGATTTGACTCATTTGGGAAGGCATTGCATGTGAGGAGTTTGTGTGCTGGTTCTAGTGCCGGTGGTGCGGCTTGATTGTGGATATCTGAGCGGGCTTCGGGTTCGTTGCAGGGCTGGTGCCGGAACTATATGATCCGTGGACTATGAAACTTTCTGAACTCGGTCTACTTGCCACATTGGTTGCCTCAGCGTGGGCTCAGACTCCAACTACCAAGGAAGTCGAGGCGGCATATCCCGAGGCGCACGCGCTTTATCTTGACATTCATCAGCATCCGGAACTATCGGCGCATGAAACGCAGACAGCGGCGAAGCTGGCAGGGAGACTGCGCGCCCTCGGGTATGACGTTACGGAACACGTCGGGGGTACCGGAATCGTGGCTATCCTGAAGAACGGAGTGGGCCCGACGGTTCTGTTGCGTACCGAGCTCGACGCGCTTCCGGTCGAAGAAAAGACCGGGCTTCCCTACGCGAGCAAAGTTCACGCCGAGGACGACGCGGGACACGATGTTCCCGTGATGCACGCCTGCGGGCACGACCTGCACATGGCGTCGATCATCGGCACGGCCACGATCATGGCGCACAGCAAAGAACGCTGGCACGGCACGCTGTTCCTCATTGGCCAGCCGGCGGAAGAAACCATTTCCGGCGCGAAGGCGATGCTGGACGATGGCCTATTTAGGCGCTTCCCCAAGCCAGACGTAGCCGTCGCCTTGCACGTCAGCAACGAATTCCCGGCCGGCAAGGTGGGCGTGGGGTCGGGCTATCGATATGCGAATGCCGATTCTTTTCGGCTCACGATCTACGGCAAAGGCGGACATGGTTCGGCGCCGCACACTACAGTCGATCCGATTGTGATCGCCGCGCGTACGATTCTGTCGCTGCAGACGATTACATCGCGCGAAGTGAAGCCCGGCGAGACCGCCGTGATTACAGTGGGATACATTCATGCGGGGACAAAAAACAACATCATCCCCGATCAGGCAGAGCTGGGCCTCACCGTTCGCACTTACAAGCCTGAAGTTCGGAAGCAGGTTTTTGCAGCCATAGAGCGCATCGCCAAGGCGGAATCGGCGGCCGCAGGCGCATCGCGAGAGCCGTCGATCGAGCACTATGAGAGTACGGATGCGGTGTACAACGATCCGCCACTGGCGCAAAGGCTGCGGCCCGCGCTGGAAGCCACTCTGGGTAAAGAAAATGTAACGATCGCCGAGCCGATTACAGGGTCGGAAGACTTCTCCTATTTCACCGCGCAGGGCGTTCCGACATTCTTCTTCGGCCTGGGTGGAGCAGAGCCGAAGAAATATGCCGAAGCCAAGGCGGCGGGGACGACGCTGCCCTCGAATCACTCTTCGCTGTTCGCTCCGGATCTGGACCCAGCATTGCATGCGGGAATCGCGTCGGAGGTGACGGTACTGCGGAATCTGCTGCAGGGGTCGGCGGAGCAATTGCGGAAGATAACTGGCCAGTAATCTTATTGTACATACATTTGTATTGACATAACGCGAAGTTTTTCGTACCCTGGAATCTGCTGCTGATAAGGGCGATGCGCTTTGAGTGGGACGAAGCCAAGAACCAGCGGAACCTATTGAAGCATCATGTTTTGAAGCATCATGTTCGCTTCAAGATTGCCGCTCTCGCATTCGATGATCCGTATGCCCTGACACACCGGGACGAATCGACGAGCGATGAGGAACGCTTGATTACCCTTGGGTCGATCAGTTGGGGCACGGTGCCTTTTGTGTTCACACCTTACGAGAACCGGATGAGGAAGAAATCATCCGCATTATTTCGGTCGCGCCGCGACGCCGCATGAGAGGAAAACGTATGAGGAAGCTCAACAGAGAACAAAAACGAGACATCGCCGCCATCGCGGCCATGAAAGACGAAGACATTGATCTTTCTGATATGCCGGAGGTCCTGGATTGGAGCGGGGCGGAGATAGGGAAGTTTTATCGTCCGCCGAAGAAGGCCGTGACCATGCGATTGGACGCCGACGTGCTGGAATGGCTGAAGGGGTACGGCAAGGGATATCAAACCCGAGTCAACCTGCTCTTGAGGCACGCTATGGCGAGTTCCGCAGGCGGCAGTGTTTCCCTCAAAGCAAGAAGACGACGGCAGGAACGACTCGTCCGGTCTCGCGCCTAAGTCCCCTACACCGCGACCGTCACCGACGTCTCCGTCCTCGTGACCGGCCGGTAGAGCGTATCCCGCTCGATCGGGTCGCGACCGGCGGCGCGGATCAAACGCTCCAACTCTTCCCTGCGCATGCCTTGCGGCGTGGTGGCTCCCGCGTCGTGGTAGATCTTTTCCTCGATCACGGTTCCATCCATGTCGTCGGCGCCGAAGCGCAGCGATATCTGCGCGATCTTGGGCGTCATCATCTGCCAGTAGGACTTGATGTGCGGGAAGTTGTCGAGTACCAAACGGCTGACCGCGATCTGCTTGATATCGAGCATGCCCGTCGTCTTCGGCAAATGCTGCAGCGGAGTGTTGTCAGGATGGAACGCGAGGGGAATAAAAGTCTGGAAGCCGCGCGTCTCGTCCTGGAGCGCGCGTAGTTTGAGCAGGTGGTCGACGCGGTCTTCGTCGTTCTCGACGTGGCCGTAGAGCATAGTCGCGTTCGACTTCAGTCCGATCTGGTGGGCGAGCTTGGCGGTTTCGAGCCACTGGTCGCCGTCAATCTTATGGTCGCAGATGATGTGGCGTACGCGGTCGGCAAAAATTTCAGCGCCGCCGCCGGGGAGTGAGTCCACGCCTGAGGCCTTCAGTTGCTCCAGCGTCTCGCGAATCGAGAGCCTGGAGCGCTTCGACAGATACGCGACCTCGACCATGGTGAAGGCTTTGAGGTGCACCTGCGGGAAGCGTTCCTTCAGGCCCGAGCAGAGATCGAGGAAATACTGAAACGGCAGGTCGGGATGCAATCCGCCGACAATGTGAAATTCCGTGACCGCCTCGGAGTATCCGGAAGCCGCGGTCTCGAAAGCTTCCTCCAGCGCCATGGTGTAGGCGCCGGGCGCATCTTTCTTGCGGCCGAAGGCGCACAAACGGCAGGCGGCCACGCAGACGTTGGTGGGATTGATGTGGCGGTTGACGTTAAAGTACGCCTTGTCCCCGTGCATGCGCTCGCGAACGTAGTTGGCCATCCATCCCACCGCGAGGATGTCGCCGGTTCGGTACAGCGCGAGGGCGTCATCGGCGGTGAGGCGCTCGCCGGCCATCACTTTCGCGCGGACGGGCTTGAGGCGCGCGTCGTCAGTTTGAAATGCATGATTCTGAACGGGGTGAGATGGTCGCGGCCCAGGCATCGTTTCGATAATATCGCAGGAGAGTGTCGGAAACTACTTTCAGTCATTTCAGAGGATTCAACCCGAGCGAGGAAACCGGTGAGAAATGGGTTGAAGGTGGCAGTTTTTTCATCGTCACCGCGGTCATTTGTCGCAGTTACCTCTGCTAAGTACTTGATTTTCAAGCGGCAATGGGCCGGCGCCCGATACCACCATTGGCACCGCGCCTGCATCTGTTCAAGCAGCGTGGGGTGCGTTCGGCACTCCGGTCGGGGTTCACAAATTTGGTTCAAAAAGCTCTTGGGAGGAACTCTCTATGAAGGGAATTCTTGTCTCGCTGTTTGCAGTAGGGCTGTTAACGGGAGTCAGCGTGGCGCAGAGCGCACAATCGCAGGCCACCCCATCGGCGTCACAGGAGACGTCGGCTACCGCAGGTCAGTCAAGCGCGCAGGCGGGCACGAACGCTTCAGCGGCGGCATCGCAGGCCAGCCAGGTTTCTGACAAGAAGGCGCAGGTCGCTGGTGCTTCACGATTGCAGGCAGGCAGCACGGTGCAGGCGGCACTGGTGAAACCAGTCGATGCCAAGAAGAACAAAATCGGCGATGAAGTTGTGGCCAAGACCACCCATGACGTGAAGTCCGAGGGGCATGTCGTGATCCCTAAGGGATCAAAACTTATCGGTCACGTGATCGAAGTGAAGGCGCACAGCAAAGAGCAGGCAACGTCAGAATTGGGGATCGCGTTTGACCGCGCGATTCTGAAGAACGGAACCGAGATGCCACTGCCACTGGGCATCCAGGCAATTGGCAGGAGCCAGGCCAGCGCGGCTGCGATGGCGGACGACACGATGGCGAGCAGCAGCGTCGCAGGCACGGGATCGTCAGGTGCCCGTACTTCTGGCGGCGGTGGAGCACTGGGCGGCGTGCGGTCCACAGCCGGCGGCGCGGTAGGCGCGGTCGGCAATACAGCGGGAGCAGTGGCGAATACTGCCGGCTCTGCTGGTGGAGCCGTCTCTGGCTCCTTATCGGCGAGCAGCCAGGGCGTGGTTGGATTGCCCGGCCTGAGTCTGGCGACGCAAACTCCGACTTCCGCGAACGCTTCCATGATCAGTTCGCAGGGCGGCAACGTGCACCTCGACAGCGGGACGGAGATGATCCTGCGGGTTAACCAGTAGCGAAACCAAAGTGTGCTTCCGAGGGGCAGCTCCCTGAAGGCTGCCCCCTTTTCTAACTCATTGCGAAGGTGAGCGTCTCGCGCTCAGGCTTGCGTTTTTTGACCTTTCACACTGAATTCTGTTATTCGTCCGGCAAACCCGGTCTACCTCTGACAGGGAAATGGCATCTACAACTTAACCCGGGATCGTTGCGCCCTTCGTGTGCATTGCAAAAACAATCTGAAGGAGGTCATACATGACCAAGATTCCTTGTGCAGTTTTCTCGGTAGTCCTGCTGGCAGGAATTGCGCTGGCGCAGGACACCACACCTCCGGCGGGCTCGCAGCAGATGCCGGAACCCTCCACGGCGCAGCCGTCCTCGCAACAGCAAGTACCGGAATCGCAGCAGGCTCCGCAGACCCAGCCGACGGATCAGCCGCCCGCCGCAAATCGCCAGGTTCCGATGGAAAATGGGGGACGGACAAGCGCGGTCACAGGCCAGAACAGCGGCAGTCCAAAGATCGCACCGGGAAGCGTGATTCCGGCTCAGTTGACCAAAGGAGTGGACGCGAAAAAAGCGAAGACCGGCGACGAAGTGGTGGCCAAAGTCACGCAGGACATGAAGACCAGCGGCGGCGAAGTGCTCGTGCCCAAAGACACGAAAATCGTGGGCCACGTGACCGAAGCGCAACCACGTAGCAAGGAGCAGAAGGAATCGCAGGTCGCCATTGCGTTTGATCGCGCTGTGATGAAGAACGGCAGCGAGGTGCAGTTGCCGATGTCGATCCAGGCCATCATCGGGGAGCAGAACAATCCGAATGCTCCGGGCGGCAACGAGCAAACTTCATCCGGGGGCGCGTATTCATCCCCTACTGGGACCTCTGGGGGAGCAGCGGCCGGCGGTTCCGGACGAACGTCAGGAGCGGGCAGCGCCGGGGCACAACCGACTCCATTGCCCTCGGCCGGCACCAGTACTGCGGGGAGCAACTCGCAGACCGAAGCGGGTAGTCGTCCTCAAATCACCGGCCAAACGCAGGGAGTGGTAGGCATTTCGAACCTAAAACTGTCTCCCGGTTCGAATCCCTCGCAAGGATCGGTGGTGAGTTCGGACAAAAACAACGTGAAGCTGGACAGCGGCACGTTGTTGCTGCTGAAGGTAAACCCGCAGCCGTAAGCCAACAAGAGTCCCGAATCTAGGAGGGGCGTGGCATGCAGCTGCGCCCCGGCACGATTCCCCATCCGCGGACTGGGCCCTAAGACCCTCCGCCCGCCAGCTTCTTTCTGACCAACGGACGGGCGAAGGCGTTCGTGGGATTGTGCCCGCTGGAGGCCAACGCTTTGCGGTAGTACTCCGTGGCGTGCGCCTTGTCGCCCGATTGCTCGTAGGCCTCACCCAGCAGCGCCAGAATCAGAGGATCGCGCTGGTCCGCTTTTTGCAGATCCGCGATGGCGGTCTTGTAGTCGCCGGTATAAAACGCTACGTAGCCGGTCAGATACGGATAAAAGCGGGCCTGGTCGGGATTGTTCGCTTTGTCGAGAGCAACTTTGGCGGCGGCTACGTGCTCGCGGGCTTCGTCGGCTTTGCCGCGGCGGGCGGCGATGCGGGCTTGCGCGTTCTCCCAGCGGAACAACCACAGATTTTTGTCCGCGTCGGTAAGGTCGGGCTTGCGTAAAGCGGTGTCGTAGCCGAGCTTGTACAAGTTGAAGGCGTGTCCGGTGTCGCCCGATTCGAGATAGATGCGAGCGAGTTCGTTGGCCGTTTCACCGGCAGCGATGAAATCATTCTTCGCCAGGCGTTGGTCGAAGACCTGTTGCTCGAACTTGGCGGCTTCGTCAGCTTTGCCCTCAAACGCATAGGACATGGCCGTGGCGCGCAGGGCCTGCTGCTTGGAATCGGCAGGCGCAAGGCTGAGCGCCTGGGCGAAATGTTCGCGCGCTTCGGCGTAGTTTCCTTTGAGGTCGAGAGCAATGCCGGAGTCAAGATGGGCTTCGTAGAGTGCAGGATCCGCTTTGAGGGCTTTTTTGTACAGGGCTAATGCCTGGTCCTGCTTGCCTTCACTGTTTAGTTTCTCGCCTTGCTTGACGAGATCGGCCGGAGAGCCCGCCGCGGCCCGGGATTGCGGCGGCTGCGTCGGTTGCTGCGTCCAGGAAAGACAGATCAAAAAGAATACCGCGAGAATGATGCTGCGCATGAGGCCTCCGATTGTCACCACAGATTATGGCACGTGGTGCGGAGGGTGGTAAGGGGTCGAGGTCGAGACCCTGCGCAGGGGAGTCGACGCAGATTCGGTCGCCTCAGCCCTGCACAAAAACTGAATCGCCTCCACTCATCCGCCATCAGAACTGGTATTTTGCCAGCTGAGGAGAATACAACCGATGGCGCGCACAATAACTTACTGGGTCACCACCATCCTGATTGCGGCCATGTCCGCGTTCGCCGGATTCAGTTACCTGACGGGTTCGCAGCAGGTGGTTGAAGGGTTCGCACACGTCGGATATCCGCAACAGCTCCGGGGCATTCTTGGAGTCGCGAAACTCCTGGGCGCGATCGCGCTTGTTGTTCCTGGCTTCCCGAAGGTCAAGGAGTGGGCCTACGCGGGCTTCACTTTCGCATGGATCTCGGCGTTTATTGCACACTATTTGGCTAAAGATGGGCCGAGGGCATTTGCGCCGCTGGTGTTGCTGGTCTTCCTTCTGATTTCTTATTTGACCCGGCCGGCGAGCCGGCAGTGGCTGGGGAAGATGGCGGTATAGTGCGTCGTGTCAGCATCAGAACCAACCCAAAGCTCGCTTCGCTCGCTTGACAGCCGAGGCGGCTGTCCCTACGTGAGTTATCTCCTTAGCAGCAAGTCGGCGGCTACGAAAACGAAGAAGACTACCGAGATCACACCGTTCATGGTAAAGAAGGCCGCGTTCAGTTTGCTGAGATCGTCAGGGGAAACCAGCGAATGCTCGTAGGCCAACAACAAGGCGACGCACACCGATCCAGCGACTGCCAGCTTCCCTAGACCAAAGACCAGTAATAATTCGACCAGCAGCAGCAGCATGATGACGTGGAAGGCCCGCGCGACCCATAACGCGCGCCGGATTCCTAGATAGCGTGGGATCGAGTGAAGTCCGGTCTCGCGGTCGAAGTCGAAATCCTGGCAAGCGTAGAGAACGTCGAAGCCTGCGACCCAGAAAGTTACGGCGGCGGTCAGCAGCAAGATACGGGGATCAAGGGATCCGCGCACCGCGATCCAGGCAGCCGAGGGCGCGATACCCAGGGCGAATCCCAGCACCAAGTGCGACCAGCGAGTTACACGCTTGGTATACGAATAGAGCAGGATCACGGCCAGCGCTACCGGCGACAGCCAGAGCGTGAGATGGTTGAGTCGGGCCGCGGCTAGTACGAAGATCGCGCTGGAAATCACCACGAAAGTTGCGACGAAGGCAGGACGCAGATGTCCGGCCGGAAGAGCGCGGGTGCTGGTACGAGGATTTGCAGCATCGATCGAAGCATCGGCCAGGCGGTTGAAGGCCATCGCGGCAGAGCGGGCCGCGATCATGGCCACGATGATCCAGATCAATTGGTGGGCGCTGGGGAGGCCTGCCGCGGCTAGCATCGCTCCGCACAAAGCAAACGGGAGAGCGAAAATGGAGTGCTCCCACTTGATCATCTCCAGCGTCACGCGCAGGTTGTGGAGCAGGGGCACCGGAAGATTGTAATTCAGTGGTCGGTGATCAGTGGCCAGTGGCCAGTTAGTTCTCCTGTCATTCTGAGCGAAGCGAAGAACCTATGCATTTCGCCTCACGCCGGAGAGTACAGAGGTCCTTCGCTTTGCTCAGGATGACAAAAGTAGGTCGTGACACAGAGGCGAACACTGTCCAATCTAGGCTGGCTACTCCACGGTTTCATTCACGTTGGGGACCAGCGGCACGAAGCGACAGGGTTCGCGCAGAGTAATCTCCGGGCGGCCATTCTGCATACGAATCAAGTGGAGTTGCTGCGCATCGGGTGGACCGATGGGGACGATCATGCGCCCGCCTTCGGCCAGTTGCTCGAGCAGCGGCTCCGGGAGCTCCGGCGCCGCGGCGGCAACGGTGATTGCGTCGTAAGGGGCGCATGGCGGGAAACCCCGGGTGCCGTCTCCGACGATGACCTTCACGTTGGTGTAGCCGAGCCTGGCGAGTACCCGCCGGGCCTCAGCCGCCAGCGTGGCGTGGCGCTCGATGGAGAAAACTTCCGCCGCCAGTTCCGCGAGCAAAGCGGTCACGTATCCCGAGCCGGTTCCTATTTCCAGAACCCGGTCTTCAGGCTTGAGTTCCAACGCTTCCAACATGCTGGCGACGATGTAGGGCTGCGAGATGGTCTGGCCTTCTCCGATGGGCAGCGGATGATCTTCATAGGCCTGATCGCGATAGCGCTCCGGAATGAATTCATGGCGCGGGACGCGCAGCATCGCGGCCAGGACGCGCTCGTCGGCGATGCCACGGGCGCGCAACTGGGATTGCACCATGCGCTCGCGCAGCGTCGCAAAGGGATCGTACTGGTAGGCAGCGATCATGGCCTGCTTCCGTCACAATATCTTATTTCTTCTGGCGGCGGATGCGGACGTCGAAGCTGACGACACCGTTCTGGTCGCGGGTGCCGACCACGGAAATGTTCCGCGTAAAGAAGTATTGCCCTTGAATGATCTGCTGCGAGCTCTGCGAGACATTGGTGCTGTAGGTGAGAGAGATGTTGTTGGCGAATTGCTGCTCGATGGTGACTTGAGGACCGCGGGCGGTGGGGTTGGTCTCGGTGGTCAGGCCTTGCGGGTCGATCTTGATGCGGCTGACGCCAAAGAGTTTCTGCACGCGGCTGCTGAGCGTGGAGTTGATTGCCTGATTGATGATCAAGGCCGAGGCCTCGTCGGTGAAAGGCGACTGGGATTGTTGCTGCAGCTGTTCCGACTCCTCGCTGGTGCGTCCCAGAGCGAGCAGCGCAATGATGTCGGACTTGGGCAGCGGCGGCTCGGAGCGATAGTTTACGGCGAGCCGGTCCGGGGTTCCCGTCACGGTGATGTTGAGATCGTAATTCCGCACGTGGGTGGAAGCCTCGAGGTTCAGTTGCGGCTCGATGGCCACTGGGTTGGTGAAGTTGATGTCGCCGCGCTCCAGGTTGAACTTGGTGCCGTTAAACGTGACCTCGCCTTCGAGAATGTCGGCCCGGCCGAGGACCGTAGGCCGTGCCGCTGTACCACGAAGGCGCAGGTCAGCATCGCCGGAAAGACGCGCGATCGCCGTCTTCATCTGCAGTTCGGGCGCGGTCTCTACGTGGATATCGAGCTTCACGCCATAAAGCGGAGAGTTGGCCGGGGTAGCGGAACCGATCTCGCGGCTGCGCTGCAGGTACTGGCTGAAATCGAAGTTGGGCTGCACGGCCAGCTTGGTGACGAGAATGTCGCCGGAGACGGTGGAGGCCGCACGGCTTCCCACCCAGTGCAATTCGGCGTCGGCGGTGGAGCTGACGCCGGGCGGATGGCGCAGACGCACTCCCTTGCCAGTTGCCCTGAGGTTGAAGCTGAACTGGTGGTCGTAGTTCGTGACCTCACCCTTGAGGTCGAGTGAGCCGCCACCGGTCCGCCCCGTGAGCGTCTCGATCTGCAAGCGCTCGCGAGTAAAGTTGAGCGATCCATTCATCTCGCTGAGGCCGCTGGGCAAGCCGGCGTACGCGACAGAACCGTTGGAGACTTGCAGACGTCCCTGCGGCTGCGGGTCGGAGATCGTGCCGCCGGCCGTCATGTTCATCGACATCACGCCGGCAGCGCTCAGGTCGGGATCAAGGCTGTTCAGCAGCCTGAGGTCGATGTGGCCCTCAGCCGCCAAATCAATTTCGCGCGGGCTGGCAAAATTTACCGAGCCGTGAGCGGTGAGATCCGTTCCTTCGCCGATCAGGTGCATCGAGTCCACATGTAGGGATTGCTGGGCATAGGTAAATCGCACGGCATCCTGGTTGTGCACCTTGGCGTATTCGACGTCGAGAAGAACATCGCTCACATCGCCGTTAAGCGTCCACTGCCGGGGACGAAACAGTGGGCCTTGCATGTTGACCGTGGCTGCGACGGCGGAGTGTCCGGTGAGTTGCCCACGAAGGTAGGCGCGCCATAGGGCATCGAGATCGAGGTGGTCCATGCGAACCGAGACGTTTGCGGAATAAGGGGCGCTCATCCCCACCGCGCCGTCGAGCGAGAGCGTGCCCTTGTCGAACTCGGAGCGGCCGCTTACATGCAGTTCATTGCCACGACTGGTTGCCTGCAGGTCGAATGCCCCGGACGGTTCCTTATCGAGCGTTAGATCACGCAGATGGACCTTAGCGTTGATCTGCGGCGCTTCGGGGGTGCCGGAGGCTTGGACCGTGAAATCTCCGCGCCCTTCGACGCTGAGGCGATTCAACTGGATCTGACGAATCCGACCAAGATCGAAGTTCTTTCCACTGAGATCGACATGAAAGACGCGCGCTGTGGGATTGTAAGCGGCGCTCCCGGTCACAACCGACTGTGCATGGATGAGGTAAATGTTGGTAAGCGCCGTCTCGCCGTTCGCGATGCTCAAGTCTGCATCGAACTGGGCAATCGATTCTCCGTAAGCCGATGCGTTGTGGGCGTGAATCTGGCCCTGGGCTTGGGGTTTCGCTCGGGTGCCGCTGACTTGCAGGAGAATATCGGCCATCCCGGTAACCGGATAGTCGTAGCCCGTAAGCACCGCGGTGGAGGCGACGTCCACATTGTGCAGGTTCACCCGGGCGGTAAACGGGCTCTCGTCGGTGAACTGTCCGTGTTGAAGCACGGAACTGACTTCGAACTCCGCGCTAGTGTCTCCACGATGCAGGCGGCCATCGCGCAGGGCCAGACCGCGCGCGGAAAACTGCACCCCCGCCGAGAGCGAATCCCAGTGCACCGGCTGCTCCGCCGTGCGGGAAGTGGCGGGAAGAGTGAAGTCAAAATCCTGGACGGCAAGATTGCCCGCGAACGTAGGCGATGAGAGAGAGCCGGTAACCGTGCCGGTGAAGGTAGCATTCCCATTGATGTCGAAGGGCAGACTGGCCGGGCCGTGAAGGGCGGCGATGATCGGACGCCATTCGTCGAGATTGGATGTCGAAACCGAAAAGCGCAGGCTGGACGAGGCCGAGAGTGTTCCGAAAGCCTGGGCGCGCGAGGCCGGTGTCGTCAGTAGCATCTGAGAGAGCTCCAGTTCATCGATCGAGCCGCGATAAGTTCCCTGGACGCGCGCCGTGACCGGCAACTCGCCCCGGTTCGAACGCGTCGGCGGATTTAAATCCAAAAGAAATGCGATGTCAGCGTTGTGTGGCAAGCCCTTCCAGTGCGCGTCGACCGATCCCGTGGCAAACCCCACCGGGCGAAAACGGCCGAGGGGATGGGCAGGAGAATTCAGTGCCGCAGCTATCTCTCCGGCAGACAGGTCGTGCAGATGAAGATGAACGACTCCAGCCTGCACCTCCGCCTTCTTCTTTTTTGCAGCCTCACCTTTTTTTTGCGGCCTGGCTGCAGTTATGACCGCCACTTCTTCCCCAGATGCAGCCCGAGAGCCGGCTTTTTTCCCTGATTGCTTTTCCACTTGCGAAAGGGGCGCGCTGTAGAGCCAGTTGTCAATCAGCGCATCGCCGACAAAATTTCCGCCGAACAACTTCCCTTGCAGCTTCGAGAGCTTGATCTCCTGATCGCTGACTTGGTAATCCGACGTCGCGCTGGCTTGCCGGAAGGCGATTTGCTGGTCCTGCCATCCGAGATCGCGCAGCACCAGTCCGCCGGACGTCTCGAATTGCTCCAGCGTCCAATTGCCCTTGCCCTGGAACTCGATCACACCCTGGCGCAGATCTCGGCGGCGCGCAATCGTGGCGGCCTCAGCCAGGTCCAGCGACAGCTCGTACTGTCCGTCGATGCGAGGATGTCGAAAATCGGTAACCCGGCCCTTAGCCTCGCCGTGAGAGTGACCAGAATTCCATTTCAAAGACTTCACATCGCCATACGCCGGTCCCAGGCTGAATTCGAGCGTGCTCATCCAGGCGAAGGGACGGAAGTCTTCGAACTTGGTATCCACCTTGCCCAACAGAAGGCGGCCGTCGTAACGGCCCTGCAGGAACGAATAGGACATTTGCAGAGTGGTGTCGTGAACTGCGAAGTCCAGTGGCACTCTAAGATCGTTCCAAAGCAACTCGCCGTGGCGCACGTCGAAACGATCAATGGAGAGCGCAAACCATTGCTCGACTGAAGTCTTGCCCGAACCCTGGCGGATCAGCCCAGGAATGTTGGTAGTGCCGTCGGGATAGAAAGCAACGTGCACGACCGGGTGATCGAGCACGGCATCGTGAAATCCAAACTCAGTGCGCAGCAGCGAAATGACTTTCAATTCGGCTACCAGATGATCGACGTGCGCGAGCGGCACATCGGTGGAGGCTTCGCGTCCGCGAACCGTGATATCGCGCACCTCGACATGCAGGCGAAAGGGAATTGTGTGGAAGCTGCCAACTTCCGCGTGCCCGCCGGTGATGCGCTCGACCTCCGCGATCACGCGGCGGCGGACCAGATTCTGAAACGAGTCGGTCGTGATATACCAGAGGCTCGCGACAACGAACAGGAAGCCGGCTCCGGCCAAAATTAGCAGGTACTTCCACCCCCTGCGGCGTCGCGGCCTGCCGGTGGGCTCGGTCACCGCCTCTGCTCTCCTCCGTCGGAAGATCCGCCCGCTGCCGGAAAGCGGACATCACTCTCAGAGCGCAAGGTGTGCAGCCACGAAACCAGGAGTTCGCTGACTCTCTGCTCCGTAAGCAGTTCGCGGATTTTCGTGGAGACGTCGGCGAGCGGCACTTCGCCGGCCCCGGACTGCTTCAACTGGGGAACGAAGCTATCACGATAATAGGCTTCAATGGTCTTGGCATCGATCTGAACTCCGGGGCGCAAGTGAGCATCGACCAGGCGCAGCACATCGATCTGCTCCCGCACATGTGCGAGCAGATCTTTTTCTGTCAAGTGATAGTTCGCCAGCAGGAATTGCCATCCCTGGTCGGTGGCTGCTTCCGGATAGAGCTTGCGGGCTTCGGTAACGTGCGCTGCCGCTTCAGGCTCGGAAGCCGGCAGGAAGCGGGCGGACTTCATCTGTGCCTGGAGCAGTTCCTGGTCGATCAGGCGATCGAGGACGGTGCGGCGATCGTCGTCGGTGAAGTCCGCCAGGGAACGTCCGTTGAGCAGCGCCTCATAACAAAGCGCTTCATCCCAATCGCTCTGCAGGATAATGCGACCGTTAACGGTTGCCACGATCCGGTCGATAACCTCGCCGGCCCTCGCGGCGGGGAGGATGAAGGCGCCCAGCAAGATAACTAGCGCCGCAATTGTGAACTTTCTTTTCGTACGAACTCTCTCCATCAGAATGGCTGGCCTATGCTGAAAAATAGATTGAAATGACGCAGGCTCCGCGCTTCAAACTTACCCGTCGGCAGCTTAGTTGTCGGGTCGGTAAGTTCCTGGAAATACGAAGTTGGATTCAGATTGTACCCGAAGTCGAAACGCAATGGACCAATGGGTGTCTTATAGCGCAACCCCACTCCGATTGCGTGTGACGAGTAATCATATCCCCGGTTATTGAAATCGTTAAAACACTGATCGTGCTTTGTACCATCGGGATCCAAACATTGCCCCGGAGAGGGCTGATGCCAACGCAGCAAACCCTTCAATTCATCATGCCCGGAAGTGAAGACGTTCCCCATATCATGAAAGATGGCGAAACCGAATCCTTCGCCCAGGTATGGCAGGCTCATGGGAGGGAACCGCAGTTCGAGATTGTTCACGAACAGCGCCGTGCCGCCAACGGGGAATCCTGAAGCCGGATCGCGAGAGCCTGCCTGGTTTAACCCAAATCCCCGATGTGAGTTGCCGCCGCCCGCGAAGAAAAGTTCGGGCAGGGGAATGAGTTGAATGCCGGCACAAGACGTTTTCGTCGGGCACGAGCCCGGAGGCAAGACTCTGGTCCCTCGCACCGGTTGCTCTAACCCGATGCTGGTCGAGCGGGCAAACACGTACTGACGATTGGGCTTTCCCTTCCCCCCGAAGGCCTGATAGGTAGAGTTCTGTGCCAGGAGACGGCCGAAATCCGCTTCCGAGCCGAAGTAGCCCGAGGCGGCGAAACCGTCCAGCGTGAAGTAGTTACCTCGGGTACTCTCAAGCGGATTATCGCGCTTATCGCGGATGTAGGTGAACCCTGGGCCCCCCACGCGCGCAGGCTGCGAATACAGCGGCACCAAATTCGGTGAAAAACCATTATTAGAAAAGCTGGCTTTCACCCGCCGGTACTCGAAGCGATATGTAATCGAACTTGGCTTGCTGATCTGCTCTCGAAGAGCGATCTTTCCGTCCAGGCGCTGCGAAGTGAATGTGGCGACGTCGAGGCTGTTGTCGTAAAAAGTGCTGAAGATCAGCTTGAAGCGTTCGCTGTCAAACAGCTTTGGCACTTCGTAGCTAATGAGCCCGCGCTGTTGTAGGCGTCCAACATGGGACTGGAAAGTAATGGTTTGATTGCGACCGGCGAAATTCAGCCGAGTCACATCGAAGCCCACCCTAGGACTGACGCCGGCAGCCGCTCCGGCGGGCTGGCCGGTCTGGAATTCAAATCCAATACCGTAAGTAAAGGTGTAACGGTTGGCCTCCCGGACTTGCACCAGAACATGCTTCTGCGGGTCGGTTCCCTCCGGGTTTTGTACCGCAGTATCGACCTGGCTGAAGATACCCAGGTCGTACAGCTTGGACTGGGTATCCAGCAGGCCTTTCTGGCTCAGTGGGTCGCCGCTTTTGATCTGCAGTTCCCTGTCGACCACGTAGTCGCGAGTGTGGTCCAGGCCTGAGACCAGCACCTGGTCGACCGAGAATTTCTCGCCTTCGTGAATGGTGTAGGTCACATCCACGCGATCGGGAGCAGGGAAGCTGGTAGCGATCTCGAGGGTGGCGTTGGAGAATCCACGGTTAAAGTAATCGGTGAGGATGCGCTCGCGATCGCTAGCCAAATTCTGCTCGGAATGAGGCTGGCCCTCCCTGGTATTGGGTTCGGGAAGTTCACTCGTCGGGACGTGCTGGTTGCCCGTGATTTGAAATTGGCCCACGAGTGTCCGCGGACCTTCGGCGATCAGGATATGGACCGCAAGATGAGCTTCTTCCCCTTGGTAGTTGTCGTCTACCTTGGTCTGGATTTTCACCTGCCGGAAACCGTTGGCTCGGTATTGCTGTTCCAGGACGGCAACATCGTTTCTCAGAAGAGAGGCGCTGAAGCGTCCATGCGAAAGAAAGCGGGAGGCGGGCTGAATCTGCATGTAGGACTTGAGCTTTGCCACATCCAGAAAGTTCTGGTTGCCCGAGATATCGAGCCGGACAAACTTGTGGATCGGTCCGGGATCGATCTGGTAGATCACCCGCAGGGTAGTTGGGTCATTTTCTCTTTGGATGTCGATTTTCGCATCGAAGTGGCCGCGGGTCTGCAGATAGTCCAGAAGATTCCGCTTACCCTCGTTAAGAAGGTCCTCGTCGAGGGCGTTTTCCTCAAAGACCGGCACCTCCTTCTTCAGAACCCTGTGACTCACGCGGTAGCCGCGGGCGAGAATCACGACTCTCGGGCCAGGATCGATCTGGAAGGTGTAGTCGACGGCGTTCGACTCAGGGCGGTACTGCTGCTGCGCAATCAAAACCTGGGCCAGCACCCGCTTCTGCTTCTGGAACTTCTTACGCAGCCGCTGCAGAGAATTGTTAACTCGCGAGGTAGTTACACGGTCGCCGTGATCCATGTGAGCGATACTCTGCACCTCGCCCGAAGACAGCCCGGAAGTGCCGGTGACCTTCACCTCGCCCACATGTGCCGGTTCTCCGGGCGTGAGGTGAATGATGATATCGACCTGCTGCGTGGCCGGATTGGATGTACTTTCCGCCGTCACCCGGGCGCGGTGGTAGCCGTTTTCCTGCATCAACTGGCGGATATTTTGCAGCGCACGCTCGAGTTTCTCGCGGCTGTAAGGTTCTCCCAGTTCGAACTTGGAGGCGTTGATGACCTGGTTTGTGTTGGGGCGGCCCGGCGCGCCCTCGGCTTCGACGGAACCGATGAAGAAGTTGAGCCAGGTGACGAAGGTGAGGACAACTCCGTCGCCCGAGGGAGTGACCTCCGCCTGGATGTCGGAGAAACGACCAGTGGCATACAGGATGCGAATGCTCTCGCGAACCTGATCGCGAGTCAGTGGCTGTCCGGCCTTTAAGGGAAGCAGCTGTAACAGATGGTTGCGATCGCGCTCAGGAACGGCGGGCAGCTGAATGGATTGGACAACCTTTCCGTCGTATCCAGAGATCGCCGGCGCCGGAGCTATGGGCCGGGGTTGCTGTTGAGAGGAAGTTGGTGCAGCAGCACCCCAGCCAGCACACGCCGCCGCCCCGGCACGGGGAGCCGGCGCCAAACACAAAATCGTCAACGTCAGAAATGGCGTGTACCGTCTCAGCAAAAAATGTCCTTGGACCCGGGCGCTAGCATTTTCGATGGGATGCGCGACGGCAACTGTTGTACGCGCCCGTCCCTGTGTCCATCCGTGGATTGCCAACGGCGGCGATCCAGCACCTCATAATGCCGATCCAGCACCCTATAATAAAGGTTTTGTGGCTGCGCACTGGTGACCTCTTTGGCACGCGAAAAGGTGGGGGACGGAGAAACCGAAGGCGAGATGGAAGCCGAGATGAAAGACCGCTACTCGCGGCAGATTCTCTTCCGTGGGATCGGCGCGGAAGGTCAGCGGAAGCTGGCCGCTGCTCGCCTCGCGATCGTGGGATGCGGGGCGACCGGATCGGCACTGGCCGGGCTGCTGGCCCGTTCCGGGGTTGGAACGCTATGTATCATTGACCGCGACTACGTCGAGCCCAGCAATTTGCAGCGGCAGTCGCTGTTTGACGAAAGAGACGCCGCCGAATCCCTGCCCAAGGCCATCGCAGCGGCACGCAAGATCGCGGCGTTCAATTCCCAGATCGTAGTCGAGCCCAAGGTGGAAGATCTCGTCCCCGGCAATATTGAAGCCCTACTTGAGGGAATGCAGCTCATTCTCGACGGCACGGATAACTTCGAGACGCGTTATCTGATCAACGACTACGCCGTTAAGAATTCGCTTCCCTGGATTTATTCGGCGGCAGTCGGCAGCTATGCCGTAACCATGAACGTCCTTCCCGGCGAGACGGCATGTCTGGCATGCGTTTTCCCGGATTCGCCTCAAGGAATGGTTGAAACCTGCGAGACTTCAGGCATTCTGAACTCGGCGGTGAACTTGGTAGCGTCGATTGCAGCGACAGAGGCGCTAAAGCTGTTGGTGGGCGGGGCTGAGAACTTCCTTCCGTCGGCGACGACCACCCCAGACCCAGCCTCGACAGAGGCGGAATTCATTAGCCCCGGACGTAAGTCTGGGGTAGCAAGCAAGCACGACCGAGTCCCGCAGGGACGGCACCCAACTGAGCGAGCCTCCGACAACCATCCCATTCCGCCACTGCGACGCACGCTGTTGTCGTTCGATGTGTGGACCAACGAACATGCCGAAATTGCAGCCAAACCCCGTCCCGGATGCCGGGCCTGCGGCGAACGCGACTTCATTCATCTGGACGGGGAAGGCCGTCCACACATCACGCTCTGCGGCAGGAATTCGGTACAAATCCATGAGCGGCAAAGACCCATTGATTTTACCGAGATGGACCGTCGCCTCGCGCCCCATGGCATCGTGAGACATAACGACTTCGTACTGAAATTCTGGCACGAGCCGTACGAGATGACGCTCTTCCCCGACGGCCGCGCCATCATTAAAGGGACGACGGACACGGCCGTGGCGCGAAGCCTATACGCACGCTACGTCGGAAGTTAGAGCACAACCGCCGTTCGCGCCGGCGGTTGTACTCTGGTCATAATCCTCGTCGGAAAGTACACACCTTCAATTGACGGTGAGCATGAGCGCGCTGCTCGTCCCGCCACTGCTACACCCCAAGTCTTCGGTATTACCGCTTGGAGTCATGACTTGTATCTTTACTTGCCCGGTGCTGGGGATCACATCGCTCGAGACTTTGATGGTCAGCTTCTGGTCGCTCACCACCGTGGCGCTGAATGGCGTCGAGTTGATGAGCACTTCCGTCGAGGAAACAAAGTGGCTCCCCGTCACCGTGAGTGTGGCACCCGTCTGTAGCTGAACCAAAGTCATTGTGTTGGGCGAGAGTGAGGCGATCAGCGGCGCGGGCCTGGCACTGCCGCAGAACGGGTTGAGGGCATTGTTACAACCGAGGATAGAGAGTGCCAAAGCTAGCAGGCAGGCAAACGACAGACCACGACTCCAGGAACGCATGGGAGACACTCCTTTGGGACAGGATTCCCCTTCTGGATGTTGGCGTGCGAACATCCTGGTACGGGGCCACTCTTGGCTCCGAGCGGCTGCAGCCTGAGTGCCAGTTGCATTCCTGCCGGCTTGATTTCTAATTGCTGTGTTTCTCACCACTTAACAGACGCGCTCCCATTTAACGAAGGAGTTAAATACAGTTCTGGTGGCCGATTTCCACCAGGGCGGTGGTTTTGGGCCAGCTGCAGACAGGGCGGGAACTCGGTTCAATCGCTTCAAACGCTTGCCAGAATGTTCCAATGGCTTTTATCTGAGAACTCCTTCTAGGAGCCGAAGACTCGACTCTGCTAATCTTTCCTGCTCGTACCTGGTTGGAAATCGAATCCTGCTCCGTGAAAGAGCACTGATGGTGGAAAACGCGCGTCCTGAAACCAGCCGGATGTTCCGGTGGTTGGTGCTGATCTTTGTCAGCCTGACCATGTTCGGGAACTACTACGTCTACGACTGCATTGCGCCCATTGCCGATCTGTTGTCAAAGCAACTTGGTTTCTCCGACTCGAACATCGGGTTGCTGCAGGCGATTTACAGCATTCCGAATGTGTTCATGGTGCTGCTCGGCGGCTACATTGTGGACCGCATCGGCACCCGCAAGGCGATCTTCATCTTTGGGACGCTATGTTTCATTGGTTCCATCGTGACCGTCCTGGCGGGCAAGCTTGCGGTGATGGCCACCGGCCGACTGATCTTCGGACTTGGCGCCGAATCGCTGATCGTCGCGGTAACCACCGCCGTCGCCAAATGGTTCCGCGGGAAGGAATTGAGCTTTGCTTTCGGCATCAACCTGATGATCGCCCGGCTCGGAACCTGGCTCGCACAGAATTCACCCACATGGGCGCACTCCGCGTATTCAACCTGGCGATCGCCGCTTCTGATTTCAGTGGCATTCGCATCTTTCTGTGTAATCGGGGCGGCCATCTACTGGGCGATGGAAGTCTACGCCGAAAGGAAGCACGCAGTTGGCCAGGCGGGATCGACCGACAAAGTGGTCTTCCGCGACATCTACAAGTTCGGCCTTTCTTATTGGTACGTGGTCGCGCTCTGCATCGTTTTCTACTCGGCCATCTTTCCCTTTGAAACCTTCGCTATCAAGTTCTTCATCGAAGCCCACGGCACCAGCCGTGAACTGGGGGGATTCCTAGTCAGCATCCTGACCGCATTCACCATGTTCGGTACGCCGGTGTTCGGGCTCTTCGTCGACAGACTGGGCAAGCGCGCGCTGCTCATGATGATGGGCTCGGTGTTGCTGATTCCCGTTTACCTGATGATGGCTTATACGCACGTCAGTCTGTATGTGCCCATGGCCATGATGGGGGTTGCGTTCTCCTTGATACCCGCCGTCATGTGGCCCTCGGTTGCTTATCTGGTCGAGCAGTCAAAATTAGGGACGGCTTACGGATTGATGACGATGATCCAGAATATCGGCCTGGCGGGCTTTAATCTGCTTGTAGGCTGGGCCAATGACCACGGCCACGCCGGGCCCGACAATCCCGCCGGCTATCACTTGGGAATGTGGATTTTTTCGATTTTGGGCTTCCTGGGAGTGTTGTTTGCCTTCCTGCTACGGCAGCGCGAGACTGGACCGCAGGGGCACGGCTTGGAGACGATTACTACGGCCAAAAGTGCGGCCTAGCCGCCAGGCTGGTTACTGATTTACGAAGATGGCAGCGCAAAATTTGGGATCGTTTTAGAGTCGGTTGGTCCGGGAAAGGGCAAGCCTACGAAGGCAAAGGGGTTGCAACGGTGGCAGGGTTAGAGACCCGATCCCGAGATCGGTAGAAAGGCTCTGATATTCTGAAGGCCGAGGTTACCTGTGGGTACGCGCACAGGCGTGCAAACCATACAACAAAAAGATAGTTATGCCGCATCTGACTGAATGCGGCCGGAAAAGGCAACTTGACCGACCCAAAACCGCGACAGAGCAAGGACGTCAGCGAAGCGCAAGCTATCGAGAGAGCCAAACAAGGGGACGCGGAAGCGTTCCAGGTTCTCTACGATATGCACAAGCGGCGCGTGTATTCACTCTGCTTGCGGATGACAGCGAATACGGCCGAGGCTGAAGATCTGGCCCAGGAAGCGTTCCTGCAGTTGTTTCGCAAGATTGGAACCTTTCGCGGCGAGTCGGCGTTCTCGACCTGGTTGCACCGGCTGTCGGTAAACGTGGTGCTGATGCACCTCAGGAAGAAGGGTCTTCCGGTGGTTTCGCTGGAGGAAACCACGCAAGGGAGTGGCGGCGAGGAAGACACTCCGAAGAAAGATTTCGGGGCCGAAGATGTGGCATTGGCCGGGTCCATTGACCGGCTGCAATTGCGGAGGGCCGTGGAAAGTCTCCCTCCCGGCTACCGGACGATCTTTGTACTTCACGACGTCGAAGGTTACGAGCATAATGAGATCGCCACGATCGTGGGGTGCTCGATCGGAAACAGCAAGTCTCAGTTGCACAAGGCGCGGATGAAACTGCGCGACCTGCTCAAGATGCAGAGAGCCGAAAAGGCCGAAAAATCCTGAGCCAGGAAAACAGCGAACTACCGTAATCCTGACAGAGGCGCGAGAACTGCGGTCGCGAGTGAAATCGCAGTAAGCTTTGTAACGAAGCTTGGGGAGAGAGTGGCATGACGTGCGTTGAGCTGCAGCAGAGCTTGGCGGAGATCGAAGACGGCAGCGGCGCGGAGCAACGGGCTCACCTGGAAACCTGTCCTACGTGCCTGGCGCTGTTGGCCGAGTTGAATCTGATTGCCTCCTCGGCGCGGGATTTGAGCGAGGCCAACGAACCCAGTCCGCGGGTTTGGAATTCCATCGAAATCGTGTTACGAACAGAGGGGCTGATTCGTCCGCCGCGAGCGGACCGGCCCCATCCCGCTTCTTTCGCGGCGCGTTGGGGATTTGCCCGCTGGATGGTACCCGCGGCGGCAGCGCTTCTGATTCTGGTAGGGATTTATGTCCGTCAGCATTCTTTGGCGTCGCCAGAGAACATGGCAACAATTCCTGCGCAGCAGCCCTTGCAGGATGCTGCGGCGGCTGGGTTGAATGACGACGAGTTGCTGCAGGAGGTCGCCGACAAGACTCCCGCCACGCAAGCTCAATATCAAGACCATCTGCGCCGAGCCAATGAATATATCCAGGATGCGAAGCAGGATGTGCAAGCCGATCCCAACGACGAGGAAGCTCGCCGTTCGTTGATGGAGGCTTACCAACAAAAAGCCATGCTTTTTGACATGGCTATGGACCGTTCTCTGCCATAATACCGGAACTTTTGCAGACAGGGCGACTGGGGACTTGGGGAGCGTTATGAGTAGCCGCACGATCAAGGTCGTCACAATTATCGCGCTGGTGGCCGGGACGTTGGTCGCCGAAAGCCGCAAGGAATACCGCTTCAACGTGGGACCGAAGGCTGGCATTTCGGTCACGAATCCCTACGGATCGATTTCCGTCAAACCTTCCACCAGCAATACGGTTGTGATCCGGGCGGTCCTCAATTCCGGCAAGGTGGAGGTCGACAACACGCAGATCGGCAACCGGGTGATGATCCAGTCGCACTTACTGGCCGGCGCGGATGCCACCTCCGGCCGCGTGGACTATGACATTCTGGTACCGGCAGACGCGAGTGTCACGCTGCACTCCAGCACCGGTCCCATGGTCGCCGAGAAGCTTCACGGGGACGTCACCATGGAGGGCGCCGCCGCGACCGTAAACGTACGCGATCTCTCTGACGCACATGTGCACGTCAAGACCCTGAACGGGCCCGTCACTCTGAACAATGTGCAGGACGGCCACGTCGAGATCGACTCGCTCAGCGGAGAAGTGATCCTCATTGGCGTAAATGGGCCCCTGGTGCAGGTCGTCTCGACCAGCGGACATATCAGCTATACGGGCGACTTCGGCAACAGTGGCGACTACCGCTTGACCAGCCATAGCGGTGACATTGACGCCACGATCCCCGAATCTACTTCGGCTGATGTGGTCGCGCGCTCGGTAAAGGGCGAGGTGCACGACGACATTCCTCTTCAACCCATGGCGCACACCTGGTTCCCCATCAAAGAGGGACGTGCCTTCGCAGGTACAATGGGACACGCGGCCATGTCCTCGACCGTGGTGTTGCGCACCTTCAGTGGTAAAATCCACCTCAAGAAACGCCAGGAAAAATAGCAACGAACAGAAAACCGGAGCGGGTGAAACGGCGTCCTAGCAAACCCGCGGGGGCGGGGGAGCGCTCGGCTGCGCCCCCGAAGATTGCTGGCCGTGCGGTATTTCTGGTCGGCTATATGGGTGCAGGCAAAAGCACCGTGGGGCGGGTACTGGCGCGGCGGCTGAATTGGGCCTTCGAGGATCTGGACGACCGTATCGAACTGTGCGAAGGCCGCAGTGTGGCCGAGATTTTCCGGCATTCTGGAGAGGCGGGATTCCGGCGGGCCGAGGAGGCAGCGCTGCAACAGGCGCTTCGGGAAGCGCGGGAGGGCAGCGCCAAAGTCATCGCCCTGGGAGGTGGTGCCTTCGTGCCACCAGCGAATGCGGCACGGTTGAAGGCGGCCGGAGTTCCGACAGTATTCCTGGACGCCCCGGTGGAGGAACTATGGCAACGCTGCCAGAAACAAGTCAGCGAACTCGATGCCGTACGGCCACTGCTCGAAACGCGCGAAGGGTTTGGCGAACTGTATCAGACTCGCCTCCCGAGCTACTTAAAAGCGGCGCTGCGGGTGGACACCAGCGGCCTGAGGGTGGAAGAAGTCGCCGAACAGATTGTTAACGTTTTGGATCTGGAAGAAAAACGGCCGTAATCACAAAAAGGGAGAGATCGCGTGAAGGAGTGGGCTGGAATGCGCTGGGGAATGGCGGCTGCGCTGCTCTGCGCCGTCGCCGCTTTTGCCGGAACCCCCGCCGGCGACAAGAAGGAAAAGCCGAAGAGTGCGGCACAAACGGTTGACTCCGGCTCCTTTGGGGTATTCGTCAAAGGACAGCGCGTGGTGACCGAGATCTTCCATATCCAACAAGAGAACGGCAACAGCAGCATCAAGTCTCAATTGAAAGAAGTCGCAGAATCGACACCCATCGATCAGAAATCTGATCTCGAGATCACTGGCAACGGCGAACTGCTCCGCTACGAGTGGAGCCAGGGAGCGCCGACAGGTGGCTCGCTCACCGTTCTACCCAACAATGAATTCCTGCTCGAGAAGATCACCGCGTCGGCTACCGGAAAGGCCGCTGAGCAGCCGTTTCTGATGCCCAACACTTCGATGATTCTCGACAACAACTTCTTTATCCAACGCGAAGTGCTAGCGTGGCGATATCTTTCCGCGGCCTGCCATCCCGAGAGCGTAAACCTCCAATGCCAGAAAGGCGCGGTGGAGTTTGGTGTGTTGGTCCCCCAGGATCGCAGCTCGACCCGCGTCCGCATGGAACTGGTCGGCAAGGAAAAGGTCCCCATTCGCGGAGCGGAGCGGGAACTGCTCCGTCTGAACCTGACCGGAGATGGCTTCGAATGGGCTTTGTGGGTCGACGGGAACGATCAGTTCAAACTCATACGGATTGCGATTCCTGCCGATAGTACAGAAGTTGTACGCGATTGAAGGTTCGGGGCCGGTGAGTTGAAGTAACGGGAGAACGTCCCTTGCTGCTGATTGATACACGTACGGCGCGGGCCCTGATCACGATACTGCTGTTCGCGCTGGCCTTGGGATTCCTGTACGTGGCCCGCCAGACTCTGATTGCCTTCCTGTTCGCCATTTTTTTTGCCTACCTGGTCAGCCCGATGGTGAACTATCTCGAGAAATTGCTGAAAGGGCGCGGCCGCGCCATTGCTGTCATCTATGCACTGTTGCTCGGGCTGGTGGTGTTGTTCTTCGTCTCCATGGGGCCAAAGGTCACTCGAGAGGGAGCGCGGCTTGGACAATCCTTGCCGGCTCTGCTGAACCAACTGAGTTCCGGCCAGATCGCAGAGCAACTCAGTGAGCACGGTTGGAGCGAGCGCAGCAGCGAACTGGTGCGCTCGTTCTTGGTAAACCACAAAGATGACATCACCCAATTGGCGCAGCGCGTTGGCCTGCGGGTTGCCGACGTTGCCAAACAGGCGTGGATGCTTTTGGTTGTGCCGATTCTTTCCATGTTCTTCCTGAAAGACGGTCGGGCATTCAGCGATGTACTGCTCGCCACGGTGCAATCGCGCCCCCAGCGCGAGTTTCTGCAGGGCGTGCTGAATGATCTGAATCAGATGCTGGCCCATTTCATCCGCGCCCAGCTGATTCTGGCCGGGCTGACGCTGGTCGCGTACTCAAGTTTTCTCGGTGCAATGAAGGTGCAATACGCGCTGGTTCTGGGGACCATTGGCGGGTTGCTGGAATTTATCCCGGTGGTCGGGCCGCTGGCCGCGGCGGTTACCATCGTCGGCGTTTTCTTGCTGCTCGGCTATAAACACTGGGCGGGGCTGGTCATCTTTCTTGTCGCCTGGCGTTTGATTCAGGATTATGTGACTTCCCCACGCATCATGGGCAAGAGCATGGAGTTGCACCCGCTGGCCGCAATCTTCGGTGTGATGGCTGGAGGCGAGGTCGCCGGGATTCTGGGGATCTACCTGTCCATTCCCGTGATGGCCAGCCTGCGCATTGTCTTCCGCCGCTGGCGCCTGTATGCGGAGAAGAAAAAGTTCGGGCCGCTGAATGAATATGTCGTAGGTAATGAAGTGATTCAGCGGAAATGAACGCTTGGCTTTTGGTTGTCATCCTGAGCGAAGCGAAGGACCTATGTAGGTTGCTGGCGTCGTCAAAGTGCATAGGTCCTTCGCGTTGCTCAGGATGACAAGGCGTTAGTGCTGATGCTGCGGTATGAAAGCGCCTCCCGCAAGTCATAAGTAAAAGGGTGTTGTAAAATCCCAAGTACCCTATGAGCAACAAGATTTCTGTCGGTATTCTTGGCGCTACCGGTGTCGTCGGACAGCGGTTTATCCAGATGCTGGAGCGGCACCCGTGGTTCGAAGTGGCCTGGCTGGCCGCCTCCGACCGTTCCGAGGGCAAGACCTATGCCGAGGCCGCGAAGTGGCGGCTGAGGACAGCGATTCCGCCCGCCGTGGCTTCCATGAAAGTCTCTCCCGCCATACCGGATGGCGCGCCCAAAGTGATCTTCGCCGCACTCGATGCATCGATCGCGGCCGAAATGGAGCCGCGCTTTGCCGATGCCGGCTGCGCCGTGGTCTCCAACTCCAGCGCCTTGCGCATGCAGTCCGACGTGCCCCTGGTTATTCCTGAAGTCAACGGCGGCCACATCAAGCTGATCGACGTACAGGGCTGGCGCAAAAAGTCCGGCGGCTTTGTTGTGACCAATCCCAACTGCTCTGCGATTGGGCTGGTGCTGGCGTTGGTGCCTCTGCACCAGCGCTTTGAACTGGACACGGTGATGGCTGTGACCATGCAGGCCGTCAGCGGCGCAGGATATCCCGGCGTCGCCTCGCTCGACATCCTGGGCAATGTGATTCCCTTCATCCGCAACGAGGAAGAAAAGATGGAGGAGGAAACCCGCAAGTTGCTCGGCCAGCTGAATGGATCGAAAGTGATCCCCGGCGCCTTTGCTATGAGCGCGCAATGCAACCGCGTCGCCGTCGAAGATGGACACACCGAGTCAGTCTCGGTGCGCTTGAAAACCAAAGCCAAGGCGGACGAGATCATCGCTGCCTGGAGCAGTTACCGCGCCGAACCCCAGGAGTTGAAGCTTCCCAGCGCGCCCGAGCGACCGGTGGTGTATCTCAGCGCTAGCGACCGGCCGCAGCCGCGTTTCGATATCGATCTCGGCGCCGGCATGACCACGGCCGTCGGAAGGCTGCGTCCCTGCGGCGTGCTCGACTGGAAGTTTACCGTGCTCTCGCACAACACCATTCGTGGCGCCGCCGGGGCGGCCGTGCTGAATGCGGAACTGCTGAAGGCCAAGGGCTACCTGGGATGAAGTCCTCTGAGCCTTGGGCACCGCCGCAGTTGAACTGCCGCTATCGTCAAACTACGCGGCGTCATCCCTTCGGCAAGCTCAGGGCAGGCTCTGAGCCCAGCCGTTCTTCAGGGGGAGCGAAGGATCTCGCGCGCATCGCTCCAGAAGCAGCCTGCTCCGCTCTGCATCCCGGCTTGACTATTCCTCCCAGGACGCTACGCCGATGATCGTGATGAAGTTTGGTGGCACTTCCGTAGAAGACGCGAAGGCCATCGACCGCGTTGCTTCCATCGTCGAGGGACGCCTGGCCAAACAGCCAGTAGTCGTGGTCAGCGCAATGGCCAAAGTCACCGACACCCTGCTGACCATGGCCCGGGCCGCCGGAGAAGGTGAACGCAAGACCGCGCTCAAGCTCTGCCGCTCGCTGCAGGAGCGTCATTACAACACTGCCAGCGAACTGCTGGGGACCGCGCTATTTACCGAATTTCATTCCGAACTGGGCGCGGAATTCGAGGCGCTGGACGAACTCCTGCGCGGAATCGCAGCCGTGGGCGAGATCACCCCGCGCACCACGGACCACGTTGCCTCCTTCGGCGAAGTGCTTTCCAGCCGCATCGTGGCCGCCGCATTCGCCGCGCGTGGCCTCAAAGGCGCGCATGTAGACTCCCGCGAAGTTTTGATCACTGACAGCGCCTACATGTCAGCCATCCCGCACTATGAGGAGACCAACGCCCGTCTGCAAGAGAAAGTGACGCCACTGCTCGATTCCGGGCAGGTGCCCGTCATGGGTGGATTCATCGGAGCCAATCGCGCAGGAATCACGACGACCATCGGCCGTGGCGGATCGGATTTCTCGGCAGCGATCTTCGGCGCGGGGCTGGCCGCAGAGAAGATCGAGATCTGGACGGACGTGGACGGCATTCTTACCACCGATCCCAGAATCTGTCCGGATGCCCGGAGAATTAAAGTCATCAGCTTCGACGAAGCTGCAGAACTGGCGTATTTCGGCGCCAAGGTGCTGCATCCAGCCACCGTGCTGCCCGCCATTCAAAAGAACATCCCTGTGTACGTGCTGAACTCCTGCAATCCTTCTTGTGAGGGAACGCGAATTACCACGCGCGCGCCGCAAGGCAAAAATATTTTCAAGGCCATCGCCGCGAAAAAGCGCATCACCATCGTCGACGTGGCTGCTCCCCGGATGCTGCTGGCCCACGGATTCCTGCGGGCGATCTTTGAGGCCTTCGACCGCCACAAAGTTGCGGTCGATGTGGTCTCGACCTCCGAGGTCAGCGTTTCCGTCACCGTAGATTCGAATCAGGCCATCCCCGCCCTGGCCGCCGATCTAGCCAAGTTGGCCGACGTAAAATATGAAGGCCGTAAAGCCATTGTCTGCCTGGTGGGCGAAAACCTGCGGCAGAAGCCAGGAATCGCGGGACTCGTCTTTCGCGAGCTTGCCGACAAGAAAATTCGCATGATTTCCCAGGGAGCCTCCGAAATTAATCTGACCTTCGTGATCGAAGAAGACGAAGTGCCCGAGGTAATCCAGCGCCTGCACAAGACCTTTTTCGCGGAACTAGATCCCGAAGTGTTCGCATAGCACGAGCTCAAATCGCAGAGTCCGCCAAGAAAGGCCGCAGAGAACGAGGAGAACGACCTCACCTCCACGAGTTTCTCAGCGAACTCTGCGGCATTTCTCCGCGATCTCTGCGATGATAGCCTTTGCATGAACCTCCTCCTGCTCGGCCGCGGCAAAACCGGATCGCTGGTGGCAGAGGTTGCGCGCCAGCGCAAGCATCACATACAAGTTGCCGGAGCCGCGGAGAACGCAGACTGCATGGCGCTCGCCGCCGGCAAGCTCCGCGATGTTGCCGTCGTGGTCGATTTCACCACTCCGCACTGCGTGATCGCCAACATCGAGGCCTGCGTCAAGGCGGGCAAGAACCTGGTCGTAGGCACGACCGGATGGCACGAAGACGTTGATCGAATTCGCGAACTCGTCACGGTTCACCGCACCGGCTTAGTCTACGCTGCAAACTTCTCGATTGGCGTAAATCTCTTTTTCGACATCGCGCGCACTGCCGCTACCGCCCTGCGTCACGACTACACTGGCCAAATCTTCGAGCGCCATCACGTCCACAAGCAAGACGCGCCCTCCGGTACGGCAATTGCGATTCAGCAAGTGATCCGAGAGGCCAGTGGCAAGCAGGGTGTGGAAATCACTTCGTTCCGCGAAGGCCAGGTCGTGGGTATGCACGAGGTCGTCTTCGAGTCCCTGAACGACACAATTTACCTCTGCCACGACGCCACTTCCCGCCGCAGCTTCGCCGAAGGTGCAGTGCGCGCGGCCGAGTGGATTGTAGGCAAGAAGGGTTTCTACGATTTTAAGGATGTATGGCGGGAGTTGTAGTTTCGTCCAAGTCGCAAATTGCAGGTTGAGGAGGGTCGCAATGCGGCGAGCATTGTTTTTCATCCTTTTAGTTTCCGGAATACCGGGAGCTACTTTCGGTCAGACCGCTTCATCCGACTCGCAGACGCTGCAAGCTCTGTTAACTGAAGTTCGCGAGCTTCGTCAGGACTTGCGGATTTCGCTGGCAAGGATACAGGGCGCCCAGGTTCTGCTATCTCGTCTGCAAACCCAACAAGGGTCTGTTACGCGTGCGTCGGAACGCCTAAACGACGATCGGTCGAAGCTCGCCGACGCGCAAGCTAATCAGAAACATGTAGCGGGTCGCATCAAGGAGTTGGAGGACACGCTAAGCGCCGAACAGAACCTGGCGCAACAGAAGGACCTCCGAGATATGATCAACCATTCCAAATCCGAACTCGAAGCCTCGACGGACGTAGAGCAGCAACGGCAGGCGACAGAAATAGAGGCCGCACAGCAACTGCGGACCGAACAAGACAAACTCAACGCGCTCGAAATCCAGTTAGATGATCTCGTCAGAAAACTGGGCAACCCCAGCGAGCGATCCACGCGTTGACCCGTCATGACGCTATAGGGGTTCTCCGAGGGACGTGATCGGCGACCTCCGTACCGCGTAGTGCGTTTGTGAGATGACTTCCAAAGTGACCTGCCCGTTTCCCTTGTCCCTCACTCGCGATATCCTATTCCCATGCAACTTCGTGGCTGTGGCACCGCACTCGTAACTCCTTTTCATCAGGATGGCTCCATCGACGACGCTGCCTTGCGCAACCTGGTGACATGGCAAGTCGAGTCGGGAATTGATTTTCTTGTTCCCTGCGGCACGACCGGCGAAACTCCGACGCTCACCCACGACGAATGGTTGTACGTGATTGACACCACCATCGAGGTCGTCGCCGGACGGGTGCCCATTGTGGCGGGCGCCACGTCCAACTCGACTCACGATGCGGTTGAAAAAGCGAAAGAGGTCGCGGCAAGGCCGGGCGTCGGCGCAATTCTCACCGCGTCGCCGTACTACAACAAGCCGACGCAGGAAGGCCAGTATCGTCACTTCAGGGCGATTGCCGAGGCGGTCGGCGACAAGCCCATCATTCTCTACAACGTACCCGGCCGCACCGGCGCAAACCTTGAACCCGGAACCCTGGCGCGCCTGACCGAGGTTCCCAACATCGTGGGCATGAAAGAAGCCAGCGGCAACATGACCCAGATTGCCGAGGCGATCAATGCTGTGCCGGAAACTTTTCTGGTCTTCTCGGGCGATGACGCGGTCACCCTGCCTGTGATCGCGCTCGGGGGAGTCGGAATCATTTCCGTCGCCTCCAACGAAATTCCCCACGAGATGGCATCTCTGACTCGCGCCGCGCTGAATAACGACTGGACGACTGCACGCACCCTGCATCGCAAGTATCTGCCGCTGATGCAGGCCAACTTCATCGAGTCGAGCCCGCTCCCCGTGAAAGCCGTGCTGGCAATGATGGGCAAGATTGAAGAGGTTTACCGCCTGCCGCTTTTGCCGATGCGTCGCGACACGCGCTCGCGCCTTCAGAAGATCGCCGCCGAAGTTGGACTGGTCACGAAACCCGCGGGCCCGGCAGCCGAGGCCGCCGAGTTCTACATCTACGAGAACTGGGCCGCCGGTCCACACAAGATCGTTCTGCATCGCGGATCCTGCGGCCAATGCAGCCACGGCAAGGGCCGTCCCGCCGGCCACGACACCAACCACTCCCGCTGGCACGGCCCCTATGCAACTCTGTCGGTAGCCCGCGAAGCAGCCCACGCCATGACCGGCGTGCTCATCCGCAGCGAGTGCAAGTGCATCTAGAAGATTGTTGAGTCTTGATTGTTGATTGAAAACCGCGTCGTCAGCGTCGTCTGGTAGATGCACTCCCACCAACGCGACGTCATCCTGAGTACAGCCGTTCTTCAGGCGGAGCGAAGAGCCTGCCCTGAGCGAAGCCGAAGGGATCTGGCGTGTATCACAACCGCACTCAGATCGCACGTCGGCCGACCTTCATCCGTTGTTTTGACAAATCAACAATCAACAATCGACAATCAACAATTCTCATGTCCTCCCTGAAATCCTCCATCGAGCGCCTAGCAGCTCTGGGCGAAGTTGAGCGCAACCCCGAAGCGCGCGAAACTTTCCTCAAGTTCCGCGACGAACTCACGCAAGGCAAAATCCGCGCGGCCGAGAAAGTTGACGGCCGCTGGGTGGTCAACACCTGGGTGAAGCAGGGCATCCTGCTAGGATTCCGCTTGGGCGAACTCGCCGAGATGCCCGCCGGACTCTCCTTCGTCGACAAAGACACCTTCCCTGCCCGTCAGTTTTCCGTCGCCGATCGCGTTCGCGTCGTGCCCGGCGGATCGTCGGTCCGCACCGGAGCCTACGTCGCATCGTCGGTCATCTGCATGCCTCCCATGTTTATCAATGTGGGCGCTTACGTGGACGAGGGAACGATGGTAGATTCGCATGCCCTGGTCGGTTCGTGCGCGCAGGTTGGAAAGCGCGTGCACCTGAGCGCCGCCGCGCAGATCGGCGGCGTGCTCGAGCCCGTGAACGCCGCGCCGGTAATTATCGAAGATGACGTTCTCGTCGGCGGCAATTGCGGAGTCTACGAAGGCACACTGGTTCGCGCGCGGGCCGTGCTAGGAGCCGGAACGATTCTGACACGCTCCACGCCTCTCTACGACCTGGTACGTGGCGAAGTCTACCGCGCGAGTACCGAGTCGCCTCTCCAAGTCCCGGAAGATGCCGTGGTCGTGCCCGGCTCACGCGCAGTAAATTCGCGGGCGGCAAAGAAAGGAATAGTCACCGAATGGAACCTTTCGCTGTACACGCCCGTGATTGTGAAGTATCGCGATGACAAAACAGATCGCGGAATTGAGCTAGAAGACTGGTTGCGATAGTCGTAGACGCTGATTCCCTATCAACCCGATTTCAACCGACGCTCACCGCAAACCTGCTCGCCCCATCGCGCCCCACCTGAATCTGCGACAACTTCCGCACCACGGCATCAGCTGTGCTCAACTGGGACTCGGGATAAGTGCTGGTGATCCCGACCACCTTCATTCGTCCGGCGCGCGCAGACTGAATTCCGGCGGGCGCATCTTCGATTACAAGACATTCTGTTGGCTCGACGCCCAGCAACCTCGCGCCCTTCAGATAAGGTTCCGGGTGGGGCTTTCCGTTTACTACATCGTCGGCTGTAACCAAAACTTTGGGGACCGGCAGCCCCCCAAATCTTAGCCGCGCGCTGGCGAGATCGCGCGTGCCGGAGGTCACCACACCCCAATGTCCTTCAGGAATCGTCCGCACCAGATCGACCGCGCCTGACATGATTTCCACGCCATCGGTATCCTCCGCCTCGCGGCTCTCAATCTCCCGCACTTCCGACTCCGCGTCGAGGTGCGGCGCTACGAACCTGATCACTTCAATCGTGCGCACGCCGTGGGCGATGGCGATCACCTTGTCTCCATCCACGCCCTTACGCTCCGCCCACAGCCGCCACTGGCGGTCCACGGAGCGGGTCGAGTCGACCAGAACGCCGTCCAGATCAAAGAGAATGGCCGAGCATTGGAAAATTTTCATGTCTGATATTTTTTTATCACAGACGAAGGAAGCTCGCAGGGATCACGGAGGAACGATTCGAATACAAAAGCATCAACGACCAGCCGCCGGAAGACTCGGCTGATGTTGCGGGCCAGTGAGCACCTGCCTGCTCTGCTGTATTTGCAGGTAGCGCTGGCGAAAGTGTGCCTTCGCCCGCCCGCCCCACGCACGCACAAACCAGTAATTGAGCGCCGCCCCGATCGCCGAACTGGCCAGCGGAATCACCCGCCCCGCCCACTTTTCCACGACTTCCACACTCGCCCGGGCGGCAATGCGCTGAATCACGCGGGGCACGAACTTGTTGACGACTTCCTTTTCCAGCAATTCCCGGCCGATGTCCACACCCGCCGCGCTGGCGGCAGCAATCCACAGTTCTGCGATCTCATCGTCGGTATTGAACTCGAACCCATACAGCAAGCTGAGCTTCTGAATCGTGCGCATGGTGATGGCCGACAGAATCCCGAGATCGGGGATAATTGTGATCAGCCCGCCCAACCCAAACCCAGCTCCTTCGACTGCCGCCACCCTCATGCCGCTGCGGATAATCGACTCCGCAACAGCATCCAGTTCACCCACCTCCAGGGAATAGACCCCATGATACCCGCTGATCGGGAGCTGATAAGCCGTGCGAAGCAGCATCAGGAATTTTCCTGGATCGACCCTGACCGTGGAGTAAGCGCGATGCAGCCCTTTGCTGAGCGCCATTTCCACGCGTCGCCCGAGCCAGGACTTGTGTTGTTCACTCATAATGCATTGACTCCACCTTAACTCAGCGGGAAACAGAAAGCTATCGGGGATGGACCTCATAGCGTAGTGGCCAGGATTCGGTTGCCAGTGCGAGTTTCTGGCCACTGGACACTGATCACTGATCACTGATCACTGTCCTCGATGTGCTAGCATCAACAGTACACATCCATTCAATGGCAACCGGAAAACTGCAGATTGTCCCGCTAGGGGGCCTCGGCGAATTCGGCATGAACTGCATGGCCGTCCGCTGGGGCGACGACATTATCGTGATCGACGCGGGCCTCATGTTCCCCGAGGCCGAATTGCTGGGCGTCGACATCGTGGTCCCTGACATTTCCTATCTCACCGAAAACCGCCAGCGTGTGCGCGGAATCATTCTCACCCACGGCCACGAAGATCACATTGGCGCGCTCCCCTGGATTCTTTCCGAACTCAACGTCCCTGTCTGGGGTACCGAGTTCACTCTAGCCTACGTCGAAGACAAACTCGACGAGCACGGACTTCTCGACAACGCCGATCTGCGCGAGATTCGAGCCAACCAGAGGTTCAAAGCAGGTGCGTTTACCATTCATCCCATCCAGGTGACGCACAGTCTGGTCGATTGCGTTGCGCTGGCGATCCACACACCGCTCGGAGTCGTAATTCACACCGGCGACTTCAAAGTAGATCCCACCCCCACCGACAACCGCCTCTTCGATCTACATTCCTTCGCGGAGTACGGCAAGGAAGGCGTGCTCGCGCTATTCCAGGATTCGACCAACGTCGAGCGCAAGGGTTACACCCCCAGCGAGCGGGCTGTACGCCGTAAGTTCGACGAAATCTTCGCCCATACTCAGCGGCGCCTATTCATTTCGTGCTTCTCTTCGTCCATTCACCGCATCAAGCTCGCGGTGGAGTTGGCCCATGCTCATGGCCGCAAAGTCGCCTTCATCGGCCGCTCCATGAACAATTCGTCCGAGATCGCCGAGGATCTCGGATACATCGAGATTCCCGAGGGCCTAGTCATCAATCCCGGGGAGATGAAGAATTTCCCGCCCGAAAAAGTATGCGTGATGATCAGCGGAACCCAGGGCGAACCGATGTCCGCCCTCTCGCGCGCCGCGGTCGACAATCACAAGCACGCGAAAATCGAGAAAGGCGACACGGTCGTGCTCTCGTCGCGCATCATCCCCGGCAACGAGAAGACCATCTATCGCATGATCGATCACCTCTTTCGCCGCGAAGCCCACGTGATTTACGACGACGGATCGTACCCGCCGGTCCACGTCAGCGGCCATGCCAGCCAGGAAGAACTGAAGCTCATCATCAACCTGGTCAAACCGCGCTATTTCATTCCCGTCCACGGCGAGTACCGCCAACTGAAATTGCACGCTGAGATGGCGACATCCATGCACGGCTCCGTCGGCAAAGTCATTTTGATCGAGAGTGGAGACGTTCTGGAATTCGACGAACTCGGCGCCCGCAAAGCCGGACGCGTCAATGTCGGCCGCGTCTGCATCGATTCCGGCAACCGCACCGACGTAGTCGAAGACCTGATCATCAAGGACCGCCGCCACCTGAGCGAGGACGGCATCGTGCTGCCGATTATCGCTATCAACAAGCTCTCTGGCCGGGTCGAGACGACACCCGAGATCGTAACCCGCGGCTTCAACCCCGGCGAAGATGGATTGATGGAAGGCGCCCGCCAGGTCGTGATGGGCACACTCGAACAGTCCAGCGAAGAAGAAAAGGCCGACTACGGCGTGATCAAAGAAAAAATCCGCGCGGATTTGAAGCGCTACATCTCCAAGCAGACACAGCGACGGCCGCTGATCATGCCGGTAATACTGGAGATTTGATACGCAACTGTCGATGAAGGGATGGCGGCCCTCGCGAATCTAATCCGCTCATGTGGGGACGGGCGCATTCGCCCGTCCCGGCGAGAAAAGCTCGGCAGCGCTTTCTTATCCATCAAATCCAATGCTCGCAACCCTGAACGACATCTATGCGGCCCAAGCCCGAATCCAGGGCGTCGCCGTGCGCACATGCCTGATCGAATTCGAGCACGCCGAAGCAAACCGCCGTCTTTTCCTCAAGCCCGAAAACCACCAACCCATCGGAGCCTTCAAACTCCGCGGAGCCTACAACAAAATCGCGTCCCTCCCTGAGCCAGACCGCAAGCGTGGAGTCATCACTTACTCCAGCGGCAATCACGCGCAAGGCGTAGCCTATGCCGCGCGAGCCCTGGGCGTGAAAGCCGTCATCGTGATGCCCAACAACGCTCCCGCCATCAAACGCGAAGCAACGGCAGCAATGGGCGCAGAGATCGTACTGGTAGGTCCCGGCAGCGACGAGCGCAAAGTCAAAGCCGAGGAACTGGCCGCGCAACACGGCTACGTCATCGTACCTCCCTATAACGACAAGCGCATCATCGCCGGCCAGGGCACGATCGGGCTTGAGATCCTGGAGGACTTGCCCGACGTCGAAGCAGTCTTCTCGCCAGTCGGCGGCGGCGGCCTGATCAGCGGCGTGGCCGCCGCAATCAAACTGAGCAAACCTTCGGTCAAAGTCATCGGAGTCGAGCCGGAACTGGCGGCTGACGCGCAAGCCAGCCTGCGCTCCGGACAAATCGTGCAACTCCCCGCCGAACAGGTTTCAAAAACGATCGCGGACGGCCTGCGCACGCAGAGCGTCGGCTCCATGAACTTCGAGCACATCAGGCAATACGTCGATGACATCATCACGGTGAGCGAGGACGAAATTAGTCAGGCGATGAAGTTGCTCGCCGCGAATCCAGAAACCATCGCCGAACCCAGCGGGGCCGTAGCCGCCGCCGGGGTCCTTTTCCATCGTGACGAATTGCCGAAGACCAGTCTGAGCGTCGCCATCATCTCCGGAGGCAACATCGAACCGAGTATGCTGGAGGAGATTCGGCAAGGTATTGCCACCAACGCCTCGACAGCGAGTAAATCATGAAACGCATCAAGCGACTCATTCTGGGCATCCCTGTGGTGCTGGTTGCTACGGGTTTCTCCTTTGCTGACGCCCTCCGCGGCACGCTGGTCCACGAAGAGACACTTCGCGTCGCGCCCAGTGTCGATGCCGCAAAGCTCAGCCAGGTCCAGCGCGGCCACGAACTCATCATCATCGAAACCAGTCGCGAATGGACCCACGTCCAGGCCATCATGATGGAACCACCACGCGAGCGCGACAACGATGAAGAGAACGCGCCCAAGACCGTCACCGGATGGCTCCTGGGAAAAGCCGTTGTGATGAGCACCACAGCCGACGGTGACAAGATCGTCTTCGGCGAGGCCGCCGACTCCGAAGATCAGGCCAGCCGCCGCCGCGGCCGCCGCGATGCCGCGCAGGACGCCATGCGTCTTTATTACCGCGTCTACGATCTGTTCCCGAACTCTCCGCTCGCCGCCGAAGGCCTCTATCGCGCGGCCGATATCCGCTGGCAGATGGAGAAGTCGGATGTGGTGACGCGTTCGTCCGCGCGCGAAAAAGAGAACTACATGCGTGGCCAGATGGACGAAGAGTGGATGAAGCTGGTGATGAAGAAGTTTCCCGGCACAAAGTGGGCCGACCTCGCCGCCTTTCACCTGATCGACAACAAGCTCTGCGGAGACTGGCAAGGCGCGCCCAAGTGTCCCGACAAAGAGGCCGACATCTACGAGAAGTATGCCAACGAGCACCCCCAGTCTCCAGCCGCCCCCGAAGCCTTGTACAACGCCGCGTGGCGCAGCTCGGCATTGATCGAGATCTACAGGACCAACGCCAATCAGAAGAAATCGGAAGAATCGAAGGGACGCGCGCTAGCACTCGCCCAAAAAATCGTCAGCCAGTACGGCCAAAGCGATTGGGCGTTGCGCGCCCGAAAGCTGATCTTCCACCTACAGCAAAACATCCCCACCTACGGCAACGCCAGCGATTGAATTTCTCAGCGTTCTCTGCGGCAGTTCTCAGCGACCTCTGCGCTTCAAGCTTTTGTATTCAAAAACGCAATCGCAGAGTTCGCAAAGAAAATCCGCAGAGAACGCTGAGGACACATTCTACTAACAGACTTTTAACTCTTTTCTGCGATACTGTTCCCTTGATTTTCCGTGGAGGAATGATTGAACCACTACTTGTTATCCGTAGTGCTGGGAATTGTGGAAGGTCTCACCGAGTTTCTGCCAGTCAGCTCGACCGCGCATCTGCGGCTTGCCGAAGCGCTGCTGCACATCAACCTTTCTGACCCTTATTGGAAGATGTACACCATCGTAATTCAGCTCGGGGCGATCGCCTGCCTGCCGGTTTACTTCTGGAACCGCATCACGAAGTTCCTGTCAACGTTTCCGCGCGGAGAGAGCGGCAATCGCACGCCTTTGACGCATCCGCTCGGCCTCACCGCCGTCGCGTTCGTGGTCACCGCAATTCCTTCTTTCCTGTTGACCAAGGTCATTGGCAAGCATCTGGAGAGCCTCCCCATCATTGGCTGGTCGTTGTTGATCGGAGGCGTAGTGATGTGGGTGATCGACGCGTGGAACGCAAAGTGGGAAGCCGCAGGACCCGCAGCCACCGGAAGCCGCATCCGCACCTGGAAGATGGAAGAGATGTCGCTGGCACAATCGATCTGGATCGGAGCCTGCCAGATTCTCTCCGCCGTCTTTCCAGGCACGTCGCGGTCCATGTCGACCATCGCCGCAGGTCAGATTGCAGGCATGTCGCGCGCCGCGGCTCTGGAGTTCTCGTTCTTCGTCTCCATGCCAACCATGGTCGCAGCCACCGGATACACGCTTCTCAAATCGCTCAGAGGCAAAGGCGAAAATCCGATTGGCGTCTCGCAGATCGATCCGCATGGTTGGGTCGTCCTCACCATTGGCTTCGTGGTGTCTTTCCTTGTCGCTTACGGCTCGGTGGCATGGTTTATGGCTTGGGTGCGCAAGCGCGGCTTTGCGCCGTTCGCGGTCTACCGCATCGTTGTGGGAATTCTGGTGCTTGCCTTCGCGTCCAGGCTTGCGGGTTAGAGAAAGCTCGCAAGTAGGCCTCCAGCAAGGGATTACGGCAGGAAACCAAGTCAACACTACGGGCAATTTCCTCCATTGTCGGAACCTCAGCTTCTTGGCATAATGTAAGGGCTCTGGCCGACGAAGGCACCTGGACGTTGCTGCACTCTGGTGTGTGAATCCGGCCTACATGGAATTCCTGGCAGGCATTTTTGTCCCCACCGCGAACCGGCGGCTCAATGAGCTGATCGGCTTCCTGATGTGCGTCTTCGCGCTCCTCCTCCTCCTTTCGCTGGTTTCGTACTCTCCGCTTGATCCGTCTTGGAATAGTGCCTCGGTGCTGACCACCGCTCACGCCGCCCGCAACTGGATTGGCGTCGTAGGAGCGTTCGCCGCCGACCTGGTTCTCCAGTTCTTCGGGATCGGAGCCTTCCTGCTGCCGTTGTTCGCCGCGCTCCTGGGCGCGCGCTGGTTTCGCTCGCGCAAGATTCAGTCTCCGATGGCGAAGAGTCTGGGCGGAGTCTGGCTGGCGATGTTCGTGCCCGCATTGTTGGCGCTCCTACCGGGACAGTTGCGGTGGATGCATGTGATCCCGGTGGAAGGCTTGCTGGGTCGGGTTGTGGGCGACGTTCTGATTCACTACCTCAATCTGGTGGGCGCATACATCGTTTGCGCGACCATGGTTGCAGTCGCGTTGTACCTGTCGACGGCATTCTCATTCTCGGCGATTCAGCTATGGGCTCCGACACACCTCGCGTTTGTCACGGCCCTGTGGAATCGCTATAAGGATTGGCAGGAGGATCGGCGCAGGAGAAAGCAGCAGAAAGAACTGGACAAGCGGCGGATCTCGAAGCCGTTGGTGAAGACGCAACTCGTTCCCTCGCGGCAATCGTCCGTAGCGCTGTCCGCGACAGAACCTCGCCGCACGGGAATCGAACGCATGATGGCGGAGGAGCGCAGGGAACAACCCACCGCGCCCACTGGTGGAATTTTGCCGGCGTCGTTCGCAGCCGAGGATACGACAGATGGCGATCCGGAAGTCACCGAGCGAGCCGACAGCGGCCACAAAGCCAAAACCACGATGCCTCGCATCGCGGGCGGCTACAAGCTCCCATCGAGCAGCCTCCTGCAGCGTCCGGATGAACAACAAGCCATCGATGCCGATGAACTGAAGCTGCTCGCGCAAGTCTTGACCGAGAAGTACGCCGAGTTCGAAGTTCACGGGCAGGTCACACAAATCAATCCCGGCCCTGTCGTCACTACATTTGAATTCAAACCCGAAGCCGGCATCAAGTACAGCCGCATTACCAATCTCGTCGATGACCTCTGCCTGGCGCTGAAGGCGGAAAGCATTCTGATCGAGCGCATGGCGGGCAAGAGCACGGTCGGCATTCAGGTGCCAAACCATAATCGGGAAATCATCTGGCTGCGCGAGAACATCGAGTCACAGGAATTCATGGGCTCGAAGTCGAAGCTCACCATGGCGCTTGGCAAGGACATCAATGGCCGCATCGTAACCGCCGATCTCGCCGGGATGCCCCACCTGCTGATTGCCGGTTCCACCGGCGCGGGCAAGAGCGTGGCGATCAACGCCATGATCATGTCGATCCTCTACAAGGCGACGCCCGAGCAGGTGCGACTCATTCTTGTTGATCCGAAGCGGCTTGAACTGGGCAACTACGAAGGCGTGCCGCATCTTTACACTCCGATCATCACCGAGCCCAAACTCGCCGCCAACGCGCTGCGCAACGCGGTGCGCGAGATGGAGCGGCGCTTGAAGCTCCTGGCATCGAAGGGTGTGCGCAATATCGATCAGTACAACCGGCTGTTCGATAAGGGAGACACGCCGAGCCTGTTCGATGAGGAATCCGACGACAAGCCAATTCCCTATATCGTGATCATCATCGACGAGTTGGCGGATCTGATGATGCTCGATTCGCACAATGTGGAAGAATCGATCACGCGCCTGGCACAGATGGCGCGCGCCGTGGGCATTCACCTGGTGCTGGCCACGCAGCGGCCATCGGTGGATGTGATTACGGGATTGATCAAGGCGAACTTTCCGGCGCGCGTTTCATTCCGCGTGGCGACGAAAGTCGATTCGCGAACCATTCTGGATGCTAATGGTGCGGAGGCCTTGCTGGGCAAGGGCGACATGCTGTATCTGCCATCCGGATCAGCGCGCGTGCATCGTCTGCATGCACCCTTTGTGACGGAGAAGGAAATTGCCGCCGTCGTCGAGTTCTGGAAGGCACAAGGCGCGGCCGAGTATCAACAGCAGTTCCTCGAAGCTCCGAAGGAGGAGCGTGAACCTGGACCTGCCGGTGCCTCCATCGACGCCGCAGAGGAAAGCGAAGCCGAGGACGATCCGCTATATCAAGATGCAGTGCGGCTGGTTGTGGAGTTCGGGAAGGCTTCGACTTCCCTGCTGCAGCGGCGATTGCGCATTGGGTACGGTCGTGCAGCGCATCTCATCGATTTGATGGAGCAGGAGGGAATCGTGGGCGCAGCGGACGGTCCCAAGCCGCGTGAAGTCTTGAAGCGTCCCGATTGGGTTTCTGAAATCGAAGAATCGATGCGCTAGCCTGCCCTCGCTCGACCCCCTCCGCATATTAGGGCATTGCCCATATTAGTCAAAGCCCAGCCCATTCCACAACCTCGCTCTCAATCGAGTCAGCGACTCTGACAACAAGGCTCGGTAATGCAGCAGCACCGTGGCCTCAACATTCTTCGCCGTTCGAGCGGAGAAATTGTTGCTGAACACAAGATAGTAATGGCCCGCCCCCGAAGGAATCTTCGCACGAACAGTGCCGCCAGCCGTCCTGCCGCTTTCATAGTAAGAACCTGTCGAAAATCCGTCTCGCCATGCCACGAATGCGGTCTCGGTGAGCACGTAAACTTCAATATTGTTGTCGGCGTTCTTGTCTTTGTCTTTGCCTTTGTCCTTCGCTGGGCTGCCAGCTGCGTTAAAGTCGCCGGTGACCGCCACCTCCACGGCCCCGGGCGGGACGGTGAATTCGTAGGAAGAAAACGTGTGCGGCTTTACAGAAAAGGGCGTCTCGATGATCGTCTGAGTGCGCGCGCCAGTGATATCGTCGCGAAGTTCCTGCGCCGCAGGATTGTCGCTGTAAGCGATCCAACCCACCAGCCCCGCTAACACCAGCACGAGGCAGAGGAGTAGAACTGGAGGCCTGGACCGACGTTGCGCCAGCTTCACCTTTTCCGGAGCAGTGGCCAAGTGGACCGTGGCTGGTTCTTCGGCGATCGGTTCCGTGCGTACCGGATGTCCGCATTTCAGGCAGAACTGCGATCCTTCGGGCAGGCCCGTTCCACACTTAGAGCAAACGGAAAGAGTTGCTACAGCGACAGTGGGGTCATCGGCGGTTGCAAGCTCAAGCGCGCCGCACGCAGGACAGGATTGAGAACCATTCGGAAGACTTGCACCGCACTTGCTGCACAGCACAGTCGCCTCTCATGAGGGAAAGAATCGACGGTTGATATTAGCACAAGCCTTTTCATGGCGATTTTACGATCCGGGGACCGGTCAACCCTTGAACCACAATGGGCATGAAGGTAGAGGAGACGCACACAAGCCGCATCCCTTCGTGAATTCTTGGGTCCAATTGCAGGACTGTTAGCAACATCGCGAATCAGCGCTACTGTGTGGCTTCCGAACGCAGTCCGCGAATCGCCAAAAGGGCTAGAGCGATCACGGCAAGGATCATCACGGCCCACAGAATCCCCATGTGCCGATCAGACCAGGGGCGATCGTCGGGGCGACCGGTGTATTGCGGGTTGGGTGTGCCCGCTCCCAACCTGGCTTCCGCAGGGAAAGAATCCAAATGAAAGAAACGGGCGTAGTCGTAGACCGGAGCCGGTACCTTCTCGTCGCCGTAATAGAGTTTGAGCGCCGCCTTACCTTGGGGATCAAAATAGATCCGGCGTTCCAGCGAGAGTGGCTGTGCAGAGAGGATGGCGAGAGGAGGATTGTCGCCATTATCGACAAAGATGGTGAGTTGACCAACGGTACCGGTCACGTTGACCGCCAACTCCTCAGCGGTGACTAGCGTGCCGGCGCGGTTGATTCGCACACGGCTGATCTCGCCGCTGGCTTGCTGGATTCCCTTTGCATCGAGAACGTTCACCGTGCGGTGGAAGTTCACCTGGGCGGGCGCAGCCTCAAACAGGACGCGGCTCAATGGAACTCTCGGCGGCACATCGCAAACGATCACGGTTGCGCGCTGTTTCTGCTGCGGCGCGGCGCAAGAACCGACTTTGGTCCACGAGGCCTGTTGCTCGCGCAGATTGTAGACTGCCGCGCCCCTGACTTGCTGCGGACGGATTCCGGCAGGAAGCTTCAGGTGCAGGTAACGAAAACTCGAAGGCGGCAACTTCAGCACAAAATTTGAGCCTAGCTGCTCGCTGGTGAAGTCGTAGAGGGTTGAAGGTGCGAGGGTGGTTGAGGATCCACGGCCGAGCGTGTTTGAGCCTGACACGGAAGTGGAAACGACAAAGTCTTTGGCGTCGAGCCGCAAACGAATGCGGTCGTAGGTAGCAAGGCTCTCCGCGTCGAGATCAAACTCGGTATGTCCGGAGACGCTGCCGAGATTTAGAATTTTGGCCTCTACGTCTTCGGAAGAAATTCCGGCGCCCTGCTCCGAGAGCGAATACTGGACGGGAGACGCCCCGTCGTAGAGTCGCAGGTCACCCAGGTCGGGACGGGAGTGATTCCAGAGTTCTTCATCGGCGATGAAGAAGTTTTGCCGGTCTGGTTGTGCGATTTGAACCTCGCGCACGTTGGTGAAATAGGAAATGGCCGGCTCTGGAGGATCGGCAGGAGCGAAGGCCAGAAACAGCAGCAACGGCAGGGCGTTTCTCATGTACTGCTCGACGCTCCTTCCTTGTTCCTTCGCGCGGAGAGCTGAAGCCAGTCCCGTTGATAGACGAATGAAATGGCTAAGAGTAAGGCGCCGAGCACGATGAAGCTGACGATGCGGTATCCGCGGTCGAGTTGGGAAACATCGTAGAGGAAGACTTTGACGATGGTCGCAGCGATCAGCAGCAAAGCCTGCCAGCGAACAAAAGCAGAACGGCGAAGGAAGCCGACCACCATCAGCATGGCACCGTAAGCCATCCACAGCGCGGAATAAGAGAAACCACGTTCTATCTCGATGCCTCGCCAGTCATTTCTGTCGGCGGGAGTCCAGTGGCCACGAGCGGGCATTAGAGCGGTGATCTGCCTGCCATAGTAGTCGGCTACCTCGTGGCTGAGGGCGATCAGGGCGAGCGCATTCAGCGCCACAACCGCGACCGCGGCAACCGTGCGGCCGGGCTCGTCGGTACGACGGGCGGCGTACCATGCGACTGCGCCCAATACGATGACGGCCACGGTGTAAGTGGCCATTCGCATGTTGAAGATGAGCTGCGTGGTGGTGAAGTTGTCGATCAAGAGCAGCCGGACGACTCCGAGCGCGAGCGCCGCCAGTGCAAAAACGTTCAGCAGCTCAGACTTGATGCGATCCGCCACCCAGAGAAGTATTCCGGCTTCCACGAACCATCCGATGGTGATCCAGTGGGCATTCAGTCGAATAGGTATCGCCACGGTGATGAAGCCGAGAGCAACGGCGAGATGGAGAAAGTGGAGGATCTGGCTAGCGCCGGGAGTGATCCTTCTGATATGAACCTGGCGGCTGAGAAAAATGTAAACGGCAGCCAACGCCAAAGCGAACCACGCCATGTCCGTCTTGTCGACTTCTTCGATCACGACGTAGGCCTGGAGGAAATAAACTCCGGCATTCGCGAACGCCAGAACCGCGGGAATCGAAGCCAACAGCGGAGCTTCCCCTTCCGGCTGTAGCGTGACCAGGGGTGCGATTGCAAAGATGGCGAAAAACAACGTGGCAAAGGTCAGAGTAAGACCCAGCTGATTGCGGGAATAAAAGCTGGAATACCACCCGATATAAAGCAACAGCGTGCCCGCGAAGCTCATGACGAGGAGTCGTCGCCAAGGCTTGAACATGACCAGGAACAACGTGGCCAGGTCGAGCAAGATTACATAGGAAAACAAAGCCACCTCGCGGTTCTGCCCGGTTGACAGCAGAAGTGGTGTGGAGAAGCCCCCGGTAAGCGCGAACGCGGCCAGCAGTTGTGCGTCCTGCGCCCAAGCCATGGCGGCGGTGGCCGAGGTCACGGCAAGCATCATGACAAAGGCAGGGCCACTGGGAATCAGGCTGTAGACCTGAAATGCGGCCCACACCGAGAGATAAAGTGTTCCGATTCCCACGGCTTTGAGCGAGTAGGAGAAGGCTTTGTAGCCCTTGGCGCGAAAGCGCTCGCTCCACACGACCACCGCAATTCCAGCGAGCAGACCGATGGTCACCCTTCCGGCCGGGCCGATCCAGTTGTTGTCGAAGGCGTACTTCAGGAAATAGGAAATTCCGATCAAGACTGCGGCGATGCCGATGCGGTTGAGCCAGTGCGAGCCGATGCGCGATTCGAGATCGGAGTCGATCTCGGTCTTGAAGGGTGTTGTCGCAATCGGGGGAATGCGGGGAGGAGGTAGAACCGGCGGGGCTGAATTCGCTGATGTTACCTCGTCGACAACCGGTTTGGCCGGTGAAGGCTGAGTAGGCTCAACCGTGGATGGTTCAGCGGCTGATTCAGTGCGGATCCGAAGCTCGCGCTCGATTCGATAGACTCGAGCCATGAGATCGGCCAGAATCCGGCGAATCGCTTCCAGCTCGCTGTGCGATGCATCCATGGGCGGAGCATGGAATTATCCGCGAAAAGCAGCAGATGTGCACGCCATTTCTGAGACCCGCGGCGCGCTTGAACAATTCAGTGGGCCGCCCTACGCCAGGAGCGCAGATTGAACCCGTACAGCACGAGGCAAAACAGATTGGCGGGGATGAAGCCGAGTTGTTCGGTGTGAAGCGCGATCACGCAGATGATCACGCTGTTGATGCTGGCCAGAATCCATCCTTCCCAATGCCGCTTTCCAATCAGGATTGTTGAAACCACAGTAAGAACGCACGACAAGTAATCAAGCCTCAACTCCACGAAGTAGCGCCTCCACGCATCTCCCATTATTAACGGCAGGTTGTGCTTTTCTGTAATTACGAGGGGGCGGGACGAGGTGACGGAGGTAATGAGGCCAACGTTTAGCTGAGGCTTCGGTAGAATCGGTGGAAGCATTCAAGGCAGGAGTTCAAGGAATGAAAGTCCTTACCGAATACCTGAAGTTTCATACCAAGACACATCGCGCCTATGTGCATATCACGCCGCAGGTTGAAGAGATCACCAGAAAGAGCGGGGTGAAGGAAGGCATGGTGCTGGTATCGGCCATGCACATTACCGCCGGCGTTTACGTCAACGACAATGAGAGCGGACTGATTGAAGACATCGACCAGTGGTTGGAGCATCTGGCTCCGTTTCGCGAGGACTACAAACATCACGAGACCGGCGAGGATAACGGCGACTCGCACCTCAAGGCACTGCTGATTCATCATGAAGTCATCGTGCCGATTACGTCGGGCAAGCTGGATCTGGGGACCTGGCAGCGGATCTTTTACGCGGAGTTCGATGGGCAGCGTGACAAGCGGGTGATCGTGAAGGTAATGGGGGAGTGAGAGCAGGCTTCAGGCTCCAGGCTTCGGGCTCCGGCTTTCCGAGGCTGGGGGCGTACTCTTGTAGGCCTGAAGCCTTGTACCATCTGGCGGAACCGATCTTCGGGAAATAGTTAGGAGGACCGTTGAGTTCTGAAGAGCTTCATGAACTACAAGAACATGCGGAACATGGGAGGCACGATCCGAGTCTGGCTCCGGTGTCGGTAACCATGGCGGCGCTGGCGGTGCTGGTGGCGATCGTCTCACTGCTGGGGCATCGGGCGCACACGGAAGAAGTCGTGCTGCAGACGAAGTCGACGGATCAGTGGGCGTTTTATCAGGCTAAGAATATTCGGCGGCATAGTGATGAATTTTTCATGGATCTGACCTCCGTAGTCCCGACCACTGATGCCGCAGGTCTGACCAAACTGAGAGAAAAGTATTCCGCAGAAGCAGAGCGTTATAAAGATGAGCAGAAAGAGATCGAGAGCGAGGCCCGGAAGCTGGAAAACGAGGTCTCGACCGAACGAAAACGCGCGGACCGGTACGACTTAGGTGAAGTCTTCCTGGAAATGGGCTTGGTGATCACATCGATCACATTATTATCGGGACGGCGGGTGTTCTGGCATCTGGGGATGTTATTGGGCATGGTCGGCATTGTTGTGGCCGTCATAGGGGCCCTGGTGCATTGACACGAGCAAGAGCGGGGAGCCGGCAAACAAACCCGGCTCTCCCAGAAACATTCTTACGCATGGGTTCATTGCTTCAACCCTTCCGCCGTGCCGCGGGTCAGCAGTGTCGAAATGGTCTGACGGTTGAAGTTGGAAGCCAGGTTCTGAGCGAGCAGGGGATCGGTCTTGGCGCCCGCCATGGCTTTCTGCACATGATCCCTATGATCGCGTTCCGGACTGCCGAGCGTGATGAGTGCGGCGGCGAATTCCATCTCCGGATCTGATCCTCGCAGCCGGATGGCCTTGGTCACCCAAGCGTATCCATCCAAACCGCTGGCGGGATTGGGCTCGCCCTTGCCAATCCATTGCTTGTAAGCTGCCGCCAGGTAGCCGACATCAAACCATACAAGCGCTCCCAGGTTGTCGGCATCCGAAGCGGCCGCGCGCGCCTGAAGTCGCGTGATGAGCTCTTTGGCTATTTGCGGATCCTGGCGAGCGTAAATCGTGGCTCGCCGCAGAGTTTCCATTCGTACCAGCACGGACGGGTTCGAATCGAGAATTGCCAGAGTATCCCGCGTGAGATTCTTCAGGTCGTAGCCTCCACTTCCCTTCTGATAATTCAAATTGACCCAGGGCAGCGTCTTCGCTTGCCCGATTTCTATGGCGTGGCAGATAAGAGGTGGTCCCGCTAGCGCGACGCTTGTGAACCCGAACACGATGGCCACGACGCCGATTGCGAGCCGTGAAAATCCCTGTGAATTCATATTCTGAAGTCTCCTTTTTCCGTTGATTTGACCCACGTTCAAAGAGACGCCGGCAGAGAGTGGACTGTTAACAAAGTGTCCGCGAGAAGTGGGTACTGCGATTTTGCGCCCGCTACTTTTCGCGAACCGGCGTTGCCGCTCCGGACCATGAATGTTCCCAATGGCGCCACACCGAGATATCGTCAAACCCGAGCGCGTTCCACCACAGATCAAGCATCGGTTGGTCAAGACGCAAGACTCCGTCCCTGGTGACCCTCGCAGGTGGGGGTATGAGGCTTGCCAACCGATCGTAAACGCGCATTCGCTGATCCTCATCGACTCGGCTTAACAGATGCCACAGTGTGAGTGCGTCACGTTGACGAGACTGCGCGAGAACGATCCTCAGATCTTCCGCGCGTTGCTTCGGTGTGGTGACCTGAAAATCGAATCGTGCTAATGCCGCGCGGAATTCCGGGGAAGCGTCTTCAAAGTAGGGTGTGCCCGGGCCGACTTTGGGCCTTGTCGCACAGGCCGCTCCCGCGGGAATGAAGGATTCGTGGCCGTTCAGCTTGAATCCGACCCACCCGAGAGACGTACGCACCAGCCCGGCGCCCGAATCATCCACTTTTAGGGTGTATGCACAACCCAAGTCCACGGTCACAGCCGATGGCGTGTCGACCACGAATTGACCGGGAGGCGCCCAGATGTACGCATGAATGGTTCCCCGATCCAGGGCAATCCGCTTAAGGCCTGCGCCCATGACGAGCAGGCGCAGGCGTGTGTCCGGCTCCATCTCGATCTGCCCGATACCTTCAGCCTGAAGGCTGGCCCGCGACTGAACATCAGTTTCCAGAACCTGGCCGACGCCGAGGCGATAGCCTTCTTTCCCGCTGATGGTCATTCGTCCGATCCGAGGTGCTCCTGCCAGTCGGGACACATCCCAACCCGCCATGACAACTGGAAACGGTTTCCTCTGGTGGAGCAGAAATGTGACTACGGTGATGGCCAACAAGGCAGCGCCCGCCAGAACGGGAAACAGTCGCATTCGCCACGGAAAAAACGTCCATCGCCGGTGCTGGACGATGGCAGGAAATACCGGAGCAGGACCAACGTGTCGAAACTCCTCCAGTAACACTTCCAGCCTCTGGACTTCAGGGTCGGGTTCACCAGATCGATCCCACAAATAGTCGTTAGCGTTTGCCGGTGATTCGTCTTCGGTTTTGTTGTTCGCCGTATCCATGATTACAGCGTCTCCTGTTCTGGTGGATGCCTGCTCGGGTGCGGATTCAGTTTCGCGCGGAGCTGCTGCATGCCGCGATGCAAGTTGACCCGGACGGAGCCGTGCGTCAGCCCAGTTCGTTGCGCTATCTCAGGGCCGGTCATGCCCTCGACGAGTCGTAGGATCAAGGTCTCCCGGTAGGCGTCGGGCAGGCTCCTGATCGTGTCGAGGATTGCGGCCGGGCCTTCGTGGTCAGCACTCGCGTTCTCAACGTCGATATCGTTGTCAGACGGATCATCCTCTAGCGGATCTTCGGGCACAGAACGCCGGTGGTAGTCACTCGCCACGTTGCGAGCAATCGCCGCCAACCAGGGCCCAAAGCTTCCGCTTTCGCGCAACGTTGACAACCGGCGGAGCGCCTTCAGAAAGACATCCTGAACGAGGTCGTCAACATCGCCCATCGGGACCTTTGCGAGCAGAACTCCGTGGACCATACGAGCGTAGCGTTCGTAGAGATGACCGAATGCCGCACGGTCCCCCTCCCGTGCCGCATGCACCAGCATCGCGTCGTCGGAGAATTCGGGCGCGGATTCTTCCCTCACAGACCGACGCCCCCGGCCCGCCGCGAGCAGGTCAACTCGATCTCCTGACGTCGAGGCCATGCGCGCAAAATCCCCACGACATGATAGACGTTCGTCGGAGCGAGGGTGTTAACCGGGGATTTGACCGCAAGAAGTAAATTGGGCCACTCCATCCTCGAACGGGCGCGATGGCCGACTTCCAACCGTTCCACAAACTTCAGGGCAGGAATGCCTTCATGCAGAAGAGGCTGCCGCCGGCCTTTTCGAATTCGGTAGTTTCCACAACTACTGGAGTCAGTCCTTCCTGCTCAAGGATAGTTTGCAGGTTGGGCGTCAGGTAGGGAGTGAGGTAGTTCCCGTTGGCTACGATGCCGTTGCCTATGAAGCGATGCGCCTCCTCGGCGCTGAGTTTGTGAATCCGCTTCCAGAATTTGGGGAGAGTTTCTAGCGCGTCCGATGAATAGGCACTGGAACAGATAAGGACCGCGTCGTTATTCAGCGGACAGAAGCAGGTGTCGAGGTGATAGCAGAAGGGATCGACTAGCTGTAGCGGAAAGACGGGGATTCCCATTTTGGCCATCGCAGTCGAGAACTTCTCGACTCCTCCGCGTGTGCTGCGAAAACCATAGCCCGCGTAGATGCGAGAGCCATCCGGATGCCATAGCAGGTCGCCGTGACCCTCCAGGCAATCGTCGCCGAGTTCCAAGTTGATGACCTTGTAACCGCGTTTTCGGAACCATTCGACATAGAAGGGCACCTCGCGCTGGCGCGAGGCGTACACCATACGACTGGGCACGATGAACCTCTCGAGTCCCTCCTTGTAGCCGACGAAGACCTGGTTGGCGGCGAAGACCATGTCTTCGAGGTCGGAGACTGCGTCGATGGTTTCAATTTCGCATCCACTCTTCTGTAGTGCTGCGCACAGGCCCTCCCACTGGAACCGCGCTTTCCTGCGATCCACTGGGAAATCTCCCGACATGTAGGGATTCTTGCGGTCCACCACGTCGAAGTAAGTGGGAGCACAGAGAAGAAGACGCTTGGCCATTGTTAAAAATGGTAGCTGGCTTCGGGGAACAGGACAAGGCTGCTGCCGAACCTTCGGCATGTGTGCCGATTAGTCGGCAGAGAGGCAAGAATGAATTGACTCGCCACCGTTCGGGGCCCATCTAGCAAAGGAAAATCACAGGTCTCAACAGGTCATGATGGAAGTCCAACTGCTTGACGCCTCACACCTACGATTGGAGAAGGCGGAATGCTCAGCCACTGCGCCAACTCCCAATGCTCTAAGCCTTTTCTGCAACGCGAGGGAAAGCTGTTTCTGGTCGAGACCGGGCGTCCGGAAAAATCGGGACATTCCAAGGCAGACGCAGTGTTCCCTGCGCGGGCCATGCAGCCGCGCGTCGACCGCTTTTGGCTGTGTGACGCATGTGCCATCCTTTGGACGCTGATCTCTGACCAGGAGCAAGGCATCCTGCTGGCTCCGCTTGGCAAACCTGTGGCCAGTGTGCCTGGGCCACGCGAAGTTTCCGGGAAGCGCACGGGCTTCGCGCTCTTAAAAAGAACAGCTTTGCCGATTGCGGACAACACATTGCGAAGGTGAGGGCACCTCCTAGGCGTATCCTTCCTTTCTCCAGGTTTGCCAGTCGGCGCGAACCGCCTTCACCATCTCGCCGCCGGCTTTGTGAAGCCAGTTCCCTTTCTGCCTCCCCAGATGGCGAAGGATTCCCTTGCGGGCAGACTTCGTTCCCATGGGAATATTCGCGGTTTCCCAACCCATGGCGTGCAGCAGACGGAGCTCGGTGCCGCGAGCGAGAAGCGTGACCAATTCAATGCGCGAACCATGAGGGGCCAAGCGGCGGACAATCCAGCGTCCACGCAACTGGACAAATGGGTCGGGACAGCGAACCGCCCCGCTGAAGATCGTCTGGTAAAGGATTTCCGCTGGCCCCTTCCCGCCTTGCACCCAATGGCACGCGGACGGAACCAAAGCCTTGGCTTCGCGGGCGATCTGACCGCCGTGCCACTCGGCAATGGCGATGAAGCGAGCACGCCCGAGGCTGCCCATGCCGGCAACCCGCCGGGCTACACGATAAGAAATATCGTGCCCGGGCATGAGGTGCTCCAGTGCCTCGATGGCGCTGACAGGGATTCCCTCTTTGATGGGGAGCGCGTCCATTTTCGCCCAGAAGCGAACCGGGTCGCGCAGCTCACTTTCGGCAATGTCGCGCAGCCATTTATGCTGCTCTTCGAGAACGAAGGGGCGTCCTCTTTCGCGGATGCCTTCGGAATAGCCTTCCAGAACCGCATCGCAGATCTTTTTCTCTGCTAGAGGTAGGCTTCCGCGGCAAGGTGCGCACTGACGAGCAGGCGAACCAGATCGTTGGTAAAGGCGAGCGGAAAAGCTTCGTCAAAATCGTTGACTCCCCAAATCAGGCGGCCCTCAATGTCACGCCAGGTTCCGAAATTCTCGACATGCAGATCGCCCACTGCAAGCACATGTGGCGTCTTGGATAAATCGGCACATATTTTCGGCCAAAGCTGGGCCCAGCGGTAGTATGTGCCGCGGAAAAAAGGAAAGATTGCCTCCTTCATCCGGGCGTGCTTCAGTCGCAGATCGCGTTTGACTATGTCAGTGTGGCGGCCCAGCCAATCCTCGAACTGGCGGGTCGCTTTGACGACGTTCATAGCGCGCAACGATAGTCAGCGGAGGATGGGAAGTCAAACTGAGCGGAATGACGGATCTGGCTGTTGGTCACACGCGATGGTGCACCAGAATTGAGTCGTGGTCGGGAGGAGAAATTGGCAGAGAGCGACGAGCACCGGTCCGAACAGCATGATGAGAATCACGAACAAGGGCGACGGCGATCACAGAAATGGCAGCTTAATTACATGTACAAAGGATGCAATTGAACTAGGCCTTCCAGTTATAGAAATCGCCCGGCCCTACCCACAGAACCCCACAAGCCGTAACCCAGACGGCAAAGGGCCGGGCGCCTGAAGACCGCCAAGAGATTCGGCACCTCCCCCTCCCTCCCCGCTTTGAATGATCACCACGTATCGGTGATCTTTTTGGTTCCTTCCGCGGTGGCTTAACCCAAGTCCTCCGTGTCAGGCAGTACACAGTGTGCCCACCTAAACACTAACCCTACTCCTGGCACCCGTCTCAAACCTTTTGTTTTCAACCAGATATGTTTTGGTGGTCGCCCTGCCCTTTGTGTCACTGAATTTCATCGTGAAGGGTAGAAATGAACACAGCGAACAGGAACTCGGCGGCGAGGCGGATGACAATGGCACTAATCGCGGCACTCGTACTGGCTGGTTCTGCGGTCGCCCAAAGAGCCAGATCGCCCGAACCGAGCCGTAGTAGAAGGACTGTTGTCGTCAGCGTTCCCGACCGCAAGATCGCGGTTCTGGAAGATGGGAACAGGCTGGCGTCATTCCCTATTGCGGTCGGGGCAGCAGTCAGTCCGAGCCCGACTGGCGAGTTCGAAATCGTCAACCGCGTTTCGAAACCGACTTATTACCACCAGGGCCTCGTAATCCCTCCCGGCAAGGACAATCCGATTGGCACGCGCTGGGTGGGGCTCAGCGAAAAAGGATTCAGAATTCACGGAACCAATGCTCCGAAGTCGATCGGGCACGCGGCGTCGCATGGGTGCATCCGGCTGCGGAATCGCGACATGGAGAGGCTATTCGCCATGCTGCGCGTGGGCGACTTGGTTGAGATTCGCGGTGAGCGGGACGAAGAAACGGCTGAGATTTTCGGTGGCGAGGCAGACAAGGTAACTCTCGCGGCTGCGCAAACTTGATCAATGCAAGCAGATGGTGGGCAGTAGCGCCCAAAAGCCTTTATCGCAGAGAACGCTGAGAACTGCCGCAGAGATCGCGGAGTTGAGAGTTTGAATTGTGGGCTTCAGGTCAGAATTTTTACCGGAGGTCGTTTATGCAAATGGCAATCACATTCATGGCAGTGATCGCAGGTTTGATCTTCTCGCTGGCAGTGGCGCTGCTGGCGGAAGAGCTGATTTTTGGACAGGTGTTCCGCCTGTTCTTCGCCCGGCCAAGCTGGCCCGGCAGCCGGTCGAAGTAAAGTCAGGGCAGAAGCGCTGAGGCGCTAAGGAGAACGACCATGCTGGCGTTGAAGTATTTGCTGATCGCAGGTGGCCTCGGGATGATTCTCGTGGCCGTAAGCATTCTGGCGTATGACCTTTATCGCGAACTGCTGTACCGCCGTGCGCTGGCCGCACCGGGCGCGGGCCAGGTGCCGGCAATTCCGCAGCTCCGCTGGCGCACTTCACTGGCTTTGGCGTTGTTGGCGTGGGGGCCCCTGCTCGTGGCATTCAGCATCGTCGTTGTGCCGAGCGGCACGGCTGGAGTTCGAGTCAGCCAGATGAGCGGAACGCTGCCGGGAACGCTTTATCCCGGAGTGCATTTTGTCATGCCGCTGGTTGAAGATGTGGCCCTGTTCGATACGCGCGATCAAGTCTTCACCACGGGAACCTCCGAAGACGGGAAGACGGCGGCAACCAACATCTCTGCCAGGAACCAGTTGCTCGACGTGCAGGCCAAAGAAGGTCTGACCCTTGGGCTGGCGATCACGGTGCGTTACCGGCTCGATCCCAGGCGGTTGGATTACGTGCAAGGGAATCTGCCGCATCCAGTGGAGAAAGAGATAGTACCTCCGACGGTGGCCAGCGTCTGGCGCGAACTCGTGCCGAACTACACGGTGCGCGACGCTTTCTCGGCCAAGCGCGAAGAAGTCCGGCAGCGAGCGACAGCGCTGATCACGCAGAAATTGTCGGCGGACGGCATCATCGTGAAGGAAGTCATGCTGCGAGATATCCAGTTACCCCCGGAATATGCCAAGGGGCTTGAGACTCTGCTCTTGAAGGAGCAGGAAAACGACCGCATGGGCGTGGAGACGGAACTGAAACAAAAGCGAGTCCGGATTTCCGAACTGGAAGCGGAAGCAACCAAGGTACAGCAGATCAAGCAGGCTGAGGGCGAAGCCCAGGTGCACGTGCTGCAGGCAAAGGGAGAATCCGACGCGATGCAATACACCCTGCCGCTGAAGGAAAAGCAGATCAAGCAGAGCCGGCTGGAAGCTGAGGCTCGCAAGGAAGCGACCATCCAGAACGCAGAGGCGGCAGCGCAGGCCAAAGTGATCGACAGCAAGGCTGAGACCGAGCGGCGGAAGCTGCTGGCCGAGGCCGAAGCCGATCGCATTCGCGTGACCGCAGCAGCCGATGCCGAGCGGCTACAGAGTGAAGCAGCAGTCCTGAAACAGAATCCGCTGCTGATCAACAAAATCGTAGCCGAGCGCCTTTCCGACAAACTGCAGATCATGATGGTGCCGGCGGACGGCAAATTCTTCTTCGCCAACGACGTCCTGCGCAGCATGAACGTGGCCAATCAGGCCAGCCAAGCCGAGCCACAGGAGGGACAAACGCGATGAGTGAAGGAGAAAATGCCGTCTCGTACCCCAGTGGCTAGACAGTTGCTGGAGAACTCTGATTTTGGGTGGCGCAGCGTTTTCAACGCTGCGATAAAGTCTTCCGTTTCTGTCAGGCTTTAGCCTCAGAGGTACCTGCACGGATTTGTTCAGCAAACTGTAAAGCTCCTTGATTGAAGGGAGCAAGAGATCGCAGCGCTGGAAGCGCTGCGCCCAAACCGCAGGCTTTGTCAGCAACACTAGCGAGCGGTTGCCAGCTCGTCGCGGCGGCTTGCCCTGGGACCTGGGCGGCCGCCACGAGACTCGCGGTGTCCAAACAGTACAGAGCGAGGTACGAGGCACATGCCCAGCGCGGTTTATAATTTGGCCATCCCGAACATGCTGAATTGCCCGTTACGCTCAGGGTCCAGCCCCACCGCCGCTCTGCGGATTTCATTCCTGGTACTCGGTCTCGCAGTTGGAGTTTACGCGGCGGACTGGAACGGGCCAGAGCAGGAGCTAGCGCGAAAAGTAGCTTCGGTTACCGGGCCGGGCGCTGTAGCGCTGACGGTGGAGAACCGCTCGTCGCTAGGCCGCCGAGATAGCGCAATCATCACCAACGGATTGCGCGCGGCTCTGGGAGCTGCCGGCCTGCGCCTTGTGAAGCCGGAACAGGCGGCGGCTACAGTCGCGATCTCGCTTTCCGAGAATCCAAGCTCCTATGTTTGGGTAGCTGAGATACGACAGGGAACAAACGAGCCCGCCGCCGTAATGGTCTCGGTGCCAAGACCTGAAGGTTCCCTCGCCAGTCATGATTCGGTTCCGCTCAGTCTGCGCAAAATTCCTTTGTGGTCGCAGGAGGAACGCATCCTTGACGTGGCCGCGCTGGAGGAGAATCCGACTCCAACGCAGATCGCAGTGCTCGATGCGAAAAGCGTCACGGTTTACCGGCTTCAAGGAGGAAAGTGGCAGCAGCAACAAGCGCTCAATGTAACGCACGCAAGACCGTGGCCGCGAGACCTGCGTGGTCGATTGGTCCCGGCCGCAGATCACTTGCTTGACGTTTATCTTCCCGGCGTTTTTTGTCGAAGTGGGACGGGCACGGCGCTCGCGCTGACTTGCCGCGAGAGTGATGATCCCTGGCCATTGGTTGTGGGTTCGCTGATCGGCGGCGGCGCGAACTTCCCCAGCTTCGGAGCGGTCAGCGGAAGTCCATCAACAATCATAGCGATCAGAGGCTTTTTCGCCCCTACCCGCAATTTTTTTACGGGCGCATTGACTCCGGGAGTCGGCAAGTTCACGACGTTGTCAAAATACTATTCCGCCGCTTTTGTGCCGCGAGAGAAGTACGTGCTGTGGCTCTTCGCGTCTGTTGATGGACAACTGCACATGGTAGACGGCATCGGCGACGTGCCTGCGAGGCTCAGCTGGAATAGCAATCTGGCCTCGGTGAGAACTTCGTGCGGCGCGGGCTGGCAGGTCTTGGCAACCAGTTCCAACGAGCAAGGAGAGTCGGTTCGCGCTTATGAGTTCCCCGACCGCGATCCAGTGGCCGTAAGCGCACCGATCGATCTCGGGGGCGAAGTCACAACTCTTTGGACAGAGGCGAAAGGTGACTCCGCAATTGCGGTTGTGAGAAATCGAGAAACAGGAAGCTATGAAGCGTTTCGCTTGGCCATCGCTTGTAATCAGTAGCCTGCTCGCAGCCGCGCTCGCAGCGGCCGAGACGCGTCCGCAATACGGAGGAACATTGCACGTGGCCATGCGAGCCGCGCCGGCGACGCTTGACCCTTCGGACAGCACGCAGACAGACTCATTCACGCGGCGCAATCTGACTCTGCTGATCTTCGAAACGCTGCTCACAACTGACAGCAGCGGACGCATGCATCCCGCGCTGGCTCTATCGTGGCAGGCGGCACTGGGAAATCAGCGTTGGCAATTCCGCTTGCGCCGTGACGTGAAGTTTCACGACGGAACCGCACTTACTGCGGAGATTGCGGCAGCATCGTTGCGCGCCGCAAATCCATCGTGGAAGGTGTTTGCGGAGGGAGACTCCGTAGTCATCGAGTGCGAAACGAATGATCCCGAAGTACCCGGAGAGCTTGCGCTGCCGCGTAATTCGATCGTCAAAAGGAACCCGGACGGGAAGCCGAGCGGGACCGGGCCGTTTCACATCGTCGACTGGCAGCCGGCAAAGAAGCTGACGCTTGCAGCGGAAGAGAACTATTGGGGTGGACGTCCATTCCTGGACGCGATCGAGATCGAAGTGGGCAAAAACTATCACGATCAATCAATCGCACTTGAGCTTGGCCGCGCCGACTTAGTGGAGGTTGCGCCGGAACAGGTGCATCGAGCCTCGATAGATGGCCGCCATGTTTCGAGTTCAGAGCCGATGGAACTCGTGGCGCTGCTTTTCGCTCGCGATGCGACAACTCCAGAAGAGAAACTGCTACGTGAAGCGCTGGCACTGAGTGTGGAGCGGGCCTCCATGCGCAGCGTATTGCTGCAAGGCGCGGGGCAGCCTGCCCCCAGCATTCTTCCGACCTGGATGAGCGGCTATGGATTCGTGTTTCCCGCTGAAACCGACCTGCCGCGAGCACGCCACCTGCGCGATCAAGTTCGGGGCGTGACGACATGGACGATCGCGTACGATTCGAGTGATCCAATAGCACGCCTGTTGGCGGAACGCGTTGCTCTGAATGCGAGGGATGCCGGATTGTCGCTGCAACCCGCTGCTACCCCTGCCGCTGACGTGCGCGTTGTACGGATTCCTTTGGCTGCCGCTGATCCCTGGATTGCGCTTGCCAACGTCGGCCCGGTTATCGGCCTCCCGGCACCTAAGATCAACGGAGGCTCCGCCGAGGATCTTTACTCCGCGGAGCAATCGCTGCTGGCGACAAGGCGGCTTATCCCACTCTTTCATCTTCCTGCAACGTATGCCGCCGCTGGCACCCTGAGAAACTGGAAGCCCGGGCCGGACGGAAGCTGGAGCCTGGCTGACGCCTGGCTGGAAAACGAGAAGCAATGACCTTTCGCCACAAACTGCTGGCGGTATTTTCGCTCACGGTGTTTCTGTCCGTAGCCGCAGTCGCATGGCTGGTCTCGGCCATGACGCGGCGCGCATTTGACAAAGCGGACAACGACCGGACCGCGGCGCTGGTCACGCAATTTCAGCGCGAATTTGAACGCCAGGGCGCCGAGGTAGTACGGCGCGTGGAAACGGTGACGGCATCGGATGCCGTGACCCGCATGGCCACGATGCTGAACCGCACCTCCACAGACTCCTCGGGATACTTCGAGCTCGCGAAGTCTTTGGCGGACAGCTACCAGCTCGACTTCCTGGAGTTCGTCGACGCGCGTGGGAACATCATTTCGTCGGCACAATGGCCGGCAAAGTTTGGATATCCGGAAACCGCGTTTGAGAGTCTGTCGTCGTCTGACAAACAGCCGGCATTCTTGAAGCAGGAAGAGGTGCAGGATTCGACGGCCTTGGGATTATTTGCCGTGCGTGCCTCCCATGTCGGCGACCGCCCGATTTACGTAATGGGGGGGCGCCGGCTGGACAAGAACTTTCTATCAGGTTTGGTTACGCCATCCGACTCGCGCGCGCTGCTTTATCAGAATCGGGGTGACCGATTTTCTTCGGATTTGCTTGTCGAGCCCGCTTCGGGCAACACCCCCCTTTCAGACCCACGATCCGTCGACAAGTTTGCGCCCATCATTCAAGCGGTACGGCAATCCAACCAGGAGATGGCCGGGGTGATCCACTGGTCCGCTGATCAGGCCGATGACGAACTGTTTCACGCCGTCCCGCTCCGTGGGAATGGAAGCGAACATCCTCTGCTGGGGATCCTGCTGGTGGGCAACTCGCGGCGTTCTTATGTGGAGCTGAAACGGCACATTCGTGATTCGGCGCTGCTGGTGGGCAGCGGCGGAATTGTTCTCGCTATTCTGCTTAGCAGTTGGGCCGCGGCGCGTGTGACTCGCCGGGTTGAGCAGCTTGCATTGGCTGCACAGGAAGTTACCGCGGGAAACTGGAATGCCAGGGTGGACGCGTCCGGCGATGATGAGGTTGCGCAGCTGGCAGGGTCCTTTAACCGCATGACCGCGGAATTGTTGAATCAGAAAGAGCGCCTGGTACAAACCGAACGCGTGGCGGCATGGCGCGAGCTGGCGCGGCGACTGGCCCACGAATTGAAGAATCCACTCTTCCCTCTGCAGCTGACGGTAGAAAACCTGTTGCGTGCCAGGCAGTCCGACTCCAATCAGTTCGACGAGGTTTTCCGCGAAAGCGCGCGCACACTGCTGGCGGAGATCTCGAACCTGAAGGGAATCATCGGGCGCTTCAGCGAGTTCTCGAGGATGCCGCAGCCGCAACTGCAGGACGTCCAGATAAACGACATTCTCCGCGCAGTTGCGCAGCTGTTTCGAGCTCAGTTACAGGCTCCAGGCCGCCCACCGATTGCCTGCCATCTCGATCTCGATGACGAACTCCGAACAATCGCAGCGGACCCTGAACTCGTGCATCGCGCGCTCTCGAATCTCGTACTCAATGCCATGGACGCCATGCCCAATGGCGGCGCGCTGACCTTGCGCAGCGACCGCGAAGACGGGAAAATCATCATCGAAGTCGCCGACACCGGCTCCGGCCTGACGCCCGAAGAGTGCGAACGCATTTTCACTCCGTACTACACAACTAAACAGCACGGCACAGGACTGGGGTTGGCGATCGTGCAATCGGTGGTCAGCGATCACGGCGGCAGAATCAGTGTTCAGAGCCAGCCGGGACGGGGAACAACATTCGTAATCGAGTTGCCACGAAATCCAGATACACTGCGGATCGTCCCTGCCGCAAGCGAAGTCAGCCAAAGCAACGGCTGAACGTGGATGCGAACGAGCAAGGAGGATTGTTGCCGCCGAAAGCACATCTGCTGATCGTGGACGATGAGGCCAACACCCTGGCATCGTTGTCACGCGTATTTCGCCTCGCCCGACACGAGGCAACCGTCTGCGACAACGCCGCCAAAGCTCTTGAGCTGGCGAAGTCTCAGCACTTCGATTTGATTCTGTCTGACGTGGTGATGCCGGGAAAAGACGGCCTTGCATTGCTCGAAGAACTCAAGATGCAAGGAGTCTTGGCTCCGGTCGTAATGATGTCGGGCCAGGCACACATCGAAATGGCGGTCCGGGCAACGCGGCTGGGTGCGTTGGATTTTCTGGAAAAGCCGATTTCTACCGAGAAACTTCTGCTCACCGTTGAAAACGTGCTAAAGCTGCAACGCCTCGAGAGCGAAAACCGGCAACTGCGCCAGCGCTTGGGCAAACATCGAATCGTGTGGCAGGGTGAGGCGATGCGGCGGGTCATGGCGCAGGTGGAACGCGTGGCCGCCAGCGAGACACGCGTTTGCATCCTGGGAGAGACGGGCACGGGAAAAGAATTAGTCGCTCGTACCATTCATGACCGCAGTGCGCGGGCCGCAGGTCCATTCATCACCCTGAACTGCGCCGCCGTGCCCGCAGAGTTGATCGAATCGGAATTGTTCGGTCACGAGAAGGGCTCTTTTACGGGAGCGGCAGGCCGTCACATCGGAAAGTTCGAACAGGCCGACGGCGGCACCATTTTTCTGGACGAAATCGGCGACATGCCGCTTGCCATGCAGGCCAAGCTATTGCGAGTGCTGGAAGAAGGCGAAATCGAACGCATCGGCGGCGACAAGCCGGTGGCCGTGGATGTTCGCGTGCTAGTGGCAACCCACCGAGACCTCGAAGCCCGGGTTCGTGACGAAAAGTTCCGCCAGGACTTGTTCCACCGAATCTACGTTTTCCCTCTCGTGTTGCCCCCGCTCCGCGACCGATCTGAGGACATCCTCGCGCTGGTCGAGCACTTCGCAGCGCAGGTGTGCGCACAGAATGGATGGAAGGCGGTTCCCTTTTCAGCGGAAGCGATGGAAGCCCTGCAGGCACATCCCTGGCCGGGCAACGTGCGCGAGTTGCGCAACATAGTCGAGCGTCTGATGCTGCTTGCAACCGACGGCCAGGTCGACCTCGCGACAGTTCAACTGGCACTGCCAAAGACTTTGCCCGGCGCGCATCTGACTGCCACCGCTCTTGGGGCTGGCCCGCTCGCAGACCGCGTACAGTCGTTCGAACGCGAAGTCATCCAGGCCGAACTCAAACGCAGCCATCAGAATGTTACTCTCGCCGCCAAGGCGCTAGGGCTGGAGCGCAGTCACCTGTATAAGAAGGCAGAGCAACTCGGAATCGATCTACGCGCCATGCGCCGTGAGCAGGATAGGCAGGACTGACTTGAGCTCACGACTCGTTCGACCGCTTCGGAGAACCACTTTGGCGAAGAAGACTGCTAGGTTGACCTGTCTGTGGATTCTTCTGGGTACGTTTTCCATCTGCACTCTTGCGAGCGAACCGCCGTCACCACCCGTCTACGGTGTTCGCATGGAGCAGGCATGGATTCCAATGAAGGACGGGATTCGCCTAGCCGTAACACTGTACATGCCTGACGGCGCGAAGGCGGGCGAGAAGTTCCCTGCCCTGCTCGAATACCTCCCGTACCGCAAGGATGATGGAACCGCTGCGGGCGACTATCCGAAGCATGCTTACTTCGCGAAGCGAGGCTACGTCAGCGTCCGTGTGGATATTCGCGGCTTTGGAGCAAGCGAAGGAGTTCCACCCGAGCGCGAATACTCCGAGCAAGAGCAAGTCGACGGCGAGCAGATTATCGACTGGCTAGCGCACCAATCCTGGTCGAATGGCAATGTCGGCATGTTCGGCATCTCGTGGGGAGGATTCAACTCGCTGCAAATGGCGATGAGGCATCCTCCGGCCTTGAAAGCAATCCTTGCCGTCGATGCAACGGCAGAACTGTTCCACGACGACGTGCACTACATCGACGGCATCGTCCACATCGACGAATTCGAATTGAACATGGACATGGCGCAAGGCTGGACGGGCGCTCCGGACTACACGCTCGACGAGAAAATCCTCGGACCGCGTTTCGAAACACCGCCCTGGTCGCTGCTCTATCTCAAGCACCAGCACGACGGCCCGTTCTGGCGCAAGCCTGTGCGTCCGTTGAGCGAAATCACGATCCCGAGTTTCTTAATTGGCGGCCTGCAGGACGGCTATCGTGACAACGTGATCGACATGCTCAAGCAAGCCAAGGGTCAAGTGCGAGCAATCGTCGGCCCGTGGAACCATACCTTCCCCCACGATCCCGCCTTTGGCCCGCAGATCGAATGGCGCGACCAGGCCGTACGCTGGTTTGATCATTGGCTCAAGGGCCGCGATACCGGAGTGGAGCAAGATCCCCGGCTTGTGATCTACATGCAGCACTGGCATCCACCCGATCCGAATCTGCAGGAAGTTCCCGGCGCCTGGCGTCGCGAGGGCGTGTGGCCCCCGAAGGACGCTAAAGTGTCCACATTCTTTCTGCAGCCGGATCACGCTCTCGCGAACTCCGCCGCTAAACAGGATGTCCACAAACTCAACTACGTTCCCTCAGTTGGCGTCGAGGCTGGATTCTGGTGGGGAGAGTTGTTGAGTGATCCACGGCCAGTGGACGCCTTCAGTCTGGTCTACGACTCTGCGCCATTTCAGGAAGAACTCGCGATCCTTGGCCGTCCCCACGCTCTGCTGGGAGCCTCGGCCACGGCCCCGTTGGCCAACTGGTTTGCCCGCCTCTCGGACGTGGCGCCGGATGGCACGGTTACACAGATCACGGGCGCAGGAATCAACGGCGCCCAACGCGAGTCGATGTCGGAACCCCGCGATCTGGAACCCGGCAGGGTCTATCCTCTCGACATCGAGATGCACCTGACTTCCTGGGTCTTCCCTATAGGCCACCGTATCCGGGTTGCGATCTCAAACGCACTATGGCCGATGATGCTGCCAACTCCGTACGCCATGACAACATCACTCGAACTCGGAGGAAACAACGGTTCGCGGTTGGTGCTTCCGGTTGTCCCAGTCCAGGGCACAACTCCGCCGACATTTTCACCGCCCCAGCCCTCCGATGAACGACCCGATATGAAGGAGGAAGGATTTCCCTTCCCAGGCGAGTGGACAGTCGAGCGAGACGAAGCGCGCCAGAAGGCCACCGTTCACTGGAAAGGCAAGGATTCTTACGAGTTCCCGTGGGGAAAAGAAGACGACTTCGAGAGCATGACCTACGAAGCCGACGACGCTCACCCCGAGACCTGCTCGGTCCGTGGCGAGGCGGAAAGCATCTTCACGCTAAATGGCCGCACGCTGACCTGGCGCGGACACCTTCTGGTCACGGCCGACCAGAAGAATTTCTATTACAAATACACGCGTGAGCTATTGAAGAACGGTCAGCTGATCAAATCGAAGACCTGGCAGGAGACAATTCCCCGCGACCATCAGTGATTCGTAGAGAAGTCAGTCGGCGGCAACAAGGGCGGCGATTCCACCTCTCAAATCCGCTGCCAGCAGCCGATGAAACAGTTGCTCACCCGCCTCGCGCCGCACAGAAAGGCGCCCGGCCCCGTAGGCCCGCGACTTCAACCCACGCTGCACGTCTTCACATATCCCGAGATCTTCATCCTGCACGCGATTGCCCACGTTGACCGACTCCGTGTTGTATGCGAGCCGCTCCTCGCTTACATCGCTGAAGTAGAAATCGAAAACGACACTGCAATGGTCCACATCCACCGGGATCACGTAATTCGTATCCATGTATCCCTCGTAACAGTTGATCATCAGATTAGGATACTGCCAGAAATACCACGCGCGATCTCCCTTGCGCGTAGCTCCCGTGGCCGCATCCTCGCTGGAGGAGACCATGGGACTGGACTGCAGACAATACCGGTCTTCGTTTTCGATGGTGTACTGCTTGTAATCGAGCACCGAATTCAGCCCCTTGTGAAGATGGGGCACGTGGTATCCGCCATCGAGATAGTTGTCGACAAAAACCTTCCAGTTGCAATGAATGTTGTAGCTCCGGCGATCGAAGAAGTGCAGCTTGCTGATCCCCAGAGGCGCCCCGCGCTGGATCAGTCCGCCAAGGAATTGCTCCAGCGGCATCGCCTGCGGATCAAGGTTCGCGAAAACAAAGCACTCCCAAGTGCCCACTCGAACCGGCACCAGGCCGTTTTGCGCACGGTCGAAGTTCTGCACGCCATCGAACTCCGGCATTCCCTTCAGAGATCCATCCAGCCCGTACCTCCAGCCGTGATACGGACACTGCAGCATCGCCGCCTGCCCACACGGTTGCGTCACAACAGCCGCCGCATGATGCCGGCACACGTTGTAGAACGCGCGCAGTTCACCATCATTTCCGCGCACAACAACGACCGGCTCTCCCGCGATAAGGGTCGAGACGAACTCGCCCGGCTTCCGCAACTGATCCGTACGCGCCACCAACTGCCAGGTTCGTCCGAACACATTCTGGCGCTCGAGTTCTGCAATGCGAGGATCCACGTACCAGGGAGCCGGAATTGTCGACGCCTCCGCCAGTGGAGCGCGATCGTCGTAACTGGCCAGGACCTTCTTCAGGGAAACTTGCATGTTCACACTCTCATGCGTACGAAAGAATTTTATAATCGCCTGCTATTGTAATGCGAAAACTGGCGCGGATGGATGCTTCCGGCGATCCCCTCATCGTGTCCTGGAATCAGGTCCCTACAATGCAACGATTCTAACCGGGCTGACGCTCGCCTCTTGCTGAAACGCTCGATTGCGATTCTGTTTCGAACGGGCTCGATTGCGGTTGTTTTGAAACGCTCGATTGCGGTTCTGTTTTGAAAGGGCGCGGCTTCCAGCCGCGCCGTAAGTGCCGCAAGATCAAACGTGGCTTCAGCCACTGAGGGCGCTGCCCGGCGAACGTTACGCCGCCGGCCGCAATTCCCTGCGCGCCGTCTCGACGTCTTCCCCGCCCTGTTGCTCTATTGCATCGTTCGCCGCTGGAGCCATAGCCTCGCTCTCCAGATTCACAATCACCAGCGAACGTCCCCGCCGCAACAGCTCCCGGTAGAAAAACACATCATCTTTCGGCACTCCGATGTCCAGCTTATGCTCGGCTACATCTCCAGCCTTCGCTCCTGCCACCGCCCCGCCCAATCCCAGGACCGCCGCGGCGCCCAGCCCAATCGCAAAAATCGTGCCCACCCCCGGCACCAGCCAGCTCGCCACCGCGGCTCCGCCCGCTAGCCCCGCGCTTGCACCTACTCCTCCGCCCACAACCGCACCCATGCCCGCGCCCATGCCATCGGCCTCCGCGTCCGTCGTGGGAATCTTCTCTAATTTTCTCTCCGCGCTCTCGCTGGCTGTAGAGTTCACCAGTGACTCTGTGCTGAGCAAGATAATGCAATCCCGCTGGATGCCCCGATTCACCAACCCTCGCACTGCCTGTTCGGCGTCACTTCGCGACCGGAAAATACCCACCCTACTCTGCATAGTCTCCTCCTGCTCCAAGTATCCGACGCAAGTATTCGACGGCAGAATTTAAGATGCGCTCTCCCAGCTGGAGTTGCCGCTGAAAAACACCACAAATCCCCTAGAAACACAAAGGCCGCCTTCGCAGGCGGCTCTGTGCACATTCTCCAGAGGTCAATCTTGGTCGAAGACGATTACTCCGAACGTGCCGGCCAGATTGTTGCTCGGTCCCGCCGTGAAGTAAAGGTGGTTCGGTATTCCATTGTCCCCCAGCCCGTCGCCGAAGCCGATTCCCCATAACTGGTCGATCACGATCGGCTTTCCTTTTGTGTCTTTGATCCTTGCAACGAACTTCCCGGTAGTCGGATTGAAGCCATTGATCGTGCCCGTATCCGTGTTGTTCGAAACCAGCAGCGTGTTGCTCAATGGTCCAAAGCTTCTCGGTGCCGCCGCGATTCCCCACGGCTGATTGAGCGGCGACCCTTGAATCAACGTCTTCACGAACATGCCGTCTTCCTGGAAGACATCGATGAAGCCGCCATCTCCTCCCGTGACGCTGGCAAATGCGACGTACAGCAACCCGTTGATATCCTGAATTCCAAAGGGTGTAAAGCCCGCCGGCAACGCCGAGTCCGTGAAAGATTTCACCAGCGTAAACGTGCCGTCATACATGTCGACCTTGTTGTTCGCCACATCCGCTGCGTAAAGAAAGTTCCCCGACGTACGGCTCGTGATCGCGAGTCCTGTGTAGACTGCCCCACTCGACGAATTGTCCACCCCGATAAGCGCCTGATTGAAATTCGATTGCGGCGCCCATCCGCTGATGGTTCCGTCCAGCGTCGCAAACAGGAAAATCGCTGACCAGCCCTGCACTTGAAAATCGCTCGATCCATTGAAGACGATTCCAGTGGGCGTGCCCGGCCCGTTTAATCCCGTGGGCGAACTCGGTCCGTTTCCAGCCGTAGGAACCAAGACCTTGAGCGACGTAACCGGCTTTCCGGATCCCTCGTACAAAGTCGACCATCCTGAACCGGCATCACTAACCCACCATGGCGAACCGGGGCCATGCACCAATCCCCAGGCGTTCACGATTAGCGGATCCGTGTTGGCAGCCTGGCGTATCTGATTCGAATCCAAATTCTTGAGCTTATATTGTGCCAAGGCCATGCTCGACACCGTCATCATGGCGAGTCCGAGGCAAGCGAGTGCGAACGTGCGACGCTGCATAAACATTTCTCCTTCGGAAGGCCAGGAGCAGGGGGAGTGTCAGAAACCGCTGTACACAGCAGGCTGGGACACACTTTCGCTGACCCGCGATCTCAGGATGCTACGTGGACGAAATCCTCAATTTGTCACCACACTGTCACCACTTTGCACTCTTATCTCTCCCCAATATGCCAATGCGCAAAGAAAAGAAGTGGGGATACACACGGCGTAGGGAGATACACACGGTGGGTTGCCCCCCGGGTACCCCCTTCTTCCCGAAAGGTGAGAGCGTCCGATTTTCATCGTTCGCCTATGGGGCCTTGTCACACGTTGGCAGAACTGCAGATCACCAGTAGGTAACGTTCAGGTTGTCGAGGTAGACGCTGTACGGCGACTGCTTGTAGTTTCCATCGAGCTGGAAGTTCAACACAATTCCGTTCCAGCCCGGAGCGGAGTATGGAGGATATTTCCAGTTGAGTGTTTTGGTCACCCCGTTAAGCGTGAACGATTGGTACAGCACTTTGTTGTCGGAAGTGCGCTGGAACTGAATGACGACGTGGTTCCAGGTGTTGCTGGCTGGATTGCACGGGATGCTGGTGGAAATCCACTTCGCGTTGACGTTATCCCAGACTCCCCACACCTTGCCGTTCACGATCTGGCACTGGGTGCCAAAGTAATAGCCGGTATTGTCGAGGAACTGAGCGATATCGAACTCGATGTTTTCCGAGAGACTGAGGTCGGTGCCGTAGAAGTAGGCGTCGTACGTGAAATTGTGGATGGATTTGGTGAGGGAGTGGTCTTTGTCGGGCAAGCCTTGCGTGGAGCCATCGCCGATTAGATGGTTGTTCCACAAGACGTCGGCGTAGGGTGTAGTTCCGCCGATGGTGTACTTTGTCGCCTTGCCGCTGAGCGATGGGTTACTGATCTTCTGGCCCATGGACCAGGTAACGCCGGGCCCGCAGCTGGAGCAGATGTCATATTTCGGAGGCAACTCACCGTAGCCGTTCCATCCGCTGGCGGCCTGCATAGCGGAGAAGGTTTTGCCACTGCTGCCACTGACGGTGATGGTGACGGGAGTGGAGGAAGCGCCACCGCAGTTGTCCCACTCCGTGACCGTCGTGTTGTAGGTGCCGGCACTCAGAGTTAAGTCGGTGCTGAGGCTGGCCCCGTTGACGGTGTACGCCTTCTGGTAGGGGGCGGTGTAGATGCCCATCGAAGCGACGCCTTTGGAGCAGGTCGTGGTGCCGGTGGCCGCGAAGTGCACGGGTGAGCCGACGGTGCTGTTGTTGGTAGGCGAGGTGACGGACACGCCCGAGCTAGTACTTACGGTGATGGTGATGGCAGTGGTGGATGCAGCGCCGCAGTAGTCCCATTGTTCAACCGTAGTGTCATAAGTTCCGGCACTGAGGGTGAGATCCGCGCTCAGGGTGGTTCCGTTCGACACGTAGGCCAAGACACCGGGAGCGGTATAAACACCCATGGAAGCCACACCTTTGGAGCACGACGTCCAGCCGGCCGTGGCAGCGAAATGCACCGGCGATGGTACGGTCGAACCGTTGGACGGGGAGGTAACATTGACGCCCGCGAACAGGGAGGACACAAGAGTCAGAAGACACACAATTAACAGGGCACACTTATGCATGCAACACTTCTCCATTTTTTGTTTACTTGCGACTTACGGGGGACCGCAGCGCGAAACTATCCCTCTGCGTGAGCGGGAACGCACGGCAGCATCGCGAGAAGTGGCTAGGTCGTGGCTGTTTCACACCCGGTAAGTTCCGAAGGCTTGAATCCAGCAAATGGCGGCCTGGGATTGCCTGGAACGGAAGGGCTGAAAAGATTGAAGGGAGAATACCAGAAAACCTGTATTTTCTCCAAGCGAAGAATGTAGTTGCGCCTACTGGAAAGTTCTAAGTCTCAATTCAACAATAAATCGCCACCAGCGTAGGAGCGGCTTTGGCAGCTTGAGAGGAAGACTTTGGGACGGGAGGGCTGCCCCGGTGTAACTGACACCATCGGCGGGACTTGCGCCGGTGGCAGGGAATGTGACCAGGCATGGAGGCAGGCTGGACGGGGATTTTGAAGGATGGATCACCCGCCGGGCGGGGCGGGTTTGGACAACATTTTTTGCGCCTTCCGTCATCGAAGCTCGGCCAACATCTCGGGAGTGGGAAGGTCGCCAATGAGGGAGCGTCCGCTGTCTCCGGTGGTACGACTGTGCTTTCTGCTAACAATTGCCGCTTACTTTGTGAATTGCCAGGGGGTGCAGCGGGCGGCGCCGGTTGCCCTAGGCCCGAATGCCAAGTTTCAGGGAGCGCTCATGTGGAAGGGGGATCCTTCCGGAACAGGGGCCTACTTGAACGAAGTGAAGCTGACACCGGCGAATGTGAACGCCGGGCAGTTTGGCAGGCTGGGGAGTTTTCAGGCTGACGGAATTGTGATGGGGCAGCCGCTTTATGTGTCCGAATTGGACGTGGCTGCGGCAGGCACGCGCAACGTGATCATTCTGACCACGGAGCATGACAGCGTCTACGCGATCGATGCGGACAATCCGGGAAGCGGTCCGCTGTGGGAACGGCATTATGTCGATCCTGCCAATCGCGTTACGACGATGCCGGACAGTTTTGGGGGACGGACTACCCTGGGTGGCGAAGTCGGAATCACGGGGACTCCTTACATCGATGGCCAGACGGGAGTCCTTTATTTCGTAACTACCCTTTCTCGGAATGGAGTGCCGGAGCAGTGGCTGCGGGCGCTCGATATCCACACCGGTAATGATTTCGGGCCGGGAAGCGTACAGATTCAAGCCAGCGTGGCGGGCGATGGGAGGGGCAGTGTCAACGGGCAGATCGCTTTTGACCCTTCCAACCAGAACCAGCGCGCGGCGCTGACGAAGGTGGCCAGAGCCATTGTGGTGGCGTGGGGATCGTTCTCCGATTGGGGCGTTTATCACGGGTGGCTGATGGCATTCGATCCAGCGACTCTGAAGTTAATGGCGGTGTTCAATCCCACGCCGCAGTTCCAATCGTACGATTCAGCGAGCGGGCCGTCCGATTACGGCGGGGGCGGCGCGTTTTGGCAGGGCGGGGCTGCGCCTGCGACGGATGGCGCCGGGAACATCTATATCGATGCCGCGGATGGCAGTTTCAATGCGGACAAGGGTGGAAGTAACTATGGCGATTCGCTGTTGAAGCTGCGTCTGAACGGAAACAGTTTTCAAGTGGTGGATTGGTTTACGCCTTCGAATGTCGACTGCATCGATCTGAACGATTTGGAGCTGGGTTCGGGCGGAGTCGCGGTGTTGCCGACCGATTTCACGAACGGGCGCAAACTCGCGGCTACTTACAGTAAAGAAGGGCGACTTTTTCTGGTCGATACCGACGGGCTGGGGAAGTTCAATTCTGGCGCTGACCAGATTCCGCAGGAATTCATGATCGGAGAAGACACTTGTTCGGACTCTACTACCGGCGATGTTGCCGAGGGGCCGGACTGGGACCGGCTGTACGGAACTCCGTCGTATTGGAACGGGAACCTGTACGCCGCACCTTCGAGTCTGCAGTTGAGGCAATATCGATTTGCGAATGGCTTGCTGAATCCGACTCCGGTGGCAACGTCGCCCTCGGCGTACGGGTTACGCGGAGCGAACACAGTCGTTTCTGCCCAGGGCAACCAGAACGGAATCCTGTGGGCGTATGAGAAGAGCGCGACGGGACAGGGCATACTGCACGCCTACGACGCTAATTCGGTATCGAAGGAGCTTTGGAACAGCAACATGAATGCCGGGCGGGACGCGTTGGGCACAGGGATCGGCTTTGCCACGCCGGTGGTCGCGGAGGGGCGAGTCATTGTGGCCCACGACACGAGAGTTGGAGTCTTCGGACTGCTCCACTGACGGAATACCAATTCTGTTAAATGATGATTGTAATCCTAGATGCGTCAATCGCTTGCACATCGTGTCCCAACCTTGTGCTCTGCCACGGCAACTAACTATACAGATATCACGAAAATCGCGGGCGCGGGAGACCGCGTCTGCAAGGAATGAGGAGTGTATTCATGGCAGACGATATGGAAAAGAACCGTCAGCAAGGTGGACAATCGGGTCAGGGCCAGCAGGGACAGTCTGGTCAGCAGAGTGGCCAATCTGGACAGCGCTCGGGTCAGCAGGGTGGCCAGACCGGACAGACTGGACAGCCGCAACCGCAGAAGAAGGGCGGGCAGGGAGAGAACGAAGAGGATGAGAATCGGGATCGCCAGCGGCGAGCCTCATAGTGGATGCTTCGTATGGTGCGGAGAGTCCCGGCTTTGGCCGGGACTTTTTCTTTTGGGGGAGAGTCTCGGGTTGGGAAAAGTGAGTGACGCCGGGTCATCGCCGAAGCCCACTTCTCGCAAAGGAAGGAAGCGAGAAGTGGGTACCTGTGGCCCGCCATGTCTGTCTCCGTCAAACCACGGCGGCTTGAAGTGGCCGCGGACTCAACCTGTCAACCATGTGATTCCTCTGCCGATTAAGAACTAAGACCCTTTCCCAGACAACCACCCCGTTCATTCGCGGATCGAAAAGAAACCAATCAACCTCACGAAGAGCATCAACGAAAGTCCCTTTCCTGATCGGCCGCCTTCTGTTCTGCGGATACTTCCTCTACAACGGAATCAATCACCTGCGAAACCGCAGACAAATGGCGCCCTACGCTGAGTCAAAGGGTGTGCCCGCCCCGGAACTGGCCGCGCTGATGGGAGTCGAAGAACACTGGGAGGCAAGCGTTCCAGTGGCTCAACCCAGCATTAGGAAAAAAGCTACGCAAGTTTACCCGCCGAATCGCCGCATGAAGAGATTGCAATAGACGTCTCGGAATAACAGCTTTCTCCGCGCTCTGTGCGGCCGTTCTCAGCGTCCTCTGCGATCAAGTTTTTGCCCGCGAGCGGGAACGCGGGTGCCCCATTTCTCGCCTCTTTTGCGAGAAGTGGGGTATCTTAACCGCTCCGGTGTCCTCGAATTCCTCAAGGTCTCCACTCGGCGGAAAATAACTAGGGCCGCCCGAAGGCGGCCCTTATGTCTCTCATCTGAAGCCTGAAGCCCGATTGCCGAAGCCCGAACTAATCCCCCGCCACCGGCTCACCGACTTCCGGTTTGGAAGCGTGCGCCGCCCCATTCCCATTCGGCTTCACCAGCGCTCCCAGCGGAATGAATCCATCCTGCGACTGCACCGGCTTCTCCTTCAGCACGACTTCCCGATACAGCGAAGCCATCCGCGCATTGTAAGCCTCATCATTCTTCTGCGGCCCCCGATGTTCACCTTCCAGTGCGGGTGCCTCATTTCTCGCCTCTCTTGCGAGAAGTAGGGGAGTTGCCAACGCCCGCTGTTTCGCATCCCTTGCCCGCGTCTTCTCCTCGCGCGCGTTCTTTGCGATCCCCAGATTATCCAGATCGTGCTGGAGTTCGGTGGTCACAATATTCTCGCGCAGCAGCAGGGTGTGCGTCTCGTCTTCCATCTTCACCTTCTTGCCGCCCGCAAAGATCTCATGCCGTCCATGCTCCTCGTACCACTTCGTGAGCGTAGCCGTCATGTGCATCTTCTCGATAATGTTCCGCCATCCCACACCCGTGTTGTAAGCGCAGAACGAAATCTCCCCTTCCTGGGTAGCGTAAGGAATAATGCACTGCTCCGTCCGCCGGAAGTCATAGTTGAACAGATCCTGGAACCACATCCCCGCAATAAACAGGAAGTTCCACCGATCCTGCCGCCGCTTCATAACGTCGTCAATAGTCCGGTCCGGCCCCACCTTCCCATAATTCTTCCCGGTAGCATTGAAGTTCTTATCGAATTTTCGCAGCAAATCCATCAGCTTGAAATGCGTGGGCGACTGGAACGGATCGTAATTCTTCATCAAACAAAGAGCCATCCCCACCACAGTAAGAAACTTTCCCCGCGCAGCATCATTGACCTTGGCAATATCCTTAGCCAACTGATCCCCATGCAAGAAAGCAGTGACGGGAACCGCCTCCTTAGTCTCCTTATCAATCATAACCGCCATCCCCGTCCCACAATTAGGATGACAGCCACAGCTTAGTTGGCCCCAGTCGTTTTTGGGCTCGTTTACGTGCATGAGGTCGGCCCAGTCGGAGAATGTGCCCATGAAGGAGATTGGAAACCAGTCGCGGGCGGGTTCGCCTAGGCCGGTTTGGTTTTTTACGTCGTGGGCGAGATGACTTAGTGTGTAACGCTGGGCTTGGCGGCGGTCGTCGGTTACGGCTTCGTCTCTTCCGGTGAAGCTTACTGGTTGGAAGCTTAGGAAGCTGATCGTCTTCGGATTGTCTAAGGCGAACTTGATGATTCTTCCTACTTGTTCGTTGTTGATGCCGTTAACTATCGTAACTACCGGGACGATTTCTACGCCGGCGTTGTGGAGGTTTTCGATGGCTTTCAGTTTTACGTCGAAGAGGTTGCCTACCATGCGGTGGGCGTTGGCGGCGTTGCCGATGCCGTCGAATTGCAGGTAGGCGTAGCGCATGCCGGCTTCGACTGCTTGCTGGCAGAATTCAAAACTTTTCGCGAATTCGATGCCGTTGGTGGCGGCCTGTACGGAGTTGTATCCGACTTTGCGGGCGTAGCGGACTGCGTCCAAGAAATATGGGGACAGCGTGGGCTCGCCGCCGGAGAACTGGACGCTCATCTGGCGCCGCGGCTTGATCGTGATCGCGTTGTCGAGCATCTGCTTGATTTCTTCCCACTGCAGTTCGTGGACGAAGCCGACCTGGTTCGCGTCCATGAAGCAGGGATCGCACATCATGTTGCAGCGGTTGGTCAGGTCGATGGTCAGCACGGAGCCGCGGCCGTACTTCACCGTGGACGAGCCGTGGTGATGCAACTTCTCGTCGTTGTGGGCGGCGATGTCGCGGCCGGGAAAGACGTCTTCGAGGTGCTTCGAGAACTCGGTGTCGATCGACATCACGTCTTCGAAGTGGCCGTGCTTGGGGCAGTCCTTGACCATTAGGATCTTGCCGTCACGCTCGATGATGGTGGCCTTGATCTCGCCGACCTTCTCGTTCATCAGAACTTCGTGCGGCAGTTTGCCGTCGAGAATCTGCTGACGTATTTCCGGGACACACTTCGGGCAGAGCGAATCGGTGGAACGGGGCCAGCCGAGCGGTGGTTTGGACTTCTCATAAGACTTGAGCAGCGGCTTTTCGGACCACTTCGGAGTGGGCGACGGGTTGGGGCTGATCCGGTTGAAACGGTCAAACACCACCCACGCTCCCTTGGCGGCGACGGTCACTGCTTTTTCCACGTACTTGATCGGCTTGCGCATAATCGCTTTAGGCTCCTGGCTTTTAGCTCTTGCTTCAAAATCAAAACTTGAAATCAAAATCCTGAACTTGGGGGAATAGCCGTCAGCGGCTAGTCCTCTCCCCTTGCCATCAATTTTGTCTTTGAGGTTTAGGGCTCAACCCTGAACTAAAAGGTTGTTAATACCAACAGCTTAGAGCTGCGTGGTACTTGCTTCTCACCCTTTTGCCTCGGTTGAACCTGAGACATCACCAGCTAACAATGGCTCTCCCTTGGGAAGTTGACCTGTTTCGTTACACTTTTCCCTGGTGTTGAGCTGAAGCTATGCTATTGGAGGCAAAGGACGGGTGCATCTTTATCCCAACGAATGGGGCAAATTTGGGGTTTAGCGGTGTTCTGGGGGATTCTGCGGCGCTAAAGTGTTGAAAGGAAAGGACACTCGCGACCTGGGATCCGTATCTGTTATACAAGGGCGTGCCTGTGGCCAATTACATTCGGAATTTCGCTCTGAGAATTCGCTTGCTGCTTGTTTTGTTCGTCTTTCTTTGCGGGTGCCTGAGCGCAGCGCAATCTTCCCCCTCCAGGAAACAATTGCTGGTGATTGGAGAACAGAAAGGTTACCGGCACGAGGCCGTTTCCCACGCCATGGCGACGATTGAGCGCATGGGACGTGAAAGCGGCTTGTGGGACACCACTCTGCGTACCGACACCGAAGCGCTGACCAAGAAGAAGCTCGAGTACAACGCGAAAAATCTGAACGACTTTGACGCAGTGGTCTTCTTTACTGGTGGTGAACTCGAGATGGACGCGCAGCAGAAAGCCGATTTTTTGTCGTTCATCCACGAGGACGGCAAAGGCTTTGTCGGCGTACACAGCGCGACCATAACCTTCACCACGTGGCCGGAGTACGGCGAGATGATTGGAGGCTACTTCGACGAGCATCCTTGGGGCACGTTCGATGCGCCGCTTCTGGTGGAGGATCCGGGGTTTCCGGGCATGCAGCAGTGGCCGCGCAACTCCGTCCTGCGGGATGAGGTGTATCAGATCAAGAACTACTCGCGCGACAAAGTTCGCGTATTGATGCGGCTCGACACGCAATCGGAAAAACCTCGGCTCGACCTGAAAAACAAGAATGTTCATCGCACCGACGGCGACTTCGCAGTCGCCTGGGCCCGTAGGTACGGCAAGGGTCGCGTGTTCTATTCCAGCTTGGGACATGTGACGGAGAATTGGGATAATCCGGCGTTGCGGGAGATGTACGGTGGGGCTTTAAAGTGGGCTCTGGGGTTGGTGGATGCTGATGCGAAGCCGCGGGCGATGAGAGAGCATTGATGACCGCGAATGCCCAATGGTTTGAGCGGTGAAGGCACCCGAAAGCAGGAAACGTCCCGTCGGACGGGACGTTCACCAGCTCTTTCAACACGCAAGCGACCCATCCTTTCCCGTTCATTGCGAAAGCGTGGGTATCAGGAACGTTTAGCCGCTACAGATTCTTCCGGGTACTCGTACACGCCGCGCCCCGACTTCCGCCCCAGTCGCCCCGCCTTCACGTACTGCACCAGCAGCGGCGCCGGACGATATTTCTCTCCTAACGATTTGTGCAGATACTCCAGTATGTTCAGACGCGTATCCAGCCCCACCAGGTCCACCAGTTCAAACGGCCCCATCGGATGGTTGAGCCCCAGCTTCAACGCCTTGTCGATGTCCCCCGCCGAAGCAATCCCCTCCTGCAGGATGTAGAACGCTTCGTTGCCAATCATCGCGTTGATGCGGCTGGTAATGAACCCCGGTGACTCCTTGATCACGACAACTTCCTTCCCCATGCGCTTCCCAACTTCAACCGCAGTGGCCAGCGTGTCGTCATCAGTCTCGAGCGCGCGCACCACCTCGAGGAGCTTCATCTTGTGTACCGGATTAAAGAAGTGCATCCCCAAACACTTCTTCGCGCGATAGGTAACGCTCGCAATCTCAGTGATGCTGAGTGAAGAAGTATTCGACGCCAGGATTGTCCCCGGCCGGCAGATCTTGTCGAGCAGAGTGAAGATTTCAACCTTCGACTCCATCTCTTCCGGCACTGCTTCGATGACCAGATCCGCTTCACGTGCCGCCTGCTCCACCGACCCTGCATACTCGAGGCGTTGGAGAGCAGCGTCCGCGTCGGCTGCGGCGACTTTGCCCAACTCCACGGCCTTGTCCAGATTGACGCGGATTTCGCTCTCCGCCTTGCGCAGCGCGCCGGGGAGCAAGTCTTCGAGGATGGTGCGATAGCCGCCCAGCGCCGCCGCGTGCGCGATGCCGCGCCCCATAATGCCGGCGCCGATGACGGCGATGGTCTTCACCTGCGCCACTTACTTCGCCGCCTTCTCGAGGTCCGCGAGCGCGTCGTTGATGGCTTTGTTCACTCCTCGCAAGCACTCCGCCAGCCGCAGGCGCTCGTCGGCCGCCATCGCAGGAATGTAAATGCTGATACGGCGTAAGGTGTTGGTGATGTCTTCCACATAATTCATCGCACGAATGAGTTCACCAGTCGCTGGCATGAGGGCTCCTGTCTAATGTTTCGGCCCGCGTGAACCGTCGACGCAAGCCGAACGTTCTATTTTGGACGTGACCATGAATTTAGTAAAGAGATCAACACTTCTCAACCACCAAGTGCACGAAAGATCACCAAGGAAAACCTCTGGAAGCGAATCCTTCGTGTGACTTCATGTCCTTGGTGGTTTATTTAGAGAATTGTGAACAGCGCGTGAATCTTGTGTCAGAATAGCGCCGATCAATTGTTTTAATGGGTCATTGCCCGGGTGCTCGAATCCAATGGGCATGGGTGACAACGCTTTGAGACGCTACATTTTTGCTAGTGACTTCGATCAGACGCTTACGTTCAACGACTCCGGCTATGTGTTGGCGGAGCTGGTCGGCATCTCCACGGACGAATTCGAGCGCAAGGCCAAAGGGATGGCCAGGATCAACCTGGTGCAGCAGGGCGCGGAACTGGCGTACCTCCTGCTGCATGATCCTGAGTTCAAGGCCAAGGTGCGCAAGGAACACTTGTATGAAGTGGGCAAGCGCATCCGGCTCAAGGACAACATCCCGCTTCTTTATCAGATTCTTGAATCTGGAATTGATGGACACGTCTTCGAGTTCTTCGTGCTGTCGGCAGCACCGGTCGAGGTGATCCACTCAGCGCTCGAAGACATCGTTCCGAAAGACCACATCTTTGGGACTGAGTTTCTCTACAAGCCTACGGGTGAGATCGATACGATCGTGCGCGCGACCGCGGGTTACGGAAAGGTTGCGGTGCTCAACCAGTTGCTGGAGGAACACGTAGCGGGGCCCGATCACGTGATCTACACCGGCGATGGCAGCTCTGACATTCATGTCATGCTGCACGTGAATGCGCGGGATGGCTTGACCATCGCGGTGTCCGAGTCGCCGCACGTTTCGCAGATCGCGAAGCGGACGGTGTTGAGCACGAGCGCGCTGGCGGTGCTCGCTCCGATCCTCGAAGAGGTGGCGGGGTGGGAGCGCTTCCGCATACGCGGCTTCTTTGAGGCGAATGGCATGCTGATCCAGGAGTGGGAGCGGGTTCGGACGGATTGGCTGACGGTACGTCCTGCCACGATCGAGCCGGAGGAGGCGCCGAGCGTGCCGGCCGAGCGGGGGGATAAGGTGCATATTGTTCCTTCCGGAACATAACTACGATTTCGCTAGAGTGTTCCAATTGGAACACTTCCTAAATTATAGCCATAAGATATAGGATGTAAACGCTTGGCAATCAGGTGATTAGGAACAGTGCCGAAATGTCGGCAGTTTTTGTGGCAGAAAAAGACACGCTGAAAACGGCCGCTCGAGAACAAGCATTGGCCTCTCGAGTGGCAAATTCCTAAATGCTGCGTGACAAAAGTCTGATTCCGCTTTCGCGCCAGCACCAGCATGCGCTGGCGCTTTGCGTGCGGATTGACCGGGCCTCGCCGGTTCCGCAAGACGACCTGGCAGCATGGCAATCAGAGATTGTGCAACACTTCGCGCAGGAGGTCCGTTTTCATTTTGCAGCGGAGGAGAGTGTGTTGTTTCCGGGGGCGAGGCAGTTCGCCGAGTTGGGCCCGCTGGTGGAAGAGTTGTGGGCGGAGCATGCGGTTCTGCGCGGGGACTTTGCCAGTGCGCAGGCACGGAGCATGTCGGCTGAAAGTCTGCTTGCTTTTGCACAGCGGTTGTCGGGGCACATTCGCAAGGAAGAAAGGCAACTCTTTGAGCGCATGCAGGAGTTGATGGGTGCTGAAGAACTTGGGGAACTGGGGAGGCGGCTGGAGGATGCTCTGAAAGATGCCGGACAGGCTTGCATTGTGCCGAGTGCGGGGACGAGACGCAGGGCAGAAGAGTGATGGTCCGCAGATGTAAGGTCGCTTGCAGGTCGGATGTGACCTCAGTGGCTAAACAGTTTACTGAAAAACTCCGTCGAAGTACCTCTGGGGCTAAAGCCCTGATCAGAAAAGAAAGGCTTTATCGCAGCGTTGAAAAAGCTGCGCCACCCAAAAACAGAGTTTTTCAGCAAACTGTAAGAGCCACCTTGATTTTGCGGCTTACGGCTCGAGGCTGCACGACAGGCTCAGGGCAGGCTGTGAGCTGCATTCTTCCGCCGCGTCGCGGCTGTGCACACAGGCGAAGAAACGACACGATATCTCGCACCAATCCCCTCGCCGCTAAAGACCCCGCCATGTCTCTCCAAAGATCGGAGAGACAAGGACGGGGCACCCGATTTCTCGGTCGCGCAGGAGGCGTCGTCCGCGTCTTCCACGGTGCTGTTTTCTGTCCCATCCTTCCACGGGTTGTTTACGTTGTCCCAAAACGACAGGAGCAGGCTAAATACGACCGACGGGGCAAAGGCTTTTTGCTCTTCAATTCTCTTCAAACTGTTAGAATCAGCGCATCGTGGGGCAAGATAACAGCTGGTCGCAAAGTGCTTGTGTTGCGTCCACCCCTCAGGCTTCGGCGTTGCTTTGGAAAATTAAGACTCATTCATCGGCTCAATCGATGATTTTGGTGCCGGGAGTTTGAAACATGCGGATCGCTGTGGTTGGCTCCGGATACGTGGGTTTGGTTGCGGGAGCCTGTTTCGCTGATCTTGGTCACGACGTCATCCTCGTCGACAACGACGACCAGAAACTGGCGGCGCTGAAAAACGGCCAGGTGCCTATCCACGAAAAGTTCTTGCCTGAGTTGCTGGGCCGCCATCGCGGACAGCGGCTCAGGTTCTCTGACGACCTGCAAGGCGCGGTGCGTGCCAGTTCCGTCATCTTCGTCGCGGTCGGCACTCCGCCCATGGAGCGCGGCGAGGCTGATCTGTCGTACGTCGAGTCGGTGACCCGGGAAATCTCTGGCGGGATAAATGATTACAAGATCATCGTCGAGAAGAGCACCGTGCCGGTTTACACCAGCGAGTGGGTGCGCAAGATCATTTTGCGGAATAGCACGGATCCGGCATCGTTCGACGTGGCTTCCAATCCGGAGTTTCTACGCGAAGGCACGGCGGTCACGGATTTTCTGTTTCCCGACCGGATCGTGATCGGCTGCGACAGCGGGCGCGCGGCCGACGTGCTCCGCGAAGTTTATGTTCCGCTGACTAACGGCAGCTATTACCAGCGCGGTGACGCGATCCCGCAGCCGGATCGCAGTTCGATTCCTCCGCCTATCATCGTGACCACCAGCAAGAGCGCGGAGCTGATCAAGCACGCGTCCAACGCGTTTCTGGCGATGAAGATTTCGTTCATCAATGCGGTGGCATCGGTTTGCGAATCGGTCGGCGCGGATGTGAACCAGGTTGTGCACGGCGTGGGCACCGACTCGCGCATCGGGCGCAGATTTTTGAATCCCGGCATTGGTTACGGGGGCTCGTGCTTTCCGAAGGATGTGATGGCATTCCGGGCGGTCGCGCGGGAATCCGGCTATGACTTCCGGCTGCTCGACGAAGTCATTCGCATCAACGAAGACCAGCGCGAGCGTTTCCTGCGCAAAGTGCGCAGCGCGTTGTGGACGCTTCGCGGCAAGCATCTGGGCGTCCTCGGACTGGCCTTCAAGGGCGGCACCGACGACATTCGCGAGTCGCCGGCGCTTTTTCTGGTACAGGCCTTGTTGCAGGAAGGGTGCAAGATCACGGCGTACGATCCGGCGGCGATGGAACACACGCAGGAGATTATCAACTCGAGCATCAAGTTCGCCAATTCCGCTTACGAGGCGGCGCGCGGGGCGGACGCGTTGCTGATCCTTACCGAGTGGGAAGAGTTTGCGAACCTCGATCTGGACCGGCTCAGCCAGGAATTGCAGTATCCCATCGTGATCGACGGGCGAAATCTATATGATCCGGAGACGATGGCGGCGCACGGCTTCAGCTATTACAGCGTGGGACGTGCGGCGTGTCACCCGGACGGCGTTCCGGCGCCGGCACTGAAGCACGGCAGCGACACCAAGAAAGCATGAGCTTACAACGCGCCCTGGTCACCGGCGGCGCCGGTTTCCTGGGATCCCATTTCGTGGATGCCTTGCTGGGCGAAGGCTGGAATGTAATTGTCGTCGACAACCTGCTTACCGGCCGGCGCGCCAATCTCGAACATCTGAGTCACGATCCGCGCTTCGAGTTTGTCGAACTCGACATCTGCGAACCGTTCGACGTGGGGAAAGTCGATTACGTCTTCCACTTCGCAAGTCCCGCGAGCCCGGTCGACTACAGCGTCCACGGGATTCCCACGCTGAAGGTCGGATCGTTGGGAACGTTTCACGCGCTTGACGTTGCCCACAATCACGACGCGAAATACTTCGTGTCTTCGACGTCGGAGTGCTACGGCGATCCGCTGGAGCATCCGCAAAAGGAAACTTACTGGGGAAATGTGAATCCCATCGGGCCGCGCTCGGTCTACGATGAGGCCAAGCGCTTCACCGAAGCGGTGACCATGGCGTACCGGCGCTATCACAACCTGGACACGCGGATCGTACGCATCTTCAATACTTACGGCCCTCGCATGCAGCTGAACGATGGCCGCGTCGTGCCCAACTTCATGAAGCAGGCGCTGCGCGGAGAGGATCTCACGGTGTACGGCGACGGCAGCCAGACCCGTAGCTTCTGCTACGTGAGCGAGGAGATCGACGGCTTCATGCGGCTGGCGAAATCGGACGAACACCTACCGGTGAATATCGGGAATCCCAATGAATTCACGATCCTGGAATGCGCCCAGCGTGTGCTGAAGGTGACAGGATCCAAAAGCCGGATTCGTTACGAGCCGCGGCCGCAGGACGATCCGAAGCAACGGTGTCCCGATATTACGAAGGCGCGGCAACTGCTGGGATGGGAGCCGAAGATTGATCTGGAAGCGGGCTTGCGAATGTCGCTGGATTACTTCAAGAAGGCTGTAGCCGAAGAAGCAACGACGAAATAGTTTCTCGTGGACAGAGCAATCTAGTTGGAACCTTCCTGGGTGGCGGCGACGAAATCGGTCAATGTCTGGACCTGGTCGCGCTCGTCCTGGGTCTCTAACGCGAAAGCAACCCCCATACCGAAGCCGGGGTGCGACGTCTGGACAGTTCCGCGGAAGCGGAGCTTCAGTTCATAGGTGCGCACCGTGATTTCAACGGAAGTGCCTTTTGGAAATGGAAGGTGCACTTCCAGATAGCAGCCACCCGCATTGAGATCGGTGAGGCAGCAGTAGTGGGGAACGAGAATGCCGGTGCGATAGACTTCGGCTCCGAGGCGGCAGGCGTAGCGTGTCTGCCCGCGGCGGTTGTCTGGTTCCGAGCGGCGACGTGCAACGGGTTGGCCCGCAGCAGCCTGCGCCGGAGCAGCCTGTTGTTGCGGGCCGGTTCCCACTGGCACGGGTTCAGGCGGCAGCGGTTCTTCCAGTTCCACGGTTACCAGGGGAAATGGTTCCGAAGAATTGGGTAGATTCGCGTTCAGGTATTGGTCCAGCAGACGGCGGGAAGTTTTGGGAACATCCACGAATTGAACTCCCGCTCGCCCATTCCAATCCTGCCACAAGACTTGTCCAGAGAGACGCACGCTGGATTTCTGCCCGGGCAGTTGAAACTGAAAATAGACTTTGCTGGTGGGCGGAAGCTTCCTGCCGAACAGGACCGCCATGCCATCCTCAGCGAGGTCCACGAGCGTGGCCTTCTCTTGCTCCACGTTGGCGTAGTCGACGGTAGCGTGAGTATGCACGGGAGCGCGGGCTTTGCGGCGCTTTTCCTTGCGCATCACGGCACGGGCAGCACGCAAGCTGCTCAGGGCACGCTCGTGGGAAACCGGCTTGTAGAGCACGAAGTTCACGCCCAAGGAGAACATCTCGCGAATACTGTTCTGCCCGCTGACTACCGCGACCGAGAGCGTGGAGTCATTGAGACGGGAAAGGCGGGTTTCGCGAAGCAGAGAGTTGACTTCCTTCTGCGAGGCGCAATCGATAATCACCACATCGAAGCGCTGCTGCGCCAGGCGGACCGCGGCTCGGACGAGGTCAGGGCAAGACTCGACCTTAATGCCAAGTTCCAAGAGAACGCGGCACAGAACTTCTGCAGCGGTTGCATCAAGGCATACCAGGAGCGATGCGAGAGTCATACCTGCCCGTCATCGTAGGGTCACGTCGGTTCCGCGGACAAGTTACCGGAGTCATCCGCCCGTGGTTCTCGCTTGTGCTGTGTTGGCTAAGTTGCGTCTCATTAGTCGAGTGACAGGAGTAACCGCTCAGGATGCCAAAAGGCCAATCGTCGGACAGTACACCGTAGTGCTTTGACGCGCTTCCAACGCCTTCCTACGATGCAGATGAAGCGGTGAAGGGTCGCGGAATCTGTGTATCCCGCGAAAGGCGCATTGGGTGCCGTATTGCCGCTTTCGGACTTTGGCACTGACATTAGAAAGCGCCAACGAACCGCCTCTCCTCCACGAAAGAATCTATGAGATCGAGGAAACATCGCGGGTTCTCGCTGCTAGAACTGATGATCACGGTCAGCATTGCGCTGATCTTGATGGGGGCCACGTACATGGGGATGCGCCCGCTGCTATACAAGGGGCACATTGATGGCGCCTATGCCACCACGTTGGGGGTCCTGCGCAACACACGCCATCTGGCCATCACGCAAAGCCACGAGTACCTGGTTGTGTTTGACAATGCGACCGGGACCATCACGGTGCAGTATCAGCCCCCCGCGGTAGGAGGGGTCTTCCCCCCGGTTCAGTTGGTGCAAACCTACACTCTGCCAGCGGACATGAGTTTTGGGGTAAGAGCTGGATTTCCCGCGAGCGCGCCGGACGGTTTCGGAACCGGCATCGCGTCAGTGGATTTTGGGCAAGGCCTGGGAGCCGGCAGTCTGAACTACGTCGCGTTCATGCCGGACGGCACATCTCGCGACACTCTCGGCAACTACAACGGTGGCGTGGTGTATATCACGCGGGCAGCAGACACGATCAACACTTCGCGCGCGATCACGGTATGGGGTGCGACCGGCCGGGTGCGAGGCTGGCGTCTGGATCAGCAAGCTGGAGCACCAATCTGGGTACAACAATGATCTCAAAAAGCACTGCAAAACACGAAGTTCAACCACAGGGCGGATTCACGCTGATTGAGACGATGATCGCCGTGGTGGTGATGACTGTCGGCCTGCTGGCGGTGATCGCCAGCTTTGCCACGGCGCTGGCAGCGACGCAGTCCGCTCAGGAAGATCTGGTTGCCCGTCACAAAGCATTGGACGCGATGGAGAGTATCTACACGGCGCGTAACGCCCAGCAGATTCCGTTCGCGTCGATCAACAATACGGCCAGCGGAGGAATCTTTCTGGGCGGAGCTCAACCGCTGTTGTGTGCAGGGGCGGACGGGATCATCGGCACGGGGGACGATGCGGCCTGTACGGTGCCTGGGACGGGAACCGCATGTCCGGGTGGAGTGGAGTGCCTGGTGCTTCCAGGTCCCGACGGCGTTCTGGGAAATGCCGACGATGTGACGCAAAGTCTGTCGAACTTCACGCGCACAATTGCCTTTAACAACGTGCTGCTGCCGGCGGCGCAAGGCGGCGGGGTCAACGCCAACATGATCGCGGTCACGATCACCGTGGCTTACAGCAAGGGTGGTTGGCCGGTTCGAAGCTATACGGTGAACGGATTGCTCTCGAGTTACCACTGAGCGGGGACAGTAACTATGAAGAAACGAATCGGAAAACCGCAGCGTGGCTTTAGCCTTCTGGAGCTGATGATCGCGTCGGCTGTGGGCCTGGTGGTGATCGCGGCCATGACCAGCCTGTTCAAGATAGGTATGGACGCTACGTTCACGGTTACGCAGCGCGCAGAGACGCAGCAGAACATGCGCGCGGCGGTCGAGTTGATGACGCAGGACATTAGCTTGGCGGGTTCGGGCCTGCCTTCCGGTGGCCTGCAACTGGTAACTGGCGGCACGGTGTCGAAGTTTTCATGTAACCAGACCGGCACCTGTTATGTACCGGCCGGCACGTACCCAGCCAGCGGCGGCGGTGTACCGAACTTCATGTACGGGATCATTCCGGGATTCAACACTGGAGTGCAGGGTGGCGCCGTGATTACAGCGGCTCCTGGGCAAGTCAATTCCAGCATCACGTCCATTTATTGCGACTACAATTTTCCGCTCACCAATTTCAACTTCACGTTTCCAGGCGGGCCCACGCAGGCCACGGTCACCGTGATCAATGCCGGGGTGCAGCCGAATAACATCCTGGCTGCGGGTGGACTCAATCCGGGCGACCTGATCCTATTTACCGTGAGCACGCCGGGCAACGGCAACGGGAACAATGGTACGAGCCTGATCCAGAATGCCGCAGTGGTGGCTGAAGTCACTACGATTCCAAACAATACCACCATCAATTTTGCCAGCGGGGATGCGCTCAACATGAACCAGACGGGCGCCGGAACGAGCAACAACCTGTCTACGGTCATCGCGGCTTCGGGTGCGGGCACACAAATGTCGGCTTGCCGGCTGTATGCGGTCTCGTATTTCCTGCAGGTTCCGGTCGCAGGCGGCACGGTGCAGACGCCCCGGCTGATGAGGCAGGTCAATGGACGGGACGCGGTTCCGGTGGCTGACAACATCATCAATATGCAGTTCACCTACGACGTCATCGATTCGGTCGCCGGCACAGTCACGGCGAATTCGGCCAATCCACTGGCCGCCGGCCTTTCCCCCGCACTGATTCAGAAAGTAAACCTGTGGGTCATGGGGCAAGGTATGACCACGTCAGGAAGAAAAGCCCAGAGCATGTATCTGGCGACTTCGGTGGCCGCCCGCAATATGAGTTTCTGCAATTCATACAGCAGTGCGACCACGGTTTGCCAGTAGCGATGCTTTGCGAGTTTGAGGGGAAAAATATGGGGAAGAGAACACGAGATTCGCGGGGGTTCACACTGATTGCCGCCCTTCTACTGACGGTTCTATTGTCGGGATTGGCGGTGGGATTGTTGTACATGGTCTCGAATGAAACGCGGATGGGAGGCAACGATCTGGAAGGCAGTGTGGCCTACTTTGGCGCGGAAGCCGGGATTGAGAACCTGACTTCGCAAATTTCCCAGCTGTACCAGACCTCGCAAACGCCCAATTCTGCCGCCATCACGGCTTTGACCAACCCCGCGAATTACCCGACGGCCATCAGTGGTTCCAATATCACGTACATGAATTACGTGGAGACGATCACGTGGCCAGCGAACCAGACCAACGGGACGCCATGCCCGAATGCTCCCGACCCGTGCGGTTCGTGGGACATTGTCGGCGCTGGGCCGGACCAGGGGATGGTGGCGACGCTGATTCCCTACACGTTGCAGGTTACAGCGACACGCCAGTCCTCTTCGGGTCAGATTGCGGCGAATTCCTCAGCCGCGGCAACGGGCGCATCGGTGAATTTGACGCGCGTGGTGGAAGTGGCGCTGCTTCCGGCTTTCGAATTCGGCGTGTTCTGCGATGGCGATTGTGACTACTTCGCCGGCCCCAACTTTAACTTCGGAGGCCGGGTGCACACCAATGGCAACCTGTTTCTGGCTTCGGGCAGCAACTTGACCTTCACCGACAAGATCGCGGCGGTGGGGCAGGTCATCACCGACCAACTGGAGAATGGCTGGCCCACCGCCAGCGGTTACACCGGCAAAATATGGGTACCTAACGCCGCCAGCGGCTGTCCTGCGGCTCCTGCAACCGGTCCCGGAGCAGGCGTAAATTGCGTGCAACTCACTGCCGGCAGCTGGACCGGCGGATTCCCGCCCACCGGTATTGCAAACCCAGGATGGACGGGCATCTCGAAGACTACTTTCAGCGGGTTTATCACGAATGGACTGACCGGCGCTACCAAGCTGCAGTTGCCGTTTGTGCAGACGTCCCCAGTTGGTGCGATTGACATCATCCGCAGACCGTCGCCCGGCGACACCGCGCTTCTGAGCAGCTCGCGACTCTATAACAAGGCGGAGATACGCATCCTTCTGGCCGACACGCTGGCCGATCTGCACCCTGAGCGCGGCGCCGGTGCGCTGGATGCAAACGATGTGCAGATCGGGACTCCGAACGCTACCCCCTTCGTCAACGTACCGAACGCATTTGCTCCTGGAAACATGTACTACGCCGCCAGTGATAATACCGGGAGCTGGGTGGTTCCGACGGGCTGCGGCGCAATTGCTGCATGGCCCTTGCATGGAGAAGTAACGGCCGCGGCGAAGTGCCAAGGTACATGGCTACGAGTAGAATATTTGAATAACGCCGGCGCCTGGGTCGGAGTGACGAATCAGTGGCTGAGCTATGGATTCGGCCGGGGCTATAATGCGCCTCCGACGGCACCGTACCAGACAGCCGGAATCCCCAGCTGCCCGACCTATGCGGCCTTCCCAGCCGGTCCCTTCCCAGCGGGGCAATGCTACAACCCGATCAGCCCGGCGATCCTTATCCTTCAGCAGCTAAAAATTAACAAGGGTCCAGCCACCGCGACAGGCGCAGCTATTACAGCGAACAACTGGCTGCCGATCAACTTCTACGACGCGCGCGAAGGCGAGCCGCGAGACAGCCGGCCCGTCGGCGACCCGATGACTTCATGCAGTCCAATTGGCGTCATGAACGCGGTGGAACTTGACGTAGGCAATTTGTGGCTCTGGCTGCAAAAGGCGGGTCCGTATGCTGGCGGCTCAGGCAACCTGGTAAACAGCACGAACCAGAATGGCTACATTCTCTATTTCTCGGATCACCGGGGGATGTTGGCCGATGCGAAGCCATTGACCGGCTTCTACAACAACATCTCTGGAATGTCCGGCTTGAACGACACAGTGAACGCGGCTTCGGCCACTGGCGTACCCGACGGCGTTCTGGAACCAGCGAGCTATTACCCCTACTCGCCGGAAAATGTAGCGGCAAAGGTGCCTCCCTTCCTCGACAAGTGGGGACAGGCAAATCTGGGTGCTGGTTTTGGCATCGGAGTGGGAACCATGAACCAGCCCTATTACATCAACGGCACGACCACCGGGATCACCAGCTGTTCGACGAAAGCGGAGTGGAACATGGTGACTGGCCCGCGACACGCGCTGCGCCTGATCGATGGCGGAATGAACGGCACCACCAGCTACCTGCCACATCCCGCAACTGTGGCAAACACTGGAAATGGATTCACCGTCGCTTCGGAAGAGCCAGTCTATGTTTGGGGAGACTACAACAGCGGTCCGGCCGATCCCTTCTGGCCCAGTGGAGGCAATCCTGGTGGAGCGTTGCATTCCGCGGCGGCAATCATAGCCGACGCAGTTACGCTACTGTCCAACCCACCGGCAGGAAATACAGCTCCGGTACCGACCACGGGCTGGACGGATGCTGAGAGCTTCGCAAACCCAGCACTGCAGAACAACAGGCCTGGCAATACCAGCTACTATCGAATGGCCATTGCGGCCGGCAAGAGCGTTCCATTCCTCGAGCCGGGCTGGGCTACCGCGGCCGGCTTGAAGGACTTCGGGACCGACGGTGGCATGCACAACTTCCTGCGCTACCTTGAGAATCGCGGGGCTAACGGGGCCAGCGTGAACTACACCGGCTCGCTCATCAGCATGTATTACTCGCAGTACAACACGGGTATATTCAAGTGCTGTACTTCGGTGTACTCTCCTCCGACTCGAAACTACTTTTTCGACACGCAGTTCCTGAACCCGAACAACCTGCCTCCGGGCACACCGATGTTTCAGGACGTCGTGAGTCTAAGCTATCACCAGAACTTCACACCACAGTAAACCCACAACCTAACCAACAACCGCCCCGGTCCTGCTCCGCGGATCGGGGCGTTTTAGTTTTGGAGTAACACGGAGTTCGTGACGGGGTTGCGGAACGATGAACGTGGCTTCTAGTACACGGACGATTAGCACGAGATCCCTTCGACTTCGCTCTGTCGAAACTCCACTTGTGAGCGTTGGTTATCCAGAGGGGTTTCGTATCAGGGCACGGCTTCAGCCGTGCCGACTGATGTGAAACTGAATGGGCTTCAGCCCCTGCCAGCGCCTGAAGGCGCATCAGAACGCGCGCCAGTCCGGCACGGCTAAAGCCATGCCCTGATACGAACCTTACTCTGCCGAAGGCCGGGCTTCAGGTGTTTCATTTCGTTTGGTGGGCCAAAGGCCCATGCACACTCAGGGCAGGCTCTTCGCTCCGCCTGAAATTCGGCTGCGCTCAGGATGACGCCGGATACGTTGTAGAATCCTACTCATACATCTATGTACTATTCGGATCAGCGTAGCTCGCGTGGGCTGTGGGCCACATTCGCGGTCTGCGCGCTCTTGGGTGCGGGACTGTTTTTCGTACCGGCGTTCATCATCCGGCCGTTTCGCTACCAGTCGCCGCGCGCATTGTGGCTTGCGATGGCGGTGCACGACCGGGCGCCTCGGTGGACGTTGTTTGCCACGCTCCTCTGCCTGGTGTTTGCTCTTCTCCTGTGGAGAAACTCACGGCGGTGGGGACGGACCGTGCTCACGATTGCGATGCTGCTTGTAGGCTTTACCGCGGTCATGGCGCGGCTGAACTACTTCGAGTGGATGTTTCATCCGCTGGACAGCGCGCAGTTCATCGGCGAGGCACAGAGCAAGCTGGATGCTGGCGAAATGATCATGGCGGTCCGCTTCGGCAGCGACGCGCGTGCCTATCCCATCAGCGAAATGGCATATCACCACGTGCTGAATGACTGGGTGGGAGGAGTCCCGGTCGCCGTCACCTATTGAACGCTTTGTCACACCGGTCTGGTGTGGAAACGAACGGTGAACGGAAGGCTGCTGCATTTTTATCTCGCCGGAATTAATAACCAGAACTTTCTCATGCGAGATAAGGAAACCGGCTCGTGGTGGCAGCAGATTACGGGCAAGGCTGTGTACGGGCCGCTGAAGGGCGCGTCGCTGGAATTGGTGCCGAACGATGAATTGAGCTTTGGACAATGGAAGTCAGAAGTCTCGACGGGGCGCGTGCTGGTTCCGGTGGCGAAGTACGAGAAGGAATATGACAGCAAGTGGGAAACTGAAGTGGCCAAGCTGCCGGTGGTCATCAGCTTTCCGGGAACGGAGTTGAAGTCGCGCGATGTGGTCGTGGGAGTCACGATCGAGGGAATGGCACGGGCGTATCCCTGGGACACTCTGGTTAAGCAGTCGCCGGTTGTTGACCACGTGCATGGCACTCCGCTTCTGATTGTGGTTGGGCCGGACAGGAAATCGTTTCGCGTCTTCGTGAGCCGCATTGACGGGAAGGATGCGGAATTCTTTCTCAAGGGCGATACAAAAGATTGGGTCTTGCTGGATACGGCGACGGCAAGCGAGTGGAATTTTCAGGGGTGCGCGACGGCCGGGCCGGCGTCTGGGAAGTGTCTGGACCGGGTTCCGGCGTTAAAGGATTACTGGTTTGACTGGCGGAATTATCATCCGGACACGACCTTTTACAAACACTAAGAATGTCCCACAGCGGCTAAAGCCGCGCTTGCTTTGGGGGTATTTAGGCGCGGCTGGAAGCCGCGCCCTTTCAAAGCAAAATCTCAAGTAGGCCGTGCTTTTCCAGCTTTGTGAGACGGCGCCCGGTCCGTTGATCTCGGTGTAAGGAGAACCTCTTGCCTGAAATTCGAGCTCTTTTCTGGGATGTGGGTGGGGTATTGCTTTCGAATGCGTGGGATCGCGAGCAGCGGATGAAGGCGCTCGAGCATTTTCATCTGGATGAAGAAGAGTTTCACGATCGTCACGAGATGGTTGTGTCATCTTTCGAGCGCGGGAAGATCACACTCGATGAGTACCTCGACCGCACGGTTTTCTACCGGTCGCGGCCGTTCACTCGGGAGGCATTCAAGGAGTTCATGTTCTCGCTGTCGCAGCCGATGCCTGACGTGCTCAGGTTCGCGCAATCTTTGGCGGATTCGAGAAAGTATTTCATGGGGACGCTCAACAATGAATCGCGGGAACTGAATCTTTATCGCATCGAGAAGTATGGGTTGCGGAAGATCTTTCGTATTTTCGTAAGCTCGTGCTTTGTAGGGTTCCGCAAGCCGGAGCGCGATATCTATCGCCTGGCTGTCGACCTGACCCAGATCGCTCCTGAAGAATGCGCTTTCATCGACGACCGGGCTCTCAACCTCGAACAGGCTTCGAGGCTGGGCATGAAGACGATCGAAATGCAGACTCTCGATCAGTGGAAGACGGACTTGGAAGCGATCGGCGTGGTCTTGTAGAGAACGTCAGGTAGTTTTTCGAGGCGTGCCGGGCTTTGCGGCCGAAGTGGGCGTGATATCGGATTCGAGAGCGGTCAAGGTGAGATCGCTGGACCAGCAGTCGACCGCAATTTTCCATTCTCCATTGCTCTGCTTCATTAGAACCCAGACGTACTTTCCTCGTTCCTCACGACGCTTGCCTGCGGCTCCGGGAACCAGAGCTTTGCAGCGTCCAGCTTCGTAGGCCATGTCTCCGGCAATCTCGACGCGGATGGGCTCAACTTCCGCCTCACCCAATCCGGCATCCAGGCCTCCGAAGAAGAATTCGCGAACGGCAGACGCGCCCCGGATGGGAGGGTAATTGGTGCGGAGCACGAGCGAGTCGGCACCGTAGAGGTCGAGCAGGTCGTCGAGATGTTTGGTGTTACAGGCCAGAACCCATTCCTGCGTGACGCGGCGGACCGCCGCTTCGGCGCGGCTCATGGATTCTCCGCGCAGGGCCGCGGAGGCGCGCAGTTTGTCGGCTTCGCGCTCAGAGTCGGCTGTGGCGATGCGTGGAGCCGTGCTCTCCTGTCCGCTGGGGAAATAGTGGTGATGATAGTGATGATGATAGTGGTGGGTCTCGGCAAGGATGGGCCCTCGCGGTGCGATCGACCTGGGATCGGGCTCGCGTTCTTCGTACGCAGGTTGCGGAAGACTCGCGGGCTGAGATCGAAGACTGCTTCTTGGCGAAGTATCGGCTTCTAGTTCGTCATCGGAGTTCCCTGGGAGTCCGCACATGCTGCAGAATTTATGGCCCTCGCGGTTCCGGTGTCCGCAGACGCGGCATACTTGACCGGAGGCGGCACCCGTTGTCGCTTCCGCCAGGTCGTCGGCATCATCCTCGGCGTCAATCTCTGCGGCCATGCGTTGAACCACTTCCAGGGCGGCGGCCATGGCATCGTTACTCGGCTTAGGACGCCGCATCGCAGACTGCAGCCCGCGATGGAGTTCGTCACGGTCGGTGCTGAGGTCTGATTCGGAGTCCGGCGGAGCTAAGCTCGCCGGCTTGGGAAATTTCTTGTCTTTTTCTTTGTCTTTATTGTCCACGAACTCAATCACCTGCCGTAATTCTAGCCCACGGTTGCTGCTCAACGGCTGGAAAACTCGACTTTGCCCTCAGTTTCGGTGGGGACTCCGTTGCAGGTTGCAGGGCGATATCTCCACGTGCGCACGGTCTGCAGAACGCGTCGATCGCCGGTCGGACCGGCGCTTTCGAGAATCAGCGGGCTGTGCACGCGGCCATCGGTGCCGATGATGAAGCTGACCTTGATCTTTCTCTCGCGCCATGTAGTTAACAGCGGGGAAGGTGTGGTGAGGGCCTGCGGCGGTTGCACTTCTTCGCAACTCGACCGCGTGCTGAGGTGGGGAACATCGATGAATTGGGAGTTGTGAGTGAGAGCCTTCCATGCCTTGCGCTCGCGTTGTTGCAACGCTCTGTTGCGCTCCGGCAGACCTGATGAGGAGACGGTTACGGCGGCGAGCACTGGGATGCCGACAAGAATGAGTGGCCAGAGACGGAGCATGGAACGTTCGATCCTTTGCGGTCGCGACACCAATCCCTGCCTGTTGCGTGGCAAGTGAGCGCCCATTGCGCACTCTACATAACATGCCTGTTCTCAGTTACATGCAGGACATACATGAGGCGAATGAGAAGCCGAAGTGGAAAGTGATTTCACATAGCCCCGAAATTTTGAAGGCCGCTTATGATGACGCGGGAGCATGCCGCAGGGTCAACAGCGTGATTTCGGGCGGACAGTTCCAGCGAAAGGGAGGACCGACGGTTCCGAGGCCAGGGTTGGTGTAAAGAGAAAGAGCACCGACTCGATACATCCCCCAAGGGTATTTTCTGGCCAACGGAGGCAAGTAGAGTGGGCCGATAAAGGGTATCCGTACCTGGCCGCCATGGGAGTGTCCGGAAAGCTGCAGGTCGACGGGGAAGCGCGACGCTTCGTCCACGAAGTCGGGTTCGTGCGCTAGCAGGACGGTCACTTCGTCTGCGGGAGTTCCGTGTAGAGTCTTGCCGAGGTCGGCGGATCCACCCGTGACGTCATTCACACCCGCGAGCCAGAAGCGCACGCTGTTCGTCTCAATGGGTACGGATTCGTTAGCCAGTACTCGAATTCCCTCGGCCTGCAGAGCAGCGGTGACGTGGGCGGGGTTGGTGTAGTAATCGTGATTTCCCATCACTGCCCACGAGCCGTGGGGAGCTTGCATCTGGTGCAGCAATCTGGCACAAGGTTCGGCGGCAAGAGCAGCCCTTCGCTGGTCGTCATCGAAGATTGGAATCGAGACGAAGTCGCCCGCCAGAGCAATCAGGTCGGGATTGAGCTCATTGACCATCTTGACAGCGGCGTGAATGGGATGGACCGAGAAGCGGTGGTCGTAGTGGAAGTCGCTGAGCACCGCGATTTTGAAGCCGTCAAGAGGCTCGGGCCAGCGCCGCAGTGGTACGTCGCGGCGTACTACGCGGGGGCGGTTGGGCTCGAGCAATGCGGAGTCGATAGCAATGGCGGCGACTCCGGCGGTTGCCGCTAGAGCAAGAAACTTTCGCCTGGTGAACGAGCGTGGGGTCACGTGGTTTCGAGCGTTACTCAGTGCAGTTGAGTCTCAGTAGTTCAGCATAACCCGAGTGGCTACCTTCTGCTATGACAGGAGCGGTTCGCGACTGCTCAGAAACTGAAGGTGGCTTGCACATCGATGCGGCGTGGCGCTGAGGAACTGGAGAAGGGTCCGCCTTGCAGCGCGTTTGGAATGTCGAAGAAGCTCGATCCCAGAATCCCGCTTGGATTGGCCGTGTTCACCTTGTTGAATACGTTGCGCACGTTAACCCCCAGGATCAGGTTGTAGCGGCGATCGGAGTTGGAAGACATGCCTACGGGGCCGCCGCCGAAGAGAGGACCGTGGCGGTCTCCGCCGCGCCCACCGCCTCCGCCGGGGCCACCGGGACCTCCCTGACCCTGATTGCCGGAACTCTTCGCCTTGGATCCGAATCCGAAAGTCTTCGTCAGGCGCAGGTTCAGCACGAAGTGCGAAGGCCCGGTCGCGTAATTAATGGGAAGAACGCTCTGACTGGATGATGGAAGGGCGGCGGTAAACGTCCCCAGGGGAGTGCAATACACCGAACTCGTGCCGGAACCGGGCGCGGGGCAGGGGGCTCCCGGCGTGAGAATTGGACGATCGTTGAACACGGAATCGCCGTTCAGATCGCTGGGCGAAGTGATGTTGAAGGGCGAACCGGAGCTCACGACCATGAACGGGCTTAGCCGAAACAGGTAGGGCAATCCAATTGTGCCGCCGAGGAAAAGACGGTGGCGGGTGTCAAACGAGGCGCGGCCGTAATCCTGGCTGATGTTGTAGGAATTTGAGGGAAAGCCGGAGGCGCCCGCAGCATCGCTATTCGCGTAATTCAGCGTGTAGAAGCCGAACAACTGGAGCTTGGTTCCGAGCCGTACGCTGCTGTTTACGATGAGCTGGTTCTGAAGGAAATTGCCTTCGGAAACATACTGGTAGGTGCGGTTCCCTCCGGGCATCAGGGGATTCAGACTTAGCGTCAGCAACTGGTCGAAGCCACGCGAGTTTAAGTAGGTCACAGACAGAGTGGCAGACTTGGTGAGTTGGCGCTCGGCGCTGATCGCGGATTGCAACGTGTAGGGGGCGCGCAACCTGGGGCTTATCTGATACACAGCTGACGTCGTGGTCGCGGTGGACGTGCCGCATGCCGAGAGGTCGAAAGGCTGGCCGATCCCGGAAAAGCAGGTCGGATTGTTGATGACGAACTTCTGCTGCGTCAGGCCATTCAGCAACTGTGCCTGCAGGAGTTGGGCGGTTTGAAAACGATCGTAAAAGATTCCGAAGCCGCCGCGCAGGACGAGTTTGGGCGGTGAACTGCGGCCTCCGATGCCCCAGGCGATTCCAATCCGTGGCGCCCAATCGCCATGATCGTGGATGCCATTTTGAGTTTCGAAGCGCAGGCCGCCGCTGACGGTGATGTTGGGGCGCAGGCGCCAGTCATCCTGGGCATACAGGCCGGCGTCGAAGTAGGTGACCTGGGCGCTGGAGGCACCTGGTTTCGCCGGAGTCGTGACCGAAAGTTGCTGGGGCGTCTGCCCAGGCGGCAAGGTCGAGCACGCCGGGGGTGGACTAGAGGCGAGAGCACACTCCACAGCCTGAAAATTCGTGAGCGACGAAAAGATGAAAGTGCCGTTGAAGCCGGATGTGGTGCTCTCCGCGTCGCGCGTTGAGCGGAGGCGTCCTCCGAATTTGGAGATGTGGTTGCCGTGAATCAGCGAGGTGTAGTTCTGCAGTTCGTAGTGATCTTGACGGTCGATGATCGTGCCCTGACTGTTACCGCCGGCATCGAAGGCTCCGAGGACATTCACGGCCGGCGTTGTATTCTGCGCACTCTGGCTGTCGCGCTCGCGGAGAAATTGAAATCTTGTCTCGTTTATGATCTTCGACCCGATAACCTGCGTGTCGCTTACCTGGAGTGTGTGCTCGGACGAATCTGAGTTGTAGGCTTGCGAGGGCAGAGTGAACTGGCCGACGCCATTATTGTTGTCGGAGTCGCGGTAATACTGGTATCTGGCAGTCAGCGTGTTGTTCTTGTTCAGAGCGTAGTCCAGCCGCGGACTGATGTTGGTGCGACGGCGGGGGTTCGGGATCGATTCGATTGTCGACAGCGGCAGGAGAGTGGACGGGTCCAGCGTCTGCGCATTGACCGCGGTGATGTCGTTGATGTTGCGGTGCTCGACATTTACGAAAAAGGAAGCGTTCTTTCCCAGCGGGCCGCCAAGGTTGCCGCTGTATTGGGTCGAGTAGTAGCCGGGTTTGGCCCCGCCAAAGGGGTTGGACGAATTGAAGGCAGAGTCATTGCCGCTGGCAAACAGCTGGCCGTGGTACTTCTCGGTGCCGGGCTTGGTGAAGATTTCGATGCGGCCGTAACCGAGCTTGTCGTACTCGGAGGAAAACGGATTCTGATTGATGCGAATCTCGCGAATGGACGACTTGGGTGGAAGCTGGCCGCCGGTGAAGCCGTCAATGTACATCTGTCCACCATTCGGCCCGGCGGAGGGTCCGGCCAAGGCTTCTAGATCGGATTGCAGCTCATCGGGATCGTCGGGCAGGGCCTCGAGTTCTTTGCCGGAGATGACGATCGCGCCGGCGTTGCTGGAAGGATTCACGTCGATGGTCGGCGCGGTGTCGGAGACTTGCACCTTTTGTTCCTGAACCTCAATGGTCATTGGAATATTGAGGCGCAAAGGCTGGTCGGCAATCACGACTTTATGGTTCTCATACAGGGCGAAACCGGGAGCAACCACGTTGAGCGTGTACTCTCCCGGGGACAGATTCTTGAACTCATACATGCCTTGAGAGTTGGTCTGGGTGGTTATGGGCGAGCCATTGGCTGGCGTCATGACGACGTCGGCATTGGTGATGATGGCGCCGGAGGGGTCGGTGACTTGGCCACGCAGAGTTCCTGTGCCCGACTGCGCGAGGGCAAGGCTTGCGAATAACAACAAGGACAGCGATAGAAATGCACGACGTAAGAACATCTGAAACTTCATGCCACCTTTCCCATTCGATTGAAAAGATATCCGCAGCGCTTACTGATTTCCTGAATCACCCGAGGGGCCTCCGAGCGTCCAGGGGGACAACATCATGGCCTGACTGCCGCTCGGAGCCGCCTGGAGGATTGGCTCAACCCCTGCTATGAGCGTAATCACGGTGCCAGCACCCGAGGCGGTGCCCGGCGTGGTGACGATCATGACCGCATCGCCTTTATTCAGATCTTTCAGAGTAACTGGGGGCAGGCGACTCAGCATTTGCTGGAAATCTGGAGCTGCGCCGGAGCGCATGCCGTTTCCTGAGCCTGCTCCCATTCCGCCGCCCGGTCTCGAACCGGAGCCTGCTTCCGAGCTGGTCGAGTTCGATGGCGCCGCTGCTCCGTTGCTGGGCTGAGCCACGACAGTAGCCTTCAAGCGCATGGCGATGTGTTGCGCCATCTCGGACGGCAACTTGTGAAGTTGCGATTCAGAGGTCACTTTCACTTGTACCGGTTTCTTGCTCAATACATCCTGAACGATGATGGTGCTGGCGCTAGTGTCGACAGAACTCACGATTCCGGCTACATTGCGGAACGAGCCGCTGACAATTTCTTCCGCGGTCAGCTCGGCGCCGTCGGGGCTGTGATTCCCGCGCGCACGTAATTGATCGCCAGGATGAAGGTCCTGCAAAGTGCTGAGTTTGGCGTCGTCGAACTTCACGGAGTCGGGAGCGTAGCGGCGGATCACTGTATCTTTCGACGCGCGAACGAGAATGGTCTTTGTTCCGGCAAAGCCCGTCACCGAGATGGTCACCGTTGCGGCGGAAACATCCACGGCGGTGACCAGCCCGCCGAAGCCGCGCTTTTGCCAGTCCTGACTTGCCTGCTGGTTGCGCGCCTCCAGATCGGAATGCTTCATTACTACGATGGACGCAGCCACGAGCGATTTGGCGTCGTCCGAGGCTTTGCCGCCGATGAGAACGCGATCGCCGACTTGCAGGTCTGACATTTGGATTGGAGTCGCGTTCTTCAGACTCTTCTCACCGGGCGCAATTCTTACGATCCGCGTGGCCGCGGACACGGTCACATTTACATCGGAACCTGAATCTGGCGTTAGCGTGAGGGTGCTGCCTTCGATGGCTTTGATCGCGCCAATTCGCTTGGCCATGGCGCTCGGCGCTGCTTCCTGCGCTTGCGGATTCATTGGCGAAGCAAAGGCTTCGGCCAATCGCAAACTGGCCAGGCAAAGAGCAATCGACACTAATGTTTTGGTGGAGTGCATGTTCCCATCTCTAATCTACATGGGGCGGGCACGCGAGCGTCCACGATTTACAAAGTTTTACCCGCATGAATACAAAGCTTTACAAAGGTGGGACAAAGAAGAAAAATGCGGGAACTCGGAGTGGTCGCGCGTTCGTGTTCTTATTCCGCGATCAGCAGGCTCTCGGCGAAGGGCCATTCCTCGTCAATCCACTGCGCGCGGCAAACGAAGCCGGACTCCCGCGCCAGCTGGAAGGCTTCGTCAGCGGAATATTTGTGGCTGCTTTCGGTCCAGATGGTTTCGCCTTCGAGAAACTCAACCAGCAGTTCGGCGCCCGGAATCGTGACGGTTTGCTGGACGGTCGAGAGCAAATGCATCTCAACGCTTCGCGCCTCGTGATTGATGCGGGCAACGTGCTTGAAGTGGCTGAGATCAAAATCGGCATCGAGCTCGCGATTGATGCGAGCCAGCAGGTTGAGGTTAAACGCGGCGGTGACGCCGAGCTGATCGTCATAGGCAGCGATCAGCTGCGAGTTGGACTTCATGAGATCTGTACCCAGCAACATCGCATCCCCGGGAACGAGGATGTGGCGAACTTCGCGCAGAAAGTTCACTCCAGCGGGACGATCAAAATTGCCGATCGTGCTGCCCAGGAACAAAACCAGAAGATGCTGGCCGTGGCGGCGTTGCGCGGCAACTTCGAGGAGGCCATCGAGGTATTCGCGCTCGAAGCCCAGAATGCTGATGGAATCAATGTCGCCTAACTCGCGGGCGCACATGGCCAGCGCGGTATGTGAGATTTCGATTGGGTAATACGAAGTGCGCTGACGGCGGCAGAGTGCTTCCAGGATCCAGCGAGTCTTCTTGCCGCTGCCGCTGCCGAGTTCTGCGACCGCGACCGGCGCGGGGAGGAATTCAACGACATCGGGGGCGTGACGCCGCAGCAGACGCTCGTCGGCGCGAGTAAGACCGTATTCCGGGAGAAAGCTGATCACTTCGAACAGCGCGGAGCCGACATCGTCGTAGAGATACTTGGAGAGAAGTTCCTTCTGCTGAGGCCTGGTGAGGCCGGCGCGAACGTCCGCGGCGAATTCATAAGTGGGACTCGCGACAATGGATTGGGTCAGCATGGTGGTGTCCTCCTGAGTACTAGCGGCTCACACAGCGAAATCCGGCGTATACGTACTGGTAATGCGGCTGGAACCAGTTGCGGAACGAACTCCGCAACATACACGCGGCTGTCCGTGCGGAGCCGCCTTTCATGACGAAGTGTTTGCCATCGAAGAAGTCGGCGGAGTATCCGCGATAGAACGGGAAAGGCTCGAATCCAGCGAATGGGGCGAAGGGGGTTGAGGTCCACTCCCATCCGTTGCCGAGAAGATCGGCGACGCCGAAGGCGCTGTTGCCATCGGGGAATGAATTCACCGGAGTTGGGTCCCACGCGGAAAAATCGAAGTTACCCAAGCGCTCGTTGGGCGCTGCATTTCCCCACGGATAAGCACGCTGGCTGGCGTTGCCGTCGCCTGTGGCGTACGCTGCTCTTTGCCATTCTGCTTCGGTGGGAAGATCTTTGCCCGCCCAGCGGCCATACGCTTTTGCCTCGGCGTGGCTCACATAGACCGAAGCGTCCAGGGGCAGTGGGACCTCGTCGAACATGCCGCGGTACAGCCATGAGTCGCCGGAACGCTTCCAGAAAATGGGATGAGAAACGTTGTTGGCGGTTATCCAGTTCCAGCCGTCGGCAGGCCAGAGGTCTTTCGACTGATAACTTCCGGCTTGCAGGAATTCCAGATATTGACGATTCGTGACCTTGTACTGATCGATAGCGAAGGCGGGGACGTCGACGGTGTGTGCGTCATATTCGTTGTCCCAGCCGAAGGCAGTGCGGCTGCGTTCAAGTCCGAGTGTGATCGGCCCAGCGGGAATCTCGATCATTCGCGGTCGAACGGGTTCGGTGGTGATCACGGAGCGACCCGTCGATGGCGCCATCTTCCGATCGAGTGGCAACTGGTGAAGCATGTAGGCCAGCGTTTCGGCGTGCATCAGCCGGTGCTCAATGGCCACATTCAACAGCGTGTTCAGAGAAAATTCGTCAAGACCCGCAGGGGAAGTCTCTTTGCGCAGATGCCCATCGAGAAGTTGCCGGATCTTCGCGGCGTACCCGTAAACCTGATCTTGGGCCGGCCAATCCGCAGGCTTGTCATCTGGCAAACCGCCGCCGACTGGATCGATACCAAAGGCGAACAGGCGGTCGAATTCAGGGTGGAAGCTCTTTAGACCAAACACGCGGTTGCCGAGCAGATTCCAGTCAAAAGCCTCGACGTGACCGATATAGAAGATGATGCGATGACGCTCGGGGATCGGACGCTCATAGAGGGAGTCAGACTTGACCAGGTGGAAGAGTTCGTCAGTACGCTGGCGTGCATCTGCCAGACGTAAGAGCAGGTCTTGGGGAACGGTAACTTCGTGATTTTGGGCAACGAGCATGGTACCCCCTGCGACGTGTTTCTCAGGGAGAGTAGCTTCAATCAGAGCCGAACCGTCACCCGTTGAATTCGAGCAGAAAGCCGGTTCGGGCAAAACTTGAAGATTCTACCGGATTCTCCATTAATGGCAGAATAGGGTAATGTCCCTACCACTGTTTCACGTCAATGCCTTTACGGACAAGCCTTTTCGCGGCAATCCGGCGGCAGTGTGTCGGCTTGCGAATTGGTTAGATGACGACGGACTGCGTGCGGTCGCAGCAGAAAATAACCTTTCGGAAACGGCATTTTTCGTACCCGAAGGCGATCATTACCAGCTGCGGTGGTTCACGCCCAAGTGCGAGGTCAATCTGTGTGGACATGCCACGCTTGCATCGGCATTCGTGTTGCTGACCATTCTCGAACCTTCGTGCGAGGTTGTTCGCTTCACGACCCGCAGCGGCATGCTGACGGTTCAGCGTGAGGGAGACCTGCTCTCGATGGACTTCCCGGCTCTCCCGCCGTGGGCGTGTCCAGAGCCACCGGCGGAGTTGATTATTGGATTGGGACACGGTTTGTCTCCCGTCTCGGTGTTGCAGATCGAGGACAACTATTTTGCGGTTTACGAATCGGAAGAGGAGGTTCGGAGAGTCGTTCCCAACGTTGCATTACTCGAAGCGTTGCATCCCTCGGGAGTAGCGATCACGGCGCCGGGTAGACATGCTGATTTCGTTTCGCGCTACTTCGCGCCGAGTTATGGCATCCCGGAGGACCCGGTGACGGGGTCGACCCACTGTTCGCTGGCGCCTTACTGGTCGCGAATTCTGGGAAAGGCCAGTCTGCACGCGCAACAGGTATCGGAGCGCGGGGGAGAACTCTGGTGCGAGCCCGCGGGAGACCGTGTGATCATCAAAGGAAAAGCTGTGCTGACCCTGCAAGGCTCGCTGCTGATCGATAATGCAGTTTAGTTTTTTGCTGCGAGCAATCCTTTCTTGCTCAGGAATTCACGGACGACTTCTTTCGCATCGCGGTGCTGGCCATCCACGGCGTAGTTGAGTTGCTGCATCTCCTGGTCGGAAATCTTGCCGGAGAGTTGGGCAAGATCTGAGAGAACTTCTGGATGCCGGCTCAGGGTTTCGTCCCGAATCACTGGAACGGCTTCGTAGGGTGGAAAGTAGTGGCGATCGTCCTCGAGCACAAACAGGTCGAGAGCTGGAATGAGCCCGTCGGTCGTGTTTCCAGCGGCGAGATCGATCTGGTGATCTTTCAGAGCGCGAGCCAGTAACCCCAAATCCATAATGCGCGGTGGCGCCGCAAAGTGCAGGCCATATGTGGCTGCCAGGCCTTTGTAGCCGTCGGGGCGTTCCATGAACTCGTAGCCGAATCCGGCACGCCATTTTGGCGCGTAGGCGGCTGCTTGTGACAACGTCTTTATGCCCAGACGGCGGGCGTCTTCTCCGCGGATCTCCATCGCAAACGTATCGTTAAAACCGAAGGCGGGCGCCAGCGTGAGTTGGAATCTGTTCTCATAATCCGTCTTCACACGGTTGTAAACCTGCTGGCGCTCGCGCTGGGGCAGCTCCTTCAGGATCGCTGTCAACGCAGTGCCGGTGTATTCCGGGTAGATATCAATCCTTCCGGCGAGCATCCCCTGATGACAGATGTAGCTGCCGGCGAGGTAAAAGCGGCGTTCGACTTTCAGATTTGTGTGGACTTCGATCTGTTGTGCCATGAGTTCGCCGAGGATCAATGACTCGGTGAAATTCTTGGAGCCGATGACGATTCGGTCGGAGCGGGACGAGCAAGACGAAAACAAGAAGAGGAAGGTCGTAAGCACGGCTACGAGCAACCGCAGGTACGCAACATGGTCTGTGAGTTCAGCGAATTGCATTCCTGAGGCGACGCGCTGCCTGGGCTCTCTCGTTGTTTTTGTCGGGACAGTCATTGCGGACGCAGGCGCCTCTCCACCCAACCCAGGCTGAAGTCGGCAAGAACGGCCAGCAGCGCAGCGGGAATTGCTCCGGCCAGAATGAGTTGGTTGTTCACCATCGCCAGGCCGCGAAAGATAAGTTCGCCTAGTCCTCCCGCCCCAATCGCGGCTGCAATCGTCGCCAGCCCGACGGAGATCACCACGGCGACGCGCACGCCGGAGAGAATCACGCTCATTGCTAGGGGCAGTTCCACCCGCCACAGGAGTTGGCTGTCGGTCATCCCCATGCCTCGGGCCGATTCGACGACAGCGGGTTCGACTCCACGGATTCCGGTGTAGGTGCCGCGAATCACTGGGAGTAGGGCATACAGAGTGAGCGCGAGGATCGCTAATCGTTCAGCACGGTCTCCTAGCCACGGCACCGGAAGCAGAAAACCGAAAAGCGCCAGGCTGGGAATGGTTTGAATGATATTGGCAGCACCCAGGACGGGCCGGTTCAAAAGAGGCCGGTGCGCAATCAGAATGCCCAGCGGTATGCCGATCAGCGCTGCCAGCAATGTGGAGATGCCAACCATCCACAGATGCTCGAGGGTGAGTTGGGCCACTTGTCCGGAGTTCTGGGCAAAGAATTGAAACAGGTTCATGAGGAACCTCGATTTGCTGTGGAATCCAATCCTGTATGAAAGGCTCTCACGTATGCGGCGGCCAGAGGATCGGTGGAACGCAGAAACGCTTGCGGAGAGAGAACGGTGATTAGTTTTCCCGCTTCCATCAGAGCGATCCGGGAGGCGAGGCGCAAGGCCTCGTTCAAATCATGGGTGACGAAGACGACGGTCTTGTGCAGCCGCTGCTGGAGGGAAAGAAATTCTCGCTGCAGATCGTCGCGGGTAAGGGGATCGAGCGCCCCAAAGGGCTCGTCCATCAGAAGAATCGCAGGATCGGCAGCCAGTGCCCGGGCAACTCCTACCCGCTGGCGCTGGCCTCCGGAAAGCTGATGGGGGTAACGTGCAGCTAGCTGCGAGTCGAGCCCAACGATTTGCATGAGCTCTTGCGTTCGGGCACGAATCTTATCCGATGGCCAGGCTTCGATTTCGGGAACAAGGCCGATGTTTCGCTCTACGGTGAAGTGAGGAAGTAGTCCGATCTCCTGAATGACATAGCCGATGCCGCGTCGCAAGCGGATCACATCGGTTTGGGCAGCTGTGGCGCCGTCCACGCACACTTCGCCTTTGGTTGGCGTCAGGAGACGATTGATCATTTTTAGGGTCGTGGTTTTTCCCGAGCCGCTGCGGCCGAGAAATACAAGAGTCTCACCGCGCTGAACTTGCAGGTTCAGGTCGGACAGCAACCGCCGTCCGCTGGGAAGCTCATAGGAAACACCGCAGAATTCGATCGCAGGGCCGTCTCTGGACTCTCCATGCATGCCAGCCAGCATATCAAGTTCGCAAGCGCAGCTGCGCACAGAGCCTCACAAGTTGCCGAACGCCCACTTCACCGTTGTTACTTCAGGCTGAAGGGTCATCCAGAGTGCCAATAGACGACCGCGAGAGCCCCAGTTACATTTTCCAAATGTGTCGTCGAAATCAGTTGTGGGTATGAGTGTGTCTATTTTTCGCTTCCTTGTCTGTTGGACGATGATTGTCATTTTCCCCGCGTCACTTCTCGCTGACGACGCCGGGCCGGCGATTTTGCACGCCCAGGGAGGAGTGTGGGTCAATGGCAATGAAGCAGCGGATTCAACTGCCATCATGCCCGGGGATTTGTTGGAGACCAAGCCCGGGGCGGTGGCGAATCTGACCACAGACGGCTCCACGATTCTGATTCAGGCGCAGTCGATTGTGAAATACAACGGCGATTCCCTCACCCTTGAGCACGGCAGCGTCTCGGTGGGAACTTCCAGGTCGATGAGCGTGCACATCGACTGTCTGCGAGTGGTACCGGTCTCGAATGAATGGACACAATACGAGGTCACCGACGTTAACGGCAAGGTCAAAGTCGATGCGCTCAAGTTGGATGTTAATATTCTGGCCGGAAGTTCCATACGGAAGACGTCACCGGAGAGCACCGCATCCGCATCCGCAACTGTACACGAGGGACAGCAGGCTACGCGCGATGAATCAGAAGTGTGCGGCGCCGCCAAAAAACCGGTTGGAGCGGCGAATCCCATCAACACAAAGTGGATTGAGATCGGCGCTGGAGTTGGCGGTGCTCTCGTCCTATGCCTGCTGGTTTGCAGTGGCAAGAAGCCATCTCAGGTGAGTCCGTCGTCACCCTAGCCGGCTGGGAGCCTGGCCTCTGCAAGCCTCGCTGCCGCGCAATTCGTTACAGGATTCTTTCGTGCGTATAGCCGGATGCAACTAAGGCGGCCAAGAGTTCCGCAATGTGATCGGGGCCACGGGTCTCCATCGTAATGTCGATCGCCGTATCCCCCAGGTTCACGCCATGGTAGGCACGATCATAGGCCGTTTCCACGATGTTCGCCCGGTGCTCGGCGAGAATACCGGTCAATCGATGCAGCGCGCCCGGGTAGTCAGGCAAATGAACTCGCAGGCGAACCAGCCGGCCGTCTTTGACCAAGCCGCGCTCGATAATGCGGGCGAGCAAGGTGACGTCAATGTTGCCTCCACAAACGAGGACCGCCACTCGCTTGCCCGCCAGAGGTAACTTCCGATTCAGAACCGCGGCCATCGCGGCCGCGCCGGCTCCTTCTGCAAGGGTCTTCTCGCGCTCGAGCAGCAGCAAGATGGCGTTGGCAATTTCTTCTTCTTCCACGGTGACGATGTCATCGACATACTTCTGTACCAGCGGAAGGGTGCGTTCTCCGGCCCGGCGGACGGCGATGCCATCGGCAATTGTTTTTGCTGAATCCAGCGTAACCGGCTTACCTGCGGCGACGGCTGACTTCATGGAAGGAATCTTCGCGGGCTGCACTCCGAAAACACGAACTGCGGGGTTACTCTCTTTGGCAGCGCAGGCAATTCCTCCAATCAGCCCGCCTCCTCCGATGGGCACAATGATGGCTTCGATGTCGCTGTGCTGCTGAAGGATTTCGAGGCCTAGAGTCCCCTGCCCCGCAATTACGGCGTCATCATCGAAGGCATGGATGAGCGTCAACCGGTCCTGCTGGCTGTGCTCGACGGCTTTCTGGTAGGCCTCGTCGTAATTCGCGCCGTGCAGGACGACGTCAGCTCCGTAGGCGCGAGTGGCGGATACTTTCGTCAATGGCGTGGGGAGCGGCATGAGAATCCGGGCCTGGATGCCGTGTCGTCCAGCGTGGTAGGCCACGCCCTGAGCGTGATTGCCGGCTGATGCTGCGATCACGCCACGAGCACGCTCGTCCGGGCTTAGCGTGAGCAACTTGTTCAGAGCTCCGCGCTCTTTGAATGCTCCGGTGCGCTGCTGGTTGTCGAGTTTGAGGAAGATCGAACTGCCAGTGAGAACGGAGAAGGCTTCCGAGCGGGTACAGGGAGACACGCGAATCGATTCGCGAATTCGCCCCAGAGCGGTCTGGATGTCAGGAAGTCCGATCATGACTGGTGCGCAGCCATCTTATCGTGAACCGGGCGCAAGTTGTCATGGTCAGGAGGCTACTGATTGTGCCACCGAGACAACAGAAGGAACAATTCGTACAGGCGTCGCTCGCAGGTAGGCGTCCACAGCGGCAGCGGCTTTGCGTCCTTCGGAGATCGCCCAGACAACCAGAGACTGACCACGGCGCATGTCGCCTGCCGCGAAAACTCCCGGCACGGACGACATGTAATTCTGGTCGGTGGCGACGTTGCCACGCTGGTCGAGTGCAACTCCGAGTTGTTCGATCATTCCGTTGCGAACTGGACCGAGGAAGCCCATCGCGATCAGGATCAGATCCGCTTTCATCGTGAACTCGGTGCCTGGGATCGGTTCGAACTTGGAGGGAGGTCCAACTCGCACGGCATGTAACTGCGTGACCTGGCCGTCGGCAGAGCCGGTGAATTGGGTGGTCGCGAGGCTCCAGTCGCGGATGCCGCCCTCTTCGTGAGCACCCTCGATGCGCAGTTGCATCGGCCACATGGGCCACGGCGTAAGCGGAGAACGCTCGTCGGGTGGCTTGGGCATGATTTCGAATTGGTGTACGGAGAGCGGCTTTTGGCGGTGGCAGGTTCCGAGGCAATCGGCGCCAGTGTCGCCTCCGCCGATGATCACTACGCGCTTGCCAGTGGCAAGAATTTCCACTTCGAAATCGAGCGTGTCACCGAGGCAGCGGCGGTTCTGTTGCGGGAGATACTCCATCGCGAAGTGAATTCCCTTTAGCTCGCGTCCTGGGACTTTCAAGTCGCGGGGATGCTCAGCGCCGCCGGCCAGGACGATTGCCTCGAACTCGCTTCGGAGCATTTCGACGGAAACATTCTTGCCAACTTCCGCGCCGGTCACGAACTTCACGCCCTCGGCGTACATCTGTTCTAATCGCCGGTCGATTACATGCTTTTCCAGCTTGAACTCGGGGATGCCGTAGCGGAGCAAACCGCCGATGCGATCTGCTTTTTCGTAGACTACGACCGAGTACCCTGCGCGGCACAGTTGCTGAGCAGCAGCCAAGCCCGCCGGGCCGGAGCCTACGATGGCTACCTTTTTCCCGATGCGCACCTTAGCCGGCTCGGGACGAATCCAGCTTTCCTGGAATCCGCGCTCGACGATGCTCTTCTCGTTTTGCTTGATGGTTACTGGTGGCTGGTTGATTCCCAACACGCAGGACGCCTCGCACGGCGCGGGACAGATCCGGCCCGTGAACTCTGGAAAATTGTTCGTCGCGTGGAGTTGACGTACGGCCTCCTGCCAGCGGCCGCGATATACCAGATCGTTCCAGTCAGGAATCAGATTGTTGACGGGACAGCCGGTCTGACAGAACGGTACTCCGCAATCCATACAGCGCGCGCCCTGGCTGCGAAGTTTTTCCTCGGGAAGATCGAGATAGATTTCAAACCAGTCGTTCACCCGCTGCGTTACGGGACGGCGGGGAGCAAGCTCACGAGAGTGTTCGAGGAAGCCGGTAGTTTTACCCATGCTGTACCTGCTCGGCTTCTTCGAGAACAGCCATGGTTTCTCCGGGGATGTACGCCTGAGTGCTACGAGGAACACCTAACACACGCTTGAATTCATGCGGAAATACCTTGATAAACCGCGGAAGCATCTCAACCCAATTTTCCAGAATCCACTTGGCGCGACGACTGCCGGTCAACTCCAGATGGCGCGTGACCAGGTCTTTCACCAACTCCTCATCTTGCGCTTCAATCACGGGCTCCAGATCGACCGATTGCCGGTTGCATCGCTTCTCGGTGAAGTCCAGCCTCTCATCGAAGACGTAGGCCACTCCTCCACTCATGCCTGCGGCGAAATTCCGTCCGCACGATCCCAGGACCAATACCAGGCCGTTCGTCATGTATTCGCAGCCGTGGTCGCCGACGCCTTCCACCACTGCGGTTGCTCCGGAATTGCGAACTGCAAAGCGCTCACCGGCGACTCCGTTGAAGAATGTTTCGCCGCTGGTTGCGCCGTAGAGTACAACATTGCCAATCAGGGTATTCTCTTCCGGAGCGAAGACAGACTTTCGTGGTGGATACACGACGATTCGGCCGCCTGAGAGACCCTTGCCCACATAGTCGTTGGCATCTCCCTCGAGCGTAAGCGTCACACCTTTTGCCAGAAATGCACCGAAGCTCTGCCCCGCCGAGCCGTTCAAATGGATCCGCAGCGTATCATCTGGCAGTCCGCCCGAACCATAACGGCGTGCTACCTCACCGCTCAGCATAGCTCCGACCGAGCGATGCACATTGCGCACCGGCAAATTGATTTCAACCGGGCTCAGACTCAGCAGAGCATCGAGCGAGTGCTCAACCAGTTGATGGTCAAGCGCCAGACGCAGGCCATGATCCTGGGGATGCACGCAGCGGCGTGCAACCCGCGAGGGCACGGGCGGGTTGTACAGTATCGCCGACAGATCCAAACCGCGAGCCTTCCAGTGATCGACGGCGGGCTCTACGTCGAGCAGGTCAACGCGCCCGACCATCTCGTCCACAGTGCGGAAACCCAGTTGCGCCATGTACTGCCGCACCTGCTCCGCGATGAAGAAAAAGAAGTTGATGACATGCTCGGGTTGTCCCTGGAACTGCTTGCGCAGCACGGGATCCTGGGTGGCGATTCCTACCGAGCAAGTATTCAGGTGGCACTTGCGCATCATGATGCAACCCATGGCCACCAGAGGCGTCGTGGCAAAGCCGAATTCTTCTGCGCCCAGCAATGCGGCAATCATGACATCGCGTCCGGTTTGCAATTTGCCATCGGTCTGAACGCGGATTCGGCTGCGAAGATCGTTCAGCAGTAAGACCTGCTGCGTCTCTGCCAAACCTAGTTCCCAGGGTATGCCGGCATGCTTGATGGAGCTTAACGGCGAAGCTCCAGTCCCGCCGCTATCGCCGCTGATCAAGACGACATCGGCGTGTGCCTTCGCTACGCCGGCTGCTACTGTACCCACACCAACCTCGGCCACGAGCTTCACTGCGATGCGGGCTTGCGGATTGACGTTCTTCAGGTCGTAGATCAGTTGCGCCAGATCTTCGATCGAGTAAATGTCGTGGTGGGGAGGAGGCGAAATCAGGCCGACGCCGGGGATCGAGTGCCTGATTCGCGCGATAACCTCATCCACCTTGTGCCCCGGGAGTTGTCCACCCTCGCCCGGTTTCGCTCCTTGCGCCATCTTGATCTGCAATTCGTCGGCGTTTACTAGATAGTTTGCAGTGACGCCAAAGCGTGCCGACGCAACCTGCTTCACCGCGCTGCGCCGGAGATCACCGTTGGCATCCGGCTTGAAGCGTTCTTCGTCTTCGCCACCCTCGCCGGTATTCGACTTGCCGCCGATGCGATTCATGGCGATGGCGAGGGTCTCGTGGGCTTCTTTACTGATTGAACCGAACGACATTGCGCCGGTCGTGAAACGCTTCACAATCTCTTTGGCTGGCTCGACTTCGTCGATGGGAACGGAGTTCTCGCTTTTCTTGAACTTCATCAGGCCGCGCAGCGTGCACAGGTTGCTGCTCTGCTTGTCGACGAGGTCCGTGTATTCCTGGAATGTCTGGAAGCTGTCTTGCCGCACCGCCTGCTGTAGTTTGCTGATGGTCAGCGGATTGAGCAGGTGATATTCGCCATCGACGCGCTGATGATAATTTCCGCCGACTGCCAGCTCGGTTTCGGATTCCGTCAAGGGGCGGAAGGCATGCTCATGTTTCAACTGTGCTTCGCGAGCGAGGACGTCGAGGCCGATGCCCTCCAATCGCGAGGTCGTACCAGCGAAGTAGGCATCGATCAATTCTTTATTAAGCCCGATCGCCTCGAACACCTGCGCGCCCTGATAGCTCTGTAGCGTCGAAATCCCCATCTTTGAAAAAGTCTTCAGCAAGCCCTTTTTTACGGACTTGATAAACAACTTGACGGCGAAGTCCGCAGTCATGCCATCCGGCAGATCGCCGCGCCAGGCAAGGTTTTCGACTGTCTCCAACGCCAGGTAGGGGTTGATCGCGCTTGCTCCGTAGCCGCTCAGCAAGGCGAAATGCATAACCTCGCGCGGCTCGCCCGACTCGGTGATGAGAGCCACCTGTGTGCGAGTTTCTTCGCGTACGAGCAAGTTGTGCACGGCGGCCAGCGCCAGCAAGCTGGGGATGGGAGCGTAGTCTTTGTCGACGCCGCGGTCGGAGAGGATCAGCAAAGAGTATCCCGCTCGAACTGCATGCGACGCTCTCCGGCACAACTCATCGAGCGCCCGCTTCAGTCCGGCCTCGCCATCGCTTGCCTGGAACAGCGTCGGCAAAGTTGTCGCCAGCAGATCGCGATTGGAGACGCGGCGCAGCTTTTCGAGGTCACGATTGGTGAGCAGCGGATGCTCCAGCTTCAGCATGTGACAATTCTCGGGCGCTTCTTCGAGAATGTTGCGCTCACTGCCGATGTAGCTGATCAGCGACATCACCATTTCTTCGCGAATCGGGTCGATCGGAGGATTGGTGACTTGCGCGAAGAGCTGCTTGAAGTAGTGAAAGAGGGACTGCGGACGGTCGGAAAGGCACGCCAGTGGAGTGTCTGTGCCCATCGAGCCGACCGGCTCTTCTCCCGCCGAGGCCATGGGACCGAGAATCATCTTTACATCTTCATCGGTGTAGCCGAATGCGCGCTGTCGGCGAAGAACCGTCTCGGCGTCCGGATAGTGCATGCGCGAGGGCTCGGGCAGTTGATCAATTGTGATCTGATTCTCTTTGACCCACTGCGCGTAAGGCTGCCGCGAAGCCAGGTTGCGCTTGATTTCCTGGTCGGAGACGATGCGTCCTTCGACTGTGTCTACCAGAAACATTTTTCCAGGCTGCAGACGGCCCTTCTTCTTGACCTGCTCGGGTGGCACGTCAAGCACGCCGGCTTCCGACGCCATGATCACCAAATCATCATGAGTCACGACGTAGCGTCCCGGCCGCAGTCCATTGCGATCGAGGGTTGCGCCAATGACGCGACCGTCGGTGAAGGCGATTGCGGCGGGTCCGTCCCATGGTTCCATCAGCGATGCGTGATACTCGTAGAAGGCGCGCTTATCCGCCTGCATGTGGGGATTGCCGGCCCATGCCTCGGGGATCAGCATGGCCATGACGTGTGGAATACCGCGCCCTGCCTGGAAAAGCAATTCCACGGCGTTATCGAAGTTTGCCGAGTCGCTGCCGCCGGAAGCGATGATGGGCAGCAACTTCTTCAGGTCGTCGCCAAATAGCGGCGAACTCAGAAGGGACTGGCGCGCGTGCATCCAGTTCACGTTGCCCCGGAGAGTGTTGATCTCTCCGTTATGGGCGACGTAGCGGTAAGGATGCGCCAGCTGCCAACTGGGGAATGTATTGGTTGAGAAGCGCTGATGCACCAGGCACAAGGCGCTCATGACGTCGGGATCGGAAAGTTCGCGATAAAAGTTGGTGATCTGGGGCGCCAGCAGCAGGCCCTTGTAGACAATCGTGCGACATGAAAGCGAAGGGATATAGAACGTTTCCGCATCTTCGATCCCGGACTCTTTGACTTCGTTCTCGGCTCGCTTGCGCACTACGTATAGCTTGCGTTCAAACGCGTCTTCGTCCATCGAAGCAGCGCGGCCGACGAAGATTTGCTGGATATAGGGTTGCGATGCGCGCGCTACTCGCCCGATGGTGGAAGCGTAGGTCGGGATATCCCGCCAGCCCAAAACGGTGAGCCCTTCCTCGCGAACGATGCGTTCCAGGATTCCTTCGCACTGCAGGCGCGGATGCTTCTCCACGGGCAGAAATGTCATCCCGACGCCATAGCTGCCCGGCTCCGGCAGCTCGAATCCCAATTGGCGGCACTCTCGGACAAAGAACTTGTGAGGGACTTGGATCAACACCCCGGCACCGTCGCCAGTTTCCGGATCGCAGCCGCAGGCGCCCCGGTGCGTCAGGTTCAGGAGAACCTGGATCCCCTTGGTAATGATGTCGTGACTCTTTTGCCCGCTGACGCTGGCAACGAACCCGATTCCACAAGCGTCGTGCTCGTGCGCAGGATCATACAGGCCCTGGGCCGGAGGCAGACCGTTCGGTGATTTCGGGTGAGACATCATGGTCTCCATACGTCAGCGCAACCTCTTTCGAATCAGTTGTTCTTGGGCGTTTCGAGGGCAACAGAAAGCGCCGCACACTTCGGCTCAGGAACAGGTTCGTGCTTCTATTTGATACCGCCTAGGGATCAAGAAAGTACAATTCAGAATTTCGATGCAAGGGATGCAAATTTCAGGGTCGGCCGCACGACTGTAGGCTGGGGCGTATTTTTCCCCAGCTTCTCCAACTTCGCTATAATCACGCACTAACCAATGGATTTCGATCAGCTCATCACGTTCCTGGAAGTTGCCCGGCAAGGCAGTTTCTCGCGCGCCGGAGAAAAGGTTTTCCGCTCGCAATCGGCGGTCAGCGCCCAGATCCGCCAACTGGAGCAGGAGTATGGCGACCGTCTACTCGACCGCTCGGGCAAAACGGTAAAGCTGACCCCCGCAGGACAGGTATTTTTCGAGTATGCGGAGCGAATGAAAAATCTCCGCGACGAGTCGCTGGTCGCGGTCGCAGACCATAGCCGCACTCCGCGCGGCACATTGCGGGTAGGCGCGAACGAAGCGACCTGCCTGTACGTGCTTCCGGAGGTATTTGGGGAATATTGCAGGCGCTATCCGCCGGTGCAGATCAATATTTACCGCAACTTCAGCTACAAAATCGTAGAAAAGCTGGAGAACGGATCGGTTGAAGTCGGAGTGCTGACTCTGCCCATCCAGAGTCCGAGCTTGAAGATCCATCCCATCTTCCGCGACAAGCTAATGCTGATGGTCAGTCCCAAAAACCCGCTGGCCAAGCACAAGGCCGTCTCCATACGCGAGATTGTGAAACATCCGCTACTGTTCCCGAAGACCGGGCATACGCGCCGGCTTCTGGACAAGCTCTTCCGGCCGCATAGCGCGGAACTGCAGGTTCGGATGGAACTTCCCAGTATCGGCATGATCAAGAGTTTTGTGGCAGCCGACCTGGGCGTCTCGCTGATCAGCGCTTCATTCGCGCGCGACGAGGTAGAGGCCGGCAGAGTGAAGCTGGTTGACGTGGAGGATGCGGAATTGTTCCGGGAACTTGGATTGGCCTACCGCCGCGACCGGACCCTTTCTGTCGCGACCACTACGTTTATCACTCTGTTGAAGCAAATGGCTGGGAAGAAATCAGACCCCACCGCTCAGGCTTGAGGTTCGATTTAGGATTCGAAATTTGACTGGGTTGCATCAAGATTTTTGATTTCCCACGGTTAGGAATGCTGGCTAGAATTCAGCAGTTGTAAGAAAAAGCTCTACTTTTATGAACTTCGTGATCCAGAAGGCAACGCGAATTACACCGCCAGGCACAACAACGTCGACACGAATTACGTGTCTTCTGGAGGACGGGACCGGATAAGCTAGAGCACTCATAGCCGAGATCGGAACCCACCGCCAGAAGCAATCTGGCGGTGGGTTTTTTTGTGCCCGCAAATTTCAGGATTGGAGTTGCCCTTATGACCCAATTGCAGCCGCGAAGTAGATTTGAAACGGGAGAAGATCTCGTGGTTCTAAAGTTTGGCGGCACCTCGGTGGAAGACGCCGCTGCCATTCGCCGCCTCATAGAAATCGTTCGTACTCGGCTTCATGCACAGCCGGTGGTCGTGGTCAGCGCCCTCGCGCGGGTGACGGACCAACTTCAGGAAGCGGGAAACACCGCAGCCAGTGGACATCTCGGCTCGGCCCTGGCGATGGCACGTGATCTTTACATTCGGCATGAGTTACTCGCGGCAGAATTGCTTAACAATGAACCACCGGACAAACTCGGTTGTGAACTGCAAGCCGAATTCCGCGATTTGGAGTCTCTGCTCTCCGATGTAGCGTCATGCCGTCAACTGAGTCCCCCGGCACACGACCGGCTGCTTGGGTTTGGCGAATGCCTATCAAGCAAGCTGGTGGACGCTGCTCTGCGCGATGCCGGGGTTGGTGCGGTGCACATCGATGCCCGCTCCTGCATCGTTACCGACGCGCGCCACGAGCAAGCAACTCCTGTCTGGAGCCTGACCAGTGAACGGCTTCGGCGGGCGGTCGAGCCTCTGCTTCGGCTGCGACAGGTTCCAGTGATGGGCGGGTTCATCGGCGCCACCGCCGAGGGCATCCCCACGACTCTCGGTCGCGGAGGCTCTGACTTCAGCGCAGCGATCGTTGGGGCGGTTCTGCACGCTTCTCGCGTGGAAATCTGGACCGACGTCGACGGCATCATGACTACGGATCCCAAGCTCTGCGCGGACGCGAAGGTGATCCGCAAGATGAGTTTTGACGAGGCTGCCGAGTTGGCTCACTTCGGAGCCAAAGTTCTGCATCCTGCGACTCTAGCTCCCGCGATGCGCGAGAATATCCCGGTTTACGTTCTGAACTCCAGATACCCGGAAGGCGCCGGAACTGAGATCGTCGCGCAGGCGGATACTAGCACTGTGGTCATCGCGATTACTGCGAAGCGCAATGTGGCTGCGGTGGAAATCGAAGCTCCGCATGGAGTGAGCTTAGGACTGCTGCGGACGATTTATGCGGTCCTTGACCAGCATGCTTGCCCGGTCGACATCATGGCAACTTCGATTGGCCGCGTCTCGTTGCTGGTCGGTTCCACCGCAGCCCTCCCCCGCATCGCGGCTGATCTGGAGGGCCTCGCCAGCGTCCAATGGGAAAATCACAAGGCTCTGGTATGTCTGGTTGGGGAAGACATTCGCCGCCAGCCAGAGGTGGCGAGCCGTATTTTCGCCGCGGTGTCAGACATGGATGTTCGCGTCCCCTGCCAGGGCGCTTCGGACCGGAGCATCTCGTTCCTCGTGGAAGAATCGCGCGTGGAAGAATCGGTGCAACGGCTGCATCGATTGTTCTTTCCACGTCAGGAGCCGCTCGCGGATTGGGGTGGAAATCCCAGCGCCTACTGCCGAGCAAGTTAGGCGAACGCGCTCCTAGGCTTGAACCTCCTAGGCTTGAACCTTGGGCAACGTGGCTGCCGGCTCAATCATGTGCAGACCGCACTCGGTCTTGGCAAAGCCCGGCCAACGTCCGGCGCGCGGATCGTCTCCGGATTTGACGGCCTGTGTGCAGTGCGTGCAACCGATGCTGGGATAGTTCTGATCGTGCAAAGTGTTATATGGCACATCGTGTTCGCGGATGTAACGCCACACCTGCGCCGAGGACCAATCGGCGAGCGGATTGACCTTTACCAGCCCAAATTTTTCATCCCACTCGATTTTGCGGGCGCCGGCGCGATCTGAAGTTTGGTCGCGGCGGATACTCGTAATCCATGCAGACAGATCCGTCAGCTTTCGCCGCAGCGGCTCGACCTTTCTTAGGTTGCAACACTCGTCCGGATTGCGGCTCCAGAGAGCGCCGCCATGAACGCGCTCCTGCGTTTCCGGCGAGAGCAAGGAATAGACCCGCTCGATCGTGATTCCATAGCGTTCTTCAATCCGGTCCATCAGATTGTACGTTTCCGGGAACAGGAACTCGGTGTCGATGGTGAAGAGGCGGAAATCTTTCTGGACGCGGGAAGCCATGTCAATCAGCGCCATGCCTTCGGCCCCAAATGCCGAAGAGATCGCCACTTCGTTTCCGAATTTTCCGAAGGCCCAGGCAAGAACCTGGCGCGGATTCCAACTCTCCGCCGCCAGCTGTATTTGTGCAATCTGTTGTTTCACGCGATTGGCTCCTCATCCGCTGTCGAGCGCGAGGCTTGCAGCGGGACAGTCTCAAAAAGTTGCAGAGGATACGAACTGCTGTTCGCATCCGACATGTGCGGTACAACAAAATCGTCGACCACGGCCACCGGATCAGCAAGACGTACAACCTCACCAACTACCAGCAGCGTTGGCGCGGGGAGCTGCGGCGCTCGATGCAGCTTCGCTACGGTCGTGCGATGAGTTCGTTGATGTTTGGTAGTGGCTCGCGAAATCACGGCGCATGGGGTCTCTCCCGCGAGCCCCGCCGATGTCAGTTTCCTCGCAACATCCGAATGGTTCTGGCCTGGCATGTAAATGACTAGAGTGGCACCGCTTCCCACAAACTTGCTCCAGTCCGCTGTGCCGTTTTCCGACGCATGATGAGCAGTGATCAGCACCAGAGCGGACGAGGCACGCCGGTGGGTCAGCGGAATCTGCGCAGCGGCAGCAGCGCCGAGTGCGGAAGTTACACCGGGAACGATTTCGTATGGAATGTTGGCGCGGCGCAGGGATTCGATCTCTTCTCCCGCCCGTCCAAAGATCAAAGGATCGCCGCCCTTCAGGCGTACGACACGCAGACCCGAGGCTGCCAAGGCGACCATCAAATAATTGATCTCGCCTTGAAGAATTTTCTTCTTCCCGCAGCGCTTGCCGACGTTGTGAATCTGCGCTGTGGGCGGAATCAGATTCAGGATCTCAGGCGCGACGAGGTCGTCATGCAACACGGCGTCGGCGGTCCGTAGCAGGCGCAAGGCCTTCAACGTCAGCAACTCCGGATCACCCGGTCCTGCGCCCACCAGATAGACTTTTCCCTTCACGCGCCCTCTCCTTTTGCGGCCAGGACTGGCGCGTCTTCCAGCGCCGCTTCAACCGCTTCCCTGCTGGCCAGCGAATGCAGCAACTCGAGCTTGCGTTCCTTATCGAGATCGCTGGCGAGGATGAGTTTTCTTGTTTCTCCCAGTTCGGTCACCCAGGCGGCGTACCCGTCGCCAAATTGTTTTTCGAGTTGTTGCCGCAGCTTCTGCGCGAGCGAGGGACTTTGCCCCGCCGTGGAAATGGCGATCTGCAGGTCTCCCCGTCGAACCACTGCCGGATAGAAGAAGTCGCAGTAATCGGGGACATCGACCACGTTGCAGAGCATGCCGCGCCGCTGCGCTTCGCGATAAATTGACTCGTTCAACCTGCTCGAGGTCGTGGCCACGACTGTGAGGAATACTCCGTCGAGGTCGTCCGCCGAGAAAGGCCGGAGCTCCAGCTCGACCTTCCCGTCGCGCGCCCACTCGCGAACAGCCGGTGACGCTTCTATCGCAACTACGCGAATGCGCGCCCCCGTATCGATCAGCCCGCCAATCTTGGGCTCACCGACCTTGCCCGCGCCAACGACCAGGCATTGGCGTCCGGCCAGCTTCACGAACATGGGAAACAGGCTAGTCACCGTCTCCTCCTGCCGCGTGTGCGAGGTTGCCGGTCGTGCCGGGTAAATCTCGAGCGACTGCTTCCACCAGTTCGCCAGCCAGCAGTCCCCGCAACTGGGTATCGCTGTGCCGGGCAAAGAACTGACGCAAGTTTTCGGCTGGCTCGCGCTCCGCCAGGTACTGGCGCAGTAACCGCTCGATCGCGTCTGGAACCTCGGTCGCGGCGCAGCGATAGCCGATAGGCCGCGCGGTCGCCTGATGCAGCCCCAAGGCTCCACCTACGCAGAAGTAGTAAGCGTCGACGAGGCGGTCCTGAACTTTGATCTTTTTGCCTTCAATGCCGATGTCGGCAATCCAATGCTGGCCGCAGCTGTTCGGGCATCCTGTGACGTGCAGCTTCAGGTGCTGATCGAAACCGGGCAGGCGCTCTTCGAGTTCTTCGACCAGCCAGCGGGAAAAACTCTTGGTCTCGGTGATCGCCAGCTTGCAGAATTCCGTTCCGCTGCACGCGATGGTGCCGCGGAAGAAGGAGGAACCGCCGACGCGCAAGCCGATCGCGTCGAGCTCTTTCGCCAACGAATCCGCATTGATCTGCGGCACGTTGACGATGAGCAGGTTTTGCATGTTGGTGGTTCGCAACTCGCCGCCGGCGAACCGTTCGGCGAGATCGGCAGCAGCATGCATCTGCTCGGCGGAGATGCGCCCGCGCAGCACGGCTGCTCCCACGTAGCAATATCCAGGCTGGTGTTGCGGATGAATGCCGACGTGATCGCGATAGACGTCCGCGGGAGGCTGCTCGGGAACGGCGGGATCGAGCTGAAATCCAATCCTCCCCTGCAGTTCTTCCAGGAAACGGCCGGCAGTCCATCCATGGCGCAGGAAGAGAAACTTCAGCCGTGCGCGCTCGCGATGTTCGCGCAGCACGTCGGACTCGCGGAACAACTCGGCAATGCCCTTGATCACCGGCAGAGCCTGATTCCATTGCACAAATGCGTTCAGCCGCTCGCCCAAATAAGGTTCAGTGGAGAGCCCACCGGCTACACGTAGCGAGAAGCCGGTCTCCCTCGACGCGCCCACGCCTCGGGTGATGGCCGTTAACCCAACATCATTGATCTCCGGATACGGGCACCAGACTTTGCATCCCGTGATTGAAATCTTGAATTTGCGGGGAAGGTTGTAGAACTCAACATTCCCGGCCAGCATTCGCGAAGCCTCAACCACGAGCGGAGAGGCATCGCAGATCTCATCTGCATCGACTCCAGCAACCGGGCAGCCCGTGACGTTGCGCGTGACGTCGCCGCAAGCGCTGATCGGACTAAGGCCGACTCGCTCAAGCGACTCGAGTAAATCCGGAAGATCTTCGATGGTGACCCAGTGCAGTTGAATGTTCTGGCGTACGGTGATGTCGGCAGTTCCGTGAGCGTAGCGATGGGTAAGATCGGCGATCGTTCGCAGCTGTTCCGATCGAAGAAGTCCGTTGGGAATTCGGAGCCGCACCATGAAGCGCTTTAGGGCCTTGCCCTCGCCGTTCTGCCCGCCCGTCACACCGGCGCCATCGCCTTGGGTGTACACGCCCCACCAGCGGAAATATGTTCCCAGCCACTCGGGAGGAATCGAGTCGAATCCTTCGCGCGCGAAGCGGCGAATCTCCTCGAGGCCTTCCCAGGGATTCTTCTCGCGCTTCAGGCGCTCGACCCGTTGTGCCTTCGTTTCTTTGGGTGCAGCTGTCATAAGTTGATTGGAAAATAAAAAACCCACCGCCAGCTTTAGACTGGCGGTGGGTGATCAGTGCCTTTATTAAGAAGAATCTCTTAGGTCAGCAGCCTCCCCGCGCCAGTGCACACGCATGCACAACAACAACAAGTACACATGCACATCGCGCGAAGGGTTTGGCTACTTGACATTTCTATTTGGCATTCTAGGTTGATCTGGTCGTGCCGTCAACCAAACTTACGTAATGCCTTGGATGAATAATTTCGATGATGGGCATCAGAAATTTCGGGCTGGAAATTAAGATCCGCGTTCATCAATGAAATCAACCATTTACCTCTCCTCGGCAGATCGGCGACCTTTGTGATGCTCGCTCTGCCTGCGGTATCAAACACATGCCAGACCTGTTTCCAGTGGTCGAGCACAGAAGAACCTTTTAGGTCATAATCTTCCGTGGATTTTAAAGCGAACTCAATGACGCCAAATTCGAATCGGCGAGGTCCAGTGATCGGAGTGGATATCGGCGGCACGAAGGTGGCCGTCGGATTGGTCGACGCGACCGGCAAGATAATCAGCCAGCTGCGAAAGCCCATGGTCGCGAATGGCAAGCCTGAAGCCGCTCTTGAGGCCGTGACCGCGGCGATCGATTCCTTGGCGGGGGAAGAAGGTTCGGCATCGCCCCACGGAATCGGCATCTGCGCGCCTGGGCCGCTCGATCCGGTGACCGGCTTAGTGATCAATCCACCGAACCTTCCCTGCTGGAGAAACTTCCCGCTGGCTTCACGGATGGCTGACGTGTACCGAGTGCCGGTCAAGCTCGATAACGACGCTAACGCCGCAGCCCTCGCCGAGACTCGCTGGGGAGCCGCTCGTGGCTATCGCTATGTCTTTTATGCCACGGTCGGCACGGGCATCGGCACGGGAATCGTCTTCGATGGCCGCATCTATCACGGCCGCACCGGAGCCGCAGGAGAGGGAGGCCACGTCAGCATCGACTATCGCGGGCCGCGCTGCCCATGCGGCAAGCTCGGATGCATCGAGGTGCTTGCGGCCGGCCCGGCAATCGGCGCGCGGGCGCGAGCGAGGCTCTCTGCAGACCGCTCTCGCCATTCCACCATCCTGGATCTTGCCAAGGGAAACATCGACGCGGTGGCAAGCGAACTGGTTGGGCAGGCTCACGCCACCGGCGATCCGCTCGCCCGCGAGATTCTCCAAGAGACGGTTGAACTGCTTTCGGCGTGGCTGGGCAACATTGTCGACCTACTCGATCCCGACGTCATTGTTATGGGCGGCGGAGTGGCAGCCATGCTCCAGCCGTTCTTCGGGGAGATTAAGGATCGCCTGCCGAGCTGGTGCATCAATTCCCGCGTCTCTGAGATTCCGTTGCTGATTGCGCATTACGGCGCTGATGCGGGAATCGCTGGCGGCGCCGCATTGTGTTCGCAAATCGGCCTCGCGCCTGAATCGTAACCCGTCTCGAATCTTGCGGTTGGCGTTCGATATGGCTGCAGTACCTTCGTTACTAGCGGGGAATCACGCGAGCTCTGCTATACTAAACAAGACGCTTTTGCCACGGTTTGCTCGTGACGCGGTGGTCCCACGTTGGATCAGATTCATCTCCGCCTTTCCTGCCCGCCGTTTATTTCAGCGCCAATCTAAATTGATGAGAGCGGCATGGAAGATCTCCACGTGTGTCTGAGTGTGTGATGACAAGCCCCTCCAGAAAGAACACTCTCGAATGACAACATTTACCGAGCTACCCCTGTCTTCTGCATTGCAGCAGAAGCTGGCAGCAGCTCAATTCACTATTCCAACCCCTATCCAGATTCAGGCGATTCCGCCTGCACTCGAGCGCAAGGATGTACTCGCCACGGCGCAGACCGGTACCGGAAAGACGCTGGCGTTTCTGATCCCGATGATCGAAATGTTGAGCCAACAGCCCTCGCGGCAACTCAACGTGCTGGTTCTCCTGCCTACGCGTGAACTGGCCATGCAGGTAAACGAGGAGTACGAAAGACTTCGCACCAAGGCTCTGCCGAAGGCTGCGCTGGTGATTGGCGGGGTTGCGGAAGGCGGGCAAATGCGGGACCTCCGCAATGCTCAGGTGATCTTCGCGACTCCGGGACGGCTGGAAGATTTTCTCGACCGAAAAATCGTTGACCTCCGTCACGTGAAGCTGCTCGTACTCGACGAAGCCGACCGGATGCTGGACATGGGTTTTCTCCCATCCATCCGGCGCATCCTCTCGTGCCTGCCCGCACGCCGGCAGACGCTGTGTTTCTCAGCTACGCTGGAGCAATCTGTTGCTTCGCTGGTAAATCAGTACATGTATCAGCCGCTGCGAGTAGCGTTGGGCTCGGTCCTGAAGCCTGCGGAAAGCGTGGAGCTAAAGGCATACGAAGTACGTCCCGGCGAGAAGCTGGGAGTCCTCCGGCAATTGTTGAATGAAGAGAAGGGTCAAACCCTGGTCTTCACGCGCACCAAGCGTGGCACGCAACGATTGGTCAAGGAATTGGTCCGAGACGGTTTCAACGCCGCAATGATTCATGGCGACCGGACCCAAGCGCAGCGCAATGGAGCGCTGAGCGGGTTTCAGGAAGGCCGATACCAGGTGCTGGTCGCGACCGATATCGCTTCGCGCGGCTTGCATGTGGACGACGTGGCTCACGTGATCAACTACGATCTGCCGAAGATGGCCGAGGACTTCATTCATCGTGTCGGGCGCACCGGGCGTGCCGGATCACAGGGCCGTGCGTCCTCCTTGGTCGCAGGTGCGGAAATTCTGGAATTGCGCAACATCGAGCGCACCCTGAAGTTGCGCATCGAACGCAAGCAGATGGATGCGTCAGCCTCAGGGCAGCCAATCCGCTTCGTGGAAAACACTCTGGCGACGCGGACCCTGACGGCCTTACCGGGAGAAGTTTTCGTATAGAAGCACGAGTCCGCCGAACGACTCGATAATGGGCAAGCCCGATCCTGGACTCAAAGGCAACCCTCCGCCTCTCGAAGATGTTCTGAAGACAATGCGCGACCGGGTACCGAAGTATCAACGTTGAGAAGATCAACCCTCAGGATCTTGCTGGCTCCGCTGGTCCACTCGACGAAGAGACATGAGAGACGACGGCGATGACTACCTCATCCGCCAGAAACATGCGGGCCCGGGCCAGCGGCTGACGAGCCGCCAGTTCCCGAGCCCACGTTCGCCGAGCGGCGCGCCTACATTGGTGTATTTCGGCCGCGCAGGCAGCCTCTCGACACTGTCGCGAAAACCGGCGGGCTTTACGGAAACGGAGAAAGAGCCAGTGTCGGGCAGGAAGGAAGGAAGTGCCAGGGGTGAGGCAGGTTCCCGGGCAGAAGCGTCTAGGCCGTTACGACGTTGCGAACCAGCGGCGGTTGGCAGGTCTGAGACCTAATATAAAGAGGAGGGACAACCGCAGAGTGGAAGACCTTTTCCGCCCAAATCTCCGCGATCAACACTCGTGCGATGTCCGATGACGTAATCGAGTTGCGGGTCAGAAATTGGTCGTAATATAGGAGAAACTTTTTGTCGTTCAAGATATCCAGTGCGGCCAGCGTACTTCCCTGAAATCTTTGCTGGATTACCTGGACCAGTTCACGTTTCAGCCAGAGTTGTTCGGGCACCAGGAACCCTTGCTTATCACGCCGCCAGCGCAGGGCGGCAGGCATTTCGGGGAGTGCCGCACGCAGAATGTATTTTGTCCAGCCCTGATGGATCTTTAGCTCCGTGGGCAGGTTCACGACAAAGTTAACCAAGCGGTGGTCCAGAAACGGATGCCGAACTTCGAGGGAATGGGCGCCGGAATTGCGATCCTCGTAATGGGTTAACGCGGGCACTGAATAGTTGCGTATGTCGGCGATTTGTCGCGACCGCATGTCGCCGCATTGCCACACCGGCACCGGCTCGCTTTTGCGCAACATCGTCTGCCAGATGCCCCTGCGATTGCGCTGCATGTACCGGCGCGCCTCTGACATTTGGAACTGTGTCACCGCAGTGCGATGCAAACTGCTCCTGGCAAGCAGCAACATGGCATCGAGATATTTCCCGGCCTTGAGCAAGAGTTGGACGTGGAAGAAGAAGAACTTCAGATATCCCAGCAAGGTTTCGTCTCCACCCTGCCCGCTTAAAAGGACAGTAACGTCACTGTCGTGTTTGATAGCTGCGAACAATTGGTGCTGTGCGATCACGCTGAACCCGGCAAAGGGCTCATCACTGTAGTAAAGCACCTGTTCGAGACAATCCAGGACGTTGCCCACGCGAAACGTGACCTTGCGATTAGGGACGCCGGTTGCAGCCATCATGTCGATAAAGCGCCGCTCATCGTAGCCCTCGTCTGAGACGATCGAATACGTTTGCAATTGCTCTCCGCACACAAGTTTCACCGCAGTGGTGACAGCCGAAGAGTCCAGTCCACCGCTGAGCAAGACCCCGACCTTGACGTCGCTCCTGAGGCGAATGCGAACACTGTCGAAGAACAAAGAACGGAACTCTTCCACCAGGTCTTTCGATGAGGCAGAAGTCTTCCCCCGTGATTCGAAGGACCAGTAATTTCTTTCTTCGACAGCGCCCGAATCTAGTGAGACGATCACATTTGTGCCCGGCGGAACTCGAGTGATGCCCCGGAAAAACGTCTCGACATCATGATCGAGCAGACCTTGCGCCAAATAGGCGGTCATGACGCTTGCATTGAGTTCGCGCGAAGGCAGGAGCGGCAACAGTTGCTTGATCTCGCTGCCGAAATAAAGTGCGCTATTCGACTTGAAGAGATACAGAGGTTTGATAGAAAAACGGTCCCGGCTCAGTACGACCTTGCGTGCCCGGCTATCCACGATGGCAAATGCCCACATGCCATTCAGGCGATCGAATCCCCTCTCACCATATTCGCGGTAAACACGCAGTATGACCTCTGTGTCAGTTCCAGTCTCGAATGCATGCCCACGGGCTTCCAGCTCGCGGCGTAGTTCGAGGTAATTAAAGATTTCGCCGTTGTAGGTGATCCAGCATCCCTTGCCGTCCGACATCGGCTGGTGCCCGGCCGAAGACAGGTCAATGATGGACAAGCGGCGGTGGCCGAAGAATACGTCAAATCGCCGCTCTTGCCGCGAGTCCGACTCCTTGAGAATGAGAGCAACGTGACCGCAATCATCAGGTCCGCGGTACGCCACCAAATTGGTGAGCGCCACAAAACGGTCAAAATCCGGCCCGTCAAAGAATCCGGTTGTGTTAATGGCTCCAAAAATTCCGCACACTTCGTGCCTCTTCTATGGGGTGCTGATATGACGCTTGCTGAGGTGAAACGGTGCCGTTACTGGCATGCTTTCAGAGTCCCCACCGCGATCGGGGGGCAAAGGGCCTTGGGCGACGCGGTCGTTGATCGGGGCGAGAAACTCGCGGATTCATGCTCGCACTCGCGGCCGTCCATCCCGGGAATTGAGACTCCTCTTGCGGTGGCTTCGCTCATACAGGATCTCAACTTGCTTGCCAAATCCCGGACAAACGGCTCTTCGACAACTTGGGCAGGATAGGAGGAGGGCACAAGGAAAACTTCCAGACCGCCAGCAACCAACTCATCCCAACCCATTTCGGGCCTGCTGTACCTGGCGAATTGCCGCATGGGACGGACGTGTAACATTCGTCCTGGGTACGCCTTCGGAATATAAGCGCATGCCGCATGTCTGTTACATTCAGAGAGTTCCGATGCATTGCAGAATTCTTGGAATCTAGTTCGCAGCGAACTCAGCTTTTTTCTAGGACTCGTGGAAAAGAAATGGTGGCAACTGAACCACCATTTCTGAATATCGAAATAAAGGTCATGCAGGAACGTTCGCTTTGTCATGCTCCAGTTATAAGTGTCCAACAACGCTAACAAATCCACCCTTTGCCCGCGCTGGCTGAGTTGTTGGGCCATCTCGAAGGCTATAGTCCCACCCATGCAGTACCCCGCCAGGAAGTAAGGCCCCTCCGGCTGAATGACTTGTATTTCCTTAATATAGCGAGCCGCCATATCTTCGATGCTGGTCAGAGGGGCAGGCTTGCCGTCCAGTCCTTGCGGCTGCAGCCCATAGACTGGCTGATCCGGGCCCAACTGCCGCGCCAGGCTGCGATACATCAGCAGGTTTCCCGATTCGCCGTGGAGGCAGAAGAGAGGCGGACGAACCCCGCCCACCTGAATTGCCACCAAGGAGTCACGTGAGTGCAATGAATCGGACGCGCGAATGAGTTTGGCTAACTTCTCTATGGTTGGAGCCTGGATCAGAGTGACTAAAGGGATACTCAGTTCGAAGATTTCCTCGACTTGTGCAAACAGCCGCGCGGCAAGGAGAGAGGTTCCGCCTAATTCAAAGAAATCGTCGTCGACACCGACAGGCCCGTCGAAAACTGCTTCCCAGAGCTGAACCAGTTGTGATTCGATGGTGTCTTTCGGTCCCATGTAGTCTTGGATCGGATATTCGGGCTGCTGATGGTTATGGCTTTCTGCTTGCGGCCTTCCAATTTCGAGATCACCGACCCGCACTTCCGGGTTTTTCGACATCACGCCCAGCACTGCACCATAGTCTGCCAGAATCTGACGTATAGTAGCCGCTGCAAACAGGTCAGAGTTGTATTGCAGGTCGACTTCGAGTCTGTCTTCCAGCTTTAGCCATACGATGAAGGGATATGCCGTCGTTCCAACATCCAGCGGAAGCACGCTTACATTCAGCCCAGAAAAGCTCCATTCTGCTCTTGGGGCCTCAGTTAAGACCAAGAGCACCTGAAAGAGGTTGTTGCGGCTGGCGCCAGAGGTGGTCTCTAGTTGTTCTATCAGGCTCCCAAATGGCAATTCCTGATACGAATAGACCGTAAGGGCTATCTTGCGAACCTGACGAAGGACATCACGAAACGTTGGATCGTCGGCCAGACTCGTGCGAAAAATCACATGATTGCTGAAATGACCTACCAGCTTCTCTACTTGAGCGGGCTGCCGATTTGCAACGCAGGATGCAACCCCTATGTCTTTCTGACCAGAATATCGGCACAGTAGGCATTGGAGAGCAGAGAGAAGCACCATGAATGGACTAACTTTTTCTTTCACACCCAATATCTTCAGGGAGTTCGTCAAGCTCTCGTCCAGAGTCAGTCGCTCGTGCGCGCCGTGATACGTCTGGCCCTCCGGCGCGATGTGGTCAGGATGCAAATGGCGGAAACCGTCTCCGCCTGCCAATTGCTGCTTCCAGAAGGCAACGTACTCCGATTCTTTGTGCTCGAATCGTTTCTGCTGCCGTCGCACGAAGTCTCCGTATTGGGGAGAAATCTCGGTAAGAGGAGATAGTTGTCTTGCTGAAAAAGCCTCATACACTATCGAAAGTTCCCGAAGCAGAATTGCCATCGACAAATTGTCGGAGACGAGATGATGCGTGGTCAGCAGCAGCAAGTGATCTTCAGACCCGAGACACCACAACTTGGCTCGCAATAAGGGACCATGACTCAAGTCGAACGGCCGAACGGCATCATTTATCGCAAGCCGCAGTGCCTCTGCTTCCCTCTCAGGCTCCCATACGTTGCTCAGATCTACAAGCGGCAATGACAGAGGTTGCGGCCGCAGTACGAGCTGGATGAGGCGGCCCTCCACGATGCGAAACACTGACCGAAGAGGCTGATGCCGCCTCACAATTTCGTGAATACCCCGTTCCAGTGCATTCCGGTCTAAGGCACCGCGCATGCGCAGCGCCAGTGGATAGTTGTAGGCAAAGTTTTCCGGATCCGAGGGATTCTGCACCCACGCGTTTTGTTGAAAATACCACTTCGGCGCAGGAAATGAGTCCTCCGCGTCTAGACCGAATTGGTTTTGTAGAGGTTCGATCATGGTCTCGTTATCTGGTTCCAAATGGTTGGAGCGAAGCTGATCGCAATCGTGCAGCTTGCTCCCGACAGAGTACCGATGTGAATAGGTCTACGCTGGCATTTCCACGTGATCGCGTACCGGTAGCGTTGCTGGGGTTCCCACCAGGTCTTGCATTGCCTGATATAGGCCATCAAACGAAACAGGATAAGGGTGATAGAGCATGTAAATCTCTTTGGTTGCAAGCGCTTTACGAAGTGCATCGCGAAGCACATCGTGCACTTTCTCCAAGTATTCATTCCGCATTCCAGGAAATGCGAATTTGAACGCGCGATAGTGAGACATGAGCGACGTGAGTTCAAACTCCATGGCACACGCCAGTTGATCAGCTACCTTGGCGGCTTCGGCAGATTCGATCAGAATCCTCTTGTCGGAATGCACCATTCCGATAAAGATCTTGTCAGGACGGCCCGTAAGGCTGCCGCATCGGTCACCGAAGATTGCTTTCGGTTCAATTCTGAAATTGAGTTTACGGCGCAGCGCCGGCATGCCCTCCCGCAGAAGTTTCAATGGCCCGAAACAGAGCAAACGCTGCGGGACGGCCCGTTGCACGGAGTCCAGGAAACGGATAAGGCGAAATGTCCCAGCACTGCCCCCCATGGGTTGCGGGTGAGAAAGCTCGCGCCGCTGCCATTCCCACATGCGAAACGTGCCGGGCAGTCCATACATCGTGTTTCCGTCGGAACTGAGGAGCACCCACTCGCCGCCTACGTACAAGGCTCCGTGCTGAGAAAAAGCCAACAGGGCTTCACTCTTTCCACTCTTCACCCAACCCGTTACCAGCACACCTGTGCCTTCGTGGACGAACGCCGAAGCGTGGATCGGCACACAGCGATGCTTTTTGAGCGCAGTTAAATTAATGATCGGAATCAGCAGGGGAATCCATCCGACACTACGCTCGCACAAGATCTCACAATCAGTCCCAATCCGCTCGAAGGGGATGCTCACTCTGCCTTCACCGTCTCCTTCGGGGAGCACGATGAAGCCTGATTTTGAAGACGCAGTCTTGCCCAAGTCGACGTAACGTACCGGCCCGGCGGGAAGGCGATCCACGTAGCGGACCACGATGTCAGGACGCCGTAGCACCCTGGGGGAGGGTGGACCGATTTGGGCGTTCACCGCTGCGACATTGGTTTGCGAAGGCGCGACCAAGCGCACGCCCACCAGTCCGTGGATGTCGTAATCTACCGCACCGCCGCAGGCAATTTTCTGTTCAAGTATCTGTGTCATTCCCGGCTACGCTTTCCCCGCCAGCACCAGGCCGGCACGGAGCCAGCGGGGCATCTTCGAGATCTCGTGATACCAGACTTGGGATGCGCCAAAGGCACGAAAAAACCTTTCCACGGCAGGAATCTGGGAACCTTCGAAATCGAAGACGGCGGAGCGGCCGGAGGAGAACTGCATCATTTTCCACAGGAGCAGCGCTGTTGCACCGCTGGTCCGCAGGGTGGGATCTCCCCCTCCGGCCAGGTAGTAGGCTCGCTTTCGGTCCCACACGAGCATCGCGGCGGCATGTACCTGCCCGCTAGCATCACGGGCCGCGAAACACTCCCCGGCGTCGTTCTGTCGGGCGGCCTGTTGAACGAGGCGCAAGAGATGAGTCTTCGCGGGAGACTGAAGACCTTGCCGAACGTACGTTTTCGCCAAGTTCTGGGCCACGATTTCCGGGTCACAACGTTCTACAACGATTCCGCGCTTTTCAGCCTTTCTTATCTCACGACGCTGGTTCTCTCGCATCTCAGCCCATACCCGATCGAGATCGCACAAATGCTCGATCACGTATGTCACTCGGGAGGCCTGCCGGAAGCCTAGCCACTGGAATGGCAAAAAGTTGGCGATTGTGGGCTGAAAACGCTGCAAGAAAACCTGTTCTCCGGCGAGGTGGCGGGCAAAGATTGTAAGAATCTCCATCTGCCGGGTCATCTGATGCACACGTTTACCTTCTATGGGTTCGATCACGACGCCCCACGTTTGGGTCAGACTCGGCATCGTGCAAAACTTGATGCCCAGCCGCTTCTTGAAAAACAGGGGAATGCCCGCGACCAGCCGGCCACGGTCGAAATATCCCAAAACACGTGAGTAAGGAGCAACCACTCTGAGCCACCAAGAACGACAGAAAAGCGAGCCCTGAGGCGACGCTTCGACGAGTTCGTCCCATCGCCGGTTTTCCTCTTCCGACAAGTAGCGAAGCCCTCCACTCTGCTTTTCGGGTGCTGAGTTTTCGAGTTCTTCGGCCGGGGCCGAGACTCGAACGTTTATTTCGTTGGGCCCTAAATCGCAGGACTCGAGAACCTGTTTCACGGAAGAGGACTCCGCGTCTGAGAATCATGTACAAGAGGTTGAACATTACCTTGTCTTAACAGTCGCCAGCCACGGCGCATCAGGTCCCGAATGGGCGTCCACCAGTCCAGCAGAAAAGGCATGGGATCACTCCAGGAGAACACGGCATCACGTTTGTGGCCCCACAGCGAGCGCATCCACTCCCCGAGCGTCAATTCACCCTTCTGCCAGTAGTGCCACGAAGATGCAAGGTCCTTCTTGAAGTAAATCCATTTCGCCCCGTGGTAGGTTTGTTCTCGGCGGGGCGGAAGCTGGAGACCGGCAAGGTCACAGTACATCGAGTAGATCAGCGGTACCCCACCAGCTTCAGCGATGGCGGAACGACCCGTTGGACGACCGATGTTGGGTTCGATGACGCGGTACTGCCCGGAATGAGCATCCCGCTTCATTTCCAAGTAGCCCAGACCCCGAAGGCGCACGTTCGTGAAGAGCTCGACAGTTTGTTTCAGAACCGTGTCATTCCGACACTCCTCGCCGGAGGCACTCACACCGAGAATCGGTGGATTCTGCCGAAGTTTGCGAGCCACGAAGGTAACGATTGGCTTCGACTGTTCGTCGAAATAGCAATTACAGGAATACAAGTCCCGGTCCTTGCCCCGGACCCACTCCTGGGCCACGATCGATTCCGCCCAGGAACTGCACAGGTCGTAGGCTGCCAGGAACTCTTGCGAAGAGGACAGCAAATATGCCTTCGCTCCCGCTGCATTTCTTTCCCAGTTCGAAGTCTTGAACCCAGGCTTCATGATGCAAGGAAATGGTATCTGCTTTGAGGCCGCGATCGCCTCGACCCGGGTTCGCAAGAAGAACGTGGCGGGCACTGGCAGACCATGTTCTTGCGCAAAACGAAAGAAGCTGGTCTTGTCCATCAACATCTCAAGTGTCTCAGGCTCTGGGAGTGCGATGTGATAGCTCTCCTGGAAGGCTTGTCTGTTGCGAGAGACAAGCAAGACACTGGAGTCAGTGCAGGGATACAGGACCGCCTTTTGATCGAGCTGCGAGCTTATGACCTCCAGCACGGACATTAATTCGTCCTGACTAACCGGGCTGAACCGAATCGCGTCGCAGGTGTTGGTGTGAGAGAAAGGATGATTTGGGTCGCGGGCGATTCCGATAACAGGGACGCCATTCTCCTTCAAAATTCGCGCGGTCTGGATGCCGGGTAGACAATCCAGTCCGATGATTACTGCACGAGTGCGTTGGCCTCGCGCCTGGGGAACGCCTGGCGTTACCGTGTCTCTTATCGTTCTCATAGAGGTCGAGAGTTTAGGGGTATCAGATCCCCAGAGATCGGATATGAGGAAACCTCCGGCTTGCTGCTTGATGAGGCAGAACGTGACAAAATCCCTGTCCGGACGGGCAGATATCGCAACTCGGCGGCCTCAAGCTCCGCGGCATTCTGTAAGCGAAAGATCTCCTTGACGGGCACGATGTGTTCATGGACAGCCGCGACTGATCCAGTCTGGTAGATGATTGAAGCCACGCTTTGCATCGCGGCGGTGGATGCTCGCAAAAGATGATTAGCCCAGATCACGATACTCACTCCCGCGCGATCGAAGACCTCGGCCGGCGTCTGGTAGTAGGTGGTCGGGACGATGACTACAGGACAGTTCTCTTTCCATTGATTCATAAATGCCAGTATCTGGTCGGGAGAGGAGAGTTTGCTATGGACGAGGATGGCATCGGCTCCAGCGGAAGAATAAGCATGGGCCCGTTCCAAAGCTTCGTTTAGACCCAGGCCGAGAATAAAGGCTTCAATTCGGGCGACGACACAGAAGTCGCCGTCCTGTTGCGTATCCTTCGCGGCCTTGATCTTGCCGGCAAATTCTTCAGTGTCGGCAAGGAGTTGATGTTTCTCATTGAGGAACGAATTCGTCTTGGGAAACACCTTGTCTTCGATGCACATGGCCGGGATATTGCGCTGCTCGAGCTTGCGCACCAATCGGCGCACATTGTTGAAGTTTCCGTATCCAGTATCAGCATCCAAGAGGATAGGAATGCTGCTGGCATCGCTCATGAGTTCCACGACCTCCAGCACCTGGGTCCAACTGGCTTCATTGCTGTCGCGCACTCCCATGGCTGCGGACAGAGTCAGACCACTGGCCCAGATCCCTTTGAAGCCCGCTTCTTCGACCAGCTTCGCAGTCAGGCCGTTATGGGCTTCCATCAAAAATTCCAGCTTCCCGGAATGCAGCAGTCGCTTGAATTGAGTAGTTTTTTGGGTCATACATGCACCACTTCATCCCGTCGCGCGGGCCTCGCGAGGCTGACCTCGGCATCGCGGCGCACCACTGTCATAGGTTGTTGGACGAATTCTTCGATGATCTCGACGACACGCACTCCGATCTGTTGCTGCGTCTCGACCGTTGACGCACCAATGTGAGGAGTGAGCAGAACGTTGGGCAGACGCGCCAACGGTGAAATCTGACCTGGACCTTCGTGTTCGTGGACGTCCAGCGCCGCGCCGGCAAGCCGGCCAGAAGCCAAAGCAGCATGCAAGGCGGTCTCATCCACCACTCCGCCACGCGCGAGGTTAATGAGATAACTGCCTTCTTTCATCAGTGACAGTGCTCTGCCATTGATGAGGTTCTCCGTCGATTTGCTAAGGGGAACGTGAACGCTAACGAAATCGGCGGTGGCAAGGACCGTATCAAAGTCTGCGACTGTGATGCCCTTGTCGCGGAGGGTTTGAACAACGGATGGAGTCGAGTCGGCAATACATCCGATGATCTCCATGCCAATCATGGACGCGAGTGCCCCAAGACGGGAGCCGATGTTACCAGCTCCCACGATTCCTAGAACTTTGCCAGCGAGCAGATGCCCTTCGAGCGTATCTTTTGCCCAGCGACCTTGTCGCAACATGGCATCGGCCTGTCGAATGTTCCGGGAAAGCGCAAACATGAAGGCCAGAGCCATTTCTGCCACAGCCTGCGCTGCCGGCTCGGGAATCCTTCGTAGGACGATCCCTCGCTGACGAACGTATTCACAATCTAGATTGTCCAAGCCGCATCCGGCACGCACCAGGAGCTTTAGATGCGGAGCACATTCCATGAGCGCTCGCGCGATCTCGACGCCACTGCGAAACACCAACGCTTCGCGATCACGGACTAGCGAAAACGGGTCTGCTGTCGGCTGATCGAATGTGCAAACTACGTCGTGGCGTTCCTGTAATTGTCGGATTGCAGACCGTTCCAGATGGCTTGCGACCAGGATTTTCATAGGTTTTATACCGCGGGGGGAGTTTCGACTTCCCCTGGTGAACCGACATCGTATCTGGCAGAGACCTGCCGGACTACGACGTCCACCACATCATCCAGGCTGTTGTCGGTCACATTCACTTTCAAGTGGTCGATGTGACAGTAGGCCAGCACATCCGATATCTTCTCGTCCAGGCTACGCAAGTGTTCCGGCGTAAACTCCCGTTTCCGCTGATAGATTGTTTGGTAATCGCCAGTGAGCCAAAATGTAAGATCAACCGGCCAACCGTACAGATAGAAGAACGAATCGTTGATTCGGTGCTTTAGCGATGCGGGCGTGGTATTGACCTGTTCCAGCGGATGACGATCGTAGATGACGATCCAGCCGAAGCACTTAAGGCAGAATCCGACCCAGCGACGCAGCATGCGTTCGCAGTGAATCGCCAGTGGCGGTACAGGCCAGGGAAAGAACCTTTCCAGCATTGGCAACCAGCGAAAGTGTGCTGAGCCCATCGCGATCACCTTCACAGGGTAGGTGAGACTGTAGAGCGCAGTAGCGACTGTGGTCTTGCCCGCCCCATCCACTCCGACAAGAGCCACCTCGAGCCCTGGCTTGCGCAGCACCCGCTGCGAGTTAGGGGGGTGGGGGGGCGCCGATTCTGGTTGCAGAACAGCACTCGACATGGCCATTGAGCTCTTTCGCCTCCTTGCCTACCTTGTGGTGAACGAGTGGAGTTGATCAGGCCATCGCGTCATTGAGCGGAGCAGAATCTCCTGGTGACGGCAATGACGACATGTTCCGGCGCGCAGGTTTCAGGTAGCGGAGCAACTGTGAGCCTGTCACCCAGATTCCCAGCAGAGCGCTTCCTCCCCACGCAAGAGATATCATTCCCAATGCAACAAGATCGTCTCTGCGGTCGCCATGTAGCGGGTAGGCTTGTGACACTCCCCACGCGGTCAGTCCGGCAAAACCGGCAACCGCGGCAACCTTTCCGATTTCTTTCCAGCAGATCTCAGTCAAGCGGACCAGTTGGCGACGGTGTAGCAGCAGAGCGAGAACCGTGGTATCCAGGATGATGGCAATATCTGACGCGATCACCAGCCCAACTATCGAAAACATTCTGAACATCAGCGCGTAGATGGGGAATGCTGCAAGGGTGACAATGGTCGACGCGAGCATGGGTGTAAGCGAATCGCCGGCCGCAAAGAACGCGCGCGCATACAGCACCTGTATTGCCCAGAACCCCAGTGCGAGCGAGAAACAGAACAGATAGGTCGCGGTCTGTTCGGAGTCGGAGAACTCGAATCGGCCGCGACGATAAATCAGATCGACGACCGGAAGCGCCGCCCCCATAAACCATGCCGTGCACAAAATTGAGAGCGTGAAGATTCCGGTTATCGCCTTGTTTACCGTGACTCCGAACTCCTTGCTCCGCCTTTCGCCGAAGAGGCGAGCAAAGAATGGTAGGGACGCTTGCCCGGCGGTCTGGCCGAGAATTCCCAGCGGAACCGTGAAGAGCTGCCTGGCATAGTAAAGGCGCGAGATGTCACCCGGACTGCCGGAGGCAAAATATCGCTGATACAGGGAATCTGCCATCAGGATGCTGATGCCAAGCCCCAGAGGAACCGAAAGACGAACCCACTCGCGGAAGGCGGGATTGTGAATGTCAAGCGATGGACGAAAGTGGAAACCTGTACGGCGGGCACAGATGGCATTAAGAAAAAACGGGCCGATGAACAATCCAGCCACCACACCGAACGCCAGCGAAATGATGCCGTAGCGTCGGGCCGCCATGATGCCCGACAGAATGATACAGACGTTATAAAGAAGAGGTACGGTGGAAGGCACCAGAAACCAGCGACGCGAGAGCAGTACCGCGGCGTAGACGCCGCCGAAATAGTAAAAGATCTTGCCGGGCAGTAAAATCCGCGTGATCTGTGAGCAAAGCTCGAGTTGGCCCGGCGTGAAGTTGGGGAACATGTAGGGCTCGATCTTTGAGACGGTGAGTTCGAGGACTATGATGCCCACGGTCAAGATCATGAGTATCACGGTCATCATCACGTTTATGCCCCGCTGTGCCACATCCTCGCGGTTTTCGGCACGATACCGCGCCAGGATAGAAGTTACGGTCACACCTACCGAGCCCGCCGCGAGCATGTAGGAAAACGAGTCGGGAAGGGTGAAGGCGGCCACATAAGCATCGGTATAAGCACCTGCACCGAATACGCCGGCGATATACGCCTCGCGCACGTACCCAAGCAACCGCGAGACGCACAAGGCCGACACTAGCAGCACGGCTGCCGAAATTGGCGTGTGCTCATGCGAAGGCCGCAAGAGCCCTGCGATTCGGGATAGTCGGGTCCTTGGAACCGTGGCGAACGCAGTAAGGTTAGTCGCTATTGACATGGTTCGGTGAGAAGTCGGGAAAGAAACATCGGGACCGCGGGCGCATCCGAACTCGATAACGGGCCGGGATGAATGACGCGCAAGACGCCATCAGCGCCGGTAGATTGCTACCCCGACAGCGGCCTGCAATATAGCTTCCACACTCCGAGTGGCGGCGTTCTTTCCCGTACTGCCGGGAATGAAGAGGATGTCTTGGGCTTGCAGCCGGATATCTTGGTTACGGCCATCAAGAATTTTTTTGACTGAGACAGGAACGGCTTCGCGGGCACCCTTGACTTGGCGAACGATCTGGGCACGATCCAGAGCGGCCATTGGACTATTCCCACCAGCGAGCGCTAAAGCCTGTAGCACAGTGAGTTGGTTGTCAGTCATGACATACCCGCCCGGTTTGTTGACATTTCCGATCACATACACCAATCCCGCGGTGGAGACCACTATCGTGTCGCCTGTCAGAACCGCGGGATTGGACGTGGCGGCGAGCTCAGGATCTGGCGAGAGTGTAACTACGCTCGGAGTGTTTTGGCCTGCATGTGTGATGGAAACGGTCTTTGAGGCATTGGGTGTAAGTCCGCCCGCTTGAGAAAGTAAATCCAACAAGTGACGATCCGCCAACAGTGGATACACCCCCGGATTTTTTACCTCCCCCAAGATTGAAACCCCCTGCGTGACATATTCCTTCGCGAACACAGATACTCGGGGCTCGCGGTAGAAGCCTCCTTCGACCAGTTGGCGCTCAATCAATCTTTCGGCTTCAGAGGTGCTCAAGCCGGCGACGTGAACCAGGCCGAGAGGCGGCAGGGAAATATCTCCCGAGGAGCTGACTCGAAAATCAGCGTTGAAATCCTGGGTACCAAACATGGTGACCTGAAGGAGATCCCCGATTCCAATGTGAAGGTCCTGCGGCCTCCCGGGAGCTGCTGCCTCTTGCGGAGGCCCGTTCGTCGTTTTAGAACTTAACGGGACGGGGTCAACATTGAACGGAGCGCTTGCGATTTGCGCGCTCAAACCTGCATGGAGCAAGGTTAGAGTCGTCGCTATCAGGAAGGCGCTTTTGTATGTGCTAAGCATGGATTGTCAACCTCCAGCGGGTGCTTGGGGCTTGGTTGAGATTACAAGGTAGAAGTGGAGCGCTCACTCGTACGCGCAATGCTGACATCCGCGCGGATGGAAACCGGCACCAATCCGTTCTCACCGCGGCGATAGGGGCGTTGGCAATGGGAGCAGCACACAGCGTCCGCCTTTGCCATCATCGGGATGCGCTGAGCACACTGACACATCCAGCCGATCTGCCGCGCTGGATTACCCACCACTAACGCAAAATCCGGGACGGAACGAATCACTACTGCGCCCGCTCCGATGAAGGCATACTGACCAATAGCCACGCCGCAGACGATTGTGGCATTGGCTCCGACGGTCGCATTGTTCCGGATCAGAGTCTCGACCAGCGAATCCGCCGATTTCTTGATGTAGGCCCGAGGATTTGGATCGTTGGTAAGTACGCAATTGGGACCTAGAAACACGTCGTCTTCGATGGTCACACCCCTCCATACATTGACCCCGTTTTTCACCGTGACGTTGTTGCCAAGCGTGACGCCTTGTTCGATGTAACAGTGTTCGCCAATATTGCAGCCCCACCCGATGCGCGCATTTTTCATTACATGGGCAAAAGCCCAGATGCGCGTGCCTTCGCCAATCTCGTCGGACTCAACTAACGCGAGGGGATGAGCCATATACGAGATGCCAGATTGCACGTCAGTCGTCGGAGTCATTAGGCCACGCCCTCCAGTTCCACGAGCGTCGGCGCCGGCGGCCGCACGGTTACGGAACTCTTGGCAACGCCTTCCAGGACTTGAACCACTTTCAGACCGAACGCGCCGTCTGTCCGCGGCCGCCGGCCACTGATGCTGCATTCAATGAAGTGGTCGATTTCGACAAGCAAGGGTTCGACGTTGCTGAGACTAGGAGCCACCATGTCGCCGAGTCGATACGTAAGCTGGTACTCCCCGAACGATTCGGGTTGCTTCACTACTACGCCACGGTCATAGATCTTTATCTTTTCGCTGGGCTCGGTATCGTCGTACACGATCATGCGCTTGGAGCCGACGATTGACGTACGCCGCATCTTCTGCGGAGAAAGCCAGCTGATTTCGATGGATGCCACTACGCCGCTGGGGAACTGGAGCCAGATGAAGGCCACATCGTTCTTGTCTTTCTGCACGCAGGCACGCCCGAAAGAACTTCCCCAGACTGGCATTTCGTCAAGCCAATGCAGCAGGATTGAGACATCGTGCACCGCCAGATCCCAAATGACATCAACATCTTTCTGATACAGACCCAGATTCACGCGAGACAAGCTAATGTAGTGGATGTCGCCCAGTGTCCCATCCTGAATGAGGTTCTTCACCACGTTTACGGGTGGGCTGTAAATAAAGGTATGGCCGGTCATGAGCGTGCAGCTTTGACGCTCCGCCAGCTCGACGAGCTCTTCGGCGAGGCGCGAGCTGTGGGCAAGGGGTTTTTCGACCATCACGTGTTTCCCACGGAGCAGGGCCTGGCGCGCCAGTTCGAAGTGGGTCGCAATAGGGGTTGCAATAACCACTGCGTCAACGCTGTCCCAAAGCTCACTTGCCGACGAGAACCCCTTCAGCGAAGGATAAGAACGCAGGGCCTTGCCAAGGCTTCTTGGGTTGGCATCGCAGCAAGCGACGAATTCACATTTATCTGTCTGGTTCAGAGCCCGCGCTAGATTGGGCCCCCAGTAACCGTAACCGATCAGTCCGACTCTCACGTTTATGCCACCTTTGCCAAGGAATTGAGGAGGGCTTGCTCTTTCTTTGCGTTTGACCGGACTACTGCATCCAGGAATTGAGACTGAATACTTTCTTGCAGCAACTCAATATTTGGCATGACGCAATGCCCGCCAATCCAGCCCGGAAAGATGTGCGAGGGAAGAAACTCAACTTCCTGAATGAAGGCGTTCACTTCCTCGAACGAGGCGCCGTAGGATTCGCCGAAGCGCTCAAGTTCTTGGGCCCAGCCGATGAGTATGCCTAACCAGGTAGTCTCGACCAGCTTCGCAAGCTCGCCAATCTCCGGCGTGCGGAAGCGCTCCGTACGGAAACCGGCAGCGGCGAAGTGTTCCATTGCCCGCATAGACGAGATATCGTCGATACCAGCCACGAACTTCTTGTAGCGAAGCAGGTCCTCTTCCATCCGCACATGCTTGCCGCGGGCCGGGCTGTAGGCAAGCTTTGCGCCCGACTCCTCGTACACGCGACGAGTCGTACCGGGCACGACAGTGCTGTTGATAATCGTCAGTTCCGGCTTGTACTTACGAATGTAGGCAACGGTCGTCTCCACGAAATCCGGGATCTGGTAGGGGTAACAGATGTGCATCGTCGAGCAGGGCTGAGCAACCTCGACGGGTTCAACGTCGACCCCGATGCAGCGATAGGCGCGGCTAAGAATTTTCTGAAGCGGTTTTCCAATCTCTCCTTGGCCGACGACGATGACGACTGAATCAGACACGAGAGTGCCTCCTGATTTGAAGCGGGATCATTTGTTTGGAGCTGGATTATTCCAGCGGAATCAACACTGGCCGCTGCTGAGAGCTTGCTTCCAATCGAACGCGCAAGAGTATTCCAGCGCCGAAAGCACACTCTGGTACGCGCGTCCATAGTGCGGATCGAGCAAGCTCCGGTTGTGCCAGAGCAAGGTGAATACGCCCCCAACGATCTTGCAGCGGTCCGCACATTGCAAGAGCAGAGCCACTGAATCCTCTGGGGCGAGGCGCATGTAGTAAGTCAATGTGACATCCATGGCCAGTAGCGGAATCTCCAGTAATTCGATCTCGCGATCCAGTTCCAGCGACCACGGACGATACGGCACGCAAGTGCCTGCCCGAAACCCGATGTGGTCGGAAAAACCAACCGTACTGTCGTACCCTAAGCCACATTTTTCCCAGTCATGCCAGGTACGCGGATGCCAGCGCAAGAAGTGCTGCCGGCCCCCGACTCTCGTCTCGCCGATCACTTCGCCAATGTGTTTCACCTCATCGCCAAGCCGGTGCGGGTCATTGAAGGTGTAATAGCTGGGATGAACTCCCAATTCCACCCCTTCATTCTTCAACCGGTCGACAACTTCGTGAAGAGGTTTCATGGATAAGTCATAACCGCTGTCCCAGGCGCTCTTAGGGGAATCCTTCCAATACAACGCAGAGGCCATTCCGTGGCGCTTTGACAGGCTCGTAATGCGAAACACAGCTTCCAGCAAGCTAGGCCTGAGTCCTAAGGCGGGGCCGAGCAAATCACGTACTGTGGCGAATGGCTTCCGCCGCTTGAATGTGTGCCCCAAAGAGTTAGAGATGCTGCGCGGAAACCCTGTCTCGTCGATGTCATGTGAGAGTTTGACCCGCAACCTGCGCTCAGGGGGTGACCAGCACGGCAGCAGGGACTGGATCACCTGCTGTAGAGCCAGACCGTATTCATCCACGATAGGCCGATGGAGGAAGTTGTGTTTGAGCGCGACACTCTGCGCGGCCAGGAAGCGCCCATGCATGTCTCTCTTGTCCGACTGCAACTCCTCGAAACGGCTCAAGGTCAGTAGCATGGACGCCAGCAGGTCAATCGGGCATTCCCACGTATCTCCGCTTGTCCTCACAAAAAGTGGCCCAGTGTACGCCCGATCCGCAAACGGGACGACAAAATCTGGAACAAGAGCGGCGCAGGGATTTGAAGGCGGATATGGCCACTCGGCGCGAACCACCTCATAACTCCCATCGATGAGGTTGCGCCAAAACGTTGCAGGTGCATGTCGGAAAAGAATTCGCGCATCGCGACCCAGCGTCACAACTGTGGCATTGCCGTCGACTTCCACCCTCCACGAGTTAAACACTTCTTGCGGAACTGCGGATCGAAGCATTACCTGCCGGAGCGCGTACAGTCTGGCCGCACGGCTGACACCGCGTTGCAGTTGGACTTTGGAAGATGGCGAGATTGCCTCTACAGGGTCGCCCAACGATGCGCCGGGCTCCAACGCTTGGGAACCATGCAACGCAAGCAGTGGGGTTGTGGAGCACTCAGGGCCGGAGATTTGTTTTGCGAGACTCATCGCATTGCAGAAACGTTCCGCGGATCAGCCGCGGACTGGTAGGCTCCGATGTCAATTCCAGGGCCAGATCTGGTGCGGCCCTCAACGTCGTCCGCTGGTGCTCCTTCCCTACTTCCTGAACGGAGTGCCGGGCTAGTACGCATCAGGCGGTAGTTGCCGCGGGAATCACCGGTGTAGTTCACGAACTGAGGGTCCGCATTGATAGTGTCGGTGGCCGCGTTGCCGTTTTGAAGCTGGAAAGGCCCGAGTTTGTTCTCATAGGTCAGATTATTGGTGTACTGGTTGCGAGTCCCTGTATTTCCGGATTCGACAAAACCGTAACGGATGTTGTACGCGAGGATGTTGTTGGAGACGATGCAATTGTCGGCTCGGTTTCCGTGAGGCTTGTCCCCTGCGCCCACGACCAAACCGGAAGAGCCGTTGTTGAAGACCGTGTTGCCAGAAATCACAACGTCGGATGCGGCGTGCCACAAGTGAATACCATAGGCACGGTTGTGGTATACGAGGTTGTTGACGATATGGCCGCCCCGATTGGCATGGTAGATACCATGCACCTGACTGCCCGAGGTCGCACATAGAGAAGCTTTTGTCCAACCGATATCGTGGACTCGATTACCAATCGTGTCGTTATCGGAACCCGAGTAGTTGCCGTGAAAGATCCCGGCACCACCGTTATCGCAGAGCGCCGAAGTCGGCCCAGCAATATCGTGGACATGGTTGGCGATGAAGCGTACATGAGACCCATCGTTATAAAGCCCGGTGCGCCCGACACCGCTCACATCGAAGCCGATGATGTCCACGTAATTGCCGCGGTTGTCCCAAGCACTGCGATCGACGACGTTACCGATAATGTGGGCTTCCCACTTCTGGTCCGAAATATAGGTGATGTGGGCATCCGCCAGTCCTGAAGCAGCGGTAGCGATTCTGCCTCGGTAAACACCGGGAAGCACATGCACGGTGTCGCCGGGCAGCAACCACGATGAGGCGTGTTCAATCGTCATCCAGGGATGTTTCAAAGAGCCATCATTGCGATCACTGCCCTTGGGCGACACGTAGTAGTTTTGCCCTTCTTTCGGCACCCGGTTGTCTTCAAGTCTCTGCGCTTGTGCAGCCAGGTCCAGCATGACCAGGTGGAACAGGATCGCCAGCACGATTCCTGCGCGCAGGGCTCTAAAACTGTGGGAAATGTTGGGTTGTCGTCTCATAAGGTGATGCGGTTTTTTGTAGCGCTGGTCGAACCTTTAGCGAGCAACTTCAGGCAGCAAGCAAATTGAAGGGGTAACTGCCCGATTGTGTGCACCTGCGTAGGGCCGTAAGAGACCAGAGGCAAGCCTCCACATGTCCTTTCGTGATCTATCCACAAACGGCCGCGCAATAAAGAATCATTGAATTGGACCTCCCGGCGTTCCCGCGCCACCACATCGGGTTTGGGGAACAAGCCTAAGACCTTTAGCGGGAAGCGATTGATGTTCTCTAACATTGGCAAACTAATCTGCCCAATCTTCTTAGCGGCCCTGTCCGCATGTTCAGCAGCTTCCGGAGGCCACCCGTCGCTGGCTGTAAGCCCGGGCACAATGGCCTTTGGCGAACAGTCCGTGAACACTGCCCGTCAGCAGACAGTCACCGTTACAAATACCGGCCAGAATGGGCTGCAGATCGACAATATTTCATTGAACAGTTCCGGCGGGTTCGGCTTGACCAGTTCGCCCGGACGCATATCCCTGGAGGCTGGGCACAGCGTGCAACTGGTCGTCAGTTTCAAACCGACTGCACCCATCAGCTATAGCGGAACATTAGACGTGATTTCGCCCTCAACTTCTGCCAGTGTTGCGTTGACGGGAACGGGGACGCTGTCAGCGGTTAGTGTTTCGATCTCTCCTGCTGACGCTTCGGTGCAAGTCGCAGAGTCGCAGCAATTCACCGCCCTAGTCAGCAATGCAAGCGATACCAGGGTTACCTGGCTGGTCAACGGAACTGTCGGTGGCAATTCGAGTGTAGGGACAATCTCTTCGAGTGGTCTCTACACTGCACCTCGTAGCGTACCCTCACCCGCCAGCCTGACGGTCACGGCGCAGAGCGTGGCTGATACTTCCAAGAGCGCCAGCGCCATCGTGACTGTCTCATCCCCTCCGATCTCGGTTTCGGTCTCGCCTACCGGGGCCACGTGTCAAGTTGGCCATTCTCAACAATTCACCGCAACTGTGAGCAACACCAGCAACACCGCGGTGACTTGGTTGGTGAATGGCTCGGTGGGCGGCGACTCAGCCCTGGGCACGATCTCGTCGACCGGCCTTTACACGGCACCTTCGTCCGTACCCTCGCCCGCCAGCGTGACCGTCACGGCGCAGAGCGTGGCTGATACTTCCAAGAGCGCCAGCACCAATGTGAGTATCACGGCAGCCCTCGCGATCTCCGTCTCCCTTTCGCCGACCAGCACTTCGATACAAGTTGGCCATTCACAACAATTCACCGCAACTGTGAGCAACACCAGCAACACCGCGGTAACTTGGTTGGTGAATGGCACGGTGGGCGGCAACTCGACCCTCGGTACGATCTCGTCGACTGGCCTCTACACGGCACCTTCGTCCGTACCCTCACCCGCCGGCGTAACCGTCACGGCTCAAAGCGTAGCCGACACTTCCAAGAGCGCCAGCGCGAACGTTTCTGTTGCAAATACTACGGCTGGTCAGTATTACGTCGCGCCGACCGGCAGCGATGCCAATAACGGCTCCGCCGCGAGTCCATGGGCGACAATCGCGCACGCGGCTACCGTCATCGGACCTGGAGCAACTGTTCATGTGGGTCCCGGAGCGTATACGGGTTACATCACCACGTCGGTGAGCGGAACAGCTTCGTCGCGAATCACTTACATTTCCGACTTGCAATGGGGCGCGAAGATCATTGGCGACCGAGTGGACCATAGCACCTGGCACAACTATGGAGATTACATTGACATCGTAGGATTTGAGCTGACCTCGGTCGGGCGTATGGGCCTGTACAACGATGGCTCGTTCGTGCGCTATATCAGCAACCATGTCCACGATATCGCAGGGCCAACCTCCGCAACGTGCGACCTGGGCGGCGCCGGAATTATGCATGGCAACTATGCGGCGTCAGACGACGAGATGATCGGGAACTTTGTTCATGATATTGGGCTGGTCAATTCTGCTCAGTGTCCCGGACACGTTACCGTGTACGGACTCTACCACGCGAACCTGCGGGGGCAAATTGTCAATAATTTGGTCATCAATGCCCGGGACTATGGTATTCACCTTTACCATTCGGCGACCGCCGTAATCGTCGCCAACAACACCTCCCTAAAGAACGGGGCTAGTGGATTGGTAGTGGGCAACTCGAATGGAGGCTCGGACAACAATACGGTCGTAACCAACAACATCTTTGCTTATAACAACGATTACGGTTTCCGTGACGACAGCGGGACGACCGGGCCCAATAACAAGTACGACAACAACCTAACCTTCAACAATGGTGATGGAAACTATGTCGCTATTGGCGGTGCCGTCAGTGGCAACATCAGCAGTGATCCACAATTTGTCAACTACACTGGAACTGCCCTGGGCAATTACCAGCTGCGGGCCACAAGCTCTGCCATTGACGCTGGAACGACGCTCAACGCTCCCAGCATTGATTTCGATGGAGGTGCCCGGCCTGTCGGTAAGGGCAACGACATAGGATGCTACGAATATGGCTCTGCACCTGGGACTTGGCCCTGGTACTGATGTTGAGGGCCCGCAGTCGCCCGCAACACCTGTTCGCTTTCTTTTTTTCCAGGAGCACCGGTCCTGAGCAACTTCGAATAGAACTCGAGCAGTACGCGCTCTTCGCTGTCCCAGTTGTAATGCTCGCGAGCCGCCTGCCGTCCGCGGCGTCCCATAGCTTCGGCCTCAGCGTCGTGGCTGAGCAAGTATTCCATCGCACGCGCCATCGCCTGCGGATCCTGCGGATCGACCAGTAGACCGCAACCTGCTTCTTCGATGATTTGCCTCCACAAGGGAAAGTCTGACGCAATCACCGGGATACCCGCAGCCATGTACTCGAACAGCTTGATGGGCATTGCGTTCACAAAGTTTGGCTCTGGCTGCAGTACCATGAGGCCGAGACGCACGCGGGAGAGCAGGTTTGCAACTGAGGGCCGGTCGAGCACTCCCAGATATTGCACACGGGCCCAGCCCGGCAGCCTCTCAAGCTCCGTCAGTAGCCCCCCGGGAGAAAACGGTCCCGCCAGCATCATTTGGGCCGGACTATCGGAGGGAAGGAGAGCAAGCGCCTTTAATACCTTGCGAATACCCCGTCTCTCGCTGATCGAACCGATGTAAGCCACGGCCGCATTGCGCTCGCTCCAAGGCAGGGCCACGTTAGGAGCGATCTCATCAAGCATTGGAAAGTTGTGTACCACAACCGTGTTTGGGTTAATCGAATAGAAGCGCCTGGCAATTGTAGGAGTGGCCGCAACCAGCCCAGAAAACCGGCGGCAGGCTGCATCTTCTAATTTGCGCACACACCACATAAGGGGCCGGCGTAGACGCTGGGGTATGTAGTCCTTGTGCAATATATCGGAAGGTGCGTCCTCATGTAGGTCATAAACCACGGTATTTCCACGCGTCGCCAGCAACAGCCCCACAGGAATGAGTTCCGGATCGTGAAAGTGATACACATCCCCATTCTGTCGCAACGCTTCTCTATACAAACGCCACGCCGTGCGGGTCATTCGAACGAAACGCCCACCGCTGCTCCGGATTCCCTTGACTTCCACTGAATCCACAACTCTATCGCTCGGGTGTGGGGCAATGAGGACTACGTCCTTGCCCGACCGCGCCAAAGACTTGCACTCCTTGTGAAACACGCGTACGTCGAACGCGGTGTGCACCGAGGTGAGATGGACAACTGTTGGTCGTGGATGCATGTGTGCAGCTGCTAGCGTCTAAAGATTCATCCCGCGAAGTTCTGGACGGCATCGATCGTATATTCGATTTGCTCGTCAGTAAGCTCGGCGTACATGGGCAGGCTGAGAATTTCTTCGGCAAGGTGTTCTGCCGTTGGCAGGGAGCCCTTCCCCGGATAGCCGAGTTGCTGGTAGGCCTCCGTCAGATGTAGAGGAACAGGATAGTGGATTCCGGTTCCGATTCCATTAGCAGAAAGGTGGTTCCGCAGCGCGTTGCGTTGCTGCGACTGAACCACAAACAGGTGGAACACATGTTCGCCGCCGGTCGGTACTTCTGGTGGTATCACGGGTGAATCTGTAAGCGCTGAGGCAATCTGTGCCGCGTGTTTGCGCCTGAGCTGATTCCAATGATCAAGATGCCGTAGCTTGATGGAAAGTATCGCTGCTTGGATACTGTCCAGGCGTGCATTCGTCCCAATCATCGAATGCTGATACTTCGCCGGACTCCCGTGATCGCGAAGCAGACGCAACTTGTGCGCATCATCGGAATCGCTAGTGGTCACAGCTCCCGCATCTCCGTACGCCCCGAGATTCTTGCCAGGATAGAAACTGAAGCAGGTGAGCTGTCCTGAGCCTCCGACCTTGGCACCGTTGTACGCGCTTCCATGAGCCTGGGCAGCATCCTCGATAATCCGCAGGCGGTAAGCAGCCGCGAATTCGGCGACCTGTCCGAGATCCATCGCTCGACCGTAGAGATGCACCGGGATGATCGCCCGCGTGCGAGGGGTAATCATCGCTTCTGCAGAGCTAAGGTCGAGGTGGAAGGAGGCCGCATCCACGTCAGTAAAGACCGGCCTGGCTCCCACGTTGCTGACCGCTTCCGCCGTAGCAAAGAAAGTATTTGCGGGAACGAGAACTTCGTCTCCAGGACCGATATCGGCGACCTTCAATGCCAGTTCCAGGGCCGATGTTCCTGATGAGACCCCAACGGCGTATCTCGCCCCGATGTAGGAAGCAAATTCTCGTTCAAAGTTCTCGACAAATGGTCCGCCGACGAATTGCGCGGATTCCAACACTCTTGCAACCGCACAGCTAATCTCGGGCTCGAGTGCACGATATTGCGCCTTCAAGTCGAGGAACGGGACTTCGAGTGCTACAGTTGAGTGCACGACTTCACAGCCTCTAATTGTTGTTGAGTTTGTTGTTGGCTCATGCGGAGTCGGCCGGCGAGGTCGTCAAACCAGCGGCCCACTAGTAACGGCCAGGCTAGGTTTGTTTCAATGAACTTGCGACCGTTCTGGCCCTGGCTCTTCGCCAGCCGCGGGTCAACGGCGAGCTGACAAATAGCTTCGGCAATAGCATCAGGGTCACCCTGTTCAAGCACGAAGCCCGCGTTGGTATTCTTCACTAACTGGCTCCCCTCTCCAGATCCTATGTAGACAACTGGCTTGCCACAGCTCATTGCGGTCAAGCTCTTCACCGGACGGGTGTGTTGGGAAATCGAGCTCTCATTCAGACTGACAACGCCGCAGAAGGCAATCGAAAAAAGCCTGCTCACCTGATCAGGTGGGACCGCATCAAGGAAACTCACATTGTGTATCCCGAGTGCCTTAGCCTGGCGGATCATCGCCGGCTTGGCAGAACCCTCACCAACAAAGACGAAATGACATTGCGGACGCCGCTCCTGCAATACTCTCGCTGCCCCCAGGATTCGTTCCATGCCGTGCGCATAGCCGTGGGTGCCGGCGTAGAGGACGATCTCCTTTTCTTGCAAACCCAGTTGGTGCCTGAGGCTGTCATCCGGGGGCATGGGAGCGAATTGGTCGAGATCCACTCCATTGGGCAAGAAGAGCAGCTTGCTTTGGGGCACCTTCCGGCGCTGTAGTTCGGACAGAATTCCTTCCGTAACAGCGCAGACGTAGTCGGCCTTGCGGTATGACCAGCGTTCCAGCGCGCGGGCAAATTTCAGGGCGACTCCCTCCTTGTTGAGCTCAAGGTTGTCGCGTATTGCATCCGGCCACAGGTCTGCGACGTAGAACACGAACGGCACGTTCCGTAATCTTGAGTAGAAGAACCCGGTCACCGACAACGAAAGTGGGGGGATTCGACAAAGAGGCAATCCGCCTTGCCCGCCTTGAAGATGCCAAAGAATGACATCAACGTAAACGTAAAATAGTTGAGGTACCGCCTCCATCCCTTGCCGACAGCGGCGTAGAGCCAGACACGGTGTACCCGCACCCCTTCCCAAATCTCGCGCACATAGAACTTGCCGCGATAGGCGGCGAAGATGCGCCCGACCGGGTAGTTAGGCATGGCAGTTACGACCTCGACGTCATGCCCCAGCCGTCGCAATTGGCGAATAATCGCCGCGAGGCGTATGGGTGCGGCGCTGGCCTCGGGTGTGAAGTACTGGGTTAGAAAAAGAAATTTCAACGCTAGCCTCGATGACTACAGAGAACCGAGAAGGCTGTCTGCAGCAGAATGCGGCAGTCGGTCAAGAAAGTAGCATGCTCTGCATAATCCAGATCCATTCCGATCTTTTGTGGCAGCAGCTTGCTGACATAGAGCTGCTCCAATTCCTCCGGCGGCACGCTGGCTAACTCATGCTCTTCGTTACGGAACTTCAAACTGGCTGGGCTGGTGATTCCAGGGCGAAAATACAGAATGTTCCGATCCCGTCCATTCAGCGTTTGCATGTATTTCAACATGTCGGGTCGATGACCTACGATGCTCATGTCGCCTGTGAGAACGTTGACGAACTGAGGTAACTCATCCAGTTTCCACTTTCGCAACCATCTGCCCACGCGTGTGACTCGGCAGTCTCCGGAACGCGTGATCAGGGCTCCTGAACTGTCTCCGGTATTTGTGTACATTGTTCGAAATTTCAAGACCGGGAATTGCTTGCCGTTCTTTCCCAGGCGACGTTGGCGGAACAAAAAAGGGCCTCGCGAACTTGCCTTTATGACGACCGCAAGCATGACCATAAGCGGTGCGGCCGCTGTGACAAGCAGGGTCGCACAGGCAACATCGAATAATCGTTTGCCCCCAGAAAGCGCCCATGGCACCACTTCGGAAGGCGCAGATGCAAGTGTTGCTGGGCGTGTGTGTAGCATGGGTTTGCAGTTTGCGTGGATATATTCCAGAGTTGTTCAACGCTTCACAAGTACATGGAACTCTTGAGGAACGGACGGTCGAGTCCGAAATGATTGGTCGAATATCGTTTCAGTGTCTGGCGTCTTTGTAACCGCCGCTCCGCGATTCCGGCGAGAGCGAAGATCACGCCGCACCACAGCCATAATGGCCGGTTGACGTTTATGTCGCCACTAGTCAAAGTAGCAAGGAAAGAGAACGTGAAAACAGGAACGATGAAACTTAAGTCGGGAGACCTTCGCCAGATACGCCGCATTGCCAAAGAGACTGTGAGAAAAAGAGTGCCGAGTGCGGCCAGCCCGATCACACCCTCTTCTGCGGCAATCTCGAGGACCAGGTTGTGCGGATACGATGGCATATCGCGATCGAAAACGTAATAGCTCCAGCCGCCTAGTCCCCAGCCGGTCAACGGCTTCTCTGCAAACATTTCCAACGCCCAGCCGTAAAGGGTCAACCTTCGTCCTGCCGTGTAGGTTGGAGTTGAGGAGCCGCGAAGTACTTCTTCGATTTCGGCTTTTTTCGTCCTGAACTTCTCCTGTGCTGCCTCTTGCCGTTGTAGCCAATAGAGAGACCCAGCAAATGCCAGAAGACCGAACACTAGGACCAGCAACCAGACCTTCGTGGACGTCACCGCCGCCCGCCCATGATGGGAGAACATGAAAGGAACGAGCACCGCGACAAAAAACAATATCGGTCCGCGTGCCACCGAAGCAATCAGAGCGGCACACAGCAAAGGGACCGATATCATCAACGAGAGCCGGCGCAAGTTGTAGGGAGGACAGAAGAGCAGCCAAAGCAGGCCAATCGCTACCAGTTGCCCAGCCCCAATCTGGGTAACATCGCGACTCTCGGATGAGAGAGCATGACCACTGGGGTCGAACAAAGATCCGTCGTTGATGCCGTAGAGCAGCTTAATGCTCAACAGAGTTGCGCATACCAGCATCGCCAGCGTGAAGTGACGTACGTCATCCATCTTCTTGATAAGGACAAGAGGCGCCAGAAACAAGATGCCTGAAATTACGAGGAATCGAGTCAATTTATCCCAGCCATATGTTGGGGCTGGGGAATAGAGATAGCTGACGGCTGTCGCGGCAGCCAAAACGCCGAATGAGGCGATACCTTTCCATTGGGCCAAGCATTCGCGCAGCCCGTGACGATCTTTTCCGGTACTAGCGATAAGTAAGTCGAGCAGAATAGAGCCACAAAGAAGCAGCAGCGCGATCATGGTGGGATCGGTGAGGCTGAGACCTTTCGATTGCACGGTCTTAAGATAACCAACGAAGATGAGCGGCGGGATGAATGCGGCTCGGAATCTGCGCATCGCCAGCAGGAACAATGGCGCTAGTGCCAGTGCCACCAATATCCAAAGTGGTCCACCAAACCGCAATGCGTCTGGCAGTTCGATACTCGCGGTCATGCCGCTGGACGCCGCTAACGTGGTAACAACGATTGCCATACACAAATGCTAGCTGGAATATTGGTAGTAGCTGTACTCCGGTGCGCTGAGGTCTGCTCCGTTCAGCACCACGCCGAGTACGGGAGCTTGAACCTCCGCCAGAATCTCCACGCTGCGGATCAGCGCCTCGCGAGTGGTTGTGCCACAACGGCCGACAAGAATGACGCTATCGACCCACTTGGACAAGACGCGACCCTCGGGATAGGAAATGATCGGGGGACAGTCCACCACTACAAATCGAAACTTTTGGCGCAGCGCGGCAATGATTCCTCCCATCGCGGGCGAGTTCGCGATCTCCACGACCTTTTCGTCCGCGGCGCGGGGCGGCAAAACGGCAAGGCCCGGCACATGCGGTACCTTGATCAAAGCCTGCTCCAGAGGAACTATCTGCTCCAGGACGTCTTTCAGTCCGTTCGCGGGCAACAACCCTAGAGTGCTTGCCGCCCGGGGTCTTCGGATGTCGACATCAAGCAGGCAAGTCTCCGCTTGCTCCGCCAACGCCGAAGCCAAGTTGACGGACAACAGGGTCTTGCCCTCACCGGCAGTGGATGAGACAACGAGAATGACTAAGCTCGATTGTTCCGCGCTTGCCAGGAGGATGGAGGATTTTAAGCTGCGCACAGCTTCTGCCTGCGGCGACCAGGGACTGGCTACTACAAACACCATGTCGCGGTTCTGCGCCGGCAGGACCTTCCCTGGGAACAACGAAATTGCCTTGTACCATCCAAACCGCTTCGGCTCGATGGAGTGAAGCAGAGGGACGATCGACATGGGAGACTGTCCGGTGAACCTCTTGACTTCTTCAGGTGTGTGGATCGTCCGGTCCAGGCCCTCGTTGGCAAACGCCAGCACTACGCCGCCAACAATTCCCACAAATATTCCAATTGCCAGGTTCAACAGCGCATTTGGACTGGTGGGGGTTTCGAGCACTCTCGCCTTGCTCACGATCTGTATATTGCTTGATTTGGACGCGGCAGCAATGGATGCTTCCTTTACGCTGGTATACAACTTGTTATAGACGTCACTGTTCGTCGCCGCTTCTTTCTTAAGTACGTTGGACGCCGCTAACTTATTCAAATCCTTCCGCATCGCGTCGAGCCGGTGGCCTACCTCTAGCTGGCGGTTTTCAGCGGCGATAGCATTGGTTTTGAGGGCCTCTACAATTTTTTGCTTTTCGGCCAACAATGAAGCGTTCAAATCGTTGAATTGGCTTTGGAGTTGTTTCGCCTTGATATGGTTGGGGCCATAAATGGCCAGGCCCTGCGAAAGGTCGGCCTGGGCTTGAGCAACCTTCTGTTTGAGGGCGAGGACGACCTGATTGTCTTCGACTTGCGGCAGTGCATCCTCTTCGCCGAGACCCGCCTTGCTCAGGAAACTTTCATACTGTACCCGCTCCATCTCTGCCTGCGTTAGCTGACGATTCAGTTCCGCTACCCGCTGCGTAAACGTGTTTTGCTGTTCATCGAGGTCGGTGATTCCGCTGGAGCGCTGGAAGCGAACGAGGGCCTGATTCGATGCCTCCATCTTTTGCCGGATGTCGTCCAGTTGACGCTCAATCCACTGATAGGACTGCACAATGGCTTCATGTCGGGAACGATAGTATTGATTTACAAAGTTGAGCGCTAAAGTGTTCGCGACCTGCGCCGCCAAGTGCGGATCTTTACTGGCAAAGCTCACGCCAACAATGCGACTGTTGCCGAGCCGCCTTACCTCCAATTGCCGCTTGAAGAACTCCAGCGCTCGGGATTCTTGCGGAGTCAATCGCAACTCATCACGATTCTGGTTCGCGGTATCATCCCGGCGTCGAGGTCTCAGCCATCCCAGCGGTAACAAGTGCCGCGTGGCAATAAATTCCGGCTTCTGGTCGAGCTGCAGCTCTCGTATGGTGGTGATGGCAAGCTGCTCGCTGAGCAGATTCAGCACCTGGGTCTCGACATAATCGTTATCGCTGGCGGCCAGATCATCGTGGTTGATAGAAAAGGCTTCAGACCCAGGAGGGCCGATCTCAATCCTGACGTCCGGCGCGTAAAGCGGGGTCATGAGCAAAGTCACCAGAACAGTAACCGTCATGATGATTCCAGCGAACCAGGCCGCGGTGCGCCAGCGTCGACGAAATACGCGAACCACCGTCAGCAAATCTGATTCGCCTGCCTGGTTCTCTGCGCCAACCAGGTGGGCCGGATGCAGTGTGTCGCGTGACCACAGCGTCATTTGATGAGAAGGCAAACGTTGATAAGAGTCGTTGTCTTCTCTAGCCAGGTGCAACAAATCGAAATTTCGACTCATACGGTTACCGGATTGTTTAAGCTGCAGTCAACCACTGCTAGTTGAGAAGTTGCAACATCGGTCTGCGCGACAGCTTGACAAGCCCTCACGCCGCCACAGACTCGACAAACGCCTTTCGCATTGCGAATCCCACCCGCTCGACGTCACTATCGGTCATACGTGGGAAGAACGGCAGTGACACAATCCTGTTGAAGACGCTTTCCGCCACCGGAAAGTCTCCCGTCTTATAGCCGAAGCGACGCTGGTAATACGACATTAGATGTAGCGGAATAAAGTGCACACTGGTCCCAATATTGTCTGCCCGTAGCGTGGCGATAAGCTGATCACGACTAACCCATGACGACCGCACCTGCACAGGGTATAAGTGCCAGGCAGATTCGGTGTGGGGCAGTGCCGTTGGAAGCTTCAAAGGCAGATCGGCCAGTAACCTTGGGTATTGCTCAGCTATCTCAACACGCCGCTTCAGGAAGCGTGGCAGCTTCTCCAACTGATGTATGCCAAGGGCGGCGGAAAGATCGGTCATGTTGTATTTGAAGCCCGCGTCGAGAATGTCGTACCGCCACGAACCATCTTGCCCATAGCGCTTCCACGCGTCCCGGCTGATGCCATGAAGGCTTAGCACGCGTATGCGCTGCGCCAACTCGGGATCCTGCGTGGTGAGCATGCCGCCTTCCCCGGTGCTGATGTTTTTCGTGGGATAGAAGCTGAAACAGGCCATGTCGCCAAGCCTGCCTACCTTTCGTCCACGGGAAGTAGCTCCGAGAGCGTGCGCGGCATCTTCGATTACCGTCATGCGGAACTCGCGGGCACACGCGTTGATCCTGTCCATGTCGCATGGGTGCCCAGCATAATGCACCGGAATAATGGCCCGAACCCGCTTGTTGGTCTTCTTTGTCCATAGGGCGCGATTGCGAGGATCCCACCGGCACTGTTGTTGAATGAAGGTGACAAGTTTGTCAGGATCGAGATTGTAAGTGTCCGGATCGATGTCTACAAAGATCGGCTGAGCACCTTGATGGACGATCACATTCGCTGTAGCAGCAAAAGTCAACGGACTGGTGATAACTGCGTCGCGAGGGCTCACCCCGATTGCGGCTAACGCCAAGTGCAAAGCTGCGGTACACGAGCTCACCGCAACCGCCTCACCGGTGCCGATATAATCGGCAAATTTTGCTTCGAACGCCTTGGTGCGTGGCCCAGTTGTGATCCAGTCTGAATCGAGTGTCTTCAGGATCTCGTTCTTCTCTTCATCTCCGAACCACGGAGCAGAAAACGGCAGGAAGGCTTGTTTGTGTGTTTCCGGCGCCAGAGGGGTAAGAATTTCAGTTGCCATCTTCATTGCCTTTCAGTCAAAAGCTTGCAAAGGACCGAACGTGATCGTCCGTCCCGTCAAGGCAATCAGTTTCAGGCACATTCAGCAAGGTTTTGCAACATGCGCAGAGTGGACTGCTGCGCGGCCGCGCTCTGCGCAAACTCGCGGATCATCGCCTGGTTATTGAACTGAGGAGCTGCAGATAGGTCAATGGTGTGGTTAGGCTTGATCCATTCGTACAACTCGCGGATTCCTTCTTCCAGTGTGATCTCGGTCCGGAACCCGAGGCGGGAATGGATCTTGTCGAAGGAGACGCGGTAGTTCCGCTGGTCGCCATTGTCCACATGCGCGACTTCCACATGAGGCACGATGCTGGCTACCAGCTTGGAGACATCCGTCAAGCGGTGATTCAGATTGTAGTCGCCCACGTTGAAGATCTCGCCAGCCACGACCGCAGGCTCAGCTTCCATGCAAAGCATGAATGCGCGCGCAGCATCGCGGACGTGTAGAAACGGCCTCCACTGCTGACCGTTGAACACGGTGATCTTCCCGGTAGCAGCCGCTCGGGCGGTTAGCAGGTTGACCACCAGGTCAAACCGTGGACGGGGAGAAAGTCCGAACAATGTCCCCAGCCGAAGGATCGTGGGGTGAAAGTCACGAGAGGCTACCTCAAGCAGTAGTTTTTCTGAGTCCACCTTTGTTTGCGCGTAGGTAGAGATGGGAGAAGCCGCAGAGAACTCGTCCATGAGAAACTGGGAGGCTCCGTATACGCTGCAACTTGAAGCAAACAGGAAACGCTTTACGCCATATCCGCGAGCGATGTCGATCAGCATGCGAGTGGCGGCGCGGTTGATCTCCACCGCAAGCCGCCGATTTTCGTCGCAGGCTGGATCGCCCACGATTGCGGCGAGGTCCACAACAATGTCACAGTCCCTCATGGCATCAACCACGGAATGGATCTCCCGGACATCGCCTTTGAGCACTTCGAAGTCCGGATGACTTCTGATTCCCGCTATGGATGAGTCGCCGTATACGAACGAATCCAGGAGCCGCACCTTGTAGCCCTTGTCCAGCAACTTCGGCATAAGGGCCGATCCCAGGTATCCAGCACCGCCCAGCACCAGCACTCGTTTTACCTTCGCCGTCGACGGAACCCGCGGTTCGATCCTGTACGTCGCAATGATCAGGTCCTTGCCGAGACGGACACCGCCAACACTCAAAAGCATCAGGAACCAACCCAGCACGGCCACTGCACGCGAGAAGCCGCCCAGCAGGAAAAAATGATCGATCACAATGAACACGGCTATCACTAGACTGACGGCCCGACCGATCACCAATGCCTTGTAGCGGCTCGCATAACCACGCGTCCGGGTGTAGAAACCGTGGAGGTGAAAAATGATTATGGACAGGACAGACCACAACAGCACATAGGTTAAGAGTGAGGTCTTTCCACTCGTGATGAGCCGGATGGCGCCAGGATTCTCGGAGAACAATGTGGGTTTGAAAACCGCCCAAATCACCGCCGCGCCCAGCATGGAGCCATTGGTCAGAACTATATCCGCAACCACACGCAGGATCGCCTCTTTCCAGCGTAGCGGAAGCACTTCCCGCGCTATGCCTAGATGATTTCGCTGAAAATGATTCCTCAGGAAACGAAATGGTTCACGCAACTGCTCCATAAGGGCTCCGTTTAATTGAGAGATGTGCAAGGGACTTCTGGCTTTTCGTAGGGCCTTGATTCAGCAAGGCATGCTCGTCTTCAGGAGACGGTTTGCAACGAGACTCTTGACCGCCGATGCTAATGTTGCTCACATTCCGGTACAACGATCTCGCTCCGACCTCTTGGCTATCTGGTCGGAAGCTGGTAGGAGTCGTGTCGAGTTGGCGACCAGTTGCTTAATTAGTGATAGATTCCAGATCGGTAGCATCCAGATCGAAAACAATTGACCGCTGAATGGCTTCGACGCTAACCACCAGCCGCATTCGGCCCTTCCGCCGCAGGATTGTTCCCTCAAGTCCACCTAGCGCACCCGATCTGACGCGGACGCGTTTGCCAGGTATAAGGAACGGAAAGGGTTCGGCCTTCGCCAATTCCAGCGCAGCCCGCAACTGCTCGATTTCGTGGTCCGGCAAGGGTGCGGGTCTTCCGTTAAACGTAACCAAACGAAGCACACCGGGATGGTTCAGTACTCGGATCCGCTCGCCCACCGAGATGCGAACGAACACGTAGCCGGGAAAGAGGGGCAGTTGCACCAGAGCGCGACGCTCCGCCCAGCGCCGTGCGCTAAGGTAAAGAGGCACGTAGGTCTCCACCTGCCTAAGACCGAGTTGTTCCGCCACCACTTTCTCGTGGCGAGGCAGCGTGTACGCCGCATACCAGCGCGGCGGCTCAGCACCAAGATTGACTGCTGAAAGCTCTATATTGGGAATCGGGCAAGGCTTCGCCTGCGTCAACGACATCACGGTGTCCTTGTAAGTGAATATAAACAAATGTGTTACAGCTAGTTCCTAGTTCCGCGCCTCAGACTTCGTCGACTGGGTCAGATCGCTCCATCCAACCGGATACGGCATCCTCGGAAAACAGCTGTACGTCGCCACACACGGCAAATCCTCGTCTTGTACCGTGGCTACCCTCGACGCGCACAACCCGCCCTGAAGCGTTGATCTGTAAAGAGCCCGCGCTCCGTGAACGCGGCGCCGTGACCTCGCAACTAAGTCGGGCGTCACAGGGCGGGCAATCCTCACTGAAGACAAACATTCCGGCAGCTCCGATGTCACGGGTTGCGCCGGTTCCGAAATAGTCTTGGCCTTCATTGGTCCACCGAAACGTCACCCGGAGGTCTAGTGGGTAGCGCGTCGTCTTTCTCAGCTCCACAGAACACCTGCCGCACGCGAATTCGACAAAATGGAGCTCGCGGCTCTTTCCACCGCAGGCGATTCCTATGATGGCAAAGCCACATCGGCTGGCTATGACGGAAAGTGTGAAACTGGGCAAACCTTTGTTTGGTGCAGCCAGCCAACCCACGCTGGCAAAACAGGCCGCTTTGCGACTCTAGGCTGCGGAGAATCTCGACTCTGTTGGGGGGGAGACGAACGTCTCCCAGTTTGCGTCCCGCTTCCCTAAGGTTGTTCATGTAGAACGGCAACTTACCTTAGTGAACCGAGAGTGACCACCTACACACGCATACCGATTCCCCCCGATAGCCCATAGACGTACAAGAAAGCAGCAGGCTCTTCCCTGGGATGCCTCGTTCGGACAATCGCGCCATGGCCGACGGCCCTTCACTTCGAGTTCTGGTTGGTGATGCTTCCAGGATGGCCTCTCAACTGATCGCCGGGCAGCTAAGGACTAGCCGCAGCCCGCGTTTTGAAACCATTCTCCCGGTCTGTTTCACTTCCAAGACGATAGCCGACGAAATCATCAGGACGCAGCCAGACGTCGCGCTCGTAAGCAGCGTGCTCCAAGACAGCTCCTTTGCCGGGTACTCCGTTCTGCGCACGATCCAGCCCCTGAACCTTCCCACGCGTTTCATTCTATTGCTGGAAGACTGCGAACACGATCTCGTGATTGATGCTTTCCGCTCTGGAGCCCGTGGCGTACTCTCGCGGGCCGAATCCAGCGAACAGCTCTCCAAGTGTGTTTATACCGTTCATAGAGGCCAGATTTGGGCTACCACTCGCGACATGGAATACATTCTTGAAGAGCTGGTAGCGACGCGCCCGCTTCGGATAGTCGATGCTCACGGAAGCAGCCTGCTGTCAAAACGTGAGGAAGAAGTTGTCACCTTGGTAGCCGACGGCTTGACGAACCGCCAGATTTCTGAGCAGTTGAAGCTCAGCGAGCACACCGTCAAGAACTATCTGTTCAAGGTTTTCGAGAAACTGGGAATCTCCACGCGAGTTGAACTCGTGCTTTACGCATTGGCCCAAAATCACCGGAGCGACCCGGCAATCGATCCCGTGCGCATGCCGCAACAGACCCGACGACAATCAGCGACCTTACCCTCTGTAATAAGACGAATCGGGATCTGAGGCCTGAGGACCGAAGTGGTGCCCTCGACTGGAAAAGGCGCTCAGGCTTTCCCAACTTTCGGGCACTTGCTGGCAAGCAGTAAGCCCCGGTCAGTTCCTATTACGCACACAGTGGTGGGTCGCCCAAAACGATCCAGGGCGCTTTTGTACAGGTCTGGGCGATTTGGCTGCCTGTCGTTGCCAGTGCTGCTCTAGCACTGGGATTCGCGTTGGGTGTCTGGTTTGCCAACTTGCGACAAGGAACGTCGGAAACGTCAAGTGCGCTCAGCCACAACCGACGCTAGTACCGGCAGCTCCTGCGCAGCAAGTCGTTCCGCATCGGCACACAAAGCAACACCTGAGGTGGGTCCCGATCGCCCGGGAGTCACAAAGTGCGCCCCTTGAAGAATGTTCTCATCCTGAGTACAATTGTTCTCGGAATGAGTACACACATCGGTCTGGCAGACCTTCTGTTCGGTCGGACGCGGGGCGCAGTCCTGGCCCTACTCTATGGTCGCGCCGATCAATCCTTTTATACACGCCAAATCGCACGCGAAGTAGATGCCAGCGTGGGCGCGGTTCAGCGTGAGCTTGAAAACCTCTCGAAAGTGGGACTTATTGTCCGGAAGTCGCTGGGCAGCCAGGTCTTCTACCAGGCCAACCGAGATGCTCCCATATTTCGAGAGATGCAATCACTGGTGAACAAGACGGTTGGCGTTTTCAGCGTTCTCCGGTCAGCCTTGCAGCCTCTCTCCAAGCGAATCGTTGTGGCATTTGTGTATGGTTCCGTGGCACGCGAGGAGGAAACGGCGCAGAGCGACGTTGATTTAATGGTTGTTGGGAAGGCGACACTTGACGAGGTACTTTCGCGGTTCTCCACAGTCGAGAAGAATATCGGCCGCCCCGTCAACCCTACCGTATACTCCATCGCGGAATTTAAGTCGAGACTTGCGAACGGGAATCATTTCCTGAGCGCCGTGCTCAAGGGACAAAAGGCATTTCTGCTAGGAGACGAGGATGAGCTTAGAAAAGTGGGTGGAGTACGGTTGGCTAAGGCGAGAACCCACCAGTCCCAATGAAATCAAGGATCTTCTGGGAATTGTGGATCGCAGCCTAGCCGATTCTAGAGTCGAGGCTGTATCGACCGATCTTCGATTCATCGCCGGTTTCAATGCGGCGCTCTGCGTCGCGACGACTGCGCTCCGCGCCTCCGGTCATCGCACCGTAACCCAATCGGGTCACCACGTTAAAACAATCGAATCTCTCGAACTCACCATAAAGGCAGACTCAAAGGTCATTCAAAGATTCAAGACCTTCGACAACAAGAGAAACAAGTCGGTTTATGACGTTGCGGGCGCAGTGTCAGACCAGGAATTGATCCCGAATGCGTGGCGCTGCCCATGCCCATGAACCTAGAGGCTGGATTTGCACGATTCAATCCGTTCTTTTCTGAACTGCCCTGCCCTCAAGAACTCAAGAAGCTTGGCGGAGTGGGCGAGGACGAGAAATTTATTCTCGACGAGCTTGTCTCTCGACTGCAACGGTTCTTGAGCAGGTCCGATAATCACGAGATAGCGCCAACGGATTGATGGTAAAGCGGAATATCGAATGCGCGTACGGATAACATTACTGCCGAATGGTTACGTTCCAGGTTACGAAAGGTGCGTCGGATGAACGCGGGCGTCAGCGGTCGACAACCTATGAGTGAGAATCGACTTCCTCGAATAACAGACCAGGCACAGCCGAGCGTGCGAGCTGTCTACAATTCTCATGAATGATGAAGGACGAGGGCCTGGAAGACGCCACGAATCTCCCGGATCCCCCTGAGTATCGCGCGATTGCCAATGTACAATTCCTTGTAATGAACGCGTACAGCTCAAGTTTCGGCCCAGACCTCGGTAGCCACGTGCCGTCGATTCTTCTGCTGTGCTTCTGGAGTGTGCTCTTCGCTCCACCGCCCATGGCTGCACAATCAAGGTCCGCTGGACTCGATCCGCGAGTAGAACGTCTGTACAGTGACGCAAAGCAGGCGCAAGGTCGCGGCGATCAGGGTGAAGCGATCGCGAAATACGAATCGATTTTGGAAATTGCACCACGGTTAGGCGCCGCTTACAACAACCTTGGGCTTCTCTATTTTCAGCGGCAGGACTACCGGCGGGCGGTCGCGATCCTGGAAAGGGGATTGAAGATCGATCCGAAAATGCCGTCAGCGTCCGCTCTTTTGGGAATTTCACTCTACGAACTGCGGGACTACAAGCAGGCTCGCCCGCGGCTCGAGGCTGCACTTCGGTCCAATCCCAAGGACAACAATGCAGAACTCTTCCTGGCGAACGACCTGATCAAGCTCGGGGAACTGGAAAGCGCGGCCGGACATCTCCAAGAACTCGCCCGCCGCCAGCCGCAGGATCAGGAAGCCTGGTATCTGCTCGGGAAGACCTACATGCAACTCTCAGAGCAGGCGCTCTCCAAAATGAATGTGATCGATCCCAACTCTGTGTTGGTTCATGAGATGTCGGGTGAAATCATGGAGAGCATGAAGAACTATGACGGCGCAGTGGCTGAATACAAGAAGGCGGTAGAGATGCAGCCGCAGCGGGCCGGCACCCATTACAAGCTGGCCAATGCTTACTGGTTTCTTGGAGAGTGGGATGCAGCTGTCAAGGAATTCCAGCTCGAACTGGCGAACGATCCTGCCAACTGCGCGGCGCAGGGGCAGATTGGCGACATTTTGATCGAGCAACGCCTAAATTTCGAGGAAGGCTTGGCCGCCGTTGATAAAGCGCTCGCGATTTGCCCCAACCTGACTCAAGCCCGAGTGGATCGGGGGCGAGCGCTGCTGAAGCTCAATCGGAACGACGAAGCGGTGAAGGAACTGGAGGCTACCGAGCAAGCTACGCCGGATGATCCGCGCGTTCACTTCTTTTTGGCTCAGGGTTATCGGGCGTTGGGGCAGACACAGAAAGCGCAAGCTGAAATGCAGGTCTTCAGCAAACTGGAGGAAAATACGCGCTCGGGAATGGCGGAGCGAGCACGAGAAGTTCTCCAGAATAAGGAAGAGCAGCACTAACCCGAGAAAGATTTGCCGCTGACTCTGGTCGATTCGGCTACGGAATGACGCCGGGGCTTGAGCGGCAATGACTATTGGTTCCGCCCCTCCGATGGGGTGTCGCGTCGGAGTTCCTCTGACCGACCAAATTCAATTTTTGCCTTCTCGCTGAATCCTTCCTTGCGATATACCTGCCCGAGAACATAGTGAAGGCGAGGATTTTGGGGGGATAATTCAACGGCCTTCTCCAGTTCCACTTGAGCCTTCGGAAGCTGGCCCATGCGGTCGTACGCCTTGCCAAGTTGCTCGTGCCCCCGTAATTCCTCAGGAGAGATTGCGACGGCTTGCATTAGGTACTTAACGGCTTCGGCTGGCTGATTCTGATCGAGCAGCAGCGCCCCAAGATCGACAAAAGGGCCGGAATCCTGATTCCGTGCGCCGTCCTGCCATGCAATCGCGCTTGTGTAAGCTACGATCGCGTCACTCGTATTTCCGAGGCCTTGATAAGACAACCCCAAATTGTCTTCTCCTTTGACGCTCTTCGGCTCAAGCTTCAGAAAGTGCTGGAAGGAAGTGATCGCCTCCTCGAACCGATTCTCGTTGTACTTTGTGCGCCCCAGGTAATACCAAACCTCAGAGTCGCTGGGATCCGAGTACACCGACTTCGTCAGCCATTTATCCGCATCCGGGTAGTCCTTCAACAAGACATAGTTCAGTGCCACGATCTTCAAGTCGAAGGCGCTCGGATGGTGATATTTGGCGCCTTCCGTGTATTCCGCCAGGGATGCTCTGGCATTTTCTTCTCGCGATTTGAGGTCGCCGGAACTGGGAACGCCATGCACGGATTGCCCACCAGCATCCGCCTGTATTTTCCTGAATAGCACGTACCCCAACAAAAAATGCGCATCGGAAGAGTGGACATGATCCTTCAGATAATCGCGCACTGCCAGCTCCGCATCGTTTACCTTTCCGTCGTGCAGGAGTGATCTGGCTCGCGAAAGCGAATCGTTGGGTCCGCCGACAGGTGTGAAACGAGGTTGCGTTCCTGGAGCTGCTTGCGATTCTGTCGCTGTCGCCGTCTGTTGCAAGGCTCCTAAGACAGCGCATACGAACAGCGTCAGAATTCGCACGCAACGTTGGTTTGAAATATCGCTCGGAGCATTCCTGAAGTGGCGCAATTTCGTATCGCAGAAATCTTCGGGACTAGTAGCCGGCCAGCTACTTGCGAAACTTCGTGGACAGTGCTTTGGAACCATGAAAACGCGCCTACGCCACCCCTTTGCCTTCGACCACGGTGAAAATGCGATCAATCGCCGGCAGGGTGATCTCCTGCCTCGTGCCACTCGGCCAGCGAATCTCGACTTTATCGACCTTCGTAGAAGATCCTAACCCGAAATGAATGCGCTGGTCAGAGCTTGAACCGTAACTGGCGCCGCTGTAGACGTCGGCACGCTGCCGCACGCCGCCGGCCGTGAGCAATACTACTGCCCCGATTGCGTCTCTTGGACTCTTGGGACCACCGACCAGCTTCAACGCGATCCAGTGATTTGCATTCTTCACGATGTTGCGCAACAAGGTCGGAGCGGAGTCCATATTGTTGATCACGACGTCGACGTGGCCGTCGTTAAAGAGATCGCCGAAAGCCGCGCCACGCGCTGGGATCAATGCGGCCAAGCCACTGCCCGTGGCGGGAGGAACCTCACGAAACCTGGCGCCATCGAGATTACGAAACAACTGCGGACGCTCGGCCCAAGTCGTACCCCAGTCCCGCCGGTCTGCATCCACATAAACATGTCCGCTGGCGATGAAAACGTCGAGCAGTCCGTCATTGTCGAAGTCGAGAAAGCCGTTCCCCCAGGCGAGGAATGGAATGGTCGGCTCGCCTAGGCCGGCCCGAAACGAGGCGTCGGTAAAGCTGCCATCACCGTCGTTGCGAAAGAGCGTCTTGTAGTCGTCGGAAAAAGTGCTGATCAGGAAATCTACTTTGCCATCCCGATTGTAGTCTCCCACCCCAATTCCCATCGACGCCTGTTCACGTCCATCTCCGCTGAGCGCCAGCCCGGAAACGAAGCTCACATCTTCGAAGGTGCCGTCGTGCCGGTTGCGGTACAAGGAGCTGGGCACGGAATCGTTGGCCACGAGCAAGTCGAGCCAGCCGTCATCATCCACGTCGACAAAGACAGAAGCCAGGCCGTAGTAGCCGTAAGGATCAGAGACCCCGGCTTTGACGCTGACGTCGGTAAATGTACCGTCTCCATTGTTATGAAATAGATGGTCGGCTTCCCCCGGGAGCCCAAGGGGTCCGCAGAACACGCTCACTCCCCGGAACTGGCACCCGCCGCGCGGAATCTTGCCCTTGCCCGCTTCCGGAGGGTGATCCAGGTCGTACTTGACGTACCCAGGCACAAATAAATCGAGCAAGCCATCATGGTCATAGTCTCCCCATGTGGGGCCCGTGGACCACCCCCCAAGGGTCACGCCAGCCTTTTCCGCCACATCGGTAAACGTCCCGTCGTGGTTATTGTGATAGAGGCGGTTCTTGCCGAAGTTGGCCACATGGATATCAGGCCACCCGTCATTGTCATAGTCACCAACTGCCACGCCGAAACCCCAGCGCTCGTTGGCCACACCTGCCTGGGTTGTGACATCCGTGAATGTACCGTCGCGGTTGTTATGAAACAACATGGCGCGTGGTGGCGGCTCCTTACCCGCCAAAGCGTCAACCGTAGACCCATTCAGCAAGTAGATGTCAAGCCAGCCGTCATTGTCGTAATCAAGTAAAGTCACCCCGGAGCCGTTGGCCTCGATGATCTTCGTCTTTTCCGGAGTGCCCATGCGGTGATGAAATCTGTCCAATCCAGCCTGCTTCGTGAAATCGACAAACACGACCGGGGCGTCGTCCACGAATCCTCCGGCCGTAATGGGGCGGGCTTTGGCATCCTTTAGGGGCGCACGGGCCGCGCCGGCTGCCATGCCCTGCGACGGAAAGGATTGAGGAGTTTTTCCCGCTGACGGGTAACGGTCTGAAGTTTGCTGGGGCCCCGCACGGGAAACGCAAAAGGCCGATATCAGGGACGCCATAAACGCGAATGCATACGAGGGCCGATTCACTTTCCCTGTCCTGTTACGCCGATCCATGCTTGCGGTTCGTCGATCTCCAGAATCTGGTCTCCAGGCACGTCTTTAAGAGTCTGAATCGTGCCGCTGGGCCAACAAACTTCAACAGTCTTGGCTGCGGCTTCTTTCCCGAGCCCAAAGTGCACGCGCTTGTCACTGGATGAGAGATAGCTGCCCGCAGTGGAAACGGTTGCAACCTGCTGACCTATTTTCGTTACAAGCTTCACTTCCGCTCCAATCGCATCCCGATTGCTCTTGTGCCCAACCAGTTTCAAAGTCAGCCAGTGGTTCGATGTTGGGGTTTCGTTATGCAGAATGTGTACGGGTCCGTCATTGGTCGTGACCACCACGTCGAGGCGGCCGTCGTTGTCGAGGTCCCCGATGGCCATGCCGCGTCCGAGCCAGGGCTGACTGAACACGCCGCCTGAATTTGCGGAGACATCCTCGAATTCACGGCCTGTGTTTCGCGCCAGCAACATCGGCTCGCGGTAGTGCAGGTTGGGATAATTCAGCTCCACCGTGTCCAGATCGTGTCCCTGGGCAATCAGGAGATCCTTCCACCCGTCGTTGTCGTAGTCGATGAAGCGAACGCCCCAGCCAGAATGCGGACGCGTGATCCGGCCGAAACCGGACTCATAGCTGGCATAGGATAAGCTGCCATCCCCGTTATTCTTGTAAAGCGCGTACATTTGGTTCGCCAAGGTAGTTACCACGATGTCGGGCAGACCATCGTTGTTATAGTCGGCGAAGTCTATGCCCATTCCAGCAAAGGTACGGCCATCCCCATCGGCGGCAACGCCTGCCGCCAAGCCGACTTCCTCGAACGTACCGTCGCCTTTGTTGTGATACAAAAACTCGAACATGGAGTCGTTCGCGACAAGAATGTCGATGTGTCCGTCCCGGTCATAATCGGCGAGCGCCACGCCCAGACCCTTGCCCGGCTTCGAGATCCCGATCTTCTGCGACCTCTCAGTAAAGTGGCCGTTGCCGTCATTGTGATAGACCAAGGGTGAAATCGGCTGGAAATAATCAGGATGGCAGTACGAACGATATCCCTCTTTGTGTTCGCCGCACCAGATGTCATTGAAGTCCCATTGCAGATAGCGCAGGACGATCAGATCGAGTAGTCCATCGCCGTTGAGATCAACCCATGCAGCACTCGTCGACCAGCCCCCGCCCGCGACGCCGGCTAGGTCCGTGACGTCCGTGAAGGTGCCGTTGCGATTGTTGTGGTAAAGCTTGTTGCCCGCAAGAGCGGTCACATATAAATCCTCGTAACCGTCGTTGTCGTAGTCTCCGACGGCTACACCCATCCCATACCCCACACCCCGCAAACCTGCTTTCTCGGTGACGTCTTCGAACGTCCCATCAGGTTTCTGGTGATAAAGGCGATTCCAAAACATTTTCCCGGTCTTCTGCGGGATCGCCCCTTTGGGCGTGGGATCGTTGATCGGCGCACCATTGACCAGGAAAATGTCGAGGCGATTGTCATTGTCGTAATCAAGGAGAGCAACTCCTGCCCCCATAGTTTCGGGCAAGTAGTGTTTTTCAGTGTGTGAGGCTTTGTACTCGAAGTTCACGCCGACCGAAGCGGTCACGTCAATAAACTTTGCGGACGATCCTGGACTGTCCAACGGGACGGCCTGCTGCGCAGAAATCGCTGCAACCAGCACTAGGACTAACGGGGCACTCAATACGAAGCGCATCTACGTGGCATTCTATAGTGTCGTTCTGGTTGCTGTTTCCGCCTCAAGCAGGAATGGTCATTCTTCCCAATTGCACATGATCGTCCGCCCGTGCGGCCGCACAAATGAAGAAGTCCAACACGTCGCTACCTCACGGCACAAGAGTCATGGCAAAGATCAAGACTTCTCTGTTGCTTGGCAGGCTGATGCTTCGTACGTGTTTGCTACCGTCGAGATCGAAGGAATAGGCGTTGAGATGGAATGGACGGTCGTCGGTGCTGCCATCAGCGACCAGACGATACGGCACAGTCACCGCCACTGATTCCCCCTCAAGAGTCCTGGACGCGTACCAGTCGCTGAGGCTCTGGGTGAAGGACGAGGACGTGCCGTCAGCATAAATGACGGTGAAGGTTTGCAGTTCCTGGCTGCCGTCCACTCCCACCGCGAGCATTTTTAGGCTGCTAAACCTGCCCGCCGGCAACGCGACTGTCTTACCGCTAACTACGTCCGGAGCATTAGCGGGCCCGAGTTTGAAGACAACGCCCTCTCCGACTTGTGTGGAGCCCAACAGTTGCTCGGAATAGGCATACCCGTCGTTGTCCAGGCTGCTTGCCGGCGTGAATTTTGAGCCGTCGTCATAAATCCCTGTCACGTTGTATTCGGACGAAAGATCAACAGGTATCGTCCCGCTCGCGACCGCAGTTACAGCCAGCGCGGTTGTGGCGACGTGGGAAAGTCCGCCGGACACTCCGGTAATTGTCAGTGTCGACGCTGCCGGCTTGGCCGAACTGGCTGCCGTCAGCGTTAGCCTGCTGGTTCCCGCAGTGCTGGCAGGACTGAATGCCGCCGAGACTCCTTCGGGCAGTCCCGATGCCGTCAAGCTGACGTTGTCCTTGAGCCTGCTCCTCGGCATCACCGTGATCTTGGTCGTGACACTCATGCCCTGCGGTACCGACAGGGTTGCCGCAGATGTCGAAAGGGCAAAGTTGCTAGGGCCGGCTGCGGGCGAAGGGAGCACATCGTACAGTGGCTGCGCTGGCTTCACTTCCGAATTCTCATCGGCCACCGACATCGCAAGAATGCGGATCTTCTCATTGTCCGGAAGTTTCAGGGTCTTAGCGCCAGGGGGCAGTTCGATTGGGTACGCGAACAGATAGGAATATGCGTAGGGAACGTTTTCGCCAGCAGCATTATAGTGATGCGAGCTGTACCATGCGAGATCGGCGCGCTTGATGTATCCCGGCTTGATGCCTGTCATCTCGCCGTAGTCGTCATGTGACGTATCCTTCGAGGTCCACTGGCGATCGTCCCATTGGCCGATGAATCCGCCCCAATCCTGGATGTTTAGTTCGATTTTCTTGCCACCGACCTCGAATGCGGCCTTCTGATCGCCATCCGCCGATGCCCCCAGCAGGTAAAGTCGGTTGTACCGGCCCGCCGGCAAGTCAATCGTCTGCCCTCTCGCGACAACTGCATTCGGCACACCGGTTTTTGCCGCTGCGAGTTGAAACTGCACGTCGTTGAAAGCAATCTGTGCTGGAAGCATTTCCGCGGCCAAGGCATTACCCGCGCCGTCAAACCCGCCCGCGCCTTTAGCGCCATCGTTGCTGGCGGTTGCGAGATCGTAGTGCAGGGGCACGGCTTCGGAGTGGATACCCGGAATCTTGTTGGAGGATGCGGCGAGCTTGATCGCGAACGAGCGTGGCTGGTACGCGCCAAACGAAGTCACGAGCACACCGCCGTTTACAGTCGCGGGGTCTACCGGTTGCTCCTGTCCGTTCACCTCGCGTGCCGCCGTGATCGGAACGGCAAACGACATTCTTACGTCGCGTTGCGGCTTGCCATCGAGTTCAACCAGGCGCACGATGAATTCGTCGCCGTGCTCAGCCTTCTTCAGAGCCAGGAGCCGTACCCGCGAATTGCTGACCTTCAACAGTGAAAAGCTACGTCCCAGAGCGCCCGCATGCTTTGCAGCCTCGAACGCAATGAGCGGATCATTCAGGCGTTGTCCCTGCCAGTCCGTGGCTCCGTTCCTCCAGTCGGCAGCATGACCGGCGATACCGTAGATGAATTCGTGATGTCCCAAGTCCTGCGTACCCTGGTCGGGATAACCGCCCGCGGTGCCCGGAGTGCGGATCAGTGTCAGGCGGATCGTGTTGTCATTCGGCTTGTCGGACCCGTTCTTGCAATCGGTCAGCACCGTCGCGCCGAACTCGCCACTCATGTCAGTCAGGTCGATCCACTGGTGTGAGGGCACCTCGAACTTTTTTGGCTCCGCGCTGGGACGCTCGATCGTTCCAATATCCCAGTTGTAGGTCGCCATATGGTTCGAGGCTGTGAGCGGGAAAGTCGCTTTGAGGTTGGACTCTCTGGTGTTCCAGTCGATTACGCTGCTGAACTCGACCCGCTTGCCCGCGTCCCCCGCGGCAAGGCGGACGGTCTGAACAAACCAGGAGCCCGCAGTTTCGCGTGAAACCTCTAGCGCGACGCGGGCGGGGCCGCTCTCGACCACACGAATCTTCGCCGGACCCGTAACGAACTCTCTTGGCGGCGCCTGCTCCTGATCCCAATCCATGTTCCAGGCCGGCCACTGCCGGGGATTGTCGTAGGAGATTGCCATGCGCGCGGGCGCGGAGAGCAATTCCTTATCAAGGGATTTGTCGAAGATGCTGGCGACGTCACCGTCAGCGTTAAGCTTGACTCGGTAACGCTCGTTCTCAAGCGAATCGCTCGACACTCGCAGAGCCGATGCCACGACTGCCGTACCCGCGGCCGGCTGAACGTCGTAGACCGCATAGCCCACTGAGGGTGTTTTGGCTGCGAAGATTACTTTGCCATTCGCAATCTGTGCCGGCACTTCCCTGCCGTCCGGCCCCCTCACTTGTACCGCCTTCGGCATCCCGCCAGGAAAGCTCACCGTGGCCTCGACCAGATCTTCCCGCGCAACATTGAGTGGATTGAAGACCACCACGGGGACGCCAAGTGTCTGGGTATTCAGGGCTGCGGCGACACCTGTCGTCGCATCGTTCAACACAATGGCGAACTGATTCATCGCGATTACGTCGTCGTTCCACGCGAACTCATACGACTTCGGAGTAGCGGTCCCGGCGCCAATGTCATGGAAGTGTCCGCCCATGACCAGCGTCCAGGCATCATTCAGGCGCTGCAACGGATACGGTCGCGCTCCCAGCCACTCCGCCGCAATCGAGGCCTTCTCCGCCGCATCGGCCAGCAACTCTTCTTTTCGCAACCAGCGCTTCTGGTATCCCTGCGAAGTGAGCGATCCCGCAGAGTGATTGGTCAACTCCATCTCCCCGGTGTAGTGCGGAAGCCCAGCAGCCTGCGCCGGCGTGATATCGAGGAACATCTGTTCCGCAGTGGCCGAGATGACGTGGACCGGGCCCTCACCCACCTGGACCGCCGGCCACTCCGGGTGCGGCTGGTCGGTATTGAAGAATCCGGCAGGCGGCAGACTGGCCGTTCCCTTGGTGACGGTTGCTTCGAGGCGCTTCACAGATTCCTCGTCCGGCGTCCCGCCGATGTCGCCGGTACCGTAATAGTGGTAATCGGTGAACAGCCCACTCACTTTTCCATTTTGTTGGACACGCGCGGCCCAATCGTCTTGGTAGCGCTCGTAGGCACGATCTTTCTCCGCCCGGGCCAGCGCTTGCTGTTCACCTCGCAGGCTGACGAACTCCTGAATCTCCTTCTGGTCGAAGGGCTGCTTGCTCTGCTCCACTTGCTGCAGTCTTCGTTGCAGCTCACCGATCCTTTTCTGAAGATCAGCAAATGCCGGGTTCGGCGGTACCGCAGCCAACGGCTTGCTGAGGTCGGTTTCGACCCCACCGCTGTAACTACCCGGGTTCAGGCCGGCCAGCACGCTCTCGCCATCAGGCCCGACCCATACGCCGACGTTGAAAGGAGTGCCCACCGGCGTTTTCTCAGCCGAGTCCGGCCCCCCTGCACTGGCCGAGGAACCCCACACCAGCTTCTGCGTGGAGAATCCCTTCACGCCAGAATGGGCCAGGATCGTCGGCAGCGAAGCAGGAAATCCGAAGCAATCAGGCAGCATGTATTCCGCGCTGGCCTTGCCGAATTCCCTTCGGAACCATTCATTTCCGTAAAGGATTTGGCGAATGATCGTCTCCGCGCTGGGAGTGTTCACATCGCCCTCTTCCATCGACGATCCCGCCGGGAACCATCTTCCCGAATCCACGTACTTCTTCAGCTTGGCGAAATCTTCCGGGTAATACTCCTTCATGAACCGATAGCGGTTCGCCCCGCTGAAATTGAAAACGTAATGGGGATACTTCTCGAACAGCTTGAAGTTCTCCTCCATCGTCTTGCGGATGTATTCGTTGATGACCTGGGGGTATTCCCATCGCCACTCGGTGTCCAGATGGGCATAGCCGACGACGTAGAGAGTTGGCTGCTTGGTGAGGTCGGGTTTTTCGGTTGTTTGAGCGAGGGCTCCGTTAAGTAGCAGCACGAAGACAAGCGGCGTCGTCACGACAATTGTGAGATAGATTTTCATTCCCCGGATCGTGTCCAGCCTCCAACTCCCCTTCGACCGCCATAAAGAGAACGTGTCGGACCCGCAGCGGGGTCAATCCGATGCGCGTATGAGTCGCTACGCAGACCCAAGCTCGACTACGCTACACCCAGCTCGCCAGAAAGATCTTTTCTGGCCCAGCCATCAACCGAGAAAACAGCGCCGAAGAACCCGTCAAATGTGCGGTCGTCCGGCGGTGGAGAAAAGCAGAATCTTAGAACGTAATCTTTAAAACTGCCTGACCTCGTCTGGGCGAATTGCCCTGACAAACAGCGCCTGGCGAATCTATACCAAAATTGAAGTTGGTATTGCTGGGGTCGATGCCTGGAACATGATTGGCATTGTTGTCGACAGAACCGCACACCCTCATCCGGTTGAAAATGTTGTCGAACTCCATCCGCAACTCAGCGGTAACACGCTCTCCGAAGAAAAATTTCTTGGCAAGAGCAACAGTCTCGTTGCTTTCGAATGGGTTTCTCAGCGCCGAGTAAAGAGGGGCCGCATTTCCGATGGTCCAAACCCCGGGTGCCTGAAATTTGTTGATATTGAAGACCGGAGTGCCGGAGTAGTAGTTGTTCCAATTCACGTTAAACGAGCCGGGCAGGATATTGCCCCGGTTCTGACCACTATAAAACAAGGGACTACTGTTAATTGCGCCGTTGGCGAATATCTGTACCGGCGTACCGCTGTGATACGTGTAAATTCCGGCCAACTCCCAGCCGCCTACTAGATTCTTCATCGCAAACCCGCCCCGGTTTAGGAGTTTCTTTCCCGGTCCGATCGGCAGTTCGTAGGCTTCGGCAATATTAAGCACGTGCGTCCGATCGTCGTTACCGACTGACCACTCTGCGTTAGGATTCAGGTTGTTCAAACCCTTGAAGTTGAAGGTCGAAAAACCGCTATCAGTGTTCGAAATGGTCCGCGACAGGGTGTAAGCCACCAGGAAGGTCAGCCCGTTACCGGTACGCTTCTGAACGCTGGCCTGTAGGCCGTCGTATTTGTCAGCACCGGAAGTGTCAAAATTATTCGTCATATTTCGGAATTGGGGGTATGGAAGGAGCGCACGTGCCAAAAACGTATTGCCGTAATCGTTGAAGAAATTCTCGTACGGGCTGAAAAACCCGTTGGAATCCTGTCCGAATCCTTGACCTTGGAGCACGGCCTGTCCTGCTGGACTCGTAAACGGCTGACCCAAAACGCAATCGGGCGTGTTTACGAGCCCCGTCGGACAGAGCGACAGGAAGTTGGCATTGAGCTCGTTACGCCTTAACAAAGAAGCTGGCAGGTGCAGATCATGAGTATGCACATAGTGAACCTGCGCGAACATCCTGAAGGGCAATTCCCGCTGAATACCTACCGTCAGCAGTTCTGTATATCCTTGCTTGATGTATTTGTGAATCTCGTTAGTGGAATTCGTATTAAAGAAGTCCGGAGTAAAAGGGGGTTTGGGTGGGGAGGGCAATGGAGTGGTGTCCCACTGGCCAAATCCGGGAATCTGTTGCGCCGGTGGGCTATAACTTACGGTGCCATTCAAATTGTTGCCGAAGTTCACTGCAACTTTGTTGGTTCCGTACTCGAAGGCACCGGTATCTAGATAACTGAATGACGCGCCAGCCAGCAGGACCGTCTTGCTATCCAACTGATAGGAGAACCCGAGTCGTGGACTGAAGTGCGTCCACTGCATATCAGGGTGGTTCCAGCCAATGCAACCGCTGCAACCGGTGCCAAGTATGGCCATCGCCCCCAGTCGTGGCTGGCCTGTCGCGGGGTCAATCGCGCCCGGATTCGGGACCAGAGGATTGAAGAATGTAAGTTGGTTAGATTTGTTGTCGTTCGAAAATGGGAATGCAAGGTCCCAGCGCAGACCCAAGTTGACCGTAAGCCGCGGAGTGATCTTCACGTTGTCCTGGAAGTACGGCGCAACATACAAGTTGCGGAGCTTGGTCATAGCCGCAAATTGCCGGCCCGCGCTATCCGCAACACCGAGTAGGAAGCTCGCAAAACCAGCACCGGTGGAATTGCCGTTTGGATCGTTGATGGGATCCGCGGTCGTGGTTGCGTCGAAGTTCAGGTTGCCAGCGCACTGTTGGCATTCGTCATCGTCCTGGTAAGTACGACGAATGTCCGCACCGAAATTCATCGTATGCCTGCCCCGCGTGTATAGCCAGTTGTTGGCTAACCCAAGCCCATGTTTGCGGTTGATCGAAAATTGCCATCCTCCCGTGCCCCAGGCCTGCGGATTTCCTCCAGTTATCCCCCCCAATGGGCCACCCGTGAAGTTAACCCCTGGGAGGAAAACTCCGCCGGTCGGGGAAGGCGCGGCGCCGGCGAAACTTCCGATGGGGTTTTGTTGATAGAAGTTATTGGTCTCTCCGATCCAACTAACGCCCGCAGTCATTACCAGTCCAGATGTCATCGCATTTGAGTAGGTCGCCAATAGTCCGGTGCCCAATAGGAAATTAGTGGTGGCATTGTTCAGGGGATTGGTGACAAACCCACCCGCGGTGCTCGCATGGTTGCGCCAGTAGACGCCATGAAGAGCCTGCTTGGCAGTGAGACTGTGATCGATGGTAAGGCCCCAGTTGGTCTCCTTAATCACGGGGACAAACGTCGGCGAATAATTGAAGATTTGATTCGAGTTGGTCGGTTGTGGGACAAACCCTAGCAGAGACTTGGAAACCGTGCTGATACAACTTTGGGGAATAATATTGCCGGGAAACTGCTGGCCCGCGGGCGCACCAGGATTGCACCCAGCCGGCATGAGCGATGGATCGGACTGCCACGCGATTGGAACGAAGATTGGAACTTGCGTTGCGGTACCAGGCACTACCAATCCGCTGAAGTCTCCGCCGATCATCGCCGGGGTGGGAACCGTCACCGACGACTGCCCAAAAGCCTGCCGATATTTCTCGAGGCTCATGAACCAAAATGTCTTATCTTTGCCATGGTACAGCTTGGGAATGAGCACTGGGCCGCCTGCGGTAAAGCCCCAGTTGATTTCGTGGTCTGTATTCGGCGCGTCGATTTTCCCCCTATTATTCCCGTTAATGTCGTTGAACGCTCCCGGGGCATCGAAAAAGGCATCGCGATAGATGCCAAAGGCGTCACCATGGATGGCATTGCTTCCGGATTTGAACTGATATTGAGCGACGCCATGGGCGAGACCATATTGCGCCGAGAAGGCGCCCTGCAACACTGTGAATTCCTTCACAAGCTCGAAAGGCGGATTGATATATTGCTGAAAGCCCTGTGTCTCTGCGAATGCTATAGGCACGCCATTGAAGACGACTTCGTTCTGGAAATCCAGCCCTCCATCGATACGGTGGCTGAAACTATCACCTGTGACGCCAGGCGCCAAGAAGAGGAAAGAATCGATCTGGCGGCCTGTTCCAGAGATTATCTGCGGCAGGTCGTTAACAAGCGTCTCTTGGATGGTGGTACTCACCACCGGCTGTTCAGTCTCAAGCGCAATCTCGGGCGCGGTGACTTCGACGCTCTCGCTGATCTGCCCGGCCACTAACACAGCGTTCGCTGTGGATACACTTGCTGTTTGTACGTTTACGTCTTTTTCCACAGCGACTTTGAACCCCGGCGCCTCAATCTTCACTGTGTAGGTTCCGGGAATTAGATCGGTGACGTAATACGTGCCTACGGAGCTCGTGACCGCAGCGCGAGACACCCCGGTGGCGTTGTTAGTGATCATTATTTTCGCTCCGCCGACCACTGCGCCGCTCTGATCGGTGACTGTGCCGTTAATACCCGCGAGACTCTGGGCCCCGAGTTGCAAGGCCGAAAACGGCACCAGGCAGACGGTCACCCACAGGGCGAGACCCAGCCAACCGGCCACTCGCGCTCCGACTCTCATGTAAACCTTGGCAGCTCTCGCCTCCGATCCCAGAGAAACGACATTGATCTTCATTCGTGGGCTCCTTCCGTTTGTCCGCGTAACGGCTGTCGTACCCCTCACCTACCAGCTATCGGCTGCCATAACGTTATTGCTCTGAGCTTTCCGCACCGTGCGAGTTCGAGCACTGGAAATCGATCGCACAACAGTGCTGAGCTCACACTTTCATCGCCGATTCGGTTGGCAAGTATGGAGCGGGCCCAGGCAAAAAGAAATAGTAGACATTTAACATTAATTGCACTAACGTAACGTTCTGTGAAACCGTCCGACGCGCGATCTCATGCGAGAATATCCAGCGCCAACCAGATCGTGATCCATACCTTGGAGGAATATCTTCGCGAAACCCGGATTCGCCGGGTGCATTTTGGAGATGGCACCACCGCTCCGCCACCCCTGGCGTATGTCACCAACTTTCCCCGGCTCTCCGTGCCGCTGGCGGGATGCCACATCATGGAAGTTGCTCGCAGCGGCCGAACTGAAACCATCAAGCCGGTCCGCAGCCATGCCGTATTTGTCCCCGATCATGCCTGGAACAAGCCAGATTGGTCGAGCCGCGTCGACGTCCTCACTCTTCTGTTCGGTGTGAAACAGATCGGTGTCAGCCTGGTGCGTCATAAGGGAGGCTCGCAGGTGCCGGCCAGTGCGGTGAAAGCCAGCGTCCACGGCGGGTACGATGTGCCCACGCACAGCATCCTCGCCACACTCATGGTCCTGGCCGCCGATCATACGCGGGGACCCTTGCCCAGGCTGCTAACCGAGTCCCTGCTGCACGCCTGTTTGCGACTGCTCAAGTCGCCCCAAAAGCAGCGTCCGCGCAAAGCGATCCGTACCTACGAGTCCATTTGTTTGTATGTTCAGGAACACTTTCACAGCCCCATCACGCGGGAAAGCGTTGCGCGTAACTTCGGCCTCGCTCCGAATCACGTTTCCCGGTTGTTCCGCAAGGAAGGATTCATGAGATTCAATGACTATCTGAACCTGGTACGGGTAAACCGGGCGAAGTTCATGCTGCAGAATTACAGCATGACACTGAAGGAAATCGCGGCCAGTTGCTGCTACAGCGACCCCGCATACTTCTGTCGAGTCTTCAAGAAGACCTGTAAGGTCACTCCCACTGAGTACCGCACCAGGAGTACCACGCAGGTTTCTGCGGGCAGCAACTAGAAGTCCGGAGCTGGAGAAAGGTTATCTGAGTACAACAAACGTTCCATCTCTCCTGTTTTCAGACTAGGACGAATCACACATACTACGGGGCTACGCCTTTCGGCGGAGCTAGCTGTCGGATTTGTGACTACAAGACTGACTTCGCAAAGCGGGATCCTGGATGATTGAGCTGCTCAAGAGTTTGAGACAGCACCTGCTGACGGGGGTTTCCTTCGCCATTCCGTTCATCGCCTGCGGCGGCATCCTGATCGCGGCAGCGATCGCCTTTGCGCCTATGACTCCGACGGGCCCGGATTTTACGCAAGCACCACGGCTAAGGCTCGTTCTGGATATCGGAACTGCGGCACTTACCTTGATGCTGCCGGTGTTGGCTGGCTACATCTCGTATTCCGTTGCTGGCAAGCCCGGGCTGCTTCCGGGATTTCTCGGTGGTTATCTCTCGGGTCAGGTGAAAGCTGGATTTCTGGGTGCGATGCTCGCTGGTCTGGTGGCTGGTTATGTAGTGCAGGGTCTTAAGAAGGTGCCGGTCTCGAAGTATCTTCGGCCCATCATGCCGATCCTGGTGATTCCCATTGTGTCGGGCGCCTTCATCGGCGTCCTGATGATAAAAGTCCTGGGTGTGCCTATCGCGTTGCTGATGCAGAACGCGAGCCGCGGTCTGGTGTCGATGAGCACAGGGAACAATATCGTGCTCGCGCTGATTCTCGGAGCCATGATTGCCTTTGACATGGGGGGACCGGTAAACAAGACTGCGTTTTTCTTTGGGGCTGCCATGATCCGCGAAGGAAACTACCAAATCATGGGCGCATGTGCCGCCGCCATTTGTACTCCTCCGCTCGGAATGGGGTTGGCTACTCTGATCCGAAAGCGGCTTTGGAGCAATGAAGAGCGTGAAGCCGGTCTCGCTGCCATCGCAATGGGACTGATTGGAATCACGGAGGGGGCGATTCCCTTCGCGGCGTCGGACCCGATTCGGGTAATCCCCAGCATTGTAATTGGGTCCGCGGTGGCGTCCGCCATCGCCATGGCCGCCCAGGTAGGAGACCACGCGCCGCACGGTGGCCCCATCGTCTTGCCAGTCGTGGATCACAGAGTCGCCTATGTGTTGGCAATCCTGGCGGGTACGGTCCTCACTGCGTCACTGGTTGTCTTGCTGAAAACCAGGAACAACAAAGTAGCAGCAAGGAAGACGGAGGCCGCATGAAAATTGTCGCTGTAACCGCGTGCCCAACGGGAATCGCGCACACTTACATGGCCGCTGCGCGACTGGAGAAGATCGCGAAGAATTTCGGCCACGAGATCAAGGTTGAGACCCAGGGGGCGATGGGCATTGAAAACAGGCTGACCGAAAATGATATTCGCCAGGCCCACATTGCCATCTTTGCCGTCGATATCGAGGTGGAAGAACGGGAGCGATTCAACGGTGTGAAGGTCATTCAGGTGCCGCTGCAAGAGGCTCTCAAGAACCCGGAGAATATTTTTTCTAAGCTCCAACACTGAACCGAATGACGCAAGAGGTAAGCACATCTCTGCAATTCGTATTCTCCTGCCCTCTGTCCAGCGGCTTGCATGCCCGACCTGCCAGTCATCTGGCAGAGGTGGTGAATCAGTTCGCCTCCGATTGTACGTTGACCAACTTGCGCAACGGATTGATGGCCAACGGCAAGAGTGTGCTGGGGATTATCGCGGCTGACATTCGATATAGCGATCAATGTGCCGTCCGTGTAAGCGGCGCGGATGAACACTCCGCACACGCAGCGTTGCGCCAGTTTGTTGCAGAAGCCCTCCCCCTCTGTGACGTTCCTTTAGCAGTAAGCGCTGCGCCGATTCGCAGTAATACTCCCCCCCGCCCTCTCAAGGCGGCCGGGGTCAGTTGCAGCTTTGGAGTTCCGGTCAGTCGAGGAATCGCTCACGGCAAGGTTGTCATCGTAAGCCGGATGACACTTCCCAGCAGCCTGAGTACACCGAACAAGACCGATTCCCAGAAGGAATTGGACCACATCAAAGATGCAGTTGCCGCTGTGCGCCGCCGCATCGGAGAAAAGCTGAAGTACTCCATCACCCCTGCCGGAACGGCAGTACTTCAGGCGGACTTGGCAATGGCCAGCGACGTCTTTCTGGTCGAGAAACTGACAGAACAAGTTTTGCGCGGGAAGTCTGCCGGCCAGGCCGTAGTGGAAACTGGAGAGTTTTTCATCGATCTTCTGAGACATTCAGATAATGAGTACGTCCGTGAGCGATCTTCCGACATTGAGGAAATTTGTCTACAATTGCTGGAAGAGATCTACGGCGCGAGCCCCGGATCAGCACCTGTTGCACTGCATGAGCCTTCGGTGGTTGTCGCCGAGACCCTGGCTCCGCAGCAACTTCTTGAGCTTGATCGTCGATGGCTAAAAGCGCTTGTGCTGGAGTATTCCGGTTCGACGTCTCATGCCGCCATTTTGGCTCGGTCTCTCGGGATTCCGACGCTGGTGGGCGTAAGAAATGCCCGACTCGTGCTCCCCCCTGGAAGCGAAGTGGTGGTGGATGCAAATCGCGGTCTTGTGGTCTCGTACTCTCTTGCGGCGGTGCGGAGGTTTTACGGGCGCGAGCAGCAAACCTTGCAGCGAAGGAGAGAACTGTGGTCCCGCCAGACCGAGAAGCCGGCAATCACATTGGATGGGCAGCGCATAGACGTAGCAGCGAATGCCTCGTCCGTGGAGGAACTAGTCATAGCTTTTGAGAACGGCGCGGACGGAATCGGCTTGTTCCGAACCGAAATGATTTTTCTGGGCCGCGAATATCCCCCCTCGGAAGAGGAGCAGTTCGCCATTTACGCTGAAGCCGCGCGCACGGCGGGCGGACGGCCAGTGGTCATTCGTACCATCGATATTGGCGGCGACAAGAGGGTGCCATATTTAAACCTGCCGCCGGAAGAGAATCCATTCCTGGGATACCGTGGAGCACGGATCTACGCCGAGCATCACCAACTGCTGCAATCTCAACTGCGAGCCATCCTTCGCGCTTCGGCGCTGGGACAAGTTCAGATCATGGCCCCGATGATCTCATCCCTGGAGGAGATTGTTCAGTTCAAGGATGCGATCATACAAGCCAAGCAGCATCTCATTCGGAACGGTATGCCTTTCCAGCCTGATCTCAAGGTCGGAATCATGGTAGAAGTTCCGTCGGTTGCCTTCATTCTCGATCAACTCTGCTCTGAAGTTGACTTCTTCAGTATTGGGACGAACGATCTGAGTCAGTATTTCTTTGCCGCGGATCGGAACAATTCAAAGGTCAACGAGCTTTTCAGCGTTCGCCACCCAAGTTTCCTTCGTTTTCTCAAGCAAATTGTTGACCAGATCCGTTTAGCCGGGAAATGGGCTGGAATGTGCGGGGAAATGGCCGCCGACATTCGCAATTTGCCCCTGCTGGTGGGTCTCGGGCTCCGTGAGATCAGCGTGCCAGCCGTCGAAGTTCGTGAGTATAAGAGAACCGTCTCCAGACTCTATGCCTCCGACTGTGGCGTAATGGTCGAGCGGTCTATCGCGTCTGCAAAGGTCTTGGAGGTTGATGGTCTCCTGGGTCAACAGCCGCTGCAGGCCGCACAGCCCTTGCTCGCTCGGGAATTGATCCTTCTGGGAAGCACAAGTAAGAACAAGGAAGAAGTGATCCAGGAGATGGTCGACGCTTTTTATGTCGCAAGCCGAACCGAAGACCGACACCTTCTAGAAGAAGCGTTGTGGGCGCGTGAGGCGGTATATTCCACCGGTTTGGGTTACGGTTTCGCGACTCCCCACTGCAAGACGGATGCAGTCGCAGCCGACTCAATATGCGTCTTGAGACTCAGGGAGCCCATCAATTGGGATTCAATCGACGGCGAACGAGTACGCATGGTCGTTCTCCTTGCGCTTCGCAACTCTGAGGTAGCCAACAACCACATGCAGGTATTCTCGACACTTGCGCGCAAACTGATGAATGAAGATTTTCGTCAACATTTGCTTGAAGTCGAGACCGCCGACGAGGCGACGACCTATCTAGCAGCGCAACTCGGTACAGCCATGACCGGTGAACGTTAAATCTACGGCTGGGAGGCCACAGACCTCCTAGAGTTCGTAACCGATTGAAACTAAACGGTACGGATAGCGCTCTGGGGGCCCTTATCGGACTGTGGAGACGGGTTATCGGACTGTTAACGGACTGGGATGGCCAGGTACTGAGGAGCCTGAAAATCATGGACCCGACTCTTGTTTCCCTGCTGGATTCGATCCCGCAGAAATCACCTCGCTCCAAACTCGAAACTCACCGCGAACTGATTCGCCAGCTTCGGAGTGATCGCAAAGGTCAGAAGCGCCAATGACGCGCTCCTCCGGAGCATGACTACTAGGGCGCAGCACATGGACCATTTCCTTGCTAGGCTGGAAAAGCAGGTGTGGGCGATTTGGTTGCCTGTCGTTGCCAGTGCTGCTTCCACAACGGTAAACGCCACATTGATAGGACCGGATGGAAATGCTGCCCCTCACGCCTTCTTGCAGTTCGATCTGAAGTACTGCTTACCCAGACTCGGGAGATTGCCCAGCCAGCCGACACGACGTACACGGGGTAGGAGTAGCATGGACTCATGGGGCATGCTCCACAGCCAAAACTCCGAATTACGATTGCGCTTCTGGCGGGCGGCATCGTTGCTGCGGCCTATTTTCTGCACGAGTGGATGCTCCGATAAGAAAGCCAAGACCCTTTTCAAGAATCGGTTCGCCAGCCTCTAGGGATTCCTCACGGTTACCGTAGGATTTGCCGGTGGCCAGTTGGAAACGTCCTCAGCTCGCAATTCGCTCCTGTTTATCATCCGGCAGATTCTCAACCCTCGGGCTCAATCCGCTCACCCACAAAAGCTGGAGGACACCATCCGGAAGTTGCCGAACGCTGTGCCTTGCTCCGTTCCGGTCGGCGTTCGCCAGCAATTCAGTCAACCATTGGTCGAACGTGAGGCCGTTAATGATGTCCATCGCGATGTGACAGATCACTCCCGGTCATTAGCTTGCTCTCTCTTTTTCCTAGTGCCCGATTCGCAGGGCGAATTGCGTTGAGCCTCACGCTCCCCATTCAAACGCAATGTCTTTTCTTCTAAGAGCCGATTGATCTCTTGGACGAGAGCGTAAAGTTTGACAGTGTCGTGCTCGGTGGCCGCTTGCTCGCACAGTTCGAACCAGCGTTCCTTGGCGTTGCCTTGCACGGGGCACCTCCAAACTTACGGGAGGGCTGGCAAATTGCAAGTATTATATACCTCGGGCGATAGAGTCCAGCGACTGGGCACTTTGGACCAATCTCGACAGGAAAAGGTGCGAGCCAGTCGTCGGTCCTCAGCATGTCGAAATGCTCCAGTCCTCTCTCCAATCAGATCTCGCCCTTGTTACGTGTGTTTCCCTTTTTACCACATTGGACCAGCTCCCCAAAGATTCATTGTCCAGGCCGCTCGTATCCGTCGCGCAGTAAGCAACGCCTACCGCTGGTTTCGAAGCACACCGAGGACGAACATATGGACCTGCGTCTAGGTACTGTTCGTTGGTACTTAATCGTCCATAACGCCGCCGGGGCTTCCTGTACCCTTTCGGGTAAGGGCACGGCGCAATTTGACTACAACTCATCTCATAAATAGTCAGGGCTGCGGGGCGAACTCAAGCACTGCACTTTAAGGGCATTCCTTAATTTCCCATTGAACAGACGACAACTTGTGCCGAAAGGAATTCCTCATACATTTTCGGCAAGTGCCCCGTGCATGTGTTACCTGGTCGCGATCCCCGACACGGCCGCGCTGGGAGTCATCGTTGGGACTTCGGCCGGTGCCGTAGGGGCCGAAACGGCTGGCCAGTCTGCTCTTTTTACCTATCAGGCCGCCGCCGGGAGCGCCGGGCCTGAAGTTTCATTTCTCCAACCAACTCCGCGTAATTCGTGCGGCAGACAATAGTATTCGGATGCTTAGAGCCTAGAGCATGCTCAAAAATCGTCAGTGCTCGCAGGTACAACGGAGCGGCAGCCTTCAGCTTGTTCTCGGACTTGTAAAGCACGGCTAGGTTGTTCAGCGTCATGGCAATATCCGGATGCTCGGACCCGAAGAGCTTTTCCTTCATCGCCAGCGCGCGGCGGTACAGCCGTTCCGCTTCCTTATGGTTGCCCCGGCCATAGTTCAGCGAGGCCAGGTTGTTCAGATTGACCGCGATTTCGTAATGGTGTGGACCGTACGAACGCTCGAAAACCACCAGCGCCCGCCGGTAAAGCTTTTCTGCTTCGTCGTACTTCTGTTGGCTTTCGAGGAGAGCCGCTAGCGCCGCCACATCTGCAGCTACGCTCGGGTGATCGGGCCCAAGGGCTTTCTCGCGGATCTCGACCGATTTCCGGGCAAAGGGTTCACCGCGGGCAAAGCGGCCGCGAGCGTGTTCCAGTCCTCCCAGATTGTGGTAAATGGTTGCGACCTCAGGATGATCGGGTCCAAGCGCCTTTTCGCTGATTGCGAGTCCCCGGCGATACAGCCGCTTCGCTTCAGGAAAGCGGCCCATGTACTTGTAAAGGACCGCAAGGTTGTTGAGAAACGGGGTCAGCTCCGGGGCGGTCCTAGGATAGATTCTTGCTGCCAGTCTGAGTGCACGACGAAAACGAGGCTCTGCTTCTTTGTAGTTACCCAATTCGCTATAAATTTCCGCGAGCTGCGCTAGACACTGCGCCAGCATCTTTCGCACCACGATGTTTCGGGTACGGCGGCTAGCCTTCTCCAGGATGGTTACCGAGCGCCGACAGAGCCTCTCGGCTGTGACCAAGTCTCCTGTAGCCTCATAGGTTTGAGCCAGGGTGTCCGTCACGTTGGCGACGTCGGGATGGCTCGGCCCTAGGCTTTTCTTTAGAATCCTTAGCGAGCGGCGGCAGAGCGCGCGTGCTTTCTCCTGATCACCCTGGGACTGGCAGCGAAGTGCGCGTTCGTGAAGCTCGCAGGCTAGATCAACGGGGTCGCGATACGACTTGGCGCTCACTGGCATGATTCTCTCTTCGATTTGAGGCGCTTGCAAGGCGCCGCGGAGCATTTAGTCCAGCCGGGTGGATCGAGGCGCGCGCGGCATCAGCTTCAATTACTCGAGTGTAGTCAGAGCTCAAGGCCGTGGTTGCAGCCTTCTGCCTCAGTCCACCCCTTCCACTTGCGAGTTCTTCGCTTTATCAATTACCTAGTCCCCCGAAGCAGCGTCTGGTTTTGGTTCACCTGGTGTCCGCCGGCCTTCACATTCGTCTTCACCTTCAAGACCTTGGTACTGACGAGAGTTTGGTTGTGGTTGTTTGTAATCCCGCCTGCCTTCAGGTTCGTCTTTACCTTCAAACCCTTGGCGCGGACTAGGATCTGATTGTGGTTAGGCTGGGTATTTCCCCAATTGTACGAACCGATCCCGGCCTTTACGCTCGTTTTCACCCTCAGGCTCTTTGCCCGCTCGCGGACGAGGGCCTGGTTGTGGTTGTACTGGTGCCCGCCGGCCTTGACGTTCGTCTTTACTTTGAGCTCCCTGGCACAGACCAGGGTCTGGTTGTGATTCATTTGGTGCCCGCCGGCCTTGACGTTCGTCTTTACTTTGAGCCCCCTGGCACAGACCAGGGTCTGGTTGTGATTCAATTGGTGCCCGCCCGCCTTGACGTTCGTTTTGACCTGCATGACTGTTCTCCTTCCTTCCAATTTGAGGCTTGCTTTCGACCTCTGTTTATAACGCGGGAGTGACTAGGAAACGGGGCCACCGGGCAGGAGAAAATTTCGCAGGCCGGACGTCGATTCGGAGAGCCGTTACCCTTGCTTCCGGAAACGCCGCGATCCACTAAACTCGAAGACTGTCGGAAAGACACGCTACTCGCTTGATCTTGCGGTACTTAGGGATGTGCGATGACCATGAGTGTGGGGGCTCGTCGCAGGACACAGCTCAATGATTGCCGCAGAGTTTCAGGGTCCAGTGCGGCGAAACTCTCGTCGAAGATCATCATCTCCGAGCCCTGGAGCAGGGCGCGCGCGATATAAAGGCGGCTGCGCTCTCCGTGGGAGAGCTGCCAGCCGGTTTCTCCCACCATCTGCAGCAGTCCCGCAGGCATACGGTCAAGCAGCTCTCCCAGACCTAGTTCTCGGCACACGACTTCGGCTTCCTGCAAGTCTTCTTGCCGAGGTGGCCAACGCCGTCCCATTAGCAGGTTGAACGCAAAACTTTCAGTGAGGACATGATTCTCGTGGAACTGAGGCGCAGAGACGATGCGATGCCGCCAACCATCTTCGCCGAGCGTATTGCGGTCCAATCCGTTAAGCAAAAGCAATCCCGAGTTCGGCAGCCGCATCCCACTGAGCAGCGACGCGAAAGTGGACTTGCCACAACCAGACGCGCCTTCCAGCAGCAACCGTTCACCCAACTGGACCGACAAGGTACAGCCGTGGAGCACGGCTTCCCCACGGCCTTGGTAGTGGAAGACCAGATCGTGCGCTTCCACGGTCTTGCGATTGCCATCCGACGGAAGCGACTCAGGTGAGAACCCAAAGATTGGCGGAGCCAGCGCTTGCGGACGGGCCGCCGCTTGGAAGAGCTGTGCGACCTGTTGCCAGGAGATGGCCGCGTCGGAAATGTTCCACAGGCCGGCTGCCAACCGTCGCAGAGCACGATAGGCAAGCAGGATTCCTCCCAGCGTGATGGCCAGCGTGACGGGCGCGGTTTCGGTAGTGACGAAGGTGTAAGTCACTCCCGAGATACCCAGCAGCAGCCACCCCCGCGGCGAAAACGCCGTCAGCCGCGCCGCCGCACGGTCCATCTTCGTGGAAATTTCCTGGTAACGCTCCAGTTCCTGGTCTTCTCCGTCATGCCAGTGCTCCCGTGGCTCCTGAACCAGCCGAGTGCGGTGGCCCACCATGCGCTCCACGAGATCATGGGTCATCTGCAAGCGTGCGTTCGTCCATTGCCGACGGCGCTCGAAGTAGCGCCAACTGAGAACCAAGGTGACTACGATCCATCCCAGCAGCAGAAACACATGCAACACACTTCCCGCACCCACGCCGAGGATAATCGCTGAGATTACCAACTCGACGGCAGCAACCAGGCCGAGGAAACCGCCGCTCAAAGCCATAGACTCCACCGCCTCCGACTCAATCACGCGCCCGAGGAATTGGCCCACACCTTGCCGGCGAATCTCTTCTGGCTGAAGACGGAGGGCGCCATAGAGCAGGCGCTGCTTGAGCAGCACCCCGCCGCCAATGGCGAGCACGCCTTGCAGCCATGTGGTAAGGAGTAAGAACGGGACCAGGGTGAGGAGAAGTAAGCCCCAGCCCAACAGCCAGCCGTGGTCAAATCTGCCTTCCAGCGCGGCTCGCCCGATCAACCACCAGGAAAGAATCCACAGGACGTACTCGGCCGTGTGCATGCCTGCCAGCAGCAGAAGGCGTTGCGGCAAACGCGCATGGCGTAACTGAAGCCAGAAGCTGCCGCCTGGAGGAAGACGCAATAGCCAACCATCGCCGACCTGCCGGTCGCGTAGCCGCTCGTGCATCATGGCTGCCCGTACCATCTTCTGCCTACGAGGGCTGATGCCTGTGACTTCGAGTAGCCGATCCATTTCTGGTGCCAACGGGGCTTCCAGAGAACAACACAGCGTATCGCGGATCACCTCAGCCCGCACCTTCTCTATGCTCAAATCACGAGACAGGATCGAGACTGTGCCGCGGGTCTTCCCGATCAATAGCAAGAAGCTTGCAGGTTCTTGGTCCGGCAGGCGTATCAAAGCGGGACCGGCGCCGCGTACAAATTGATCGACCGCGTGATAGGGCATGGCCAGCGGTTCGGCGTCCACCCCTAACCACTCGGCTGCTGCCTGAATCCACTGACTAAGAGCGTCACTATTTTGCAAGATCGCTGCCGGAGCTGCTGCAACTTGCACCGGACGGGGCGCGAGTCCGCACTTGCGGGCCAAAGCTTCGATGGCGGTGCCCAGCTCAGCGGTAGTCCATGCAAGCGTGGCGAGGTCCGTCATGCTACGACCCTCTCATCGCAGTTTCTGTCAATCGGCCTTCCTCAAGCCGCAAATGACGCCAGTCGGAACTCGACCATAAGTCCTTGCGAACAGATCCTTCCGCTTCGAGCATAGTTCGATATCGCGAGCCTGCCACGCTCGCGAGTTGAGCGGGCAAACCGCTCTCAACAATCCGGCCTTTCTCCATGACGAGCACACGCGGAAAGGCCAGCGTCTCGCTCACATCATGCGTGATGCAGAGCAAGGTGACTTCCTGCCAGTGCTTGCGAGCGCAAGTTAATAGATCCCGCCGTTGCCGGCGATCGAGTCCGCGGAAGGGCTCGTCGAGGATGGCGAGCCGCACATCTGGCTTCAGCATGGCGCGCGCCAGACGAACCCGCTGGCCCTCGCCGCCGGAAACCAGCGCTCCTCCCTCTCCTAGTTTCGTCTGTAATCCCTCAGGCAGCTTTGCCAGAAGTTCCCGGAGGTTGGATTGCTCAAGCAGCATGCCGGAGGGCACGGCATCCGCAGGAGCACCGTATCGGAGATTGTCAAACAAGGAACGGTTCCACAGGTGCACAGCGGGTTCGACCCAGGCGGTTTCCTGTCGTAGCTTCTCCAGGCGAGCACCGTCTAAGGTCAGCCCGTCTACCAATACATTTCCTCCTGCTGGCCGATGCCACCCCAGGAGAACGCCGACCAGGCTGGATTTGCCGGCACCCGATACGCCGACGACGGCCACGTGATCACCCGCTTCAACTTTCAGATCGATGTCACGAAGAATCGTATGTCCTGCAACTCGCACGCTCACATTCTCGAACGATAGGGACATTGCACGGCTTGATCTGGCCGGCACGACAGGCTGCGCCGATTGCTGAGTGTCCCGCGGCTGATCCACTTCCATGTCCTCTATTGCTCCCATCGGCTCCAGCAGGCGGAGAGTCACATTGCGATGCGCCGGGTACTGCCAGGCGATGATTGCCACCTCTTGACCCAGCACCGGCAAGCTGAGCGCCCAATACACCAGCAGGAGTGTGCCGCCCGAGTCGCCGAAGCGCCCAACATGGTTCAGCAACAACCAGGCTGCGAGAGCAAAGCCGGCGAGGAATTGAAGCCCCTCGATCCAGACCACCGCGCGTTGCAGTCCTAATCCGGCGCGACCCCACTCCATCAGCAAACCCTCGTGTTCCCGGCGCATGGCCCGCTCCGCACCATGAGTGCGAACCGGCACAAGTCCGAGGAACGCGTCGAGATAGAAGCGGCTTAGGGCGCCGACGTGGCTGCGCAGCCGCAAGTCGCGCTCGGCGAGTAGGGGCTGCGCCAACAATGGCAAAGCGAGCGCGAATACAGCCGCGAGTATCGCGATCGGAGCGGTACCAGGATCAAGCCAGATGATTGCCGCCGCGGTCAGTATTAACTCGAAGCTGCCGCGAAGGAGCTCTCCACCGAGTTGGGGAAGAAGCCGGACTCGATGAATGAGGTGGCTACGCTCCGCCATGTCCGAATTGAGGCGGCTGTGGAAGTAGCGATCGCCGAGTCGCGGGATCTTTTGCAGAAAGGCAATGCGTAGCCTGGACTCGAGATGACGGCCCATCCCTAATAAACCCGCAGCGATTGGAAACTCGAGGAGGAGTAAACCTGCCAAAAAACCCACAAGTGCAGCCATCGCGCCGAGGCGCTGGCCCGACAGACCAAGTTCCCGGCCCATGCCAAGAAGACTGCGGAAAAGTACCGCCTCCACCATTACCCCAGCGGCGGCGAGAAAGAGTGCAGAACCGAGGACTATCGGAGAAACTGCACCATCGACGCGCAGAAGTCGCAACAACTCGCGCCCCGGTCGGCTGGGCGGTTCTTCTAGAGCAGCAACCAGCTCGGGTGAAAGTGGGGATCCAATCGTTTTCCGAGGAGCTCCGGATGGCGCATCAAGTTGCGCTGTGGATAGTCGTCCACGCATATGTACTAGCACCGCGCCTTGGAGAAGAACTTGCTCTTCGCCGTTTGGCCCGGCCGGCGCATTACGAACTGACCAGTAGTGGGAAGGGATCGCTTTGATTCCTTCCGTTATGTTCTGGCGACCTTTCTCGAACAGGTGCCCGAGGACGCGCGCAGCTTCCTTGCCGCGCGGAAGCCCACCGGAGCAAACCATCTCTTCCACCGTGCGGGTGGACGCCTCTAGGGCCGCGAGTGGGCACCAACTTTCTGCTTTCAGCGCCGAGCCCAGCATGTCGGCACAGGACCGTCGGCTCAGCCCCAGAGCGTTCAGTTTGCGGCGAAGCGGGTGGATGAACTGGTCCGATCGAGCCCACTGAAGCCAAGTCGCAGCCTGCACAGGTAAGACATGAATGTAGAGGCTGGAGAGAAACTGCTCGTGGGTCGGCCAGCGCCGCCCGGTGGCGGGATCCATGACCTGAACAAAAGGCCCGAGTCGCCGCCAGACCACCACAAAGTGGGTGACACCGTTCGGCAATCGGACCACAACGATTGCCGGCAAAGCCCCTGCTTCTCGCGACAGCAAGTAATCGACCGGCAGCATGATCTGCTCCGCGTCCAATCCGAGTTGCATAGCGACTTCCTCGACTGTGTCAATCGAGGTGCCGTCAACGTCGGTCTGGCAGGACTCACGCAGCCGTCCATAGCTCACGGGAATGCCGAAGCCCTCGAGCACACACTTCAGCGAGGCCGGACCACAGTCCATGGCGGATGTCTGCACAACTTCAGGAACGATCAGACGGGGATGCCGGTCAGGAACCTTCATGGCTCTCCGCCGCTGGCCGGGACGAATCGGAAGTAGAGCGCGGCGAGGCTAAGAGTCGTCCCGCCGTACGCAGCACCAGTGCCGCGGGTGAGGTCTCTTCTACTTTGACCTCGACCGTTCCTGGCAAACCATGTTGAAGGGGAATGTGAGAACCGGAGTTGCTATCAACTGTGAGTTCGACTCGGATTCGCCCGTCGCGGACTTCATTCGCCAGGCTGGTTACGGTCGCCGAAAGACTGCCGTATTGCACCCATGGAAAACCTTGCAAACGCATGCGCGCGTGCTGCCCGGGCCGAATGCGCCCCAGCGCGTCTGGTGGAAGAAAATTTGCAACGATGCGGAGATTTCCGGTCGGAACAACTGCACCCAGCTTCTCTCCCTCACGGACCACGGACCCGACTCTGAGATTGGCTACCTCGCCCAGTCTCCCGTCCACGGGCGCCCGGATGCTTCGTCGGCTGACCTCTCCCTGAAGCCGCTCTATTTCCGCACCCGCCGTCGCTCGCTGTCCCTTGAGCTGAACCAGTTGGGTCTTCAGTTCCTGGACATGTGCTTGCCGCTCACTGTCCTGGGTTAGCTGCTGTCGTTCTAAGCGGCTGACGCCAAGTCGAAGGCTGTCCGCTGCTGCGCGCCGCTCCTGTGCAGCACTGCGCGCTCGATGTAAATCGACCTCCGAAACCACTCCGGAAGCGAACAGTTGATCCTGGCGCTTGGCCTCTTCCTCTGCCAGGCGCGCACCGGCATCGGCTTCTTTTACTCGTGCACTCGACTCTTCCAGCGCTACCGGTGCCGCCTGCCGCTCCTGTTGCCAGGCGGTCTCTTCTGCCTGAATCTGACTTTGCAAGGCGCCAATCTGTGGGGCTAAGGCCGTGGACCGGACCCGTTCTTCTTTGAGTTGCAGTTGCTGTGCATCAGCGTCGAGTTCCACCAGTACCTCGCGCGATTTCACCTCGCGGTCTAGCACCATGTAACTGCTAACGACACGGCCGGTGAACTGCGCTTCGATGGGGTGGGCGGCGCGATCCACTTGCAGATCGGCCCTGTCGCTAACTTCGTAGACCGCTACGCGCGCTAAAAACAGCCACGCCGTCCAGGCCAATATAAGGGTAGTGGCGAAAAGGAGAGCCAAGACCGGACGCCGAGGACTGTCGGCCTCCAGCGAGCGCATCGAGCGAGAAAATGAAGACAGCATGCATCACCATCCTCTTTTTTTTGTGCCTTACGCGACTGTGCCGTCAAATGGGCGATTGATTCCCCGCAGCTTCCTCACGGCTTGCTTTGCGTAGCTCGCGCGATAACCATGACTTTGCCATGGCCCAGTCACGCTTGACAGTTCTGGGAGAGATACCCAAGAGTTCTGCCGTTTCTTCCACTGACATCCCTCCAAAGAAACGCAGCTCCACAATTCGCCCTTGCTGCGGATCCATGGACGACAGCCGGGTCAGCAGCTCGTCCAGAGCAACCAGCTGTCCCGTCTGGTCTTCGCCGTAGACCATGGCATCGTCCAAGGAAATTTTGGGCGACGGTCCGCCACGCTTGACCGCCTGATGGCTGCGGGCATAGTCCAACAGAATCCGACGCATTACCTGAGCGGCTACACCAAAAAAGTGACTTCGATTCTTCCATTCGACGGCGCGCTGATCGACCAAGCGGAGGTAAGCCTCGTGTACCAGCGCGGTCGCCTGCAAAGTATGGTTGCTGCGCTCTTGCCGAAGGTAGTAGGCGGCCAGCCTGCGGAGTTCGTTGTAAAGTACGGGGACAAGTTGGTCCACCGCATCGTGGTCTCCCGCGCTGAGCTGCTTCAGCAAGAGCGTCACGTCAGTCGGCGCCGGTTCCATGGCTTTTGCCCTCAGCCTTGACGGCCACGAGACAAATCCTGCAAAAACAGCCCAAGTATATACCTCTAAGGAATGGGTAGACCGGCGTTGCCCTGTCCGGTTCGTGCGTTCATTGCCGTTTCTCTTCTTTTAAAGAGGTGAAGACCGATCTGGGAGCGGGTGCACTGGGCAGCACGCAGCCTGAGGTCGGTCCGAACGTCGTGTTGGATACACATGCCTAGCGCACCATAGTTTGGTTGTGATTGATGCTTTCCCCCCCTGCTTTCACATTGCTCTTCACCTTGAGACCCCTGCCAGAAATCGTGGACTGATTGTGGTTAAAGGTCTGACCGCCCGCCTTCACGTTGCTCTTGACCTTCAGGCTCGAACCGCGGACCGAGGTCTGGTTGTGGTTGGTGGATAGCCCCCCTGCCTTCACGTTGCTCTTGACCTTCAGGCCCGTCGCACGGATCAAGGACTGATTGTGATTGAAGCTCTGGCCGCCGGCCTTGAGGCCGGTCTTGGCCTTCAATCCCTTCACGCCCTGGCGACTCAGGCGCT
>QIAM01000102.1 GCA_003225555.1 Acidobacteriota bacterium | reverse complement strand
ATTTCGATTCATTCCCAATTGCCGCTGCGAACAGCTTTGGGGATTTGCCTCACATCAACCCGGCTGATGATCTGATCACTTCCAACCTTGCTGCTCTTCAGCTCTATCAATTAGCCATCCCCGCGCCGAACCCGACGGTGCCTTTCGATAAGGCGGCTGCCGCACGGGGTGATGAGCTGTTTAGCGGGAAGGCAGGATGTAACAACTGTCACGCAGAACCGCTATGGACTGAGCCGGGATGGAATCTGCATCAGCCCTCCGATGTCGGTATTGACAGCTTCCAAGCAAACCGTGGGCCGGACATGCGCTATCGCACTTCGCCCATTGGCGCGCTCTCTACCCACTTCACCGGCGGCTTCTATCACGATGGACGCTTCGCTGATCTGAATGCCGTAGTCAACCACTACGACAACTGCATGAACCTCGGGCTCACCGACAGCGAGAAGGGTGACCTGATTCAGTACCTGTTGAGCCTCAAGTTCTAAACCGGCGATGCTCTCGGTCATGGCAGCGCCGGACCGAGGGTAGATATACGCAGAAGCGCATGACGAAGTCATTGGCCGATAAGGCCATCTAACATTCCTCGACTGATTCGGGGATTAAGGAGCGAATGCTATGAACCGTTTGCTAGTTCCCTTTCGACAATCCCACGGCACCAAGCTTTCCCGCTTTGTTCGACTCTCGCGGCTTGCATACCGGCAACAGGTCGAGTTCTTGGCGAATAGCTCGGCGGCGCACCAAGCATTGGCCAGAATCTACGAGAAGAAACCTGCATTCCCAGCCGCGGAGTCGAAGCCTGGCACATCATTCGGAAAAGCCAAGCTTTGCCGCCGGTGGGCCCAACTGGAAGCCGAGCAAGCCCAATTAGCGGAAGTCTTAGTGCCACTCGGGCAATCGGCAAAGTGTTGGCAAAATATGCGATTGTATCGTATATTTTGCACATATTCGGTCCGAGGAAGCTCTTCGGCAGTCACCGGCGGCAGGTGCCGTCTGGGAAACATTTGTTTTCGCCCAACTTCGGGACCTCGAACGCCGCGGAGGAGGCACAGGCAACCTCTTCTTCTGGCGCGATCGAACCCGCGAAGTCGACTTTGTGGTGGATACGGGTGGACGCCTGGAACTGTTTGAAGCGAAGTGGACGGAACTGCCCGATCCCGGCGACACAGTAAACCTCGATTTCGTGCGCAATGTGGTGGGAAAATCACGGGTAGCCGCTGCTGCTGTCGTCTGTCGCACACCAAACGGCTTTCCGCTTCCGAATGGGTTTCGGGCGCTTCCTGTAACCGAACTCAGATGAATTTAGCGGCCGCTTCGATCCACTGGTTCGCGGAGTCGACGGGGATCTTAGATCCTCTGCCCCTAACGGCGCCTCGCCGAGGCCGCCGGACCGCCCTGACCTTCCGGCTCTTTCCTCCTCCGCAGAAGAACTGTTCGCCGCCATCGGACTCGAGCCCCGGCACTTTCACTCCAGGCGGCATCTCGAGGCTGTCAAGAGGGTCTCCGGTTCGCACCACTGTGGGCAGTGATCTCGGCCATGCGGAAGGCATGCTGATCGAAATCGATTGCATCGCTTGCAGGCCGGTAAAAGCGGGCAAGAGGCAGCCGCCCTCCTCGAAGAAAAAGGCGACGCCATGAAGGTAGTAAACAACACAAGACGAATCGCGAGAGCCGGCCTCGGTAGCTCTTAGCCTTGAAGGGTAAGCGTTCGGTCTCCCGTCGGCAGCAGCGGCGCCTCACGCCCGCGCGCCGACACGGTCTCCATCGACTCGATGTGGCCGTTCCGTACCAGCAGCGCACAATCGAAATTGTTCACAGTGGGGCAAATGTGTCGGGGAAGGAGATACAGCGTCTCCCCGACCTGCGGGCCCGTTCCTTCTTCCAGAGTTATGGGCAGATGCTCTTCGCTGGGCGAAAGCGGCCTGAGTTCCGGATGTCCGATCACTACGCAGGTCGGAATCCCGGCATCGGCGGATACTGTCTTGTGGCCAGCATCGCAAGTGACAATCCCCGGATGCGGACGGCTGACCACGCGGGTCAATATCAGCACCGCCGGCTGGTAACCATACTCAAGAGGAAGCTGCTCCAAGCTGGTGGCATCGCAATAAACAATGGTTCCGGGCGAGACGCGATGGATGAAGTTGCCTCGGCGAAAGCCTTCGTAGCCAAGCGAGCACGGGAGCGTCGGCGTTCCGGCGGTGATCACCTCCCGCACAGTTACGCTAGAACGCTCGAGCTCGCTCACAATTTCCAGCAAACGATCATAGCCCCGATGCGCCGCCTGAGTTCGTTCGCTCCCTGCCAGACCGCCATATTGGCCGTCATAGTAATGCAGGCCCCGGAACTCCAGGCCTGCATCGGCAATCACGCGCACCAGGGTCACCACTCTGTCAGTCCGGCTCTGCTCGATGCCGGTGCGATTCATACCGGGATTTATGTCGAGAAAGATTTCCACCCGGCAGGTGCGCCACTGCCGTACCTGCTCTTCGTTCTCGGCTAGAACTGAAATGCGAACGTCCGGAAACTGTTGCGCAATGTTCCGTACCCGGCGCGCATTCGCGCCCATCGCGGGATAAGCAAAGAGCACGTCGGCTGCGCCGCTCCGGCAGGCCACCAGCAGTTCCAGTGTGGTCGCGCACTTGAAATTGCGGACGCCGCGCTCAACCAGCATGCGCAGAGTATGGTCCAGCTTCGCGGTTTTGATGTGCACACGCCAGCGATCAGCGTCGCCGGCCAGCAACTCCAAGGTCCGCTCGATGTTTGCGGCAATAATATCTGGATACATCACCAGCGCAGGAGTCAGCACGTCTTCGATGCGGGACACGCCGTAGCGCTGGTCCCAGCCAAATTCGCTGAGCATGGACTTCTGCGTTGCCATTACGGCATCGATGATAGCGCGTAAATGGACTCAGGGCCACAGGACTCCCGCCTTTACTCCCGACGCAGGCCGGAGTGGCAAATTCCCCTGCCGGCTGACGGACGCGCTGGTTGACGACCCCGATCGCTGAGAGTAGGCTCTCTGAGCCTTTGTGTGCGCGATGGAGCCCCAACTGGCAGATCATACCGAGCGATCGGATCTGGTTTGTGGCTTAGGGCTGTGGTCCGCGACTGCGATCGTTATTGGCGACACCATTGGCACGGGCATTTTTCTAGTTACCAGCGACATGGCTCGCGCCGTCGGCTCGGCCACACTGGTCCTTGCTGCATGGATTGTCGGCGGCGTCATCGTGCTGTTTGGCGCCTTCTGCTATGCCGAACTGGGCGCGGCATTCCCCAAAGCAGGCGGCCCTTATTTCTACCTTAGTCGTGGCCTCGGTCCCCTCTGGGGGTTTCTTTTTGGTTGGATGAGTTCGTTTCTCGAGCGACCGGTGGCCATGGCAACGCTGGCAGCAGGATTTCTGCGATTTGTAGGATTCCTGTTCCCAATTGTGGGCACGCCCTTGTTCAGCGGCCGTCTCGGAAGTTACGATTTCACCGTTACCGCCGCTCAACCGCTCGCGGCGTTGGTGGTGCTGGCTGTGACCGCGATTAATTATTTGAGTGTGCGGATGGGTGGCGCAATCCAAGTGCTGTTGACATGTCTTAAGATGGGAACGATCGTGGTAATTGTCCTCGCCGGCGTCCTATTCGGAAGGCCAAATGTTGTCGAGGCCACCGCACCGATCGCGCCTTTTGGTCTGGGAACGATCGGTGCCTTGCTGACCGCCCTCATTCCAGCCATGTGGGCCTACAACGGTTTCAATGATCTCGGCGACCTTGGCGAAGAAATACTTCATCCTCAAAAGAACATTCCTGTCGCAATCATCCTAGGACTACTCACTGTTGGCAGTCTGTACCTGCTGGCGAATGTTGTTTACTTCCGCACTTTGGCGTTTGCACAGCTCGCTTCTTCACAGCACGTCGCGTCGGATGTAGTGCGGTCCTTCGCGGGGTCCCGCGGGGCAGCCTGGCTCACGGTAGCCATGGCCATCTCTGCATTGGGAGCGCTCCACGTGGTGGTGTTAACCGGCGCCCGCATACCCTATGCGATGGCGCGTGACGGCGTCTTCTTCCGATTTGCCAGGCGGATTCAGCCATCTTTTCACACCCCCAGTGGCGCATTGATTTTTCTGGGCTCGGTTGCGGCGCTGCTTGCGTTGACCGGCACGTTTGAAGAGCTCTATTCGCTCTTCGTTTTTGCGGTCTGGATTTTTTTCGCGCTGACCGCCATAGCCCTCCTTCGTTTGCGAAGAACAGAGGCAGACCTTCTCAGGCCGTACCGTGCGTGGGGTTATCCCTGGACCCCGCTCATTTTCCTACTTGCCGCAGTCGCTTTGACAATCAACTTGTGGATGATCCGGCCTGTGCGCTCCTCACTCGGCCTCGCAGTGATCGTGATAGGCATTCCATTCTTCTACCGGTGGCGCAGTCGTCTCGCGCCTCCGCCGCGCTAGGGCGTTGGTTCTGAAGGGCAGCCGCGAGTAGTTCCGGACCACCCGATCGCCGCGTTTCTTCCGAGGGAGAGCCTTTTCGGAGAGTCCGTCCAGCAAGCTCGATGCAATCAGAATAGGTATTCTCTCCTCTCCCAATCTTGCTGTAGTGCGCTCGAAAAGTGCCTGACAGCGCCGACATTGTCAGAGAGGCGATTTTACGTCAAGTACAATGACCCAGAGCGCAAGACCTCGGTGACAAATGCGATACAAACAAGCCCCGAAGGGGCGAAAGAGAAGTTGCGACACATTCTCTAAAGGCCTTCTCGTCACCGGCACTATTGTGTGGTGGGTGTACGCCGTCCTGTTTCTCATCGCGCTTACTATCAAACTCCAGGCAGCGGAAAAAAAATCCAATGTCATCATCATTACTATTGACACGGTCCGCGCCGACCACCTGGGGTGCTACGGCTACGGGCTGGTTCAGACGCCCAACATCGATGCCTTGGCGCGCTCCTCCGCGCGGTTCAGGCACGCCTTTACTACGGTCCCGCTTACGCTTCCCGCACATGCTTCTCTTTTTACGGGTAGCTTCCCCATGGCCACGGGCGTGCACGACTTTGCCTCCAATACGCTTCCGTCCACCGCTGTTACACTGGCCACGGTCCTCCGCGAGAACGGCTACGCCACAGCGGCTTTCCTCGGTTCTCCCGTTCTGGATGCCCGCTATGGATTGAATCTGGGCTTTGAGACCTACTTCGACCACTTCGATCTCAAGCACTTTGACGAAGAGAAGGCAGACGTCGTGAAACGACCAGGTGATGCCGTTGTAGACGAAGCACTGGCGTGGATGAAGCACGAATCGAAGCGACCGTTCTTCCTTTGGGCTCACCTGTACGATGCCCACTACCCGTACAAGCCGCCGGAGCCCTATGCCAGCCGCTACAAGGCTCGCCCCTATGATGGGGAAATCGCTTTTGTGGATGCTCAGGTGGGTCGTCTGGTGTCGTTTCTGAAGGAGAAGGAGAGCTTTGCGAACTCGTTGGTCGTCTTGGCGAGTGATCACGGCGAAAGCCTGGGTAACCACGGCGAACAGAAACACGGATTCTTCATTTACGATTCGACGCTGCGTGTGCCCTTGATGGTCAAGGTGCCTGGTGCCACGCCCCGGGTCGTTGGCGAAGACGCTTCCCTGGTGGACGTTATGCCTACCGTTCTTCAGGCACTGCACATTCCAATTCCACCCACCGTGCAGGGAAGCAGTCTGCTCAGCAGAATTATGGGCCGTCCCGGCCCCGGCTCTTCAAATGTTTATGCGGAAACTTTCTTACCCCTTCTGCACTTCAGCTGGAGCCAGTTACGCGCACTACGCTGGAAGGGTCTGAAGTATATTGAGGCGCCACGGCCCGAACTGTACGACACCATCGCAGATCCGCACGAGACGAAAAACTTGCTAGCCACGCGTCCCGCCGTCGCTCAAGTAATGCGCGACAGGCTTGCCGAGATCCTACGGCGCTATACATCGGCTTCAGGCGAACAAGCAGGCGGAAAAGAATTCACAGACCCAACCCTTCTGGACCGACTGCATGCTCTGGGCTACGTGACAACCCCCGCCGGCACTGTTTCCGATGCCATCGGCAAACAGCTTCCCGATCCCAAGGACCGCCTTCAGGTGTACGAGTTGTTCTGGGAGGCGATGGCAGACGGCCAGCAAGGCCGGTATGAAGAATCTCTTCACAAACTCCGTGAGGCGCAGAAAATGGATCCCGATTCTTTGCCGGTGCTGCTGCTGGCGGCGCTGGATCACTTCCAAATGAGAGACTTCCCGCAGGCGATCCAGCTGTTCAACAGAACGCTTGAACTTAAACCCAAATTCGCTCAACCGCATTACTACCTGGGTGTGATGTACGCACAGACTTCCAACAATGAAGCCGCGATGGAACATTTCAAGAAGGCGTTGGAACTTGCGCCCACGAATTTCAGTGCGGCGTTCGGCCTGGGATCTACTTACCTGCGTTTGAAGCGCGTGGACGAAGCCGCGAGCGCGTTCCAGGACGCTATCAGGTTGCACCCTGATCATGCCGAGGCATACACGGCACTAGGTGAAATTTACCTCTACCAAAAACGCGTCGACGATGCGGTGCAGGCACTGGAGCGGGCCGTCGCAATCGCTCCGCAGATGAAGCAAGCCCACTACCGCTTGGGCCAGGCCTACGAGGCAAAAGGACTCCATACGCAGGCTCAAGAGGAATTAGACCGCGCCAACTCGCTCTCGCCCGTGGCTCCGAAAGATGTTCCAAACCAATGACCAGACAATCACCGAGCCAACGTCGCTTGGAGAATGCAAGGGCTTGGTCGTCTTAGCCTTTCTGTGCATCATTTTTTGTCGTCAGGTGTGCGCAGGTGTCGAACATGAAGTCAGTAAGAACCAACGCCCTAATCTTGGTTTTTCTGTTAGCGATTGTTGAAGTGTTATTCGCCGCCGCAGCACTACAGACAAATCACGGCCAAGCGGAAGACGACCTGGAGGAAGGGATCAAGCTTATTGCTGCCGGCCGATATATCGAATCGCTGGCGGCCTTCAACCGCTTCAAGCAATCGGTTCCTCAGGATTCCGGCCCATACTTCTACTCCGCCGTGGCACTCACGCAGGCCGGCCGACTTAGCGCCGCCGCATTGGAATTGCAGGAAGCAATTCGCCTTGCTCCCGGCAAGCCGGAATATCTGGTGTTGCAGGCTACCGTGCTATCGCAACTGAAGCAGAACGAAAATGCTCTGGCCGCGCTTGCGGCAGCAGAAAAAGAGGGCTCCGCGAAAGAACTCGAGCCCGCTTGGTTGAAGCTCCTAGCGGAAACTTACCTTCGCCTGTGGAAGACAGACGATGCTTTGAGAGTTCTGGCGTTGCTAAGCGAACGAAGCCCCAAAGATGCCAGCATCGACCTCGACCGGGGCAAGGTTTACGTCACGATAGGACAATTCGACTTGGCGATGGAAGCCTTGAAGAAAAGCATCGAAAAAGCACCCAGCCACAATTCAGGCGCATACTTCGAACTGGGCAAGATTCTGTACCAGAGCGGCGAGTTCGAGGCCTCCGAGACGGCTCTCCTTAAGGCGGTGGAACAGGACCAGAACAACCCCGAGTACCTCTCCAAGCTGGGAGCGGTTGCCTTGGCACGGGGGGAAGTCGATGAGGCCATCGGCCATCTGCAGCGCGCGCAGACCGCCGCCACCGCCTTTCCGGAAATCTACTTTGCCCTGGGGCGCGCTTACCAAAGGAAGGGCAACCGGGTGCGGGCAGGGGAATACTTCAACAGGTTTGAGCGAGCCACTACCGCTCAGCGCCAAAGTGAGGAAAAGAATCAGCTCGTGGACAGAAATATCACCCGGGGTGAGTTGAAGCTTGACGAGGGAAATGTCACGGAAGCGCGCTCTTTTTTCGAGCAGGCCGCTGTGGCCGATCCGGATCGCTGGGAACCGCATGGCTATCTGGCCGAGATGTTTCTCGATTCCGGCGAACTGGACCGTGCCTATCCTCACCTGACAAAGATGGAGGCCATCGACCCCGACTCCGTAGTCGGGAATTACCTGATGGCTCGATACAGCTTCGCGCGCAAAGACTTTGAGCGGGCCCGCACTTATGCGGAGCGCGTGGAAAAGAGCCGGCCTGGCAATTCCGAGCTTCGCGGTCTTCTTGGCAGGGTCTACGAAGCACTCGGCAAGACCCAGGATGCCCTGCGCGAATATGAAATCGCGGTTCGTCTCGCTCCGGGCCGGGTCGATTTCCAGGATGCCCTGCGCAGAATTCGAAGCCAGGGGACTCAACGTAAGCCGGCAGTTACAAAGCCATGAGCGTGTTTGACCGACTTTAGTTCCCAGTCACAGTCGTGTCTTTCCAGTTCAGGTCAAACGTGCGCACGGGCAAGTGGTGTGCGCGCGCGTATTCGTTCCTTGCTTCGAGGGTCCGAGCCGCCCAATCTCCGAGCGGGTAGAGAAGCTCGCGGTAGACCAGATAGCTCATATCGACGGTGCGCACCGGACGGTGGTCCTTCACGTTGTCCACCTGGTCGAGATAGCGCCGCCTGTTAGCCTCCGCAACCCGCGGAAACCACGTCTTGTACCAGGTAGTCGTCGTATCCTGGAGGGCGCGATTGCGCCGGCGTTGGATTCCAGCCGCCGTGTTCAGCGCCCCATCAAGCGCGGCCAGTGCTTCGCCGCCCTCACCCTTTCCAGCAGCAGTCTGGGCCGCCTTCAGCCGGTCACTGATCTCACCCAGATCGAGAATCATCTCAAGGTTATGCCGACAGAGCCCGACGATTGAGAGGAACACCTCTAAGCTGTACCTGTTCTCACGGACTTTTTCGAGATTGGCATACAGCAGGTCGAGCAACTCATCGTTTTCGGCGAGAGCGGCGGTGGCGATCTCAAGACGCCGGGAATTCTCCTGTTTCCAGTCATGACCAATTGCCAGGGTTCCGGCCGATGGAACGGGCAACACGGGAAGTGTCTGATCGTCAGCTGGCCTCGGCGGGTTGAAGATTTTGTCCGAATTACCCCAGATGGGAGTGCGGGTGCTGGAAGCCATTTCTTCCCAAGTGTCGTCCCAAATCTGCGCCTGCTCGCTCATGAGCTGATAGAGGCGACCCATGTTTCGTGCGGGTCCATAGAACAAATCGTAGAAAGAGTTTGCGAGTTCCGCTGGGTTCACCGACGCAGGGTGCCAGGCAGCAGCAGGGCCGGTCGCGTATCCCAGCCAAAACGTCTCCGGATGCAAGCCGGCGTCCGCCCATCCGGCCACGATCGTCCCCATGAGGTCAGATTGCTGGCGGGCTGATGTAAACGAGATGTGGTTGAACATTTCCGTGACACGCCCATGGTTCGGCGATTTGGGGTGCAGACGCTGGCTCGACGGCAGGATGTAGTAATCCGGGAACAACGGCTCTTCGCCCTGGGTTGAGGTGTAGACGAGCTGTCGAATGCCTTGCTTCTTGAAGGCAGAGTCGAATTCGTCGCCATGCACTTCGCCGTTCATGATGTGGCTTGGCAGTGAGGCGACGTCGTCCGGAGTCAACGGATACTCTCCCCAGAACCACACGGTGCGGCCCCTGTCATGCAGATAGTTGGATGCCTTGGTAACGAATTCCGCCAGCAGCTTGCCTACTGAGCCCAAGTCGCGAGCGCGTGTTACTTCTTCGCACTGTACACTGCTGGCCATACCCACGTAATACGGCTCGTCGGTTGACAGGATGAAATACCTGCTCCCCTTGGTGGCTTCGAGGAGGTCGTCATACATGCCGAACAACAGCTTGTAGGTTCCGGGATTGGTGACGCAGAATTCATAGTTGCTGTCGGCGAACGCACGTAGTGCGGCATATTCCGGGTGCTTCAGAATGAAGGCAACATGGCCCGGAGCATCCAGGTAGGGAATAAGCTGCACGTGATAGTGCAAAGCAAAGTCGGTGAGCTCCTGCAGCTCGGACGGCGTCATCGCATACGGTTCAACCATGGCGGGTGCGCTCTTGTACTGGAAGTGTCCTTCAAGTTTGATCGCGAAGCCGTTGATCTTGAAAAATGCCGCCTGTCGGACAGCCTGCTTCAGTACTTCGAGACGCTCGAGATGATGGGCATCGTCCCAATAAATGGCCCGTAGTTGCAGATCAGGCCAGTCCACAATCTCTCCCTCAGGAAGCCAAAGACGATCCTCCCAACGCCGAATCAATTGCAGCAGAGTCTGTACTCCGTAAAAGAGTCCCGGAATGGCGTTGGCGACGATCGTCACGGTTTTCGGGCCAAGGGTCAGGCGGTAAGCCTGTTCGGCAAGAGCGGACTTGTCCCGATCATTGGCTTGCCCGATCGAAACCGAGTTCGGCTTCAGAACCAGCCGAATCACTCCGGACTGCAACCGAGCGGGCTGCATCGCTGCGGGGGCCAGGTGGAACTTGGTTGCCAAACCTCCGTTCAGGCTCTCGACCGCGACGTCCTTCTGTTTGACACCGCTTTCCAACTTCAACTGCCACTCGCTATCAAATGCAAAGTCTTTACCCGTCAATGTGACTTTTTGCGGCACCGGAACAACGGTATAGCCTGCGGATGCAAGCGGGGACGGGCTCTGGCCGAGGAGGGTTGCTGGAATCAGTAACATGCTCGTGAGCAGGACAAGGTAGTGGCGAAAGTATTTCCGTACGAAGTCTTTCTTGTTCCGCCATGTGCGGCAAGTTTGGCACAGCAGTTGTTTTCGTGATGCCATAGTGATCGATAGTCCTAACGTGCTGTCGCCCACGCACCGGAAATGCGGCTTGGAGAAACCTTCGAAGTTTGCTTCCGGGTGGCCCTCCTTTTCCGCGCTGCAGTCTTGGTGAAAAACGCGCCGATGGCATCTGCGCCATCCGAACGAAGTATCACGCGGCGGAACCCCTGGCCCCTGCTTCGAGGCAGGTAAAACAGAGCCATTAGGTCCCGATGCGTGGCAAGGTATTCCCGGCTGCGCTCGACGCCCATTACATAAAACGCGGTTGAAAGAGCGTCGGCATCGCAGGCGCACGGCGCCAGGACGATCGCAGCCAGCATATTCTCCACCGGCTTGCCGGTAGAGGGGTTGAGGATATGCGCGTACGTCTTGTCTCCTTGCTTAAAGAACTTCTCGTAGTTGCCCGAGGTCGAGAGGGAACAGTCTCGAAGATAGATAACGTTCGCCGCCTTCTCGCTGTCGTACGGGTTGCGCAGGCTGATCGACCACGCCCGCTCTCCGGGCGGTGCGCCGAGCGCGTAGAGGCTGCTGGTACCGCTCGACACCAACGCCCGGGTGACACCATAGTGGCGCAGGATCTCTACGGCCCGATCCACCGCGTATCCTTTTCCGATTGCCCCGAGATCAAGCTCGAGACCCTCCACATCGAAACGGATTGTGCACTCCGCCCGTTTCAGGTACAGGTGTCGATATCCAACTCGCCGCAAAACCTGGGCAATCTCGGAATTCTCCGGAATGCGGCCTTTGCCGCGAAAGAATCCCCAAGCCTTCATCAGCGGGCCGGCGGTCACGTCAAAGGCCCCTCCAGTTGACTGACTATGATCGACCGCATTCACGAGCAACGCAAAGAGTTTCGGCTCCACACAGACGCTTCGTGCGGCCGCCGTTCGGTTGATGACGGAAAGTTCGCTCTTTGGCCTGTAGATGCTCATCTGACCTTCGAGCCGGTCGATCTCCTCAAACACCTCATTGCCCACTGCCATCAGGTACTGGGGATCATCACCATAGGCAACCAGGGTGAATTCAGTCCCCATGGCCTGATGGGCGGCTTCATAGCGTGTGATGGCATCTCGCATCCGTTTCCACGACCTTATGCTGCCGAACGAGCACGCGAGATAGCCATCGCCGGCTAACCCGCGAGAACCAGCTTGGCGTCACCGGCGGCTAGGCTGACTTCTTCGTCCAGGATGTCTTTAGGCCGGTGTCAATGGCACGGTTCGCCTTAATGACTGCCATCGCATCTGCAGTGCCGATCTCCAGAGGAACGACGGGAGCTTTGTTTTCGCGAATGCTCACGAAGAAGTTCACCAGTTCGCCCCAGTAAGGATCGTACGGCTCTTCGGGTTGATAAACACCCATCGAGGCTAGCCACTGCCTCGCGTAGCGCCTTTCTCGATCGACGAACCCGCTATCCTTGGCTTCTTTCTCCGGAAATATCACCACACCCTTTTGAGCAGCTGCTTTGGAAACAGTGGCGCCAGCCCACCAGTTTTCCTTGGCGGGGCCCGAAGAGATTTTGGCGACGGGTTCGCGGAAGTAGATGCCGCGATCATCGGTAATATCCAGGGTCCCCTGATCACCCATGATCATCACACCGTTCGAGTGGTGACCATTGAAAAGCATGCAGTGGAAGTAATGTCTTCCGCCGCCGCTGTAATCACAAATAGATTGAACGGTGTCGTGAACCTCCCGGCCGTCCTTCCAGTAATCAAGTCCGCCGGTGCCGATGACCGAAACCGGTTCGCCCTCGAACGCCCAGTTCGCGATGTCGATAAAGTGGGAGCCCATCTCTGCCATCAGCCCGCCCGAATATTCACGGTACATTCGCCAGTTAATCAGGCGTTCATACTTCGCGTCCGCCACGGGCCTTCGCCAACTGCTGTGGGTTGTGACGCGTGACTGCACGAGTAAAACCCTGCCCAAGGCGCCCTTGCCGACCATCTCCATGGCTACCTGATAGAGCACGCTTGAGCGGCGGTGCAAGCCTACCTGGAGAACCTGCTTCGGATGCGCGGCTGCAACCTTGCGGATCTGCTCGGCCTCTTCTTCCTTGAAGAACATGCTCTTTTCAATGAAGACATGCTTGCCGGCTTCGAGACCATCGATCACCATCCGCGCATGGAGATAGAGGGGCGTGGCGATCAGCACCGCGTCAATGTCCTTCCTGTCCAGCAGTTGCCGGTAGTCCTCATACGTGTCGGGTCTGGAGCCGATGGCTTCGACTCCTTTCTTGAGGTTAGGAGGGTAAATATCGCAAGTGGCGAGGCATCGCCCGGCTGGTATCGTGGTCAAAAACCGCAGCAGGGTGCAGCCCTGCGTTCCGGTGCCGACAAAGCCATAACGCACAGCGTCGTTGGGCCCTGCATTTTCTGCGGTTGCGGCGAGTCCGGGCAGAGCTGCAAACGCGGCGGCTGAGGCCGCGGTCTTTAAAAAATTGCGACGCGTGAGATCGTCGTTAATCTCGTCCTTCATCTGAAAACCAGGGCCCCGCAAGCAACCGGCCGGCAGGGCCTCGAAGAAGTTTGTTTTCCCCAGCTACCAGTCCAGGCGGAGCGAGAATTGAATGATCCGCGGATCATTCAGCTGCTTGCTCAAATCCTGCAGACCGGTCGTGCTGTCGGGGTCTATGTCGTTTGGGTGATTGAAGGCGTTAAAGAAATCCGCCGTAAATCGTAGATTCGCCACCTCCCTGATTTTGAAGTTCTTGAACACGGAGATGTCTGTATTCCATGCGCCTGAGCCGATCAAACTGGCACGTTTGCTCGGATTGAAAAACTCAGAAGCACTTGCGTCGTAGCAACCGGCACCGTTAGCCAAAGTCACGGCCAGCCGGTTGGTATCAAAGCTGCCGCCGCAGTCGGGTCCGAAGGGGCGAACGGTCCTTTGACTTCGATCCACCGGCACCAAAGCTATCAGGTCCCCTCCGGTCACGTTCGTGGCTTGGGTAGGATCGAAGTCTCCCTTGAACCACAAACGTTGGTGCCGGCCGAAAATATCCATCTCCAGCCGCTGGTTGGGATTGAGGATCGGATTGCCCGCCTGGAACCGGCCGGAACTAACACTCCTCCAGTAGCCGCCCCGCCAATCTCCAATGCTGGCGACCTGCCAACCGCCAATCACTTGATTGAGAACTCCAGAAGCACCGCCACCGAACTTCTTGCCTCGGCCAAAGGGAAGATCCACGACCGCGTTATAGCGGATGTGGTGGGGGGGGACTTCGGTGGAGTTGAGATACACCATGTGGAGGCGCTGGCTGTAAGTCAGGTTGGGCTCGCCACGAAGGTCAATGACTTCAGGTGGCGCGGCTCCCGATTTGATATCGTTGATGCCAGAATTGCCGCTGGTAAACCCTCCCGCGTCGGTCGTGGTCAGGGAATGAATGTAGGTGTAAAACCACTGGAACGCCAGGCCTTTGGAAAATCGGCGTTCAATCTCGACTTGTGCCGAGTTGCTGTTCGAATACCCACTGCGGTCTTTGGCTCTGAGGTTCCAGTTCGGGTTGATACGGAGCAAGTCGCGGTCACTCGGGGGCGCCAACCCGGTGCGAGTTGCGTAGTTGAAAGTGGCCTCCCGCGTGTTGAAGGCGTAGTTCTGCTCCAGATCGCTGCCATGAGTTCCGAGATAGCTGACGCGCACAGCGGTCTGGTGGGGGAGTTCGTGCTCGAGCGTGATATGCCATTGCTGGACGCGGTCGTCTGTCCAGTGACGCCCATCCCAAACTTGTTCCAATTGCGCTCCTGGCGGGATGGAGCCACCGGTAGTATCCACGGTCGCGTTGGGAGTAAAGTCCCCGGGCCCCGGTTTGCTGATCTTCGTGTAATTACTGAGCGGAAAATTCCGGTCATTCACTATGTTTTCGAAACGAAGGTTCAGAGGAGGATTCGTCCTTGAGGCCTGCAACAACTGGGAGAGCGGCATAGTCCAGAAGTATTCGCCGTAGCTGCCGCGCAAAACTGTATTAGGCGTGATCTTGAAAGCGACGCCGACACGGGGACCAAAGTTATTATTGTCGGCAGCAAATAGGCTGTCGGGATAGCCGACGGCCCGCGCCGTGTTGAAGGTCAAGCCACGCGCTTCCCACGAGGTCAACACGCCCGGAGGAATTCCAGGCAGCGATTGCATGTCGTGGTTTCCCGGAGTAATCACTTCGAACTTGCTCGGGTCGGATATGGAAGCGATATCGGCGGTGGTCAGGCGATTTAATTTTTCGTGATAGGGAGTCCACTTGTCCCAGCGGAGTCCCAGGTTCAGTGTCAAACGCGGCGAGACTTTCCAATTGTCGTTGAAGTAAAGACCTATTTCCTTCTGCCGGAAATAGAAGTAACCCCGGTTGTACTGATTGCTCAAATAACTTGGCAGGCCTAAGAGCAAGTCAGCGAATCCGTCGCTGGTGAAATCCACGAGCCTCCCGGGATCATTGGGATCATTCGCAGTGAGTCCCGTCCAGCCTCCGTCAAAGCTATGCGATCCCTGAGCCTGCTGGAGCTCGCGAACGTTATTCTGCTCCAGGCGGACCCTGCCACCAAACTTGATGGTGTGCTTGCCCCTGGTCCAGCTGACATTGTCGTCGAGGACCTCGGCCGTCAAAGCCTGATTCGAATGGTTGTCCGCGTCCCAGCAAAAATAGCCGTAGTACCCCAGGTTGGAGGCGCAGAAAGTAGGCCACCCGTTTACGCCAAACGGGTTGGGCAAGCCGAGTTTGCCCGCCCAGTCGGTAAAGTCAGCCAAGGTTCCCTGATCGTGAAACGATCGGTGCACTCCCACCAAAAGTTCGTTCAAGAAGGAATTCGAAATCAGCCGGTTATAGTTTGCCGCAACATCGTGAATTGTGGTGTCAGTACGGGATGTTCCGGCGCCGTCGGCTGCGGTTGCTGGATCGGCGAAAACGCCACCTTCCGTGGTGTGATTGCGAGCGCTTCGGGTATATCTGACCGAAAGGGAGTCTTTATCGCCGAAGTGCTGATCTCCTTTAATGGTCAGGTTCCAGAGCTTGGTTCTGTCGGGATAGAAGTGGACGAAATTAGGCCCCAGGTAAGGATTGTTAGCGCTCGAGGGACGGGCGGTGATCGCGGCCAATGCCTTTGCAGTATCGCTGATCCTGTCTGCTGGAATAATGTTACCCAGGAAGGGCTGGCGGTCACCGTTGGCGTCTGTGGTTAGCGGATCATAGATTGTGATCGGGTTACCCTCTGTATCCTGGGCGTTGCTCAAATCTCCGTTCCACATAGCCTGGGTGGGCACGCGCTGGCCATTCTCATCACTTACATTGAGACTCTGTTGCAGGGCCCTCAATCCCTCGAAGGCCACAAACCAGAAGCTCTTGCCACGCCCGTCGTACAGGCCCGGAATGTAGACGGGCCCGCCAGCCGACGCCCCATATTCGTTCCGAATAAGCTGTCCAGGTTTGAAGACGCCGGTAACAGGATCCGGAAGGTCCTCACGCCGGCGAACGCGCAGGCCGCCCGAGTTGTTGCGATGAGTTTCAAAGAGGCTGCCATGAATCGCGTTCGTTCCACTGCGGGTTGAGATCGTAACCGTCGAGGGTCGCGAGTAGCGAGCATCGGAGCCAGCCGTCTCGATTCGGAATTCCTGCACCGTATCGAGTCCCGGCTGCACCCGTGAGGCTCCGCCGCCAAAGCGATCTACCTCCGAGACCCCGTCCACCGTGATATCCAGCGCTCCAACTTTTGTGCCGTTGACACGAAAGCTGGTGCATGGCGCAGTGATAGCGCGGTCGTTGCATGAGCCCTCACCCTCGAGTCCAGGAGTCAGGTTTAACAGCAGCGTTACCTCACGGCCATTCAGCGGTAACTGTCGGATGCGCTCGAAGTCTTTTACGTCAGATACCTCCGAGCTCTGCGTAGTTATGACCGGGGCCGCGTCCGTGACTGCCACGACTTCCTTCACACTGCCTACGTTGAGCACGGTATCAACCACCGCATTCTGCCCGACATAGAGCTCCAGCTTTCCCTCCCATCTTTTGAATCCTTCCTTCTCGACACTCAGCGTATAGGGACCACGCGGAAGGCCGCCCAGATAATAGATACCCTCGTCGTTGGTTTGAGTCTTAGTACCAATGTTCGTTTCCGAATTGGTGATCACGACGTTGGCTCCGGTAACCACCGCGTGTCCGGCATCCCGCACTGTCCCAGTGACACTGGCTTTACCAGTCTGCGCCAGGGCTTGCGAAGGAAACCAACTCCCAGTGCCCACTCCGAAGACCAATCCCCATGCGATCAACCTAACCTGTCGCAGCTTCATACAATCCTCCTGGCCATCAATACCCAACAACCAAGAATGCACTTTTGAAGAACGTCAGACGTTACTCATCATTTAGCCATTGGTAACGGCCTCTCCCGTCCAATGCGTTTGGTGGACAGGACAGACGACTCACGCCCCCTCCGTAAGCGACGAAACTTATCCGGGCCTTCCGCGGGAACAACGGGACCCTTTGCAAACACCTCCTCGACGTAAGGCAAATGTGCCTGGTAATTCCAGTGGATGTCGCGGAAGTACGCTCCCAATGCCGCAGCATCCTTGGCCCTCGCCAGGCGAATTATCTCTATGTGCTCGCGAACCGATTGATCGATCAAGTGACTCAACGTACGCGGCTGAACCGGAAAAACGTAGATTCGCCGCCGGATGGAGTCGCAAACGTCACGCAGGCTGTGATTCTTGGACTTAGAAAGCAGGACGTCGTGAAACTTTTCGTTCCACGCACCGAAGGTGTGGAAGTCCTCAGTTCTGGCAGTTTCTGCCATTTTTTGGTTGTATTGTTCGAGCAGATCCAGGTCCTCCTCTGTAATCTGCTGCACAACCGCGGTCACCGCCGCCCCCTCCAGAATTCCGAGGATCTCAAAGATCTCACTGACGTCGGCCGCAGTCAGTATGCGCACGTTGTAGCTGCGTCTGCTGTTGCAAACAACAATGCCGGCCATCTCCAGCTTCAGCAGCGCCTCGCGAATTGGCGTACGGCTTATTCCCAACCGTTGCGAGAGCTCCTTCTCTCGGATCCGCTCGCCAGGTGTCATCCGCCCCTCGACAATCTCCCGTTCCAGCCAGGAGTACACCTGATCTGTGAGCGACTCTGCCCGAATCATTGTCTGGGACCTCATAGGCCGTGACGTCCGGCGTGGTGTATACAATATATCTGTTTGCACTGTCAAGGTAAATGTTGGGCACTTGATGACAGTTTCTACCCACGCGCACGCAGATCGCGCACTTATCGGAGCTTACGAAACATAAACTGAAAGTAAACCTGTGCCCAAATCCGGCGATTTCCGCCGCTCGACGGAAGTCAGATCCACATTTTGCCGAAGCCTTGAAAAATCATGCCGTCAGGCCCAATATCGTGGTTAGCGTCCCTCCCAAGATCAACTTTCGCGTGTGCGCGGGAACGTCGCAGGCGTCGAACATGGCGCGATACTGATCCAATGCGGGGGCAATCCCATCGAGACCCTCGTCGGACCCGAAGACTAACTTGACAAAGGCACTGGGGTCGTCTTCGGGCGTTTTCGTTCCCCATTTGGTACCTGTCCACCAAAAGATCTTGCGGAAATCACCCAGACGGTCGCGCATTTTTGTCAAAGTCGAGCCGCTCAGGTCGAAAAAGACGTTGGGGTTCCAGCGCGCCACTTCTCCCGCCCATTCATACTCGGGATTGCCGCAGTGTGCGCCGAGCACCGTAATCTTCGGGAAACGCCGCGCGATTTCCTCCAAGTGAAAAGCCCGCATCCGGTAAGACGCCACGTCCTCAGGTTCCTCGAACTTTTGCCGCAGGACGATACCGGTGTGGAACAAAATAACCCAGCTGTACCGGTTAGCTAGCTCGTAAACAGGCAAGTATGAAGGGTCGGTGTAAGGCTTCTTTACGAATTCGAGTTCACCGAGGCCACGATAACCGAGCGCGTGGAACTCCTCCGCCTGCCGAGCGGCGTCGGGCGCGTCCATGTCGACGTAGCCGAAAGGAACGATCCTCGCGGGATGCCGCTTCGCCGCTTCGGCGACTACCATACGGCTGCGATAGGGAGTGAGCACGCACGCCGTTACATTCAGCGGTTCTGTAACCTTCACCAGATCGTCGACGAAGTTAGGGTTCTGTTCGTCAAAGTGAACGTGCATATCAACAATCCGGCCCGCGGGCTTTTCGGAAGAAGCCGACGAACCCTCCGGTAGCATCGCATTTGTCGCAACCGCACCCCTGGAAACTGAGACTGTGGCGGCCGCGCCCATGGTGGCAAGAAACTGCCTGCGTGAAAAGGAGTGCTGCATTGGGCCCTCGCGCACTTCACAACAGAATGGGTTACAGGCGAGACATCAGCTTATAGCCAAGTGACCTGATCATTGTCAAAGTCGCCCACTGATCGGTGGGTGTCGATGACCATCGAAACATAGCAGTGCTGACGACTGAGGCTGCGACGGTATTCACGACCTTCCGGTGAAATCTGCCGCAGCACCTGAGAGCTTGCCCGAGACATTCACACAAAAGTGTGCCCACATGCCTGCCTGTGATATATAACATATCACCAAAATTGTCGCCTCGAGTTTAACCGCGCCATCGTCATTTAGAGGAAAACGAAGATGACAACAAAAGATTCAACCATCACCAGACGCGCATTCATCGCCGCCGGCGGGGCGGCGCTGGCCGCGACGGCAACTCCCTTTATTTCGCTGCAGGCGGCACCACAGCCACGTCTGCGAATGGCCATCGTAGGCACCGGTAATCGTGGCTCCCTCACTTGGGGACAAGACGTTGTGAAAGGCTACAGTGACGTGGTCGAAATTGTGGGGCTATGCGATATCAACCGCAAGCGCGTCGAAGCGGCCAAGAAGCTGATTGGGATCAGCGCCCCCACCTTCGTGGACTTCGACCGGATGATTCAGGAAACTCGTCCCGATACGGTGATGGTGACTACCGTGGATGGCACTCACTACCGTTACATCGTTCGCGGGCTGGAACTGGGCGCAGACGTAATGACCGAAAAGCCGCTGTGCACCGATGAACAGCAGTGTCAGGCGATCCTGGACGCACAAAAGAAAAGCAGCAAGAGAGTTACTGTGACCTTCAACGCCCGCCACGCTCCGGAGGCTAAGAAAGTGAAGCAGTTGCTGTTGGAGAAAGCCATTGGCGATGTCATTTCGGTGGACTTTCACGAGTACTTGGACACTAGTCACGGCGCAGACTACTTCCGCCGTTGGCACCGGCTGAAAGAGAACTCAGGGACGTTGCTGGTCCACAAAGCCTCGCATCATTTTGATTTGGCCAACTGGTGGCTGGATTCCAAGCCGGTGGAGGTGACAGCCTTCGGTGATTTGAAATTCTATGGGCGTAACAATTCCTTTCGCAACACGCACTGCCGCGTTTGTCCATTCAAGCAGCAGTGCAAATTCTACTGGGACGTCACCCAGAACCCGCAGTACGTGAAGCTCTACACTGAATGTGAATCCGAAGATGGCTACCTCCGCGATGGTTGCGTCTGGCGGGAGGACATAAACATTTACGATACGATGTCCGTGGTTGTTAAATACGAGAACGGCGTCTATCTCACCTACACGGCCAATACTTATTTGCCCTATGAAGGTCAGGCCATTTCGATCAATGGGCGCCGTGGACGGCTGGACTACAACGAAGTCAAAGCCAACGGGTTCGCCAACAACGAAGTCCGCCTGACACGCAGCTTTGGCAAATCTGAAGTGGTAAACGATCTGGAGAAGCCGCGGGCTGGCGGGCATGGTGGGGCCGACAACTCGATACAGGATCTGATTTTTCGCGGACCACAGAGTTCTGATCCGCTAAATCTGCGCGCCGATCTGCGCGCCGGTGCTCTTTCAAGTCTGATCGGAATTGCCGCACGTCACAGTATCGAACGCGGCAGTCAGGCGATCAAGATCCAGGATCTGGTCAAACTGTAATCGCAGTGGATGGGGGACGATGCGAAGGGGTGCAAGAATGCGATCCGTGCACATCGTTAGTATCCTCGTTTGCCTGTTCGTCCTGCCCACAGCGGCGCAGCAGTCCGAGGAGTTGAATTTCGCCTCCGGACTGGAGCAGTTCCAGGATCTTCGGCGCATGTTGCCGTCGTACTTGAACAATATCGGATTCCGCATGCTCGCGGAGCGCAAGGTCCAGATGGAGCGGCTTTCCACTATCGAAGGGGTGAACAAACGGAAAGCCTATCTGCGCGAGCGGATGCTCGACGATCTCGGGGGCTTTCCCGAGAGAACGCCGCTGAACCCTCGTGTGGTGGGGATTGTGGAGCGGCCCAAGTACCGAATCGAGAAGGTGATTTTCGAGAGCCAACCACACTTCTATGTAACCGCAAATCTCTATCTGCCGAAAACCGGACATCCGCCTTATCCAGCGATTCTGTTTCCCCTGGGGCATGAGCGTGGAGGCAAGACCAATCCAACCTGGCAGCAGATGCTCGGGTCGCTCGCGACAAAAGGCTACGTTGCCCTGACTTGGGACCCGATTGGCCAGGGCGAACGGCTGCAGATTTATGACGAAGACCTGCGTGAGTCCAAAGTGGGTGATTCAACTACTGAGCACACCATAGTCGGGACGCAGTGCATGCTGACCGGGGACCATGTGGCCCGCTACACCATCTGGGATGGCATGCGTGCCCTCGATTATCTTCTCTCGCGCAGGGAAGTTGATCCCGCACGGGTCGGCTTGACGGGAAATTCGGGTGGCGGCACCCACACTGCTTATATCGCGGCTTTGGATGACCGCATCAAGGTCGCTGCGCCTTCCTGCTATATCACTTCGTGGAATTTGATGCTGCGCACGATTGGTCCGCAAGACGGGGAACAAGTGTTCCCCTGGTGGCTGCAAGACGGGATCGACTATCCTGATTATCTGTACGCGTTCGCTCCCAAGCCCTACCTCATGCTCTCCGCCATTCGCGATTTTTTTCCGATCGCAGGCGCCCGAGAGACGTTTTCCGAAGCGGCCAAGGTGTACGAGGCGATCGGTGCAAAGGACAAGGTCGGGATGTTTGAAGCCGACGACGGTCACGGATATAACAAGGGCCGTCGCCTGGCGGCTTACGACTGGTTCGCCCACTGGCTGAATGGCGCGGAAGATAAAAATCCAGAGCCAGAGATCGAGATGTCCACTCCTGAGGAGTTGCGCGCCACTCCGACCGGCCAGGTCGCTACTTCACTAGGCGGTGAGAGCGTCTTTACCTTAAATCTGAAGCGTCTGGAGCAGGCGAAGGCGAGTCGTCTCACGCGGCCCGATGAAGTCATCCGCAAAGCGCGTGAGTTGGCCCACTACGAACCTGCGAGCGCGCCCTTAAAGCAGAATCCTTATGGCACGCTCCCCCGTTCCGGTTATCACATTGACAGGCTGATCTACGAGAGCGAGCCCGGAATCTTGATTCCATCGCTGCTATATGTTCCCGATGCGGGAGCTGGAAAGAAGGCTGCGGTGCTGATGATTACTGGAGACGGCAAGGCAGATTCGGCACCGGAGGCTGAGCAATTCGTGAAAGCCGGCGTAATCGTGCTCTCCATCGATGCCAGAGGCTTCGGCGAAACCAGAGTCACCGCGGAGGTCAACAGCAGAGAATTCGATCACTACTTCGGAGATTACGACGACGCAATGAAGGCTTTGCTAGTCGGCAAGACGATGGTCGGAATGCGCGCCCTTGACATCACGCGCGGCGTTGATTTGCTCTCGGCGCGTCAGGACGTTGACCCAAACAACGTTTATGTCTATGGCAAAGACGGAGGCGCGGTACCAGCCCTGTACGCCGCAGTGCTCGACCATCGGATCAAGAAACTTGCTCTCGAAGGCATGTTGTCTTCCTATGAGTCCGTCGTGAGGAATAAAGTTCACCGGCAAGTCTTTGAGAGCATCGTTCCTCGCGCCTTGAAGTTCTATGACTTGCCCGATCTAGTCGCGACCCTGACCCATCGCGACGTCTGGATTGTGAATGGCAACGACCCGATGGGACACGAATTGCCCGCCAGTGAAATCAACAAGGAATACGGTCGTACCGTCGACGCGTTCCGGCAAGCGGGTGCGGAGAAAGCTATTCACATCCGGGACCGCAGGTCCGGTGAGGACGCGATCACGGTCTACCACGAATTAGCTGACGGCAACTAGCCGCGAGGAGCAGCATGATCGCACGTATGTGTGCTGCATTAACCGGGAAGCTTACTATCGTACTCGTGAGCGTACTTTGCCTGTCTGGGTTTTCGCTGGCGACGAGTCCGGACAACACGCATCTCCCCGGCGCTTACTTCCGTCTGCTGGAAGCGGGCGCCGCTCAGGTCGAGGCGAGGCTGAATGCCGAGCCCTCGGCGAATCTGGAAACGCTGGAAGCACTTCCGGGGTGGAGCCACTTTCCCTATTCCATTCTGGCGTCTGCTGTCCTCTACAGCAAGAGACACACGACGAATCCCCGATATCACGATCCCAAAATGCTTGACCTCACCCTTCGCATCGGTGATTTTCTCGCCTCTGAAAGCGAGAAAGGCCGCTACGAGCCGCGCCTCGACAGTGATTGGGACACCTATATGTGGCTCGAAGCCTACCGACTGCTGGGTCCTGAACTCGGAGAGGATCGCAAGGCGCGCTGGAAGCGGGAAATCGAGAAGATTGTAATTCCGTTGGTTCCCGACACTAGCGAGCGTCTGGATTTTCCCTGGTATAACTCGCCGTACATAGGTACTTCGCCAAATCATTATGCGCAGTGGGCCTCACTGCTGCTGCTTGCCGGGCATGTGTTTGGGAACCAGGATTGGGTAAAGCTGGGCAGTCGGGTGCTGCATCGTTTCGCTGCTGAGGAGCAGACAACCGACGGATACTGGGGAGAACACAGCAGGGCAGGACCAACCACCGGTTACGACTATGTGACCTCCACGCAGGTGGCGCTTTACTGGGAGTACACGCACGACCCGGCAGCGCTCCAGGCTTTGCGCCGCTCCACCGACTTTCATAAGTACTTTACCTATCCCGATGGCATTCCAGTCGAGGTCATCAACGACCGCAACCGCTACTGGGGAGTTGATGCGTGGGGACATTTCGGCTTCTCCAATTTTCCTGACGGCCGCCGGTACGCGCAGTTTCTGACCAGCTTTTTCGATGCCGACAACTTGACCAGGATGGATCCGCAGTGGGAACACTGGGGTCTGACCCTGGACGCATTGGGGCGGCTGGCGCAGAGCGCGCTGTACTATCACGAGGGGCGCACGGAACCCATCCCTCAGGACCAGGCGCACTATTCCTACCAAATGAGTATCCCGGCGGGGATTCGCAAGACCGGGCCCTGGGTTGTAGCCCTTTCCGGTGTGCTAAACACGCAATCGGTCTTCAGCCAGTTCTACCTCGACCGGCAAAGCAGTGTCAGCGTCTTTCACGAGAAATACGGCTTGATCATCTCCGGCGCCAACTCCAAACGGCAGCCTGAGCTTGCCACGTTTTCGGAAAAGATCGAGGGGCAGATTTTTCATCTGCCTCTCAGCAGCCGTCTGCAAATGAGCGACAAGCAGGACCGGCTTTCTCTGTCCTATAACACTTTCTTTAGTGACTTGTACATTCCTCAACCCTCTGAAAAGCAATTGCGGCTTCGCTTTGTGCTAACCGGCCGGGGGACGCCTGCGGAGGAAGCGAAGCTCAACGTACAGATTTGCCTGAAAGCGGGGGAGACGCTGGAAACCGGCGGCGGTAAGCGGATCGTGCTTGGGACCGATCGAGTGGAACTTTCGCCGGAGGATTTGCGCGGCGAAATCCGTCATCATGGCTGGACCTTGAAGATGGATCCCACAGCCCGGCTTGTGTGGCCCATTTATCCTTTCAATCCTTACATGAACAAACCAGAAGCCAAGCTGGATCATGCTGTGGGATTGCTCTCAGTACCATTGCAGGTGAAGAGAACCAAAGAGGACCGGTTCGTGCGTCCAGGTGAACAGGAGATTCTGTTCACAGTGACGAGCGATTGATCTAGTTCGGCCAAGAAATTTGTAGAGCTTTCTCTTCCCGACTTTGCCTGGAGGGGCAATGCGAAACGGAATCCGCGCTTTCCTGAGCATCCTGTTGTTGGCAGCTACGGTGCAGACCCAGGACAAGAAGCTGAAGGTCTATATCTCGGCCGATATGGAGGGCGTCGGAGGCGTAAGCACGTGGCAGGTACAAGCCGCCCCCGGCGCGCCTGAATATGAGAAATTCCGGCGGCTCATGACCCTGGAGGTGAATTCTGCAATCTCCGGGGCTTTCGAGGCAGGTGCAAACGAAGTTCTCGTCAGCGATTCCCACTGGAATGCTCAGAACATTGATATCGAAATTCTTGACCATCGTGCCCGACTGGTTCGCGCCTTTCCCAGGCCGCTCGCGATGATGCAGGGTATCGATGACACGTTTGACGCTGTTGTTTTCATTGGCTACCACGCTGGCGAGGGAACGCCCTCGGCGATTCTCTCCCACACCATGAGCAGCGCCCGAATCTTTGAACTGAAACTGAATGACACTGCTGTGCCGGAGGCCGGACTCAATGCCGCGATAGCTGGAGAGTTCGGCGTGCCCGTAGTGTTCTTGTCAGGAGACCAGGCCATCGGTCAACAAGCACGGGAGCTGCTCGGTCCGATTAGTACGGTCGCGGTCAAGCAGGCCACAGGGTTCTATTCGGCCACGATGATGGCCCCGGAGATATGCCAGCGCCTCATCCAGGAGGGCGTGAAGCGTGCTGTCGAAGGCCGGAAGGCTATGAAACCTTATCGCCTCACCCATCCGGTGAAGCTCGAGGTGACATTCAAGAATATCGTGGAGGCGGAGCTGGTGTCTTACCTGCCTGGAGTTGAAAGGCCGCGTGGCAGCACGATCGTGTTTAAGGCGGGTGACATGATCGAAGCTTCGAAGTTCCTGGAGGCGGTGTTGGGAATGAATACTTTTCCTCGTAATGCCTCAGATAGCGAACCGAAACGATGAACTGGAGCAGAGGCCTTCCGAAAGGATCCATGAAGAACACAAGACAAAGTCTCCTGGCGACAACACCCGCGACAGCCACGCTCCGTTCCCTCGTGGACCGGTACCGTATGCGTCAGGTAAGTCTCCCGATGTTCTGCGCGAGCATCTTGGCGGCACAACTCGCCTTTGCCGGTGAAATCCTGCTGCCCTCCGCGGCGCTCGAGCGTACTGGTCCGGTGCAGTTCGTTTACAAAACCGCATGGCCTTCCACAGGCCAAGGCCAGCTGTCCATTAAGTGGACCGACGTTTATGGCCGCGTGATTGAAGATCGCAAGTTGCCAGTTGTGCTCACCGACGAATCCCAGGTGGGATTCGAGCTCGATCTGCGACGCGCAGTCGCAATGCAGAACGAGTTGAGCGTTCATTTTTCCTTTACAGGCAAGAATCGTAAAGGCGAGCCGGACAATCGGGAAGAAAATGCCAGTGCCTCGTTCGTCGCCAGTCCGACGGAACACACCTGGTGGGATTACGAGACCATCATGTGGCAAAACCACAACGCCGAGCAATACTCCGTGCTCAAGACGCTCGGCATCACTGCGGCGATGCACCGCGGTAAACCCGTAGATTTACCTGAATACCTTGCGAAGAAGGATTTGCCTCAGGACCTTTTGAAGAATGATCTGCGCTGGTATCTGGAGAATATTGCCACCGACTTCTACTCCGAATACCATCGCTGGTTCCCTGATCGGCCGGTGAATTGGAAATTTGAAGAGGCCAAAGAGCTCTACGCGAAAGATCCCTCTAGTAAGGAAGCCTTTAAGCGGCACCCGAGTCTGTCGGACCCAGAGTGGCTCAAGACAATCCATGACCGCCTGGTAGCGTGCGCCCGCATCAACGCTCCCTACCGGCCGCTTTTCTACAACCTCGGCGACGAGAGTGGTATCGCGGACCTGGCGGCATATTGGGACTTTGACTTCTCGGATCAGTCCCTTGCGGAAATGCGCAAGTGGCTCAAAGAGCGGTATGGCACGTTGGCCGCTCTCAATCAACAGTGGGGCACGAACTTCACCGCATGGGACCTGGTCACGCCCATGACTACCAACGAGGCGATGAAACAGTCAGGCGACAACTTCTCCTCCTGGGGAGATTTCAAGGAGTGGATGGACGTTTCGTTTGCCAATGCCGTCAAGATGGGTGTGGACGCGGTTCACTCCGTCGACCCGGAAGCCTACGTTGCTCTTGAGGGAGGACAGGTACCCGGCTGGGGCGGGTATGACTACCCGCGGCTGGCGAAAGTTCTCACCGCCATGGAACCATACGATATCGGCGGCAACATGGAGATACTTGAGTCGCTCAACCCGAAATTGGTGAGATTGATCACGACCGGAGGGAAAGGGGCACAGGAAAAGTGGCGCCTGTGGTATGAACTGCTCCACGGGAATCGCGGGCTCATCGTGTGGGACGACAAGTACGAATTTGTCAACAAGGACGGTACCGTCGGCCCACGAGGCAAGGAGTCGGCGCCGTTCTACATAGAGCTGACCAGCGGCGTCGGCGCGCTCTTGATCAATAGTGAGCGGCAGTCGGACTCGATTGCCATCCACTACTCCCAGCCCAGCTTGCGCATTGATTGGCTGCTCGAGCAAAGGCCCAAAGGTGAAGCATGGGTCAAGCGCAGCTCGTCCACCGAGGAGGGTGGCGACTTTCAACGCCTGCGTGAATCCTGGTGCCGATTGATCGAAGACCTGGGCCTGCAGTACCGCTTCGTCGCCTATGACCAAGTTGAAGACGGTGAGTTGCTTCGGGGCGGCTATCGCGTCCTGATCCTGCCTCACTCGACTGCCATTTCAAAGGGCGAGGCGGATGCCATGTTTCGCTTCGTGGAGCAGGGAGGAGTGTTGATCGCCGACGGAGAGCCTGGAGTGTTCGACGAGCATGGCCGCAAACTTCCTCGTCCCCTGCTCGCCGATCTCTTCAGCGGTCCACACAATGGCCCTGTCACAGAGCGCGCCTTTGGGCAAGGCAAGGCAATTTATCTGAGCGCAGGAATGCTCAATTACTATCGAGATCGCCTTTTAGGCAAAGAACAGAGCGCGCTCCGACTTACGGGCGGGGTGTTCAAAAACGCAAGCATTGCTCCTGCCTTTGCGGTTACGGAATCATCTGGCGAGCCTGCCGTCGGCGTCGAGGTGCATACGTTCAGGAACGGCGGGGTTAACATCGTCGGTCTGCTGGCTAACCGTCAACTGTACATAGAGGATCTCGGACCTCCAGAAACCATCTCGAACCAGCGCTTCGAGAAGCCGCGGACAGTACTTCTTACGCTGCCAGGAGACTCTTATGTCTACGACGTCCGGGCTGCAAAGTCTTTGGGAAAAAGAAAACAGGTCACGATCCAGCTTGATCCGTACGAGCCGACGATACTCGCGATCTCACCGGTTCCATTACCGACACTCGCCGTTTCCGCACCCTCTCGGCTTGGCCGAGGCCAATCCGGTCGAGTGGGATTGAGTTTTTCCGGCTCATCCCCGGCGGCAGCGCACGTGTTTCATGTGGATATAGTGGATCCCGCAGGCAAGCTCGCGCCCCACTATAGCGGCAATGTGCTTGCTTCCCACGGACGAGTGGACAGAATCCTGCCAATGGCGCTCAATGATCAGGCTGGTGTTTGGACGATACGCGTGAGAGATATGCTGACTGGGCAAACACAAAGCAAGTCAGTCGAGGTTTTCTGATTAGAGAAGACACTTGAGGATGAAACGATGCATCGCAGGGATTTCTTAAAGGCCGCGGGCACAGCGGCCGCCATGCCAATGTTCAGCAACGCTCTTGCAGCTGCTGAGAGCGGTTCCACCGCGCCTGCCAGGCTCTTCGTCGGCTGCTGCGCTTTGTCTTACGGCAAACACCTGACGGCTGGCGCCATGACGATGGAGGATTTTTTCCGGAAGGCAGTCGAGTTAGGAGTTCGCGGGGTCGACGTGACAACCTATTGGCTGAAGTCAACCGATCCGGGATATCTAACCGCACTGCGTCACTTGGCATTTAAGAACGGACTGCCGTTCTCGGGTGCAGCGATTCGCACGGAAATGTGCCAGCCGGACGCCGCCAAGCGGGCAGAAGAGGTTCGCAAAATCCAGGGGTGGGTTGACGCCACAGACATGCTGGGGGCGTCACACCTCCGCGTCTTCGGCGGCAATCTTCCCCCCGGCGCCACAGAGCGGCAGGGTGTCGAGTGGGTAGCGGAGACGATGAAGTCCGCGTGCGACTATGCGGCCAAGCGCGGCATCACGCTGGGCATCGAAGACCACGGCGGAATTACTGCACACGCTTCGACCATTTTGGAAATCCTGCGACGAGTCGACTCGCCTTACGCGGGCGTGAATCTCGATATCTCCAATTTCGAAGCCAAGTCCGAGGAAGAACAGTATTCCGACATCGAAGCCTGCGTCCCCTACGCGACGCACGCTCATATCCGCGACCTCTTTACCGAGACGAGTCGGCCCATTGACCTGGATCGAGTTTGGAGACTATTCGCAAAAGGCGGATACAGGGGCTACATGTCGGCTGAATACGAGGGCAAAGAAGATCCGATGACCGGCGTGCCGAAACTGATTGAGAAAATCAAAACGCTTTGCAGCAAGTATTCGAGCGCCTAGTTGGGCGATAACCTTGAGCATGGTTTCTTATCCTAGAGTGGCAAGTTTCCGGACGTCTCGCGCCTTGGCAGAATACCTCGCCAGCCTGGGGTGCCCCCTCCCGATAGATGATGCCATTCTCCCAGCCCCTCTCTCGCCCCTTTCCCAGCCTTTGGAGATTCCATGGTTTTGCGGGAAGCGCCGGGTCGGCAACCGGTTTGCGGTGCAGCCCATGGAAGGATGGGACGGCGAACCCGATGGGCGGCCGTCTGAGTTGACTCGGCGGCGATGGCTGAATTTCGGCCGCAGCGGCGCGAAGCTGATCTGGGGCGGAGAGGCTGTTGCAGTCCTCCCTGAAGGTCGCGCCAACCCCAATCAATTGATCCTCAACGATCACACGGCCTCTGCTTTGGCTGCGCTGCGTGAAGAAACCCTGAAAGTCCATCACGAGCATTTCGGGCGAGTTGATGACCTCGTCTTTGGACTTCAACTGACGCACTCAGGACGCTTTTGCCGACCCAACGACAAGGACCGCGCGGAACCGGTGGTCGCTTATCGCCATCCGATTCTTGACTCAAGACACCACGGCGCAATAGATATCCATCTCCTTTCCGACGCCGAAGTTGAGCGCATTGTCGCGGCGTTCGGGGCGGCCGCCCGCTTGGCTCAGGAGATCGGGTTCGATTTCGTTGACCTCAAGCATTGCCACGGTTATCTGGGGCACGAATTCCTCAGTGCCTATCACCGATCGGGCCAGTACGGCGGATGCTTTGAAAACCGAACGCGCTTCCTGCGGGAATTGATCGCAGCCGTACGCTCGCCCGCGAAGGGTTTGGAGATTGGGGTCAGAGTTAGCACCTACGACACCGTCCCATTCGTTAGCCATCCTGAGTCGAGGCAGGGCGTGCCCGTGTCGGCTCCCGCACCGTACTGCTGGGGCTTCGGTGTCAATCCAGACGATCCCACACAGCCCGATCTCACCGAAGCAAGGCGCCTGTTAGCGCTTCTCGAATCTCTTGGGGTTCGATTGGTCAACGTGACCGCTGGTAGTCCCTACTACAGTCCGCATATCCAGCGGCCTGCGTTGTTTCCGCCTCTGGATGGCTATCTTCCACCGGAGGACCCTCTCGCCGGGTCAGCCCGTCTGCAATGGGCTGCGCGAGAACTGAAATCCAGCAGCAGGGCGGTGATTGTTGCATCGGGCTGGTCCTATTTTCAAAACTATCTGCCCCACGTTGCCCAAGCTCTGGTGCGCCAGGGATGGACCGACTTTGTCGGCTTAGGGAGAATGATGCTGAGCTACCCAGAATTGCCAGCGGATGTGCTTCAGAAAGGTATCTTGGACTCCAAACGTCTGTGTCGAACCTTCAGTGACTGCACGAACGGGCCGCGCAACGGATTAGTCTCCGGCTGTTATCCCTTAGATCCTTTTTACAAGGAAAGGCCCGAAGCGGAGCTGCTCAAACAACTGGCGAGCAAGGTCACGAACGCCCCAGCGAAGGACGGAGCAGATGCACCTTCAGCTCGATGATTACCGTCGCCGTTGCAGGCCAGGGCGGACAATTCAAGGGATCAGCGCAGTACTGCTTCCATACCGATCGAACGGTCAGATTGATGAGTCCGGGTTTCGCACGCATTTGAGCCGAACCCTGAAGGCAGGGCTGCGTGCCGCAGTCAACATGGATACGGGTTATGTTGACCTGCTGACAGCAGAGGAAAAACAGCGCGTGCTGAAGTGGACCGGAGAAACCGTAGATGGCAGGGACTGGTTCGCTGCCGGCGCGCTGCCTTTTTTTGGCGACATTTCGCTCCCATTGGGAAAGGCCTACGTTAGGGAATGTTCTCTGATCCGCGACTCGGGGGGAATTCCCGTCATCTTTCCTTCTCCCGGTTACGCGAAGCTCGATGAAAACGCATTGATTGAGCTGTTCCGGGAAATCGCGGCGAATGTTGGAACCTTCATAGCCTTCGAGCTGGGCAAGATGTTCAGTCCCCACGGCCGCATGTTTTCTGAACGCGTGCTGGCCGCATTAATGGAGTTGCCCGCATGCCGCGGGTTGAAGCATTCTTCGCTGGATCGCTCCACCGAGATGGCGCGCCTCGAGCTCCGCGACCGCTTAAGGCCGGATTTCATCATCTATTCGGGCAATGACCTGGCGGCCGACATGATTGAGTTCGGCAGCGACTACTTGCTGGGCCTTTCGACGTTTGCACCGGAACTTTTTACGGCGCGCGATCTCGCCTGGAAGCGCAACGAAGCAGCCTACCTGGAGCTGCGAGATCTTATCCAGTATCTGGGATGGATTGGGTTCCGCGAACCAGTCCCGGCATATAAACATTCCGCAGCAATCTTTTTGAAGTCAACCGGCGGTCTGGAGACCGATGAGCCTCACCCGCGCGCCGCACGGCGCGATGCCAAGGATTGCGCGCTTCTTGCGGATGCTGCCAAACGGTTAGAACGAATCATGCTCACCGAGAGTCGTCCGACATAAAGGAAGAATGTCATGGCTCGTATTTGCTCAAATCGGTTCTGGGGCCTGATCGCGCTGGCCGTGATTTTTGGCGGGACAACGGTTGCCGTTAGTCAAGCACGACAGACCAAGAAAGTTTTCATGATCACGGACATGGAGGGCGTGGACGGGATCTTCAACTCCGAACTCCAGTGCATCCCTTTCCAGAGTCCGCGCTTCGAGGAGTCGAAGAAGCTCCTGACGGGCGAGATCAATGCAGCAGTGGATGGTCTGCTCGAAGGCGGCGCAACGGAAGTCGTGGTCTGGGACGGTCACGATGCCAGTCGCACATTGTCCACGTTGGATATCCACCCCAAGGCGCGGCTCCTCATGGGCAGCCCAGTTTCGTCAACGCTCGAGCTGAATTCCTCGTACAGCGCCGTGGTCTTCATCGGCCAGCACGCCATGGCGGGAGCAGAAAAGGCCCTGCTCGGCCATTCTTACAGCTCCGATGGTGTCCAGAATATCTGGGTCAACAACAAGCCGGTGGGAGAAATCGGCGCGCGGGTGATGTTGGCTGGCACATTCGGCATTCCCGTGGTAATGCTTTCCGGAGATACGGCGGCCTGCAAGGAGATACATCAACTAGTTCCCCAGGCTGAGTGTGCGGAAGTCAAACAGGGTGTCAGCCGGACGGCAGCCTTCAGCCTTTCCCATCCGGCAGCGTGTTCCCTGATCCACGAAAAAGCCCGCCGCGCCATGGAACGCCTCGCGGAGTTCAAGCCTTACACGCTCAGTGGGCCGGTGGAAGTAAAAGTCCAATTCACAACCAAGGCGACACCGGACCTCGAACCTCGCCCCGGCATTGAACGATTAGACGAGCGGACGTGGGTCTTTCGTGGGAAGGACATCATCGACGCTTGGCTGAAGTATTCCAGCTTCTGAGAGGTAAAGCTGGGCCATTCATGAGCCTGACATGCTCTGTGCTGACAAAACTATTCCTGCACAAAGTCCACATACCCTTTCTTCCGGAGAAACCGAAAGTACCCTACGAAGTCGAAATCGATCGGCCCCAGTTCCATGCGGGTCAAGTGGATGACCTCGGCAAGGTTCCGGTGTCCGTCACACCAATAGAGGGCGATTGTGGGAACCCCTTCCCACGCGCCTGAAGGGTAGCCCTCACGCTGGTCGGGCGGGATGTCGTCCAGGGGCAAGGTCCCGTGGCGCTTGCGCCGAACCACAATCTTGGCCGCCTCCTTCAGCTGGGGATCTGAGGCGGCGATCGGCTTCACAGGTGTCTTTAAGCCCAACTCGAGTGCCCTGCGATCAATGGCATGACGCACTCTAACTGCTTGCTCCTCCCCGAAGCGGCTAAGGTTGTCAACCAGGGAAGCGAGGGTCTTTGCCGCTTCCCCGCGTCGCTGTTCCGGAACCAGGCGCAGAACCGAGAGGACGGATTGCGTTTCTCGATCAACCGAATAGGCAACGCGGTCGGTCGCGTCCTGAAGCAGGCGTGCGAGGCCGTTAGCTTCTTTCGCTGTAGGGACGCGATCTAGAAAGGCCGCCGCCGAACCCACGATCTGTTCGTAGCCCCGGGTCTGGCTCAGCTCCGCCAGCCACATCGCCTCGGGCTCACCCGCGTTGGCCAGATAGTATAGATATGCGGCATTCACGATTGCGATATCACGCAACGAGCGAGGATCCACTCGGTCTGGAGTGTCCTCGCTGTTGTGGTGAGTCTCCACTCCGCTGCCACTGTAACCCCACACGGTGGGTACATTGACGGTAGGTTCACTCAAGTAGGTGTCGGTCCCACTCATGAATGCATGTTCATGCCAGGGCCGATGCAGCTGGGGGAAGTATTCCGCAGCGACGCGCAAAATGAATGCATCTGTGTAGGATTTCGCAATGTGCGGATTCATGTAAAAGGTATACTCCGTACCCGCCAAGTCGTAGGAAGCGGCTGGCGTGTCCATGCACAGCGCTGCAACCGTGTTGCGCATGCGCTCAGGATGGGTATCGATGTAGTGCATCGATCCGTAGAGTTCACCCATGATGAAGAGTCGGATGCTTCGCTTCGGCCGCGGTAATCTGCCGGAGGTGATCAGCCGATTGAGCGTCGCCAGCGACTCAAGCATTGCCGCGACACCCGTCGCGTTGTCCTCGGCTCCCTGTTCGGACGAGTGGCCGAGCGTCAACACTTCTTCGGAACCGGTTCCAGGGATAACACCGGTCACATAGGGGTAGACGCCGCTGTAGTATCGGCTGTCGACCGTGGCCTTCATGCGCACTACGCCTCGTTCGGCGAGGAGTTTACGAACCAGAGCAGCTTGCCGCGGCGTGATCGAGAACGACAGCAGTGGTGTGCTTCCCTTGGTGAACGCCCAGCCGTTGTCTCCCCAGGCGTTGATCCACTGCCGGCCGTCCTCGAGTTTAGGATTCTCAGTGAAGGCATTGATGGCACCGGTGGCTCCGGCCCTTACCAGTGCCCACTTGAAATCTGCGGGATTCCGGCTTGTGAGCACCAGCTTGCCCTTGAGCGGCATCTGCGCGATCTTTGCGGGGTCGGTTTCTTTGAGTTCCACCACGTCCGCGGTGATACCCTCGGGAGGCGTCGAACCGCTCCACATGCCGAGCGAGGCGGGAACTTTCTGAAAGTCAGCCAGAGTAGCGTGCTCCGCGGGTACGGCTGGATCGACGATCTCCAGGCGTGCCGACCTCACGTCCCACGCGAGGGGCATCGTCCAGAAGCCAGCCTGGCTCGTGCCGTCCGCCGGCGCGCCCAGGAGTTCGACATTCTTGAGACCGATGTCTTCCATCGTCTTTTTCAGATATTCCGCCGTCTCCTGGAACTTGGGGTAGGTGAACCAGCGGTCTGTCGAGTACAGCTGCTGCATGAAGTCCATGGCCTGGCTGGGCTGCATTTCGCCGCGGATGGCTTGAACCAGTTGCGCAAGGTCCACAGGCGCCGCAGTCAGCACCCATGCAGAACCGAGCACGACGCAGGCAATAAGGAATGCCTTGACGGGATGGGGAACAGGGCTTCGCTCAGCGGTCATTCAGGTTCTCGCTGGGCACCCCCCGTTTTGCGTCACCAATCGAAAGTGCCCGCAGCCTGTACACTCTACCTCTTAAGAGCAAATTTGACGTCGGCTTGTGCGAGACTAGTCACAAAAATTGACTGATACAAGTGTATCCGCTAGATTACGCCCTTCCGGCAAGTTGATCACAGAATGAATGTAAAGGTATTCCACGACAAGGCTTCCCTCGGTAAAGCGGCGGCGGAGCAGGCGGCAATTGCGATTCGGCGCGCTGTTCAGGATCGCGGAGGAGCACGCATCATCGCCGCGACCGGCGCATCACAATTTGAATTTCTGGATGCGCTGACGAGGGAGCCTGAGATCGAGTGGCAGCGAGTCGAGATGTTCCACCTGGACGAGTACATCGGGCTGCCCGTCACCCACCCTGCCAGCTTTCGAAAATATCTTCTGGAACGGCTGATCCACAAAACCGGGATTACCCAGTATCACTTGCTTGACGGCGACAATAATCCTGAAGGGGTTGTCCATCGCCTGGGCGAGGAATTGAAAGCTGCGCCGATTGACGTCGCATTTGTTGGCATCGGTGAAAACGGCCATCTCGCTTTTAACGATCCTCCAGCGGATTTCAAAACTGAAGAAGCCTACCTGATCGTCAACCTTGACGAAGCCTGCCGCAGCCAACAGGTGGGCGAGGGATGGTTCGCCGGGGTGTCGGAAGTACCCCGGCAAGCGATCTCGATGTCGGTGCGGCAGATTTTGAAGGCCAAAGAGATCATTGCCGTTGTACCCGATGCCCGCAAGGCGCAGGCGGTGAAGTCCTGTGTTGAAGGCGAAATCACCCCGCTTGCGCCAGCTTCGATCCTGCGGACCCATCCGAACACGACTGTGTATCTCGAACGGAATTCCGCCGCGTTGCTAAGACCCGAGTTGAGGTCATCTGCGTAGGCGTGGCAGCTGTTGACTGTGGAGTCCCGTACACATCACTGGGTGCCGCATAACAATGGCAATATCTGGGCAAAACGCCTTTATCAAGCCAAGTCCGATCAGCAGCTTGCGCTGGTGGATTGGCGGACTGCTTTTTGCCTCAACGGTCATTAACTACATCGATCGGCAGACGCTGTCACTGCTCGCGCCGTATCTCAAACAGGACTATCACTGGACCAACACCGACTACGCAAATATTGTGATCGCATTCCGCCTGGCCTATGCCATGGGGCAAACGCTTTGCGGCCGGCTGGTGGACCGCGTGGGAACGAGGCGCGGCCTCACCATCAGCGTGACCTGGTATTCGATTGTTTCAATTCTGACTTCGCTGGCGAATAGCTTCTATAGTTTCGTTGGATTCCGCTTTTTGCTAGGACTCGGCGAATCAGCCAATTGGCCGGGCGCAACCAAGGCAGTGTCCGAGTGGTTTCCGAAACGCGAGCGCGGCCTGGCGACCGCACTGTTTGATAGCGGCTCATCCATTGGGGGCGCAATCGCGCCATTTATTGTTTTCTGGGTGTACTCGCGCTGGGGATGGCGCCTGGCATTTGTTATTCCAGGCCTGCTCGGTTTCCTGTGGCTAATCGTCTGGCGACGGATGTATTACCCGCCGCAGGATCATCCAAGCATCAGCGATGCCGAACTCCAGATGATTTTGGCCGACCGAGACGATGCAACGACAATATCGAAATCCCGGCCGCGATGGAGAGATCTCTTGAAGCTACCCCAAACCTGGGGAACGATCATTGCGAGGAGCTTCACTGACCCAGTCTGGTTTTTTGTCACCGACTGGTTTCCCATCTATCTGGTCGCCAAGGGCATTTCCCTCAAGAGCGGCTTGATCGCGGTGTGGGTCCCGTTCATTGCTGCCGACCTTGGTAATTTCGTCGGCGGCGGCGTCTCCGGATATTTGCTCAAGCGCGGATGGTCGCTGGGCGCTGCGCGCAAAGCGCTCGTGGTTTTTGGGGGCACGGGCGTACTTCTCCTCATTCCCACCATCTTCACGGTGAACTTGTTCCTGATCACGCTCTTATTCGGGCTTTCCACGTTTTCGTATGCCTGTTTTACGACGATCGCGAACGTCTTGCCTTCTGACCTCTTTACGAGTGAGTCAGTCGCGACGGTGAGCGGCTTGAGCGGAACCGGTGCAGGCATCGGGACCATCGTCGCATTCCTGCTGATCGGTCATTTTTCTGATGCGCGGGTGGCGATGGCCACTCATGTCTTCGACCCAATTATGATTACGGCAGGCATCATCCCCTTCATCGGGATGATCCTGGTACTGCTCCTGGTCCGCAACACCTCGGCGACGGACCAAGGTCTGGTGCGCCGGATTTGAGATGGCAACGGAGCGTTTGGAGATGGCAGCTTACACTGCCGCGCAAGAGTCGGATCTGTCGGTTTTGGACTGCGAATGCGTGGGTGGGAGCGGCTGCTCGCCACGTAGGACACATCGTCTGGTACGCTTCAATCTAAATTGAGCCATGTTCTACTATTGTCGATTATCTGGCCTTTGCGGCATGGGTCGCACGCGGTGGGGTTCCCGGATTATTACTCGTTCGCGAATGTCGTTCCGCGCCGGGGGGGCAAATAACAACGTCGTGCACTCTGGAGAAATGAAAGGGAGCAACAGTAGAGAGGTCCTGAGCGAATGATGAATTCGATGCGCCCTTCATCAATTCGACTGCACTGGGTGCGAGTACCGTTCTGGGAGCCTTTTCGCATCTCCAACGGGGAGGTTTCCGTCAAGGATGCGATCCTGGTTCAGATCGAGGCAGGGGGCACAATCGGCTGGGGCGAAGCGTCTCCCCTCGCGGGATCTGCTTACTCCGGAGAAACTCCCCAAAGTACCTGGGACTTCCTGCGCGATCGTCTGGTTCCAGCTTTTCTCGAACGGCCTGAACTCGATCCGTTTCTCTGCTTTGATCGCATATCGAAGCTTCCGGGAGAGCCTTTTGCAAAAGCAGGACTCGAAGGGGCGGTGTGGGATCTGCGTGCCCAGCAGGCCGGCGTACCGCTGTGGTCCCTGCTGGGAGGCCTTCACCGACCGATCGAATCAGGAGCGACGGTCGGCCTCATGCCTGAGCTTTCCGACCTCCTGAAACGTGTGCAACGGTTCCTGAGCCAGGGCTATCGGCGCATCAAGATCAAAATCGCGCCCGGGCGGGACCTGGAACTGGTGCGCGCGGTCCGCCACCGCTTCGGCAACATTTCCCTTATGGTGGACGCAAACGCATCTTACGAGCTTGACGACGCAGGCGTTTTCGAGGAACTGGACCGCTTCGACCTCATGATGATCGAGCAACCGCTGGCGCGGGAAGCCTTGACCGAACATGCTGAGCTTCAAAGACGATTGCGCACGCCGATTTGCCTGGACGAGTCGGCGGACGACCTGGAGTCGGTCCAATCTATTATTCGGCAGGGTAGCGGGCGTATCCTCAACATCAAGGTGCAGCGCATGGGAGGGCTATGGCCGGCGCGACAGGCGCACGACCTGGCGCGGGCTGCCGGCATATCCTGCTGGCTTGGGACTATGCCGGAACTGGGGATTGCGTCGGTGCAAGGCTTGCATCTGGCGACACTTCCTAACTTCACGTTGCCCTCCGATGTGGTGGCTTCGGAGCGCTGGTTCGTGGATGACATCCTCGGCCCGCCGATTTCGATTACCGAGAATGGATTCATCTGTCTACCGGCGGGCGCTGGCATGGGATATCAGGTAGCGGCCGACAAAGTCGCGCAATACTGCACCCGCTTTGAGGAACTACGGGCATGAGTTCACTCTCTGTCGCCGAGTGCCACAAGAGTTTGCATCACGGTCTTATTCCCGCCGTGCCGCTGACTCTCGGTGCGTCTGGCGAGATTGATGCCGCCGCGCAGGAGCGCTACGTCGCGCACATGGCCAGCCAGCCCGTTGCTGGAGTGGCTGTGTGGGCGCATACCGGTCGCGGCCTGTTACTCAGTCGCGAACAGCGAAGTCACGTACTGCGGGCCTGGCGCGACGGGCTGGGCCCGGGAAAGACGCTCATCGCAGGCGTAGGTGGTTCTCCACAACATGCCGGTGACCCCAGGGCGTTTGTTGATTCCGCGCTGCGCATGGCTGCTGACGCTCTGGAAAACGGCGCGCACGCCTTGATGGCTTACGCACCGACGCCCTTTCGCCAATCCCGTAAATGTGAGGATCTAACGATCGAGTACCACAAGCAGTTGGCCTCGATGGGTGCTCCACTCATTTTGTTCTATTTGTATGAGGCAGCGGGCGGTATCTCCTATTCGTTAGCACTATTGCGTAGTCTTTTTGCGCTGCCGCAGGTGGTCGGAATCAAGCTCGCCACGCTCGACAGCGTGATGACGTTCCAGGATGTCGCCTGCCTGATTAGTCGGGAGTTTCCCGAGAAGCTATTGATTACTGGAGAAGACCGTTTTCTGGGCTATAGCTTGATGTGCGGAGCGCAGGCAGCTCTAATCGGCATGGGCGCTGCTTGCACTGGACTACAGCTCGACCTCGTGCAGGCTTATTTCCAGGCACGAGCTGCGGAGTTTCTTACGCTGTCCCGGTTGGTGGACGAGCTCGCTGAAGGGCTTTTTGTCTCGCCGATGGAGGGCTACATCCGCCGCGTGCTTTGGACATTGGTCCATGAAGGCATTATTGGACGTGAATCCAGTTACGATCCCTGGGGACCAGAGCTGCGCGAAGGCGAATTCGCCGAGATCGGCAAAGTTCTTCACAGAGTGGCTCAGATCGATCAGGCAAAAGGAAATTGAGATCTCCTTATGTGGGAGCTGCTTCCCCCGAGAGTCCGGCTGGTTGGCGCCCCGTGCCTCAGCGAAAGCATGGCGCGGCAGATCGCGGACGACTACCAGCGGTTCTGCAATGCCCTCCCGCGGCCACTCGAGGCTTACGTCCTTGCAAGGTACGGCATTGACCTGGCTAGTGAGTATGCAGGTTTGCGCGTTAAGAATCCCGTAGGCAAGGCTTCCGGACAGCTCTCGCTCGCTGCGCACCAAGTCGAGCGAGATGCCGAAGCAGGCTTGGGCTTTGTCATCCTGAAGACCGTCATCGCTCAGGACTCAAGCGGCGATCAAAGCATGCGTGATTGGGCCATTCCTGAGACGCGAATGCTGGTGGAGCCGATTCGCGGTCGCTTGGGAGATGAGGGATGGACCGTCACGTGGAAGGGTCGAGGATGGTTTGATACGTTCGCGGCGTACCTGCACTTTTTTGGTCAAGCACTGAGCGTGGCGCAAGCGACGAACATGCTGGTTGTGCCCTCCGTCAAATATCACCTACCGGGCGGCCAAGAGACCCTATGGAAGCAGGAAGAATACAGCTTCACGACGCTCCGCCTTCTTGAGACCTGGGGGGAGGCCTGTGGCAACCGGCCGATGCCCCTGGAAAAGGACTTCAGCCCGACCCTGGCCGGCTCCGAGCGTGCCACCCAACAGTCGAAGATCGGTGAGTGGCTGAAGGTGGTTCCCGGTCTCATTCACCGCGCCTCGCCTGGCAAGGTTCGGGTTGGGCTCAAGATGTTCAACACACTCTTTGAGGACGATTTTCAGCTGCAGATGCTCGATGTCGTGTACAACGCACGGCTGGGCGAAGATCGTGCAGATTTTCTGGTGTATGCGAACCGCCTTTTCGACCCGGCCAAGGAGTTTGAAGGCAAGCTGGGTGTCGCTTATGGCGGCCCTGACCTGAGTGACCGGAATTTAGCGGTGCTGGAAAAGTTTTTGTCCGTCCGGTCAGACGCTGACCGACTGGGTGAATTACCGATCAGCGCTACCGGCGATATTCACTCTGGTCGGGGCGCCGCAGAGTATCTCCTGCGCGGCGCCTCAAGCTTTCAGATGCACACGATCTTCCAGTTGCCCAACGGGCAATTCTCCATGCAAGCCGGAAGCAAGACAGCGAAGGCGTTACATCGCCTGCTCTTTCATCCGCATGAGGGCCTCATTGCCTGGCTGCTGGACCTCAAAGAAACCTTTGGTTGGAAGGAAATGAATGTCCATCAGATGGCCCAGTGGTGCCAGAGCAACTGGAAAAGCGTTGTTGAAGAGTTGAGTTCGGCAAATCAGAACGCATAAGCATCCGCAAGCTGGGGAAATGCGGGTAGCTTTACTCGCGTGAAACCTGATAGATTTTCAACTCTCACAAGGCCCTCAATGCGCGTCTTCTATGGCTGGTGGATTGTCCTCGCTGCATTCCTGAATCTTTTCTTCTCGGTTGGGATTGTCTTCTACGGCTTCCCGGTCTTCTATCCTTCGATGGTCGATTCGCTGGGGTTCACCCGGGCGCAATTGACCCAGGGCTTTCTGCTTGGATTCGTGGTGGCGGCGCTGCTTTTCGGCCTCCTGGCAGGCATGCTCATCGACCGATGGGGGTCTCGTCAGGTGATTCGAATCGGAATTTGGTGTGTGGGCCTACCGCTCATTCTGATGGGAAGCATGACGCGCCTGTGGCAATACTACCTACTCTGCATCATGGAAGTCGTCGGTTACGTGCTGACCGGACCTATTCCCAACCAAGTCTTGATCTCCAACTGGTTCCGGCTAAAGCGCGGCCGTGCCATGGGTGGCGCCTACCTTGGATTAGGCGTAGGCGGTGCAATTTCGCCCCTTCTGATTAACGGCCTGATTCAGAGCGTTGGTTGGCGGCACGCCTTTGAAATCGTTGGAATACTCATCCTGGTCGTGCTCTTCCCCGTTGCCCAGTGGATTATGCTCTCGAGCCCGCGCGATTTGGATCTTCTCCCCGATGGACTCCCCCCCACGCCCCGGCCGGCTTCTTCTGCGAGTGAACCCGCTTCGAACCTGGAGAACTCCGCTGTCGGAGTGGACGTGGAGCGAGCCGTGCGCAGCATCAATTTTTGGCTCATTCTGGCTGGCTGCACGTTGACTATCGGTGCAATCGGCGCGGTGACGCAGCATCTGATCCTCTTCCTCAAAGGCCAGGGATATTCCCTGAGCGCGGCTTCCCGCGTATCGAGTGGTCTCCTCGTTTCGAGCTTGGCGGGCCGGGTGATCGTGGGATACGTTGCCGACCGCTTCAGCAGGAAGAATGTGATGGCATTGTTTTACCTTATGCTGGCGCTGGCAATTCCGTTGCTGTTCGTGGCCCAGCCTACCGCCGTGTGGGGATTCGCGCTGCTTTTCGGCTTTGCCATGGGCGCCGACTACATGCTGATTCCGCTGGTTACGGCGGACTGCTTCGGATTGTCGGCGCTGGGAAAGCTCCTGTCGTTGATCATCATGGGATATTCGCTCGGTCAATGGTTTGCGCCCTGGCTGGCGGGAAGAATCTTCGATGCCCGCCGCAGTTACGATCTTGCCTGGATCATTATGGCGGCTGCCGCGGCTGTGGGCGCTGCATTGATCTACGCCGTAGCGCCGAACCGGCCTGCCGCCGCTCGCCAAAATTAAAAGTGCGCATGCGCGTGATGACATCTGTTCCTGATCCCGAAGGTCGCTGGTGACCATCGGGTCTCGAGAGCGCAAACTAAGACCTTCGGCAACGACCTCATCTCTGCGGAACAAGTCCAAAATGCCAATTCTTCACTCGTCATGTAAAGGCTGGAGGGTGGCAGTATGACTGTCAAGAATAGGGCCATAGCGCTCATGGACACGGTTGTGAGTGTGACGGTCTACAAGCTTATTGCCGTAAGGGTGGGAACGAAACGGAGGCCCGTTGTGCGAGCCAGATCAATACACGATAGTGAAGTTTCCCTGATGATCCGCGAACACGCTCGGCAGTCCCCAGACAGGAATTCCAGGTGCATTACCTTCTGCGCCAGTTGGTTTTCCCTCAGAGTCGAAGAGCTGCCAGGCGAGCGAGCCGCCCTTCGCCCACCCTGTGCCTTCCGTCCAGACCAGCAGCATTTGACCATTCACATTCGCTGCCACGGCAGGATGTTTTCGATTCGTGCCATCGCCGGGTGCAGCGATAGATGGCGATAATTGGAATGAACTGGGATTGAGCTCGTTGAAATAAACCTCGCCCGCTTTTTCCCACGCGGCCAATACTTGCTGTCCACCTTCGCTCAGATATCCTGTACTCATGGGGCACGCGTTCAGTTCCCAAGGCCCGACATCGACAAAGCGAAATGTGCTGCCACGGTCCGTGGAAACTAACAGCGTCATGTCACGATGGACGTTCTGCGCCGCGGCGCGGTAAAAAACATAGAGCGTGCCGCCTTCGTCTGAGAACGCGCGCATGCCGCAGCAACCACACGCCCCAAGCTGGGCGGGCGAAATCGGCACTTCGCGCGCAAAAGTTTTGCCATCATCTGTCGAACGTGCCAGGTAGACTCGCCTGTGATCCTCACCCGGCTCCGAGCCGAGCGCATGCCAGACTGCGTACACGTCACCGCTCAAGTCCGCTGCCACTGAAACTCCACCATCGCCGCCTTCAGTGTGCTGCATGAGGTCGCGTTGAAGCTCGAAGACAGTATGCGAATCGTTGAGCCGGGAAAAGTACACTGGCATCGTGGCCGATGGTTTGCTATGCGGGGCGTGCGAACCAAACCAGATCACATATGCTCGCCCGTTTCGTCCGACAGCTAATTGTGGTCCGCGCACCGTGCCGACCGCCAACACGCTTCCTCGCTCGCTGTTCACACGAATTGGCTGGGAAAAATCCTTTCCACTGGGATTGCGCCACACGTACTCGATGTCTCCCGCTGAAGCGTTACCCTTGAAATAAATCATGTGGAGCACGCCTTTGCGGTCGAGCACTGTTTGCGGCTGAATCCCTTCTCGTGGCGTTCGAAGGAGCGTGATGTTCGATACGGAAGGCGCCTTCGCATTCTCAGCGAGAACAAAAGCGGCCATAGACGTGCAGACCACTGCGGCAATTAGAACTCCGATCAGCTTCCTCCTCATGATCGCCTTAGTATACCCGCAGAATCCACGGAGAAGGTGACACGGTCTATCTGAGCAGACCCGTTCAGGCTCTCGGCTTCTGATTCGATGTACATGATGCGAAATATAAAGAACAGATCAACATTCACTGTTGAATCAGGCCATAACGCTCACTGAGAATTGGCCGACCCCGGTCGATGAGTAGAGTCGAGAACAGGCGCAGTGGCTTTAGCCTCCCGGTGGCGATTAGACGGGGCTTTCGCCTCGCCCACCTCAATCCGGTTTGACCTGGCTCTGTTTCCTGTTCCCGCTCATCGAACCGGACAGGCGGATTTCCCGCATCCGGCTCTCGGAAAAGACGCACACCGAACTAAGTCGGCATGTAACGCCGTCTGCAACTTCTGAACACAACCCGGGGTGTCTAGACTTGTGGTCAATCCCCATGTCCTGCGTTGCTTCTTGCGTTGGTCTTTAACTGAGGTCCCTTCCCTCCACCGGAGTTATCCGGCCTCATTGGTAGTACGGACCTCTCCGCCACCCCATGTGGCCCGGCCTGACTCTCGCGAGGTGCCAGTTGGTTACAACAGCAACCACCACTAGGGCTTCCCGTGTTACAGCCGGTTCCTTTTGCTTACATGCCGTCGCCATTACCTCGGCAGGTTTGATGGAACTTATTTGCTCGTACTTTTCCATCAACGTCGGCCTTCCCCAAAATCACGGTGGGTCGGCTCCTGCATTAATCGTTTCGAGGCCTGCTCAGCGTTGTTGGGTCAGGAAATGGCGCCGATGGGACGTAGATCGAGCCTAGCCGGAGCTCTCCGTTTCCTCTGAGAGTGCCTCATTAGCTCCACCATATCCGGGTTTCCATTTCCTGCCAGGTCAAACCGTACGTGAGGTTTTCCCTCATACGGCTTACCGATTATCTTTCTTCCTGGAGCGTTCAAAATCGTTGCCGCATAACCCTGGCAGGGAGAAGTGCTCCACTCCGCTGCGCGCAAACCAAGATGGGAAAACCGCACTCTTCGAGCGGCCCCGAGTACCTTGATGATGCGCCAGAAACGACCGGCGTGTTCGGAGCCAGAGGTAGTGATCCAAGGCTTTCAGCTGCTTCGTCGAGTTACCGACAGAGAAGTAGTTTCGCCATCCCCGGACTACTGGGTTTAGCTCGCCCACTATCCTCTCCATTGGGAGTCGCTTCCGGCTGTACCCTGCGATCTGCCGAATCTTGCTTCGAACCGCCTTCATCGCTTTCTGGCCTGGCCAGAAGTACGGCAGGAGCTTGCCCATCTTCCGGACCCTTCGCTTATGAAAGTGGAACCCCAGAAACTCGAAGCCTTTCCTGCCCAAATCCACCAGATGAGTCTTGGTGGGGTGCAGAGTCAGCTTCAGCTTCCCCATGATCCACCGAACCATCTCCAGTGCTCGCTCTGCCTCCTTCTTGCTTCGGCAGACGATCACGAAGTCGTCGGCGTATCGGCAGAGAGTTCCTAGTTGCGAATACCGTTCTGTCCAGTACGTATCCAAAACGTGTAGATAGATGTTTGCCATCAACGGACTGATCACTCCTCCTTGCGGAGATCCCATCTCCGTTGCTCTCCATTGCTTTTCTTCCATCACCCCGGCCTTCAACCATTGCCGCAGCAGCTTCAGCACCCGCCGGTCACTCACTCGCCGGCTCACCAATGTGTAGGAGATCGTGATCGATCGCATCAAAATACCCTTGGATGTCGGCGTCTACTATCCACCCACCTCGCAACAGCACTTTGTCGACTGCGCGGACTGCTTGCGCCGCACTGCGCCTCGGTCGAAACCCGTACGACTGGTTTTGGAAGTTCGCTTCGAAGACTGGCTCGATTACTATCCGACACGCCTGTTGGACGATCCGGTCTCGCACTGTCGGAATCCCAAGGGGCCGCTGACGGCCATCCGGCTTGGGAATGTATACCCGCAGCACCGGCTGGGGTTGGTACCTTCCTGCCTTCAGATCCGCCGCTATTACCTCGAGAAACGGTGCCACGCCTTGTCGCTCCACCTCTTCCAGGCTCACGCCATCGACGCCGGCACTGCCTCCGTTGGCTTTCACTTCTTGCCAAGCCCGCCACAGTACATCGGGCCGGAATATGCGGTCATAGAGTGCGTGGAACCTTCGCTCCCGACACTTCTTGGCCGCCAGGTATAGCTGGCGCTGGAGTTGTCGTGATTTATCGATCTGATGGAGTTGGCCGTTTCCGGCATGCATCGTCACTTACCTCCCCGCTGAGCACGATAAAAGCAGAGGCCCTCTCCTCCGGCCGAGTTGTGTTGTCTCGACCCTCCACGGATATATGGCCTCCTCCGACTTCTCCAACGGCGTTGCCTCGCATTTCACCTTGCGGCTTATAGCTGGGCTCACGGTAGTTGTGGGCTACCGACCATCGGAGATCTCTCTTGTTTCTGTATCCGCTGTGATGCCATTCCGCTCCCCATACGCCGTGGAGTTCTTCGAGGGTGCATCCAGATTCTTCCCCTCTTCCGTGGCCTTCACCAGTAAGTGAGTGGTTCGGCTCTCCCTGTTCCGTATGTCGACGCTGCAGGATTCCCTTTATGGTACGGACTGCCATCTTGCACCTCCTCCTCGGAGGCATACTCCGCTTTCACACCTCCAGTTGCCCGGGGGCATGAGGAGCTTGCTACGTGGCTCTCTGGCGATTACCACGACCGGACTTTCGCCGGCTAGTTGATACAGACTTTCAAGACACACCACTCGCGTTACAACCTGCAGACTCGCCAAGTCGCCTTATGCGACCTTCTACATCGGAGGCTCCGGCGGCTTTGTTGCCTCCACCGCCGCCCCAATTGCTACCGGGTGGAGCGATCCAGTTCCCGGGCGGGTTTATC
>QIAM01000021.1 GCA_003225555.1 Acidobacteriota bacterium | reverse complement strand
CCGTGTCGCAGATGCAAATCGCACGCGCGCCACAACTAATTGCCGTCGCATACAACCGCTTCACCGTCGCCGGATCGCATCGGCTCGTGTCTTCGGTGACGTACATCACGTCGAGCCCCAGCGACACCGCGTACTTCACCGCTTTCTCGGTGGTCTGCAGCAGAAAGTCGTCGGTCCACCCTTCGGTGAAGCGCCGGATCGGGCTCGACCCGATAAATGTCGCCGCCTCGATTGGCAAGCCGGTCTTCTGCACGATCTCAGCAATCGGACGAATGTCATTCTCGTGTGTCCGCGCCGCGCAGTTGGCGCGAATGTTCATCTTATGTGCGACGATTTCGCGCGCCAACGCCGTCACCGCCTCGATCGCACGCGCACCAGCACCCGGCAGCCCCAGATCAAGCGAGTCGATCCCTAAGGCCTCCATCAGATGAAGAATTTCAATCTTTTCAGCAATCGATGGATCACGGACAGAAGGCGACTGCAGCCCATCCCGCAAGCTCTCATCGTTGAGCAACACCGGCCCCGGCGGCTTCAGCCCCGGCGGATAATTCGTGTTCCAGTCGTAAATGAGATCGGAAGTATCCACGCGAAAACAGCTTCTAGCTTCTAGCTCCTAGCTGCTAGCTTCTAGCAAATCCTACGTAGCGACAGTCGCCTCGGCTGTCCGGCCGAGCGAAGGTCGGCTAGCTCTTCTTTTCTTCCTTCGGCGGCAAGGTCAACCCAAACACCGAAATCCGGCCCTGCCCAGCAACATTCAACACTGCTTCCCCAGGATTCGGCAGATACAGGGTCTTGCAGTGTTCGCAGCGATAAACTTCGGCATTCTTACCCCAAGCCTTTTCGGCATCGCCGCAAGCCTGCTCGATCACGTCGGTGGCATAAAACCACCGCTTTAAATGCCCGCCGCAGAATTTTCCCTTCTCGTTTTTCTCGTTGCAGGCCCGCTGCCCGTCCTTCTTGATTTTGACTTTGTGATGCGGAAGTTGGGGAGGAGCTTGCGTACCCGAAGTAGAGATTTCGCCCGTTGCCAAAGCCATTACCCTCATTCACGCGGCCCGAACGCCGCCAGAATTGGCCTTACGAGCGCCATTGTATCCGAAAAGCCAGGAAGTGCCCGGCAGCCGGAATCTCCCCGGCCCATGTGGGGACAGCCGCCCTCGGCTGTCCAGCCGAGGCGAAGCTCGGCTACTCACAACTGCTCCCGTCGCAAAACTCCCGCCGCCCGCAAAGCCCCTCGCAACCGCTGTCCAAACCCACGAGCAAACTGCATATCCAGAAACCCTTCCATCTGCCGCGCAAAACTCTCTCCATACCCATACCACCAAACTTTTTTCATCCCCGGCATCCAATCCGAGTCCAGATACTTCAGCCGCACCATCTCCTCCAACCCAAAGCGCCCGTGCGTCCTTCCCGTCCCGCTGGCCTTGACGCCTCCATGCGGAGCCTCGCTGACACCGAAGCACGAGATCACATCATTCACCATCACAGTCCCAGCCTGAATGCGCCGCGCCAGGCGCTCGCCGCGCGCACGGTCCCGCGTCCACACACTGGCCGCGAGCCCATAGTCAGAGTCATTCGCCAGCCGCACCGCTTCGTCATCAGTATCAAACCCCGCGACCGGCAGCACCGGGCCGAAAGTCTCATCCTCCATGATCCGCATCTCGTGGGTCACATCGGCCAGCAGGGTCGGAGCGTAGAAGTTGGCTCCGAGATCCCGCAACCGAGTTCCGCCGGCCAAAACCCGCGCCCCGCGCGCCTTCGCGTCCTCGACCTGCGCCTCCACGATGCGCAACTGCCGCTCGTGGATCATCGGCCCCACGTCGGTCTCGCGGTCCTCTCCGTGTCCCACGCGCAGCTTCTTCGTTTTCTCGGTGCAAGCACGAAGAAAAGTTTCATACAAACTGCGATGCACATAGCACCGCTCTACCGACAGGCAAGTCTGCCCGGCATTTACGAACGCTCCCCAAACCGCCGCGCTCGACGCGACGTCAACATCCGCATCGTCGAGCACCAGCATGGGATCCTTCCCACCCAACTCCAGAACGATAGGCAGCAACCGCGCCGCGGCAGCCGCTGCAATACTCTTCCCGGTCGCCACGCTCCCGGTGAAAACCAGCTTGTCAATCGGAGCTTGAGTGAGGGCCGCACCGGCAGCTGCGTCGCCGACGACCACCTGAAACACATCCTCCGGCACGCCCGCTGCATGCAGCAACGCACTTAGCTCGATCGCGACCCCTGAGGTAAATTCCGACGGCTTCAGCACGACCGCATTCCCTGACACCATCGCCGCCAGAGTCTCCGTCGCTGGAATCGAAAACGGATAATTCCACGGCGAAATGATCCCAATCACCCCGTAAGGCTCGCGGACCAGTCTGCCCGACTTGGCCTTGGTTGCAAGATTTCCGTGCGGCAATGCCTCATCGCGCAGCAAGCGATGCCCATTTTCGATCAGGAACCTGGCCGCATCCAGCACAACTAGAACTTCGGTGACCAGCGCCTCCGCCCGTGGCTTGCCCGCCGCGCGCGTAATCGCGTCTGCGATCTCAGACTTCCTCTCGTGCAGCTCGCGCTGAAATTCCCGCAGCACCGCAATCCGCTTGCGCACACCCAGATCGCTCCAGGCCTCCTGCGCCGCGTGCGCCCGCGCCACAGCCGCGTTGACTTCATCCCCACTCGCGCATTCGAATTCGCGCAGCACTTCGCCCGTTGCCGGATTCACCGACACAACGCTCCGCACCGCAATTTCCGATTCGCTCCTCATGCCCAATAGCCGTATCCTTCAGACCTAGCCTGCTCCGTCGCATCGCGTCTGTCCATAGCAGCGTCGCCTCTTACTTCATCCCCGGATACTTCCCCAGGTAGATCAGTACGAAATCAATCGTATCCCCGAGAGCGTGCGCGATGACCGGTACGGCAAGGTTTCTGCCACAGGCGAGATACAACCCGCCGAGCAGAAGCCCGGCCAAAATATTCTCGATCATGCCCGTGCTTCCCTGGTCCAGGTGTGCGCATCCGAAAATGACGCTTACCACCAGGAGGCTCACGATCCACGCGGCCTTGTTATTCCGAAGCATGTCGGCCACGCGGTTCATGAGGTAGCCGCGATACACCAACTCCTCTCCCAAAGCGCCCAGCGTCCAGAGCAAAAGCATGTAGATGAGCATCAACTTCAGATTGCCGACCATTCCCGCGAAGTCGGACAAATCCGGCATTTTCCCCAGCCACCGGGCCAGCAGCGGCTGCGTGACAAACACCTCCAACGCTTCCATGGCGACGCCGGCCACGATTCCCACCAGGAGAGCGTTCCCCCAACTTCGCGGCCGCGCGAACCCGACATCGTTCCATCGCATCCCGCGCAGTCGCAGCGAGGCCCATCCCAGCAGAAATAAGTACGGAGTCTTACTGACATAAATGTGATGGTGCACATCGGCGTAAAACAGCCCTGCCACGATGGCGAACTCGGCGACTGCCAACCACACGCTGTCGCGCCATCCCCTCCCGCCAGAAATCATCTCGTTCACGCTATGTGCCTCTCCGCCCGCGCAAAGTTGACTATTCCGAGTACTCCACACCCACCAGATACAGTCCGCTGGCCGGCGCTGTCGCACCCGCGGCCGACCGATTGTGCGCCTCCAAGATCCGCGTCATATCCTCGACTTGCGGCGTCTTCTTGCCCACCAGAATGAACGTTCCCACTAGATTGCGAACCATGTGGTGTAGAAAACCGGTACCACGAACCGTGTAAACCAACTCTTCCTCCTTGCGCTCCCAGCTCGAAGAGAAAATCCGACGCAGGTTCGACGCCTCGTGTTTTTTCCTTTGTGTACCGGAGCCTGCCCCGAGCGAAGCCGAGGGGTGTCCTTGGTGGTTCATGCCTTTCTCCGGATCCACCGCCGCAAACGAAGTGAAGTCATGCTCGCCCACCACCAACCCCGCCGCCCGCTCCATCGCCTCCTCATCCAGCGGGTACGGAAAGTGCCACACATACCGCGCCAGAAACGGCGGACAAATCGAGCCCCGATAAATCCGATACCGATAAGTCTTCGAGCGCGCCGAGTACCGCGCATGAAACTCCGGCAACGCCTCTGCCACCTCCAGCACGCGCACCGATGCCGGCAAAATATCGTTCAGCGCCTTCATGAAATTCTCCGTGGGGACGGAAGACTCAGTGACAAATGTCACCGCCTGGGCGAGCGCATGCACGCCCGCGTCGGTACGTCCCGAGCCTTGCGGCAAGACCTTTTCTCCCGTTATCCGTCCAATGGCTGAGGCGAGTGTCCCCTGCACCGTCGTCGCGTCAGGCTGCACCTGCCATCCGGAAAACTCAGACCCATCGTAGGAGAGAATCAGTTTGAGATTACGCATGCGATCTTTCGAGTCCTGGGCGCAGGTCCGCTCATCCAATGCATTTTCACGGATGTCGTTTGGCACAACAATGAACGCCGCGACGGATCACGGAAATAATCCGCTCGTGGCGAGCACTTTATCAGTTCCGTGCGCCGTAGAGCGTCGAAAACAGGCTCAGGAGAGTCAGATATACTGGTTCGCTTCAAGGAAAACTCAGTCCCAGATGTTCGAGAACGAAGGATGAAGATCGCGTTTCTGATCACCACCCCGAAATCCGGGGAGCGTGAACGGCAACCGGACTATCGAAAGCCCGTGAATGCCCGCTTACAGGAACCTTCTTTTTCTAGGAACCCCGGCGCGCGTAATTGCGTATCAATGCCTGAGTAGAGGCTTTGGTTTTTGCGGGTCTAGCTGTTTCAGGTCAACACCAAGTCTTAATTTTTGCCGCACGATCTTACTGGCTGTATCGAACCTGGTTGTATCGAACGGAGATAAGTAGATGCCATTCGCAGCTTTCGCTTTCCCGATCCGGCTCGTCGCCCTCGCAGTCTTATTTGGAAGTCTTGCCCTTACATGCTGGGCGCAGGAGCCACCCACTGGTCCTACACCGCAGGCGACGCCGGAAACGCGCTCTATCCCTGTCTTGAACTATACGAAGCCAGCCTCGCATTTCCCGAATCCGATCGCACCATACAGGCCACGGCACCTGGCTCCGCCGAACCTGGCGAACACGGCGCGGATCGATGCGCTGATGCACGATGGCAAGCTCTATCTCTCGCTGAATGACGCTATTGCCCTCGCGCTCGAGAACAATCTCGACATCGCCATCGCCCGCTACACGTTGAATATTGCCGACACCGACATCCTGCGCGCGAGAGCTGGCGCGACGATTCTGGGTACTCCTGTGGGCCTTGTGCTAAATACGCCCGGAGGAGGCGTTGGCGGTATCGGAGCCCAGTCCGGTGCAGCGACTGGCGGAACCAGCTTGGGAGCGGGCGGGCTCGGCGCCGGTACCAACGGTCTGGTCAGCTCGACGCTGGGCTTTGGACCGCAGATTGGAAGCTTCGACCCAGTCCTAACTGGGACGCTTCAGGAAGACCACTTCAATCAGAAGACGAGCAGCTCCTTCTCAGTGCCTTTGCTCGTACAAAACACCGGAACGGTTGATTTTGCCTATAACCAGGCCTTCCAGTGGGGCACAAACCTGTCCGTGGGCTTCAACAACACGCGCGGAACCAGCAACAACATTTTCACCAGCCTGAGCCCCCAGATCAATTCAAACTTCAGGGCGACGGTCACTCAGCACTTGCTGCAAGGCTTTGGCTTCGCGCCGAATACGCGTTTCATTCACATCGCCAAGAATAATCGGGAACTTTCCGATGTCGCTTTCCGCCTGCAGATCATCGACTCCGTCGACCAGATCGAGAACATTTATTGGGACTTGGTCTTTGCCTACGAAAACGTGCGCGTGCAGAACGAGTCACTCGCTTTTGCGCAGAAGACCCTTTCTGACACGAAGAAGCAGGTAGAGATCGGCAGCCTCGCGCCCATCGAAGTCGTGCGCGCACAAAGCACCGTAGCGCAGGATCAGCAGTTGGTGACGAAGGCCAGGACTGATCTCGAGTTGCAGCAGCTGCTCATGAAAAACGCGGTCACGCGCACGCTGAAGGATCCGGCTCTGGCCACGGCGGAGGTGATCCCCACCTCCACCATGGACGTGCCCGCCCAGGAGCCAGTGGTTCCCATTGACGACTTGATCAGCGAGTCTCTTCGCCATCGGCCCGAGCTGGTCGAATCGCGTATCGACTTGAATAGTCGTGAATTGAGCAACAAGGCGGTACGCAGCTCGTTGCTGCCGAGCCTCGATCTGTTTGCCTACTATGGAGGATCGGGCCTGGGCGGTGCCCAGAACCCGGCTGGCCTGTGTTCAACCCCCGAGACCGCGCAACAGTTGCAGTTTGGCTGTGCCGCCGCCAATCCTGACCCAACGCTCAACCAGCACCCCATCGTGCCCTTAACAAGCTACGGCGGCACCGTCAATCAGCTCTTCAACTCTACTGCTCCTGACAAGGGCGTCGGCTTGCAGCTGAACATCCCGCTGCGAAACCGCGCCGCTCAAGCCGTCCAGATCCGCTCCGAGTTGGAATACCGCCAGGCGCAGATGCGTTTGCAGCAGATCGAAAACCAGGTGGGCGTCGAAGTCCGCAATGCGCAGTTCGCCATGCAGCAGAACCGTGCCAGCGTCGACTCCGCGCGCGCAGCAGTCGAACTGGGTCGGCAGTCGCTCGATGCCGAGCAGAAGAAATATCAGTTCGGAACCTCGACCACAACGGCGGTACTTCAATTCCAGAGCCAGCTGGCGACCGCCGAATCAGGCCTCGTCAATGCGATGGTCGCTTACGAGAAATCCAAGGTCGAACTCGATCGCGCCACCGGCCAGCTACTGGACCATTACGGCATCAGCATCGACGATGCCGCTCGCGGACAGGTCACGCGGATTCCCAATGTGCCCTACGTGATGCCGCGCAAAGATCTGCCATCATCAACGCCCACGGCATCGCAGCAGTGACACGGATTCGTAGCGCCGGCTGTCCCGCCGGCTGTCCCGCCGGACAGCTGCCGGGGACGGCGGCGCTACGACGACCCCGGGCCTTGCTTTCTGCGTTCGCAGTGCTGAGACTAAGCTTTTGCAATTGCAAGCATGGGAGGCAATCTTTGAAGATCGCTCAGGACATCACCGAACTGATCGGCCGCACGCCGCTGGTCTACCTCAACAAAGTCACGGCTGGTTGCCAAGCCAAGGTCGCGGCCAAGCTCGAGGGTTTCAATCCCTGCAGCAGCGTGAAAGACCGCATCGGCGTCAGCATGATCGTTGAAGCCGAAAAAGCTGGGAAGATTCATCCGGGCAAGAACGTGCTCATCGAGCCCACCAGCGGCAATACCGGCATCGGCCTGGCCTTCACTGCTGCGGTCAAGGGATACCGCCTGATCCTCACCATGCCCGACACGATGAGCATGGAGCGACGCGTGCTGCTCATGGCCATGGGCGCCGAAATCGTGCTCACGCCCGGACCGAAGGGCATGAAGGCGGCGATTGCCAAAGCCGAGGAAATTCTCGCGGACACCCCCGGAGGCGTGATCCTGCAGCAGTTCTCCAATCCGGCAAATCCCAAGATTCACCGCGAGACCACCGGCCCCGAAATCTGGGACGACACCGAGGGCAAGGTCGACATCATGGTCGCCGGAGTAGGCACTGGCGGCACGCTGACCGGTGTTGGCGAATATATTCGTCCCAAGAAACCGGGCTTCAAGATCGTTGCGGTGGAACCCAAAGACAGTCCCGTACTTTCCGGAGGCAAACCCAGCCCGCACAAGATTCAAGGCATCGGAGCGGGGTTCATCCCGGAAATCTTGCGCACCGACTTCATCGACGACATTGTCCAGGTGGCAACCGATGACGCCGTCGTCATGGCTCGCCGCCTGGCCAAGGAAGAGGGCTTGCTGGTCGGAATTTCCTGCGGCGCGGCGGCCTGGGCGGCCATCGCAGTGGCGAAGCGTGCGGAAAACGCCGGGAAGCTGATCGTCGTGGTGTTGCCCGACTTCGGCGAGCGCTACCTGAGCACGATACTTTTCGAATCATTGAGAAATCAGGCGCAGCAGATGCCTACAGAAGCCGTGCCGGTCTAAGATCACTGCCGAGACAAAATAGACCCCTCTAACCAATACGACGCGATACCAACGCAGGTGAATGTTCCACCGGCTAACGAACGTATATCCTTACCTCCCGTGACAGCCTCCGTCGCCATCACGGGTAAGGGATGCATCGCCCAACTCGTGTGGGGACGGGCGCCCTCGCCCGTCCCAGCCGAGCAAAGCTCGGCCAGCCTTCCTCGCCAGAGCCACAAAGGCAGGACTAAGCGATGATCCTGTCTGTGGTCATCATCACCCACAACGAAGAAGCAAACTTGCCCCGCACGCTCGAAAGTGTGAAGCCACTGGTCTCCGACGGCAAAGGAGAGATTATCGTCGTCGACTCCGGCTCGACCGACCGAACCGTCGAGATCGCCAAGTCGTTCGGCGCGAAGGTATTCATCGAAGCATGGAAGGGCTACGCCGCGCAAAAGAATTCCGCAATCGACAAAGCAGAGGGCGAATACATTCTTTCCGTCGATGCAGATGAGGAAGTTAGCAGTCAGCTCGCCGTCGAGGTTGAGAATACGGCGCGATGGCGGCCCGCGATTCATAAGTTCGCACACGTGACACCTGACGGACAACTCGAACCGCTCTATGTCAACGGCTTTTGGATACCGCGCCGCAATTACTTCCTCGGGCGCTGGATCAGTCATGGAGGTTTCTGGCCGGACCGCAAGTTAAGGCTATTCCGGCGTGGCATAGGGAGGTTCAAGGAAACTCTGGTTCACGAAACCCTGGACCTTCAACAATTGCCTGGGCCCGGAGTCGTTGCAACGCCACGCCGATTGCGCGGCGCTTTGATCCACCACTCCTACCCCACGCTCTCCGACTTTATCGAGCACATGAACCGCTACTCGTCGCTGGCTGCTGAGATGGTTGCGGTGCGAGGTAAAGTCCGGTTCAGCGCGATCAACATCGTGCTGCGGCCGCTGGCGACCTTCATCTACAACTACTTCTTCCGCTTGGGATTCCTCGACGGCCGCGAAGGCATGCTCCTGCACCTCTACCACGCGGTCTACGTTTCCTGGAAGTATGCCAAGGCCTGGGAGCTGGCGAATAAGCGCGAGTAATTCGCGTCTCCCTCGAGCTGTTCTCGATTCCTTGAAAGAGTCATCCTGAGCGTAGTGACTGCTTCGCGAATGCGAAGCAGTCACGGAGTCGAAGGATCCCTATTATTGGCTGCGCCCTTGACCGCCGCACGGGTCGCCTGGGATCTGATGCGAGAACTCCGATCAGGCGTAAGCAACAACAAATGCCTTTCCACATGTGGACACGGGAGCGGGTAGGGATCCTTCGACTCCGCAGAAGGTTCGCTTCGCGAATCTTCTGCTGCGCTCAGGACGACATTAGACAAGCGTTGCACGTGAAAGAGCGAACGGATGTCGCGACAAACCGACCAGTCGGCCTCAACACACTGCGGTCCTTGCCCGCGCGAGCTCACTTCCCTATTATCACAAGAGAACCCTGGGGTTTGCATGGAGAAGAAGCCGCTGAAGCCGCAAGTCGCCGAAAGTCCCATCGCTGACGTTTTCGAAAACCGCCATCCTTCCGAGGTCGAGAAGAAGTGGGCGGAAAAGACGCTTGCGCCGACGCTCGAAAAAGCTCCCGAGCGGCCGATCGCTGCGCCTACCGGCGTGAATCTCGATGAACGCGGGCACGCGCGTTTCACCACGATTTCTGGCGTACCGATTCGTCGCCTTTATACGTCGGCCGATCTGCCGGAGGACTGGAGCGAGGAAAAATATCTCGGCTATCCGGGCGAGCCGCCCTACACGCGCGGCATTCACGCCACGGGATATCGCGGCAAGCTCTACACCATGCGGCAGTTCTCGGGCTTCGCTTCGCCGGAGGAGACCAACCAGCGCTACAAATATCTGCTCGAGCACGGCGGCAGCGGGCTTTCAGTGGCATTCGACCTTCCTACATTGATGGGATACGACTCCGACCATCCAGCCAGCGAAGGCGAGGTGGGCAAGTGCGGCGTGGCGATCGACTCGCTCGAAGACATGGAAATTCTTTTCGGCGGCATCGATCTGGAGAAGACCACCGTTTCGATGACGATCAACTCGCCTGCGTCGGTGTTGTGGGCGATGTACCTGGTGGTGGCGGAGAAACAGGGCGCCGACTGGAAAAAGATTTCCGGCACGATTCAGAACGACATCCTCAAGGAATACATCGCGCAAAAGGAATACATCTACCCGCCGGCGCCCTCGATGCGGCTGGTGATCGACACGTTCGAGTTCGGATCGAAGTTCACTCCACGCTTCAACACCATTTCGATCAGCGGATATCACATTCGCGAAGCAGGCTCAACGGCGCTGCAGGAACTGGCGTTCACGCTGTATGACGGCGTGGAGTACGTGGAGTGGGCGCGACGGCGCGGGCTTGAAGTCGACGAGTTCGGCCCGCGGCTCAGCTTCTTCTTTAACGCGCACAATGACTTTTTCGAAGAGATTGCCAAGTACCGCGCCGCGCGCAAGATCTGGTATCGCGTGATGAAAGAGCGGTTTGGCGCGAATAACCAGCGCGCTTGGTTGATGCGATTCCACACGCAAACAGCCGGCGTATCGCTGCCGGCGCAACAACCCATGAACAACATCGCTCGCGTGGCACTGCAGGCCCTGGCAGCGGTGCTGGGCGGAACCCAGTCGCTGCATACGGACTCCTATGACGAGGCATTAGCGTTGCCGACCGAAGAAGCGGCGCGCATCGCGTTGCGTACACAGCAGATCATCGCATACGAGTCGGGAGTGACGCAGACAGTCGACCCCTTGGGCGGCTCGTACTTCCTCGAAAACCTGACCCTGCAGATGGAAAATGGCGCGTTCGATTATTTCCGCAAGATGGACGCGATGGGCGGCATGGTCAAGGCCATCGAGAGCGGCTATCCGCAGAAAGAGATTGCGGAAGCATCGTACCAGTATCAGCGTGCCGCCGAGGCGAAGGAAAAAATCACGGTGGGCGTTAATGAGTTTGTCATCGAGGAAGAATCCCCGCACATTCTTTACATCGATGAGAGCGTAGCCCGGCAGCAGACGGCGAAACTGAAAGCGTTGCGCGCGCGACGTTCCAATGACGAAGTTCGGCGGACTCTGGATGGGCTCAAGAAAGCTGCGGGCCAGGAGCCGAAGGCTGGCTCGAATGGGAATGTGTCGAGCGCCAACACGATGCCGTATATCGTGGATGCGGTCCGCGCATATGCCACCGTGGGCGAGATCTGCGAGGCATTGCGGCAGGTGTATGGAACGTACACGGAAGTGAGCTTCACGTAGAGAATCCGTTGCACCGATCCTGGTGCTATTAGCCCGATACGGGACACCGGCTGCAATAATATCTGGCCTTCCGAGCTTAAATTCCTATTGCTTCGGCTTATGATTTTGAGGTTGCGAATTGCAACCTCAAAATGAAAAAGCAGATAGAAGCAAAGTTACTGAGTATGCCTAGAAGCCCTGGGACACCCGCGTTCTCGGTGGAATCGCGAATCTTCTTTCTTCGTCATCGAAGAGTCATTCTCGACGCGGACCTAGCAGCCCTCTATGGCGTGCCAGTGAAACGTTTGAATCAGCAAGTCAAACGGAATCAGGAACGATTTCCGTCCGATTTCATGTTCCAGCTCACACGCAAAGAACACAAGATTTTGAGGTTGCAAATTGCAACCTCAAAAAAAGGCAGCGGCGGAAGAAGATATCTGCCTAATGTATTCACCGAGCACGGAGCCATCATGGCTGCGACCGTGCTCAATTCTGAGCGCGCGGTGCAGATGAGCGTGTTTGTGGTGCGAGCGTTCGTTCGATTGCGCGAGGTGCTGGCAACGAACCGGCGGCTAGCGTCCAAGGTCGATGAGCTGGAGAAACGCATGGAGTCGCACGATGACACAATTCAAGACCTCATCGATGCGATCCGGGAGCTCATGACTCCGGAAGAGGAACCGCGCGAGCGGATCGGTTTTGCGCTTCCGGCAGCCAAGGGGAACTCCTGAAAGTAGATAGCTTCGCGCGTCACCGGATCAACCTCTGCTAAACTGGCGCGCATGATTGGCACGACACGCAGACGGTTTCTGGCACACGGAGCAGGTGCGGCGGCAGGAATGTGGCTCGTGCCGGCTTCGTCCCGCGCAACGACAACGTCTCAACCTTCCGTCAAGTTTCCTTCCGCGCCGCGCGAACGCGTGGCGGTCGCTTCCTATCCTTTCCGCGAGTTCATCGCGGGAGAATGGCACAAGCCCGGCAATCCGGCAGTTGAGTTGAAGGATTTCGCCGCGCACGTCGGGGAGAAATTCAATGTCCACAGGATCGAGTCGTGGTCGGCGCACTTCCCGTCGACTGACGCGAAGTACCTAGCGGAGTTTCGGGCGGCGGTGGAGAAGGCTGACGCAGGAGTGGCGAACATCGCAGTCGATGGAGAATACAGTCCTTATGCGGCAGACCGTGCCGAACGCGAGAAGGCTATCGCCTTCGGCAAACATTGGATCGATGTGGCGGTGGGGATCGGGTCGCCGAGTGTTCGCACCAACATTCCAGGGGCAAAGGATACGAAGCCCGATGCCGAGCGTCTAACGGAGAGCTTGCGTCAGGTGGTGGATTACGCGTCGTCGAAGAATGTAGTCGTGCATTTGGAAAATGATAATCCGGTGAGCGAGGATCCGTTTTTTCTGGCAAAGGTAATCGAAAAAGTGAACAGTCCATGGCTGCATGCGCTGCCGGATTTCGGTAACACACTCAACGCACATGACGCGGACTATGCATACCGCGCGATTGACGCGATGTTCGCGCATGCCTATGGCATCTGCCACGTGAAAGGTGGCGAGGTCAACCAGCAAGGTAAAGCCACGCGCGTGGATCTGGCGCGGACGTTTGGGATTCTGAAAAAGCACGGATACAAGGGGTATTGTTCAATCGAGTACGATGCGCCCGGCGATCCGTACAAGGCGACGGCGGAATTGGTGGAGAAGACAGTAGGTTTTCTCTCCACGTAGAGGGGTTCCAAGGCAGATCAATCAAGGCGGAACAAGGCATTGAGCGGCGGGAAGTCCTGCGGATTCTGGCCACGGCGGACCTCGGCACTGCCGGGTGGTCTGACGATAACAATCGTTGACTGTCAGTTGCGATTCGTTTTTTATTCGCCTTTTTGGCGGCTCTTGTGGTACACGTAGGAAGCATGCGGAGCGCCCTTAGACACCTCAAGAAAGCTGATCCCGTGATGCGCGCCATCATCGAACGCCTGGGACCTTGCCGCATGGAGTTTGGACCTCCTGAGTTTCACAGCCTGGCGGAGGCGATTGTCTATCAGCAGTTGAATGGGAAGGCAGCGGTGACCATCTTCAAGCGGTTTGCCGCGCTCGCGGGAGAGCCGCTCACACCCCAGGGAATTCTCAAACTCAGCGGCGAACAAATGCGAAGCGTGGGTTTGTCAAAACAAAAGTCGGCATATCTAAAGGACCTGGCGGAGAAGACGGTATCCAGACTACTGGACTTTGCAAAGCTGCCTGACTTGCCGGACAAGGAAATCATTGAGCACTTGACGCAGGTCAAAGGGATTGGCGTCTGGACCGCGCAAATGTTTCTCATGTTCACGCTCAGGCGCCCGAACGTGCTGCCAACGGGTGATTTTGGGGTACGCATGGCGATGTATAAGCATTATCTCGATGTGCAGCGGGCGAAGGCGCCGGCGAAGAAGAATGGGACCAAGAAATCTGCGAAGAAGGGACGTCCGCGGAAGATCAAGCTGCCGACTCCGGAGCAGATGGAGAAGATCGCGAAGTGCTGGGAGCCTTACCGCAGTGTGGCTTGCTGGTACTTGTGGAAGAGTTTGGACGTCAGAACCCTTTAACCGCGCAGACGACGTACAGCGGTCCGGGTGATGGTGCACTTTTGCATCTAGACTGTGGTGGCGATGCTCGCGAGATCCCTTCGACTTCGTTCAGGGCAGGCTCTTCGGTCCGCCTGAAGAACGGCTGCGCTTAGGATGACGCCCTTCAATATGGGACGATCGCCGGGATCCAGAGCGCACGCTACCCGCGTTTCCCTGTGATCCCCTGTGGCCTCTGTGGTTAAATGAATGTCGATGGCTGATGCCAAGATTCGTGTTCTTGTAGCCAAGCCCGGGCTTGACGGGCATGATCGCGGCGCCAAGGTGATTGCCCGGGCGCTGCGCGATGCTGGCATGGAAGTCATCTATACCGGGCTGCGGCAGACGCCGGAGATGATTGTCAGTGCTGCGCTGCAGGAAGATGTGCAGGTGATTGGGCTGTCGATTCTGTCGGGGGCGCACAATGCCATCGTGCCGCGCGTGATGGAGTTGTTGAAGCAGAACAAGATGGACGATGTGATTGTGCTGGTGGGCGGGATTATTCCCGATCAGGATGTGGATGGGCTGAAGAAGGCGGGTGTGGCGGCGATCTTCCAGCCGGGAACGGCGATGGACGACATCGTGAAGTTCATCCGCACTAATGTTAAAGGCCAAGGCGTTCCGGCGGGAGGATAGCGGAGGAGTTTTCGCGGTGCAGTTCATGTATCTCAGGCAAACTTCGGTCGCGTCGTCTCTCAACATTCGAGGTAATGAGCACGCAATAGCCGGGCTTTGCCCGGCCGGATAGCCGAGGGCGGTTGTCCCCACATGAGCATGGCTGCCGCCGAATCGAAACGGAACTTGAAATTCTCGTCACTGCATGCCGACTCCCAACCTCTCCGCAATTCGCCAGCAACTGGAACGAACCGTTGGTCCTTCACCCTGGTACTGGAATAGCTTTCCCGCGTTTCGGTCTCTTTCCGGCCAGCGCTTTACATGGACCCATCATGGCGAACAGGGGCCGGTGGGATACCTGGTTACGCTAGGGCATGAGCAGGAGCCTGAACAACCGCGGCTGGCGTTGAATACTTACTGCCGGCCGTTTCTTGTACCGCCAAATTATCTCGGGATCTGGTGTCCGGAAGGACGCAGCATTCGCCTGATTTGTTTTGATCCCGACCAGCTTAAGGCCTTCGATCTGGCTGAGGTTGCCGGATGGTTCAAGCCGTCGAGCGATCGCATTTATGCAACGACCGCGCCGGTCGCGGACTTCGAAGTGCCGCTTGCGTTAGGGCCGGGCATGCATAAGATCGAGGTTCCCCAAGAATTCGCTGCGGTCGACGAATTGATCGCTCCCACCAGCTACAAAGCGCTGTCCAAGGACGATCCGGCATTCGCTCTGTTTGTCTTCTATCTGCAGGCGGGATTGGTGGAAGTTCTGCCGCAGAAATGGTTTACGGCGGCGCAGTACGAAGTCGGCCGGCAATGGATTTCGCGCGCGGCGCGTGATGCGGAATCACACCGGATATTTGGCGACTGCTTCGGGGTGGGGACTTTTCTGCTGGAAGAAGAGGGCTGCCGGCTGGCGGAATGGGTGGAGAGAAAATCTTGAGCTCACTCCGGGAGGAGGAACTTACTCTCCTCCGCCGAGCGTTGCCTCCAGCGGCTAAAGCCGCGGCTGATTTTGCGGCACCTACGGCGCGGCTAAAAAGCCGCGCCCTTTCACAACTTAAGATCGCAAATCGGGGCAGCTGCAGCCTGCCGAGGGTCTACGAAGCACTTGCCGGAATCCACCGAGTTCTTGCGTCGATGTCTGGCTCATACTTCCAACTCGCTATCAACAGGATGTACTCGTCCTGCGACTTCAGTCCGCGGACGGAACAAACCGGCTGAGCCGGGAGTGCGTTCTGGCTCTGACTGCGGTGCTCCACGAGCTGGCTGCGAAAAGGCAGTCGCTGGTGATAACGGGCAATGACAAATTTTCTCGGCGGCGCAAAACTCGAAGAGGTCGCGGCCGCTGAGCGCGTTGTCAGGTTATGAGTTCTCAAAGATGGGGCAGGCACGGATGCAGTCGATTGAACCGTTCCCTGCACCGGTGTACACCGCGGTATCCGGTTACTGCATGGGCGGAGGGCTTGACCTGGCGCTGGCTTGCTACCGGCGGATTGCATCGCCTCACACGATCTTCGGCCATCGAGGAGCGGCATTGGGGCTGATCACCGGATGGGGCGGAACGCAGCGACTGCCGCGGCTGATTGGCAAAGCGCGAGCATTCGAAATGTTCGTCGGGGCGGAGAAAGTCAATGCGCGTCAGGCGTTGCGGATGGGGCTGGTGGATGCCGTTGTGGACGATCCGGTCGGAGAGGCTACACGGCGAGCCAGGTCCCCGAGGACTCAAAATTCTTCTATTCGGTAGTCCCGTTTGCGCGTCTCTGCTTGGCTGGTATACCGTAAACAGTCCGCTCCCTTCAGCCATGCCTGACCGCAACGAGGCCCCCACACAGACCGCATCCGCGCCGTCGAACGCCCTCGCGACCAAGGTCGATCCCACGTCGGCGCGCTTCGAGGCCAACATGCGATTCTTGGCGGACTTGATGTCCCAGGTGCGTAATGAAGGAGAGAAGATCTGCGAGGGCGGTGGACCTAAAGCAATCGAAAGCCAGCATGCCAAGGGACGGATGACCGCACGCGAGCGCGTTGAGAAACTGGTTGATCCGGGCAGCTTTTTTGAGCTTGGAATCTACGCGGCGCACGGCATGTATGAGGATTGGGGGGGCGCACCGGCCGCGGGAGTGATCACCGGCCTGGCGCGGATTCACACGCGGATGGTGATGATCATCGTCAACGACGCCACGGTCAAGGCGGGCGCATTTTTTCCTATGACCGCGAAGAAGGTGATTCGGGCGCAGAACATTGCCATCGAGAACCGTATTCCTACGATCTACCTGGTCGATTCCGCAGGCGTATTTCTGCCGCTACAGGAGGATGTTTTTCCTGATACGGACGATTTTGGACGCGTCTTCCGCAACAATGCGGTGATGTCGGCGATGGGTATTTCGCAAATTGCGGCGATCATGGGGATGTGTGTGGCGGGTGGCGGATATCTGCCGGTGATGTGCGATCACGTGTTGATGACGGACGGCAGCGGCTTGTTTTTGGCGGGGCCGGCGCTGGTGCAGGCGGCTATCGGGCAGAAAGTTTCGGCAGAGGAACTTGGCGGGGCGGCCATGCATTCGAGCATTAGTGGGACAATCGATTTCCACGAACCGAACGACGAAGCTTGCATTACGCGGATCCGGTCGATCGTTGAGAAGTGGGGCTACCGGCGGCTTTCTCCGTGGGATCGCAAGAAGCCCGTGGAACCGACGCTGGCTGCGGAGGAAATTTACGGCATCTACGACTCGTCGCCGGCGCGGCCTTACGACATGAAAGAGATTCTGGCGCGTGTGCTCGATGGCAGCCGTTTCGACGAATACAAGGCGGAGTATGGCAAGACGCTAATCTGTGGTTACGGGCGCATCGGCGGCTTTGCTGTGGGAATCGTGGCCAACCAGAAACTGCACGCGCAGCAGACCGACCATGAAGGTCATAAGCGAATCGAATTTGGCGGAGTGATTTATACCGAGTCTGCCGAGAAGGCTGCCCGGTTCATCATGGACTGCAACCAGAATTTGATCCCGCTGGTATTTTTCCACGACGTGAACGGATTCATGGTGGGCCGGGACGCGGAATGGAGCGGCATCATCAAGGCGGGCGCGAAGATGGTGAATGCGGTCTCGAACTCGGTGGTGCCGAAGATCACGGTGATCGTGGGCGGATCGTTTGGCGCGGGACACTATGCGATGTGCGGGAAGGCTTACGATCCGCGATTTGTGTTTGCGTGGCCGACGGCGCGATACGCCGTGATGAGTGGCGACTCTGCGGCGGGAACTTTGGTTGAGATTAAGGTGAAGCAACTGGAGCGCGGTGGGAAGAAGTTGAGTGAAGAAGAACGGAAAGAACTCTACGAATCGGTGAAGCGCACCTACGACGAGCAGACCGATCCGCGCTATGGGGCGGCGCGCTTGTGGATTGACAAGATTATCGATCCAATTGAGACGCGGGAGGCGATCACGCAGGCGCTGGAAGCGGCTGCTCTGAATCCGGATGTGGCGGAGTTCAAGGTGGGAGTGCTGCAAACGTAACTTCTTTTGCCACAGATTTGCACGGATGAATACTGATAGAGAAAAGCCAATGCCGTTTTCGATCCGCGAAAATCCATGCTAATCCGTGGCTGAGATTCTGTATGTCTGAAGTGAAACTGGTCGAGTGTCCGCGCGACGCCTGGCAGGGGCTGCAGGGGCAGATTCCTGCCGGCTTGAAGGTGGACTACCTAAGGGCCTTGACTAGTGTGGGATTCAAGCATATCGACGCGGTATCGTTCGTGTCGCCGAAAGCGGTGCCTCAGATGGCGGATTCGGAGGAGGTTCTGAAAGAACTTGATCCGCCGGACGATGTGGAAATCATCGGGATCGTGGTCAACGAAAGAGGAGCGGAGCGCGCCATTGCCACCCATGCTGTGACCACGCTGGGATTTCCGTATTCGATTTCCGAGACATTCTTGCGCAAGAACCAGAACCAGTCGCCCGAAGAGGCGCTCGACGAACTCGAGAAGATCCAAAAGAAGGCGGATAATGCAGGACTCGACGTGGTGGTCTACATCTCGATGGCGTTCGGCAACCCTTATGGCGATCCCTGGAGCGTGGATGAGGTGATTGAAGCCATTGGATTGTTCGAGGTCGAGAACCTGCGGATGATTTCTCTGGCAGACACGGTCGGTATGGCTGGCCCACAGCAGATCAGCGAACTCGCGGGAGCGGTGATCAGCAAGTACGATTACCTAGAAATTGGAGTGCATCTGCACAGCCGTCCCGAGCCAGCGGCGGAGAAGATCTTAGCGGCTTACGATGCGGGCTGCCGGCGTTTTGATTCCGCGCTCGGCGGCTTGGGTGGGTGCCCGTTTGCGCAGGATGCTTTACTAGGAAATATTCCGACGGAAAGAGTTGTTGAAACACTGAAGCAGCGTGGTGCGGAGTTGCCTGCGCTCAAGCCGCTGGACGCGCTGCTGAAAGCAACGGCTGGAATTGGGGCGAAATTCAGCAGTTCGCACGCGGCGGATTGAGACACGGATGCGGGAGGGCGCCGCGCGCAGCACTTTGTCATGCTGAGCGGAGCGGAAAATCGCGAATCGATCTTCCGCGGAGTCGAAGCATCCCTAGCAGCTTCACGGACGAGGGTAGGGGTCCTTCGACTGCGTAAATCGTTTCGCGAGGCGCGAAACGATTTCCTTCGCTCTGGAGGACAGAACGTTAAAGTCAGTATGAACTTCACTACCATCCAACTCGCGTTCGACTCCAGCGTGGCCACCATCATGCTGAACCGGCCCGAGAAGCGCAACGCTATCAGCTTCGAACTGATTGATGATCTGCTGCGGGCGCTTGACGAGGTAGCCAAGTCGGATGCGATCGTCCTCATCCTGACTGGCGCGGGGAAAGCCTTCTGTTCCGGGATGGATCTGGACAATCTGAAGGAGCTGATCGGGCGATCGCCGGAACAGAATCTGAAAGATTCAGAGACCATGGTGCGGCTCTTCCGCTCACTCTACGAGTTTCGGAAGGTGACGATTGCTGCCGTCAACGGTGCTGCGGTCGCAGGAGGAACGGGGCTTGCTTTCCTCTGCGACTTCACACTGGCGGTGCCGGAAGCGAAGTTTGGCTATACCGAGATGCGGATCGGTTTTGTTCCGGCCATCGTGTCCACATTTCTTTTGCGCCAGGTCGGGGAGAAGCAGGCGCGCGACCTCTTGCTGACGGGACGAATTTTTGATGCGGAGGAAGCGGCGCGGATGGGAGTGGTCAATGAAGTCGTACCTGCGGACAAGCTTATGGAACGGGCCCGTGCATTGGCCGCGCTGCTGATGGAGAACAGTCCTGCCTCGCTTCTCGCGACGAAGAAGTTGCTCAGCGATCACGCTCGGGCCGAACTCGACGCGCAGATCGAGGCGGCAGTACGGGAGAATGCCGCCATGCGCAGCACAGCCGATTTCCGCGAGGGCGTCTCGGCGTTTCTGGAGAAGCGTAGGCCGGTGTGGAGCGGGAAATGAATTCGAATCATCCTCCGGCAGTAAACGAAACCCGGCTGCGCGTGCGTTATGCCGAGACGGACCAGATGGGCGTGGTGTACCACTCGAATCATCTGATCTGGTTCGAGGTGGGACGAGTGGAACTCCTGCGACAGTTGGGATTTTCTTATCGCGACATGGAGCGCGAGGATGACTGCTTCATCGCCGTGGCGGAAGTGAAGTGCCGCTACCGCGCTCCGGTGTACTACGATGACGAGGTCATGGTGCGCACGCGGCTGAGGAACGTGCGCGAGTCGGTCGTCCATTTTGGATATGAATTAGTTCGGGCTGATAGCGGCGCACTGCTGGCGGAAGGCGAGACCACACACATCGTTACCGATTCAAACATGAAGGTTGCGGCTCTGCCGGAGAAATATTTGAAGGTGTTTCGTGACGCGGTGGGCAAACGTTCCCCATAACTTGTCATTCCGAACCGGCTTTACAGATTGTTGAAAAACTCAATTCGCCGAGGGGGTGTGACCTCAGTGGCTGAAGCCACGGTTGATTTTGCGGAAGTTACGGCGCGGCTAGAAGCCGCGCCCTTTTAAAACAGAACCGCCATCGAGTTTTTCAGCAACTGCTTAGTCGGTTTCGTGGTGTCGGCAAACCGCAGATTCGGGCTTGGCTCGCTTGGAATGACAGAATTGAGTTTGGAAGACTGAGAACTGGAAACTAGAAACCGGACACTGGAAACTTTCTTGAACGCTCTTCACATCAATGGCAACGACCTCAGTCTGGCGGCGGTGCGCGAGGTTGCCGCTGAACGCCGCGCTGTTTTGCTATCTCCCGATGCGCGCGAAGCGGTTGGCCGGGCGCGGGCTGTGGTTGACGCGCTGGTCGCGGGGAACAAACTTGCTTACGCCATTACTACCGGGGTTGGAAAACTTAGCGATGTGCGCATCGTGGGTGACCAGATTCGCGAGTTGCAGGTCAACCTTGTGCGCTCGCATTCGGTCGGAGTTGGCGAGCCACTCTCGATCGCAGAGACGAGAGCAATGATGCTGTTGCGCGCGAATTCGCTCTCGAAGGGTTATTCGGGTGTGCGCCCGATTGTCGTCGATACGATTTGCGAGATGCTGAACCGCGGCGTCACGCCTTATGTCCCGTCGCAAGGAAGCGTTGGAGCCAGCGGAGACCTGGCTCCTCTGGCGCATCTGGCGCTGGCTCTGATTGGGGAGGGCGAGTGCGTCGATGAGAAGGGCACGCGGGCTCCGAGTGCCGAGGCGCTGAAGCGGACGCAAATCAAGCCGCTGGTGCTGCAGGCAAAAGAGGCGGTCTCGCTGATCAATGGCACCCAGGCTATGTTGGGAGTGGGCACGCTGGCCCTGCTGGCGGCGGAGACGCTGGTTGACTCCGCCGACGTGTTGGGGGGACTCTGCTGTGACGCGCTCAAAGGAACCGATGCGGCGTTTGACGAGCGCATTCACAAGGCGCGTCCGCACAACGGCCAGATGAAAACCGCTTCCAACCTGCGGCACATGCTTGAGGGCAGCCAGATTCGTGAGTCGCATCGCGAGTGCGGACGGGTGCAGGACGCTTACTCGTTACGCTGCATCCCGCAGGTGCACGGCGCGGTTCGCGACACGCTGGCCCACTGCCGCGAAGTGCTTGAGATTGAGGCCAATTCCGCAGTCGATAATCCGCTGGTGTTTATCGGTGACCCGAAGAAAGCGGAAGGCGATGTCATCTCGGGAGGGAACTTTCACGGCGAGCCGGTGGCGTTCGCTTTGGACTTTCTTGCCATCGCTCTGAGCGCGCTGGCAGGTATCAGCGAGCGGAGGATTGAGCGTCTGGTGAATCCGGCACTCAGTGAAGGCCTCCCGCCGTTTCTCGCACCCGGTGCTGGGCTAAATTCGGGATTCATGATGCCGCAGGTCACGGCGGCGGCGCTGGTCAGCGAGAACAAGGTGCTGTCCCATCCCGCGTCCGTGGACTCGATCACCACTTCGGGCAACAAGGAAGATTACGTGTCCATGGGGATGACGGCGGCGATCAAGTTGAAGCGCATCGTCGAGAACACGCGCAACGTGCTGGCGATCGAGGCCATGGCAGTGGCACAGGCGCTTGACTTTCTGGCTCCTCTGAAGACTTCGAAGCGCGGGCAGGCCGCGCTTGCGGCGATTCGTGCTGTATGTCCGACGATGGAGAAGGACCGCGTGATGTACAAAGACTTTGCGAGGCTTGCGGAGTTGATTGCTAGCGGAAGGGTGGCGGAAGCGCTGCGGTAGCTGGATGGATCTTCGGGGGCGGCGTTTCGCGGGCGAGGCTCCCGCGCCACAAGTGCCGACCGGGCCTTCGCCCCGCGGACAACCGAGGGCGGCTGTCCCCACATAAGCATCGCGGTATCGATTACGCTGGCTTCCCGGCGCTTCCATCGAGTCCCAGATCCACCGCAATCCCCTTCATAGCTTCGATGCAGTTGGCGATGTGCTCGTCCAGATCGACGCCTAGCTCTGCCGCGCCGTTCACGATGTCTTCGCGGTTTACCTTGCGGGCGAAGGCTTTGTCTTTCATTCTTTTTCGCACTGACTTTACGTCGACCTCGGACAGGGACTTGCTGGGCTTGATCAGCGCTACCGCCGTGATGAATCCGGCGAGTTCGTCGCAGGCGAAGAGAGCTTTCTCCATGGGCGTGTCACGAGTCACGCCGGTATATTCGGCGTGCGACATGACGGCGCGGGTGATGACTTCGGGCCAGCCGCGCTGCTTCAAAATCTCGTTGCCCTTGTAGGGATGGTCGTCCAGGCTTGGCCAGCGCTCGTAGTCGAAGTCGTGGATTAATCCGATTACGGCCCACAAGTTTTCGGCCTCGGGGGAGCCGTTGCCTAATTTGCGGGCGCAGGCGCGCATGCACGCCTCGACCGCGAGCGCGTGTTTGCGCAAACTTTCGGATTGGGTGAACTCAGTTAGTAAACACCACGCGGATTGGCGATCGATCATGGATTTGGCCTGTTTCCTCGGGCTTCTTGCTGTGTCGTTTTGGTTTTCATGGCGAAGAAGTCTTGGTTTATGTGCATTTTACCCTTGACTTCCACAGGCGTTGTACCGCAGATTGGGCCCTGCAGTCGGAACCTCTCTCCCAAAAGATTCGGTTCCTGTTTCTGGCTGTAAGGAGTTGCCCGCTCTGGCACTCCCACAACTCGATGGCTACGACTCTTGCCCCGGTAGACTCAAGGGAAGTCGTCCGTTGCGATCACTGCCTGTTGGTTCAATTCCGTACCACTAATAACAATTGCCGGCGTTGCCACGCGTCCATGGACGAGGAGCCTGAACCCGAGCCCGTTGCCGCCGCATTGCCGGTAATGATGCCGATGCCGGGTACCGGCCGCGGACACCTGAACCTGGCCGCGTCGATCCGGTCGCTGCGCCTGCGCAATGGGCTAAGCCAGCGGCAACTGGCCGGGCGCATGTCGGTTCCACGCACCTACGTGTCCAAGATTGAGAACGAGAAAGCCACGCCCACGCTGTCTTCCCTGGAACGGCTGGCGCGCGCATTGGAGGTAACCGTGCCAGACCTGCTCACCGGCGGAGAACGCAGCCGCCAGGAAGAAATCAGCGAACTGATGAAGGATCAGTTTATCGCGGAAATTCTGCCGTTTGTGTCGCAACTGAATGGGATGCAGATGTCGAGCATCCTCATGCAGGTGCGGGATTTGACGGTGCGGCCGCGGAGAAGCGCCTAGCGCTTGATTAAGAGGGCCCGGCTTTGCCGGGCCGGACAGCCGAGGGCGGTTGTCCCCACATTAAGTTTTATCCGGGCAACCAGCCAACTCCATGCCGGGGCCGTCTCATCGGTCCCGGTTTTTTGCCACTGCCACGTTTCTTTCGCCCCTCCGGGGTTTGGTTCGGATGAATCCCCACTAGATTGACCGGCATCTATCCAGCATGAATCAAGAAGATGCGGGTGCCTTTCCCTCTACCTCCGACCTCCGTGTGTTAGCGGCTCGGGCGTCAGACAGCCCTGGCTGGGATAGTGAATCTTCTCGGGAGTCCAATGTCGCGCCAGAGGGAGCTACGGATGACGATTCCCTGTTTGATGCCTATTCTCGTGCGGTCACGAGCGCAGTACGGCGAGTGAGCCCTTCGGTAGTGAATATAGAAGTGCATCACTCTGCGGGACGCACGCGGTCGGGGGAGCCTCGGGAGCGGCGGGGCGGAGGCTCGGGATTCATCTTTACTCCTGACGGTCTGATCCTCACCAACAGTCACGTTGTGCACGACGCCCAGCGTATTGAGGTTACAACCACTGATGGGCACCGGATGTCCGCCACCGCCATTGGCGATGATCCGGCGAGCGATTTGGCCGTGCTTCGAGTGGATGAGCCGGGGCTAACTGCGGCCACGCTAGGAGACTCGCAACAGCTTCGCGTCGGGCAGGTGGTGATTGCGATTGGTGCGCCTTATGGGTTTCAATCGACCGTGACCGCGGGAGTCGTGAGCGCACTCGGGCGGTCCCTGCGGTCGTATTCGGGACGGCTGATCGACGATGTCGTGCAAACCGATGCGTCGTTGAATCCGGGCAACTCGGGTGGACCGTTAGTAGATTCCGCTGGCCGCGTCGTGGGAGTGAACACGGCGACTATTCTGCCGGCGCAAGGAATCTGCTTCGCCATCGGGATCAATACGGCCAAATTCGTGGCCAGCCGTCTGCTGCGCGATGGGCGCATCCGCCGCAGCTACATTGGGGTCTCGGCGCAAACGGTGCCGGTGCACCGGCGCGTGGTGCGGTTTTACGATCTGCCGAAGGAAACTGGCGCGCTCGTGCTGTCGGTGGAAGAGGACAGTCCGGCCAAGCGGGCTGGACTGCGCGAGGGCGACATCATCGTCGCGCTCGAAGGCCAGCCGGTCGCGGGCGTGGATGATCTGCACCGCGTGCTCACCGAAGTGCGCGTGGGCGTGAGCTCGACGCTGACGGTCCTGCGCTGGACGGAAACGCTGGAACTGAAGGTGGTGCCGGAGGAAGCGCGGTAGAGTCTGGGTGGCGCAGACACGGATTTCTGGCTGCGGACCTTGTAATGGCCGGGGCTCCTGAACTCGATCAGGCCCAAGTCTCGCAGCACTTGGAGTTGCTGTCGTATTTTCGGTCGCACATTTCGATTGTGCGGGTGAATGTTCTGCAGGTAGGGCTCAAGTTCATACAACTCCTGAAGCGAGAAGCGAGGTTTTGCTAACTTTCGTAGGGTGGTAAGGACATCGAGCGTCCAGCCCCTTACGGAGGGCGGAACTTCCACCAGCTTCCGGATACTGCAAGTAGCCAAAGAAAAAGTAACCCCTCGGCCGATGGAGGACGGCATGATCCGTCCTTACCGGATGCCGTAACTTCCCCTTCCGCTGCACTGAGACTCGCCGGTCCCAACCCGATCGATAATTAGTCATGCCAAAGCCCGTGGCCAAGTCGAACTCCGCAATGGACAAACTGATCGAGTCCTTTCTGAAACTCAGGGCCGAGGCGAAGGAGCGCATGTCCGAAGAAGAGTTCCGTGAGACGGAACGGAAGTTCGATGAGTTAGTCCGTAAGGTTCGCGCTCGACGACGGCGAAAGATGCGCTCCTAGCGTTTTCGCGGCAGGAGTGCCCGCGCCACACGCTCTCGGCCATACCCTTAGTGATTCCTTAAGGTAGGGGGGCCAGCGTCCGGCGGTTTGTTTGCAGGAGTTTCCCCGCCGGTTTCAGGTGACAGCATTCTTGCAAATCTTTTTGGGTACTTGACTTGATCCATTTCTGACACTAATATGAGTGTCATATGAAATCACCCCCCGAACCCGACCTGCAACTGCGCGGCAAACTCATCCGCAGCCTCGGGGCTCTCCGCGAAATGCTGCCCGGCTCCTTTGTCGAACGCACCCGCGCCTGCGGCCGGCCGAACTGTCATTGCACCGACGGCAAACGCCTGCACTCGCAATATCAGATCTCGGTGCTGATCGACGGCAAGCCGAGAGCTCTCAACATTCCGGCAGAATGGGTGGAGAACGTGCGCCAAAAGATCGGGATGCGCCGACGCTTTGATGCCGCCGCCGACACCATCTGCAAGATCAACCTGAAGCGGTTTCTCAAAGAAAAGGAAGGTCGCCAAGCTTGACTCGGCACCGGTTCGAGGCTTATCTCGACAAGGGGTTTGGCTTCTCCGCTTTGGTGAGCGCTCTGCCCGAGGGAGGGCAGTTTCCCCAGCACGCTTGGAAAAAGGTATTTGACGCCGTCTTCTTGGGAGCGGCGATGCAGCTTCCCAGTCTGCTGCAGATCGAGGCCGAATGCACCATGGGGCGCTGGCCAAACGCATCGGACCGGTCAGCGATGATACCCTCGGCTATTCGCTCGAAAGACAATCTCCCGAACCCGTGTTTGCGCTCGGTTGCGAAATTACTCGCCGCCTGAAACGCAACGGAGTGCTACGCTCCGCTTGGTCCCGAGGGTTGGTGGTGGGGGCGGTCGATGGCATTGAAATCTGTAGTTCGTTTGCTCGCTGTTGCGATGCTTGTATGGAGCGGGAGGTTCAGCACAAGGTGAACGGCGAGATGCAAACCGAGATTCAGTATTATCAGCGCATCGTCGTCGTGGTCTTGGTCAGCACCGATTTCCCCATTCATTGCCCCAGATCCCTTGGCTGCCACAACCGAAGTCAAATCAGCGGCGTACTCGATGGGCAGATGGCGCTTTACGGAATCGCTGGCCATACCCTGCCATACCCTCCTCGTCATTGCAACCCCCTTCCCCGCTGTGTTAGCCTCATGTCGAGGCGTTCACTTTGCAGCATAAAGTACCCGCGGGACTGGACCACAAGGAAGCAGAAGTTTACCGGCACCTGGATCCGGCGCGGCTCCCCAAACACATCGCCATCATCATGGACGGAAACGGTCGCTGGGCCAAGCGGCGCCACATGCCGCGCGTGGCCGGCCATCGCGCCGGAGTCGCGGCCGTCCGCTCGACGGTGGAGACGGCGGCGCGCATTCACATTCCTGCGCTGACGCTTTACGCGTTCTCGGAAGAGAATTGGAAGAAGCGGCCCAAAAGCGAAGTCGACTTCCTCATGCGGCTGCTGAGCCGGTACTTAAAGGCGGAAGTTCCTACGCTAAACAAGAACAATATTCGACTGGAATACATCGGGCGGCAGCACGAACTTCCGCAAGATGTGCAGGAGCGCATGGCCTGGGCACGTGAAGCGACCGCGCCGAATACTGGGATGGTGCTGACGCTGGCACTCAACTACAGCGCGCGCAGCGAACTGGTGGACGCTTTCCGCTCGATGGTGAATGCGGCTTCGCAGAATGGCGGGATCGAGCATCTGCACATCGATGAAGATGCGGTCGCGCGGAATCTCTATACGCGGCACCTGCCCGATCCTGATCTCGTGGTTCGCACTTCAGGCGAGATGCGGCTGAGCAATTTTCTGCTGTGGCAGCTGGCATATGCCGAGATTTATGTAACGCCAACGCTGTGGCCGGATTTTCGCGGAGTGCATCTGCTGGAAGGCATCGCGGAATATCAGAAGCGGGAGCGGCGCTATGGCGGATTGAATCATGGGGAGGCGCCCCGACGGATTGATGTGGATCTTGGCAAGGTTCACACGTAGAGTCGCATCCTGCGGCTACGGGGACAGTGCAACAGCAGATTCCTCCCCGGCTGAAGCCGGGTTGGAATGACAACGATTTGTGTAGGATCGTAGCGGCGCGACTGGAAGTCGCGCCCTTTCAAAGCGCAGCTCATTCCAGAGCATCGTTTAACTCCTTGCTGAAACGCATCGCGACCGCGGTCGTCCTGATTCCGATAGTGCTGGTGCTGGTGCTGCGGGCACCGGTACCCCTGCTGGCGGTGGTGGCAGCTGTGGTTACACTGCTGACCATCCATGAATTCCTCAAGCTGACGGAGTCTTTCGGTGTGCAGCCTCTGCGCTGGCCTACCTATCTGTTTGTGGGCTTTTCCTTTCTGCTGCTCGCGCTGGACGCGGGTAGTGACAAGCCTTTGCTCTCGACGGCGATCTTTATTTACGCGCTCGGCTTCGCCGCGGCCATCGCTCCATTCATATTCCTGACTATCGCCATGCGGCGGGAACAAATGAGCAGTGGATATCCCGCAGCCGCCGCATCGGTCTTTGCCTTCACCTATGTCGCGTTGCCGATGGGAATGCTGGTGCAGCTGCGTCAGCAGTGGGCGGGAGCGTTCTATTTGCTCTATTTGCTGCTGGTGGTCTGGGCCGGCGACATCTTTGCCTACTTCGTGGGCAGGTCAATCGGCCGCCACCTGATGGCCCCGAGTATCAGCCCGAAGAAAACTTGGGAGGGGGCCGCAGCTTCGCTGGTGGCGAGCGTCGGTGTGGGTTGGCTGCTCTTCAACTATGCTTTGCCCCTGAGTTCGGCGCTGCTCCGTGCTGGACTGATCGAGCGACGCGATGGGTTGTTTGGGCTGGAAAAGCCCACCATGTTGCCCGTGATGCTGCTGACCGTTACTCTGAACGTCGCTGCGCAGCTCGGTGACCTGGTGGAATCGCTGATCAAGCGCGGCGCAGGAGTCAAAGACTCAGGCGCGATTCTGCCGGGCCACGGCGGGATGCTTGATCGCATTGATGCGCTGCTCTTTGCCGCGCCGGTGCTGTGGTACTATGCAGCCTGGCGTGTGATGCAGTAGTGATTGTCCGTAGCGATGGCGGATTTGCCTCAGCGTCCTCCCTGACGCCACTTCACCCCGATAGTTCTCTGAATGCGGTCAAGCTTGCACAACTGGCACGGCTCTCGACCGAAGCCCTTCGGGTCTCATTATTGCCGGGACAGGAGGGTTGTCTGAAAACGCGGCCGGAAGGAACTATACTGGATGGACATCCATCGCATTCACGTTCTTCGCCAACGAGGCGGGGATGTTGACGGTCTTCCTCGAGAAGTTGTCGTGAAGGATCGAGAGTCAAAGATGCGGAAATATCTCTATTGGCTCGACGGACCGTGGCGCGGAAAGCTGGCCATGGCGGCCCGTCCGCGCGGCGGGGACTGGCTACGCGATGATATGGCCAGCTGGAAGCGAGCGGGTATCGACACGGTCCTTTCGCTGCTCACACCCGACGAGGAAACAGACCTGGACCTCCGAGATGAAGCGGGCGAAGCTAAAGCGCAGGGAATGGAATTCGGTTCGTTCCCTGTCCCAGATCGCCAGGTTCCCAGGTCGGAAGCGGAGTGGGCGGAGGTCCTGGAAAAAGTTACGCGCGCTCTGTCGGAAGGCAAGAATGTGGATGTACATTGCCGTCAGGGAATCGGGCGGAGCGGACTGGTTGCCGCTTGTCTGCTGGTGAGAAGGGGAATGAGCCCGGGAGCGGCCGTGGAATTGGTGTCAGCGGAGCGGGCGTGTCCGTTCCGGAAACGTCGGAGCAGCGAGATTGGATCGATCAATACGCGGTAGCGTTGGCGAGTACGAAATGAAGGGATCACCGACTCAAGCCGGGTAGCTCAGATAATCATGAAGCGCATTGCCATCCTGGGATCTACGGGCTCGATTGGCCGCAGCACGCTTGATGTTGCCAAGTCGTATCCCGGTCGCTTTCAGATTGTGACTTTGGCCGCGGGCGGTAATTTGGAGGCTGCCTTCGAGCAGGCCCGACGCTGGCGTCCTCGACTGATCTCAATGGCTGCCGAGGCGGACGCGGATGCGCTGCGATCCCGCCTGAAAAAAGAAGGCCTTTCTGAGATGGAAGTGGTTCACGGTGCAGCGGGCACCGTGCGGGTTGCCACGCATTGCGAGGTTGATTTTGTGGTGAGTGCGATTGTGGGTGTGGCTGGACTCGAGGCGACTTACGAAGCCGTGCACGCTGGCAAGACTGTCGGCCTGGCGAACAAGGAGTGCCTGGTGGCCGCCGGTGAGTTAATTACCGCCGAGGCTCGCCGGCAAGGCAAGCCTCTGCTTCCCATCGACAGCGAGCACAACGCGGTCCACCAATGCCTGCGCGGCGGAAAAATGGAAGAAGTCGAGCGCATCTGGCTGACGGCGTCGGGCGGACCGTTCCTGAACACTCCAAGCTCGAAATTTTCGTCGATCACAGTCGAGCAGGCTTTGACCCATCCCACCTGGAAAATGGGACGGCGCATCACCATCGATTCGGCTACTTTGATGAACAAGGGATTCGAGGTCATCGAAGCATGCCGGTTGTTTCACATTCCCCCGGCGAAGGTCGAGGTGATCGTGCATCCGCAGTCGACCATTCATTCCATGGTCGAGTTTGTGGATGGCAGCATACTTGCTCAATTCTCTGTGACCGACATGCGGCTGCCGATTCTTTACGCCTTAACATATCCCGAGCGTATCCAATCGGATATGCGGTTTCCGGTGAGTGACTTGCGTCATCTGGACTTCTGCCCTCCAGACATGAATAAATTCCCTTGTCTGCGTCTGGCGTATGAGGCAGCCGAGACGGGAGGGGCAAAGACGGCGGCCCTCAATGCAGCCGACGAGGTTGCCGTAGCGGCGTTTCTGGAAGGCAGCATCCGTTTCGATGAGATTCCCAGGATCATCGAAGAGGTGCTGTCGCGAACAAACTCCGGGGAGCTGGAGTCTATTAGAAAGGTGTTAGAAGCCGACGCGGCAGCACGCCAGACGGCCAAGGAACGGGTTGCGGTTCTTCACAAGGACTTAAGGAAGACTGCGCACTCCCGGGCTACATCTTTCGCTTGATGATTAGAATCTAACAAGGTGGGAGAGTTTGTACCCTCGAATATGCCCGAATTTTTGAGTTCGTTGTCCTTTCTTTACGTTATCCCAGTCCTGGGGTTCATGATCCTCATCCATGAGTTCGGCCACTACGCCGTGGCCAAGTGGCTGGGAGTTCGGGTCGAGGTGTTTTCTATTGGCTTCGGCAAGCGGCTGTTTGGCTTCCGCAAAGGAGAAACCGACTACCGTATCGCCGCCATTCCGCTCGGGGGCTACGTGAAGATGAGCGGCGAGAACCCTATGGACGAGCGCACCGGCGATCCCAAAGAGTTCCTGTCGCACTCCCGCTGGCACCGGTTTCTGATCGCCATTGCGGGGCCGGCGATGAACATTCTGCTCGCCGTCTTCCTGCTGACCATTGTGTACATGGTGCACTACGAGTATCCCGCATTCATGGACCAGCCAGCGGTGATTTACGGCATACGGCACGACTCTGCTGCCGCCCAGGCCGGGCTGCAGTCCGGCGACCGCATCGTGAAGGTGGATGGCATCGACAATCCCACCTGGGAGCAGTTGCAGCCTGCGGTATGGCTCAGCGCCAACCAGCCTCTGAACATCACCGTGCAGCGGGGAGACAAGGTATTTCAGACGAGGATCGTGCCCAAAGCAGTCACCTCTTCTGAAGTGGGTTCGGCGGGATGGTATTGGGCTGAGCCGGTGATCGTCGGCCGTCTGGACGCCGACATGCCTGCGGCGAAAGCCGGCGTGAAAGAGGGCGACAGGATTACCGCGATCAACGGGCAGCCGGTGGCGTCCATTGAGAGCATGATTGAGAGCCTGCAGCAGACCAAGGATCAACCCGTCGAACTCACCATCGTTCGCGGCGGCGAGACCTTGCATCTTCGGATACAGCCGGTGCTGTCGCCGACAGAAGATCCCAAAGAGTCGCGCTACCGGCTGGGATTCCTCAACAAGGGCGAGAGCAAGGTAACCAAGCTTGGGCCTACACAAGCGCTCAGGCTCTCCCTGGAGCAAAACAAGAAGTACTCACTACTGCTTCTTGAACTCGCCAAGAAGCTGGTGCAGGGTAAGGTTTCGCCACGCATGGTTTCCGGGCCGATAGGAATCGCCCAGGAAGCCGGCTACGCGGCACGGCAGAAGGGCTGGACGCCTTTGATGGAGTTAACGGCTGGAATCAGCTTGAACCTGGGCATCTTCAACCTGCTGCCGATTCCGATCCTTGACGGGGGGGTGATCCTATTCCTACTGATCGAAGGCCTGATGCGGCGGGATATCAGTTTGCGCATCAAGGAGCGCGTGTACCAGGCGGCTTTCGTGTTCCTGGTGCTGTTTGCCGTCATGGTCATCTACAACGACCTAATGAAGACAATTCCGGGACTTGCGGATCGATTGCCTTGAGGTTTTTGTAAGACTTTCTTTGGTTTCAGGGAGCCGTCCTGGCTCCCTTTTGCTTTCTTGACCTCTGGTTTCCTCTGAGATGCGATGTATCTCTGAGGAGTAACGCATGGCCGCCACAGAAATGGTTCACATTCGCATCGATAAACGTGTTAAGGCGCGGGTAACTACGGCGCTCTCGGCCATGGGGTTATCGGTATCGGACGCGGTGCGAGTTCTGCTTACCCGGGTAGCGGCGGAAAAAGCATTGCCTTTCGAGGTGAAAGTTCCCAATGCCACGACAACGGCAGCGATGCGGGAAGCACGTGCGGGCGGGTTGGACTCGTTCAACCGCGTTTCCGACTTGATGGCCGACCTGAATGCAACTCAACGATCGGAAGATCATAAGTAAGACTTCCTCCAGCCTCGACGGTTTTCCGTCCCGCAAGGCGATGTTGCAAAGTCTCGTATCCGACAGGCAAGCTGATATCCATGCCGGAACTGCCGGACATTGCCGCCTACATCACCGCCCTCGAATCACGTATTGTCGGCCAGCCCGTAGAGCGGACACGTCTGTCCAGCCCCTTTCTGCTGCGAACCGCGCAGCCTCCGCTGGCGAGTGTGGAGGGTTGTAAGGTTCGCGAACTGCGGCGAGTTGGTAAGCGGATCGCAATTGGAGTCGAGGGTGATCTCTGGCTTGTACTCCACCTGATGATTGCAGGGCGTTTGCACTGGCGGAGCCCGGGGGCAAAGTTGGCGGGACGTCAGAGTCTGGTAGCTTTCGATTTTCCCCATGGCGCTCTGGTGCTCACCGAAGCCGGCTCCAAGCGCCGCGCATCGTTGCACATTCTTGAGGGCGAGGAAAACCTGCGTGCACTCGAGCCCGGGGGAATCGAGATATTCTCCACCGATCTCAATTCCTTTCGCGCCGCGCTCTCGGCGGAAAACCACACACTCAAGAGGGCACTTACCGATCCGCGCCTGGTGAGTGGCGTCGGCAATGCTTATTCGGATGAGATCCTGCACGCAGCACAGCTATCTCCCGTCGCGCTCACGCACAAGTTGGCGGCGCAGGAATGGGAAAGACTGTTCGCCGCGACCCGGCAGACGCTGCGGGTTTGGGTAGACCGATTGCGCGCCGAGGCGGAGGTGAACTTTCCGGAGAAGGTGACGGCGTTTCGCGAGGATATGGCCGTCCACGGACGCTACGGCCTGCCTTGTCCAAGGTGTGGCGATAAGGTTCTGCGGATTCGTTACGCCGACAAAGAAACGAACTATTGCGCTCGATGTCAGACCGCAGGGAAAGTTCTTGCGGATCGAAGCTTGTCTCGACTTTTGGGTTCGGACTGGCCACGCACCCTGGAAGAGCTGGAAGCGCTAAAGCGCCGATAAAGACTATAGTGGTTCTACTCGCAGAAACTACCGATAGCGGGCCGAGACTTTGCTGGCAGTCCGCCTGACCGAGACTGACTACGTTAGGGTCCGTAAACTGCCATTTCCGCGTGATAAACTATTAGTTCCCATATGGCTACGATTCAACGCAGAAAGACCGTTACGGCCGTCGTTGGAGGTGTGCGCGTCGGCTCGGATGCACCGGTTGTGGTGCAATCGATGACCAATACCGACACTGCGGACGTGCCTTCGACCGTCCAACAGTGCGCCGCTTTGGCGCGGGCCGGGTCGGAGCTAGTGCGCGTCACCGTTAACAACGAAGAGGCGGCAGCAGCCGTACCCCGCATTGTGGAGCAACTCGACAAGCAAGGCGTGCGCGTGCCCATCATTGGCGACTTCCACTACAACGGCCACGTCTTGCTGACGAAGTATCCCGAGTGCGCGCGCGACCTCGCGAAGTACCGCATCAATCCCGGCAATGCCAGCATCGGACGCACCGGTGACTCGAATTTCCGGACGATGATTGAAGTCGCCGTGAAGTATGAGAAGCCGGTGCGGATCGGCGTAAACTGGGGATCACTCGACCAGGCGCTGCTCACCCGCATGATGGACGAGAATTCGCGGCTGGAAGAGCCGAAAGATGCGCGGGAAGTCACTATGGAAGCCATGGTGGTCAGCGCCTTGAACTCGGCTGGGCTGGCGGAGAAGTTCGGGCTGCGTCCCGATCAGATGATTTTGAGTGCGAAGGTCAGCGGCGTGCAGGACCTGATCGAGGTCTATCGAGCTTTGGCGGCGCGCTGTAGCTATCCCCTGCATCTTGGGCTGACAGAAGCCGGAATGGGAGCTAAGGGCGTTGTGGCTTCGAGCGCCGCAATGGGTGTGGTGTTGCAGGAAGGCATCGGCGACACCGTTCGCGTTTCGTTGACGCCTGCTCCTGGCGGTGACCGTACGGAAGAAGTGCGCGTGGCGCAGCAGATTCTGCAATCGATGGGGATTCGCAGCTTTACGCCGCAAGTCACGGCGTGCCCCGGCTGCGGGCGCACCACCAGCACCTTCTTCCAGGCGATGGCCGAGCAGATTCAGTCCTACCTGCGCGAACAAATGCCGGCCTGGAAGGGCCGTTACGTGGGCGTCGAAGAGATGAAGCTGGCGGTGATGGGGTGCGTGGTCAACGGTCCCGGGGAATCCAAACACGCCAACATCGGTATTTCACTGCCGGGCACGTTCGAGGAGCCGAAGGCGCCCGTTTACGTAGATGGACGCCTGTTCACCACGCTGAAGGGCGACCGCATCGTCGCGGAGTTCATTGAGATTTTGGATGAGTACGTGGATTCGCACTACGCGGCCAAGGATTCGGTTAAGGAAAGCGTGGCTACCGGCGACTAGCTCAAAACCTACCGGGCTTTGCCCGGACGGACAGCCGAGGGCGGCTGTCCCCACTTGAGTCTCTTAATGCCCCGAACCATTCCTTTATTGACCCGTCATTAAAAAGATCGGATTCTGCGGCGCTGGTCTGCCGTTTGCTCCGGCGGGGCGCGCGCTGAAGGGCGCGAGCAAATCCGTAACCAGCGTGTCTGGTGTGTTGGTGCTGCCAGTGCCGATTGTGCTGGTAGTTGTGTTGATAACGGCGATGGCTCCTGCGTCACAGATCCCAACGTAGACGCGGCTGCTGTCGGCGGCGGCGGCGGTGGTCATGCGGAATCGGGTGGAGCCGGGGGTGAAGGTGGCAGCAGGCGCGCAGGAGGCGATGGGAGCCACTGCGTAGGGCTGAGGAGTCGCGCTTGACGTAGCCTTGAATACGGGCGGCGCCAACAAAAATAAGCTGGTCTTCACGGTGAGGCCGTTGGCATCGAGAATGGCAACCTGTGGGATCACGCAGGGCAGCGGATTTCCGAGTAAGTCGGCAATATTAGGATCAGGGCAGGCAGTGGCCGTTTGATAGCTGGCCACATAGAAACGGCTGCCGTCGCGCAAGGCCGCGATCTGGTTCGGAATCCCGGCGCTGCAAGTGGCGCACGAAGCCAGTCCTGGTATCGTAATCGTCTTCAATAGCGTGGGGGTATCGTTGGCACCACCAGTCGTGGAAATCACTGACACCGTGCCGTTTGTGGGGTTCGCGACGTAAAGCCGGGTCAAATGCGAATCGTAGGCGGCGAAGTTCGCTCCCGCTCCAACCGGGATGCTCCCAATCACGCTGTCCGTGGCCGTGTCCAAAGTGACTAGTTGCCCGTCTCCCTGGGTGAGGACGTAGATCCGGTGGCTGTCACTTCGGGCCACGACCCAGACTGGAGTCGTCCCGGAAAAACCTGTGACCGGATTCGACGACATGTCCACCGTATTCAGGCTGCTGACGGTGTTGCTGCCCTGGTTGGCGACGTAGAGCTTTCTGCCGTCCGGGGTCTCGGCAAGTCCGACAGGGTGAATCCCTACGGGGACGGTATTGCTAACGGCATTCAGTGACAGGTTGAGCACTGCAACCGAGTTCGAGTTGTAGTTGGCTACGTACATCGCGCTGTTCTGGGTGGTGTTCAGAAAAACTGGCAGGGCTGCGACGGATGCCGTTCCTCCGGAGGATGCCGCCAGTCCAGTCACAGGGTTTACGTACTGAATGGTCGCGCCGCTCACCGAGGCTAAAGGAAAGGTCCCGTTGTACTGATTCAGGTCCACCCCGGCAATCGCGATAAGATCTCCGGCCTGAAGATTGTTGCCTAGGGGTGTACTGAGCGTAGCCGTCACGAGGCCTCCCGACTCACTAATCGCGCTGATTCCGGATGTCTGCCCGGGAGGTAACGTAAAGTCAAATACGGTCCCCAGTCCTACGCCGACCCTCGAATCGGGCGAGGGACTAAAAGCGGCGACCAAGTCCGTTCCAGTCGTGAACATGCCGCCGGCACTGGCAACAAAAAGGCGGGATTGGTTGGGGAGAACGGCAAGGTGAGTGGGAAGGATGCCCACGTTCTTGCTGTTCGGATCGGTTGGCGTCTGGCCAACGACAGAGTCCCCGGAAACGTCGATCTGCACGGCGGCACCAGGCTGGCCGGGGACGTTTGCGTCCAGCCCGAAGACCGTATGAAAGTTAGCCGGAGTCGGAGGCGTCAACTGGGTGGGGATCACCACCGGCCGGTAAATCTGTCCGCAAGCCACGCACAGCAAAATTGCCGCCAGCATGACCGCAAATCGGCCCACACGTCGAGAACTCATCGGCACCCCGAAGGAACTTTGATTCTGATGGATTAAGTGAAGCGATTATTGTAACGATTGCCGGGAATCCGCGCCAGAGACGAACTGGGCTTCGGGCTTCAGCGAAAAGCTAGCGCGACAGTTCTTCGATGCAAGGGGCAAGCTTTAAGTTGGATGGGCTGCCTGGCGAGAGATAGACAAGCGGAAGCTCGACGCCCGAAGCCCTCTTTATCGTCCGCGCCGAGACTTGCCGCCGGCGGATGCGGCCGGGGTTTCGGCCCTGGTGGTGGCGGCTGGCTTCTTCTTGCCTTCCATCTGCGCCAGGCTCTGCTTGAGTGCCGCCATCAGGTCTATCACGGGAGCGAGTTTCTTGGGCTTCTCGACGGCGGCCACTTCTCCGCCTTCGAGCTTGGCTTCGATCAGCTTCTTCAGGTTCTCCTGGAAGGAGTCTTTGTACTTCTCGGGATCCCACTCGTCGGCCAGCGCTTCAATCAGCTGGTGCGCTACCTTCACCTCGGCTTCTTTCAGTTCCACGTCGGGAGCACCGAAGCCTTCCACTTTCTTCACTTCGTCGGCGTAGTACATCGTGTGCAGCATCAGTCCGCCTTCGTGGGGACGCAGGAAAACGGTGTACTCGCGGTTGTGCATGGTGATCTTGGCGATGGCTACGTACTCGCTCTCTTCGAGAGCCTTGGTAAGTAATGCGTACGGACGGCGTCCGGCCTCTTCCGGCATCATGTAATACGACGACTCGAAGTACACCGGATCGACCTCGCTCTCTTTCACGAACTCAAGGATCTCCATGGTCTTGGCGGTCTGGGGCTCAATCTTCTTGATCTCGTCGGGTTCGATGACGATGTACTCGTCCTTGCGAAACTCGTAGCCTTTGACGATCTCGCTACGATCGACAACCACGTTCTCCGCGGGACAGATGTACTGCTGCTTCACCCGCTGCTTGTCAGGACGATGCAGCATGTTGAAGGAGATGCCGGAACTGCGCGCGCCCGAGAAAAGGCGCACCGGCATGGAGATGAGGCCGAAAGTTAAGTGTCCGGACCAGACTGACGATGGCATAGTTCCTCGCGAAGCTTTTGAAGCCTTGGAAAATTGGACGGCTTCGACATCGTGAAGGTAAACCCAACAGCACAGAGAGTTTAGCCTAGAACATGGTTTTGATGCACAAAACCGAAGGCATGGGGAATCCAAAATCGAAGCCGCAGGCAATGTGGTCGGTCGCGTGGAAGCTCTAGGGGTTGTAGTTAACTAAGCGGATTCCAGATTTCCGCAGAAGAGCCTCAGCACTTCCCCGCTTTCCTAAGCGCGGCCTCGACCGTCGCGAGCGGAAGTAGCAGAGTTAACGGCGCATCCAGCAGCGGCACAGCGCCATAGCCGGCATACCATTCTGCCACCCTTTCATTTTTGGCGTCGATCACAAGCACGACGCCGCCCACCTGGGACGCGGCCCACAGGCAACGTCTGCCAGCCGCGAGCAAAAGCTGTCCGCCAATTCCTCGACCCTGCCATCTGCGATCCACCGCCAAGCGCGCCAGACGGAAGCCCGGCACGTCATAACGCGCAAGCCCGCGCCTTATGATCTCCGGCGTGCGGATGTAGTCAACGGATGCGGGGCTTAGACTGTAGAAGCCGACAATAGTTTTGTCGCCAGCATCGTCAATCGCAAGGAAAGTTTTCGCGCCGCCCCGCTCGTGGCTCTTGCGGGCGTAACGGCGCAAGAATTCATTCAGCGCTTCGTCGCCACAGTCGAGGGCTTCCCGATCGTGTTTCCTTCTGATCGGCTCTTCGTGCCATGCCCTCCACATTATTGCCGCTTTGGCAATGCCCGGGCCGACGCCATCAGTTTTGAGTTCGGTGGCGGCGGATTCTCCAACAGATCGAGGACCCTCAAGCTATCCCTCTCCGAGAGTTGCACATGATCCGCTTGCTCAATTACAGCCTTCGCGGCACGTAAGGCGTGATGAAGCACAAAGTCCGTCAAGTCAGTGTGCTTCAGGGCCACCGCACGCAAGAGCAGCGCTTTTTCTTCGGCCCGAATTCGCAGGGACATCCGGCTGTTATCTTCAACCGCTATTCTCGGCATGGCAGCAGTCCCCAAACGTACACATTCAAATAGTACAGATGGGGACAGACCAAGTCAACCTTGTGTGTTTATCCGTACGTGATCGACGCACCCGGAGCCGGACGCCGCTTTCTTGAACCTTCCTTCCCTTACCGATAATCTTGAGGAAAGCTCCACGTGGAGGACGGAATGACCGATCTGCAATATCCCATCGGCAAGTTTCATTTTGCCGGACCACTTACCGAAGATCAGAAGCAGACGTGCCTGACCGATATCTCGCAGACCCCGGCCAACCTTAGAGCTGCGGTGACCGGACTCTCTGAGCAGCAACTGGATACTCCTTACCGCCCTGGGGGATGGACCATCCGACAGGTCGTACACCATGTGCCCGACAGCCATCTAAACGCTTATGTACGCTTTAAGCTGGCGCTCACCGAAGAAGAACCGACCATCAAGCCCTACGCCGAAGATCGCTGGGCGGTGCTTGCTGATTCGCAGAGCACGCCGATTGAGGTGTCGCTGATGCTGTTGGAAGCGCTGCACACGCGCTGGATGCGCCTGCTGGGTTCGCTGGCGGCCGCAGACTGGAAGCGGACGTTCCGCCATCCCGAGCTCGGCGTCGTTAGTTTGGAGAAGAACTTGGCGCTCTATGCCTGGCATGGACGGCATCATGTGGCGCACGTCACCAGCCTGAGAGTACGGAACGGCTGGTAGGAGGAACCGGGCTTCGGGCTGAGAGAGTTTTGATGCAAGGCACGCACATAAAGGCATTGAGGGCAACGTTGGTAGCAACTTTCGTGTGCTCTCGGGGTAGGCATGGCTAAAGCCCGAAAGCTGAAGCCTGGAGCCCGGTTCTACGTCATTCCTAGCTTCCACAGCAAGTAACTGCTCGCTTCCCGCAGAACTGCAATCATCCGCTGCACGAGGCCGTGCGGGCGAGAATCCGGGCGCGGCGCGACGTAGACTGGACCAATGCCCTCGTGCTCCAGCAGTTTCCTGATGCGGAAGACATGGTAGGCGTCGCTCACCGCTACACAACTGTGCAGTCCGTTCGCTTGCATGATCACACCTACGCGCACGGCAGATTCAGCCGTGTCGCGCCCCTGAGTTTCTGCGATGATGCTTCGTTCGGGGATGCCACGGTGCATAAGGTAGTCGCGACCTACGCCGCCTTCACTGAACTTTGTATCGGCTCCGGCGCCCCCGGTTGTGATGAGCACGGGAGCAAGACCTCGGCGGAAGAGTTCGAAGCCCTGGTCGAGGCGGGCCCGCAGCACGGGGGACGGATGTCCGGCATACTCGGCGGCGCCGAAGACGACGATGGCGTCCGCAGGACGAAACTCCTCGAGGGATGCAGTGTGGACGATGCGGATGCTGGTCAGCAGCAGGAAGGCGACTACGGCTCCCGACGCCAGCATCGTCAGCCGCAGGAACCAGCGGCCGCGGGGATGCTGGTTGGCGCTGTCCGCGGTCATCCTTTGGCAAAGAAACCGGAGATTTCCTCGGACGGAATCGCACCTTCGCGAAGGATGCGCCAGCGCGAGTCCCTGTCCGTAAGGTCAACGATGGTGGACGCGACTTCGCGGGGCGACGTGCCTCCGTCGACGATGATGCTGATGCGGCCATGAAGCTGGTCGTGTACCTGCTCGGCCGTGGTGCATTCGGAGGCGCCGCTGAGATTCGCCGAGGTTGCCGTGATCGGAATCGCGGCTGCTGCCACCACGGCACGTGGGATCTTCGCGTTGGGAACGCGCAGGGCAACGTGTCCGGTATTGGCCGTTACCTTTAGGGGCAGCCGCGAACCGGCTTTCACGATGATAGTCAGTGGGCCGGGCCAGAATTTGCGCGCCAAGGCATAAAACTCTTCGGTCAGGCTCTTCGCGAGTTCTTCGGCCTGGTCCACGCTTTCGATCAGCAGCGACAAGGGCTTGTGCCGGGAGCGGGTCTTGATGTCGTAAACCTTATCGACGGCGCGCAAGTTAAAGGGATCGGCCGCCAGACCATAGAAGGTGTCCGTCGGCATACCCAGCACTTCGCCGGCACGAATCTGATCGGCGGCGTATTTCACCAGCGACAGCTGTGGACTTTCGCTATTAATTTTCAGTATTTCGGCGCGCACGGCGCTCCCTTCCTATGAATGCAGGCAGTCTAATTCGGACTGTTTTCGATGGCGAAACCTAACATAATACGGCCAGAGGCCGCAATGCTGCTTGGGCAGCGTATCATGCGGTGACGCAGGGTCGTTGAAAACATGACCAGGACCTCAGAATCCGCGTCCAGCTCCCGCCAACGGCTGCGCCGCATCGAAGGCCGCCACAACGTGCTGGTCAAGCAGCTCCGGTGGGCGTTTTCGCGCGCGGAGCGCACCGAGGAGGGCGACTGCGCGATTGAAGGCTTGCGCATCGTCGAAGAAGCGATTCGCAGCGGGCTGCGGTTTCGGGCCGTCTTCTTTCGCGAGTCGGCGCAGGACCGCGCGGAACGTCTATTGCCACAGATTGGAGCGCACGTCGAGACTCTACTGCTGCCGGACAAGCTGTTCGACAGCGTCGTCCCCAGCGAAGCGCCGCAAGGCGTGGCGGCGCTGGTGCGGCTGAAAGAATGGTCACTCGAAGATATTCTGGAGCGTGTACACGTCGGGCCGATTGTCGTTGTTGCTGGCCTGCAAGATCCCGGCAACCTGGGAACTATTTTTCGCTCGGCGGAGGCGTTCGGAAGCGCCGGCGTTGTGCTCGGGGAAGGCACGGTCAGTCAGTTCAATACAAAAGCGATACGGGCCTCGGCGGGATCGGTGTTTCGGCTGCCATTGTTGGTCGCTAAGTCGACAGATGTTATGGAAAAAGTCCTGGCTGGCCTTCGAGCAAAGGACGTGCGTTTGGTGGCAACTTCCTCGCACAAGGGAACTCCGCTCGATCAGGCAAACCTGACCGGGCCCCTCGCAATCTTCATCGGAAGTGAGGGCTCTGGCCTGCCCCGTGGCTTGATGGCGAACGTCAACGAGACAGTTGCAATCCCGCACACGCCGCAGGTGGAATCCCTGAACGCCGGCGTGGCGGGAAGCATCGTATTGTACGAAGCATCCAGGCAACGAAAATGACTGATTACTATGGAGACACGGAGGCACGGAGAAAACACTTCATTTGGGTTTCTCAGCGTCTCCGTGCCTCCGTGGTGAAATCGATTCTGTGAGCCTTTTCCAGCCCATCCCGAGCCCCCAGAGTGCGTCCGACCGCTCTCGTCCCATGGCCGACCGGATGCGTCCGCGCACGCTGGAGGAGTACGTCGGGCAGGAACATCTGATCGATCCCGGCAAGCCGCTGCGCACGCAGATCGAACGCGACGATACTGGTTCGCTCATCTTCTGGGGGCCGCCCGGGACGGGCAAGACAACCCTAGCGAAGATCATTGCGAAGATGACAAAGGCGGAATTCATCGAATTCTCCGCTGTGCTTGCCGGGATCAAAGAGATCAAGCAGGTTATGTCGGATGCGGAGCGAGCGCGCCAGTACGGCACGCGGACCATTGTCTTTATTGATGAGATTCACCGTTTCAATAAAGCGCAGCAAGATGCATTCCTGCCGCACGTTGAGAAGGGCAACATCCGCCTGATCGGCGCGACTACGGAAAATCCTTCGTTTGAGATTAACTCCGCTTTACTCTCGCGCTGCCGCGTCTATGTGCTCAAGCCGCTGACGGAAGACCAGATTGTGGAGTTGCTGAAGCGGGCTCTTACAGATTCGGACCGCGGCCTGGGCTCGATGAAGGTGCGAGCCTCCGCCGACGTGCTGAAGAAAATCGCTAGCTACACGAGCGGCGATGCCCGAAGTGCCTACAACGTACTGGAAGTGGCTGCTGCACTCGCGCAAGAGAAGGCCGGAAAGAAGCCTGCAGAGATCACTGACGAGATCGTCCACGACGCTCTGCAAAAGCGCGTTCTGCTGTACGACAAGACCGGCGAAGAGCACTACAACCTGATCTCGGCGCTGCACAAGTCGGTGCGCAACAGCGATCCCGACGCTGCTTTGTACTGGTTGGGACGCATGCTCGAAGCCGGCGAAGACCCTCTTTACGTCGCTCGCCGCGTGGTGCGCATGGCGGTGGAAGACATCGGGCTCGCCGATCCCAACGCCCTTGCCCTGTGCATGGCCGCTCGCGATGCCGTGGATTTCATCGGCATGCCCGAGGGCAATCTCGCCCTGGCACAGGCCGTCGTCTACCTTTCAGTCGCGCCCAAGTCAAATGCCCTTTACACCGCCTACGGCGACGTGCAACAAGATGTTGAGCAGACCGCCGCCGAAGCCGTGCCGCTGCATTTGCGCAACGCGCCGACCGGGCTCATGAAGGGCTTGGGTTACGGCAAGGGGTATGAGTACGCGCACGAGGTCGAAGGCAAGGTCGCGAACATGCAATGCCTGCCGGACAATCTGCGCGATCGCGTTTACTACCAGCCGACCAACGAAGGCATCGAAAAACGCATTCGTGAGCGCCTAGAGGAGATCAAACGATTGCGCTCCCCAACGTCCGAAAAGGCTCCATCGCGCTCAAAGAAAGAATCTTAGCGTCGCGACAGCGCATCTCTTAGGTGTTTAAGGTCATTCAGCAAACCTGACTCTGTGCCAGAAGGACTGGTCTATATGGCCACTCTCCCTACTACAGCTTCATTCGGCGATTCCGCTGTGGCTCGTCCCCTGCTCGGCGACCAGGTCGAAGATCTGCAACGACTTCAAAAGGCCGCGCAGAAGATCAGCTCGATCCTCGACCTTGACCACCTTATCGACAAGATTGTGAACGACGTCGCGCGCTCCTTCGGATGCGTCGAGGCAAACATCTACCTGCACGACCCGGAGCACGCAGAGCTGGTGCTCGCCGGCGTGCACGGATGCAGTGTGCATGGCAAAGGCGCGCGCCTGAAAGTCGGGACTGAGGGCATGGTTGGATACGTGGCCTCGACCGGGCAGATGCGTTACGCGCCCGACGTACGCAAGGATGAGTACTACATCGCGTGTGAGCATGCCACGATGTCCGAAGTGGCGATTCCGCTTCATGTCGGAGAACGGCTGATTGGAGTCTTCACCGCGTCGCATCCGGAGCTTGATGCATTCCCGCGCCAGCAACTGAGAATTCTTCAGGCGTTGTGCGACCACGTTGCCGTGGCCGTGCACAATGCTCGCCGTTTCCAATCGGAACGCGCGCTGCGGGAGGCCATGAGCCACGAGGCACAGGAAGCCCGCGCCATTCAGCAGGCGCTGTTGCCGAAGAGTTCTCCGTATGTTCCCGGCTTCGTGATCTCGGGACTGAGTGTTCCCGCCGGCGCAGTGGGTGGCGACTGGTATGACTTCATTCCATTTCCCGACGGCCGCTGGGGACTCGTGCTGGCTGACGTTTCAGGCAAAGGTACTGCGGCTGCTCTGCTGATGTCGGCGACGCGCGGGATGTTGCGGTCCCTGGCGGAAGCCAACTGCAGCCCGGCTGAGGTTTTGACCAAGCTCAACCATCTCCTCGTGGACGACTTCCCGGCAGGCAAGTTTGTCACCCTGGTGTACGCCGTGCTCGATCCGACCACCAGCACAGTTACGTTTGCAAATGCCGGTCATTTGCATCCGTTGCTCATCGACCGGGCTGACGTCCGCTTTCTCGACGTAGAGCGTGGACTGCCTCTCGGCCTCAGCTGCGGGGATTATTCCGAGTGCCAGATAAGTCTGTCGCAAGGCTCGCGGCTGGTTTTTTATAGTGACGGAATTACGGAGGCGGCCGACTCGCGTGATGAAGAGTTCGGCCTCACCCGGCTTGCGGAGCACGCCGGAAAGCCGGGCGCTTCCGCGGTGAGCATCGTCGATGATGTCCGCAACTACGTGAATGGCTCACGTTTGCACGATGATGCTAGTGTCGTCTTCGTCGGTCGGGCGCTGACCAATTGATTCTTCCGCTGGTTCTGGTCGCAATCATCTTCTGAGATTTTGGTGGCGTTCTAGATTAACCACCAAGGACACAAAGGATCACAAAGGAAAACCTCAGGATTCATACCTTCGTGCGACTTGGTGTCCTTTGTGGTTGATGAATTTAGGACACCACCGAATTTTCCTCTCCTTGCGCGTCCTGTGCGTGGCTAATATCCTCTAGCTTCGTCTTCAAGGTGAATCAGAACCATGCGCCGTGCGAAAGCCTTCCATTTACTCTTTCAGACTCTTCTGTTGCCGGCCCTGGCAATCGCTAGTCAGATAATCTCTTTCGCGCAAACCGAACAGAAAGCGCCCGTCGTCGAGCAGGGCAAGTTCAGTCTGCATAAGTTCGAGCAGCCGATTGGTGAAGAAACATACGAGGTCACGGCCGACGGAGACTCACTGGCAGTCGCAATCAACTTCAAATTCACCGATCGCGGGAGCGGTACCGCTTACGATTAATTTTCACGCGGCCAAGGATCTGACTCCGCAAAGCTTCGAGATCAAAGGAAAGACGTCGCGCCTGTCCGAGATTGATCAGACGGTTGAAGTGAAGGATGGAAAAGTTAGTCTGCGCAACCGCGACAAGTGGACTGACGCTGATCTGCCGCGCCAGTTCTTCACCATCGCGGGCTACGCTCCCGCGACCATGCAAATGCTGCTCGTGCGCTTCTGGGCGACACATGGTTCTCCAGCCGGGCTGAGGACGCTGCCCACAGGCAAGGTGAGGGTCGAGCCCCGCGGCCAGGATGTGTTTTCGGTAAACGGTAAGAGTGAGAAACTCGACCGCTATCTGGTCGAGGGGGTGATTTGGGGCCGTGAAACGCTCTGGTTTGACTCCAAGCGCAATCTGGTGGCGGCGGTAACGCTTGACGCCGAGTTTGATCACTTCGAGGCCATCCGCGAAGGATACGAAAGCGCGCTCGGCACCTTTGTTGGTCGTGCGGGAACCGATGGCATGGAAGCGCTTGCTGGAATGACGAAGACTAGAACTGTTTCTGCCGGCAACAAGGGAACTCTGGCCCTGGTGGGTGCAACTCTGGTTGACGGCACGGGCAGCGCGGCGATTCCAGATGCCGTTGTCGTGGTGAAAAAGGGCCGCATTGTTGCGGCAGGTCCGAGGGGAAAGGTAAAGATTCCAAGTCGCTCGACCGTGGTGGACGTACCTGGCAAGACCATCCTTCCGGGACTGTGGGACATGCACGCGCACTTTGAACAAGTGGAGTGGGGCCCGATCTATCTAGCTGCGGGCGTGACTACGGTGCGCGATTGTGGCAACGAATTCGAGTTCATCACGGCGGTGCGCGACGCCATCGCGGCTGGCCGTGGCTTGGGGCCACGACTTCTGCTAGCGGGCATTGTGGACGGCACCGGTGCGCTGGCGCTTGGAGTACAACGCGTGGACACGCCTGACCAGGCGCGCATGTGGACCGACCGCTATCACGACGCCGGGTTTCAGCAGATGAAGATCTACAGCTCGGTCACACTCGAAGAGGTGAAGATCATCGCGGAGGAAGCCCATCGCCTCGGGATGACCGTGACCGGACACGTGCCGCAAGGCCTGAATGCTTTTCAGGTCATTGAGGCAGGACAGGACCAGATCAACCACATCGACTACGTAGCTCAGATCATGCACGCTCCACTTCCGCCGGACGCTGACCGCACGGCGCGCCTGCAGGCAGTGCTCGATATTGATGTCAATTCCGACGAGGCCCGGAAGGCTATTTCATTTCTCAAGGCCCGCAGCACGGTGATCGATCCGACCATCGCGCTGATGGAATTCTTTACCGCGACCACGGCAAAGCCGCCAGTAAGCTTCGAGCCGGGAATCGCCGACGTTGCGCCCGAACTAGTCGAACAACTGGCGGACGTGGGCCCTCCGACGGATCGGTCGGAGACAGTAGAGAAGGCTTTCGAGAAGGACCTGGAAATTGTGGGTGCGCTGCATCGAGCCGGCGTGCCGATTGTTGCCGGTACCGATCAGACGGTTCCCGGCCACAGCCTGCATCGCGAGATCGAGCTCTACGTACGAGCGGGTTTCACTCCCATGGAAGCGATCCAGGCAGCGACCACCGTTCCTGCACACGTGATGGGACTCGACAAGGAAACTGGAACCGTCGAAGCTGGCAAACGCGCCGACTTGATCGTCATCGACGGCGATCCTCTGGCCGACATCAGGAATACCCGAAATGTGGAATTGGTAGTGACAGGTGGAAAGATGTACGACAGCGCAGACCTGTGGCGGGGAGCCGGCTTCAAGCCATGGATGAAGAATCGGGCCGCCGCCCACGCAAGCGGAAACTAGCGGAAGCGCGCCCGGTGGTCCTTCAGAATGCAGCGGTCCATCACGACGAAGATTCCGGCTTGGCGGGCTTTCTCGGCGGCCTCGTCGTGGATTACTCCCTCCTGCATCCAGACTGCGGGCACCTTGAGTTGAACTGCCTGATCCACAACCTGCTCCACGAATTCGGGGCGCCGGAAAATATTCACGATGTCGATCCTCTCGGGCACGTCGAGCAGCGAGACGAAGGACTTCTCGCCCAGACACTCCTCAATCTGCGGATTCACTGGAATGATGCGGTAGCCATGACTCTGCATATAGGCTGAAACACCGTGGCTGGGCCTTAGCGGGTTGCATGAGAGACCTACGACTGCAATGGTCTTGGCACGCTGCAGTAATTCTGTAATGGGATCGGACTGCGGTAGAGAAGACATGGCTCTCGACTATTTCTTGGCTGCAGCATCCAGCTTCTGCTTGTACATTTTCAGCGCCAGCTTGCGGATGGTCTCGGAGACTTCTTTGTTGGCGGAAAGATTCTTGAGATCCTGGATCAGCAGGTTCTTCATCAAGCCCAATCCCAGGTCCAGAGGTGTCCGCGGGTTTGCCACCAGGTTCCGGACAACAATGTAGTTCTTCATGAAGCGACGCTTCAGCGGAATCTGGCGCAGAACCGCTTCGAGCACGTTCTTCTGGCTGGCAAATCTCTCGACTTCGCCATCGGCCAGTTTGGGGGCGTCGAGCACCGCCAGTGCGACGACTTTCGTGCCGTCGCGAATGAGGATGGAGCGCTCTTCCTTATTCCCCTTCAAAGCCAGTTGAATGCGGCCCTTCACATCGAGATGACTGATCTTCTGCAATGTGTTCTCACGTCTCGGAGGGCCCGACAGCGGAGGTTTCTTGGACGCGCCTGCTGCCGCAGCTGTGGGAGGTGCGTCCGCTGGAGGGGGTTCAGCTTTGGCGGAGGCCACTGGGGCCGGTTCCGGAGCTTCTGCAACGTCGGAGACCGGAAAGTAGTCTGCGCCCAACAGGTCGACAATACCCCCCGTCGGCTTGAACGGCTTCCCTTCCTCGGCAGCGATGTCTGCTGCGTGTTCGGAAAAGTATGCCGCAACCTCCTCATCGGGAACTTCGCTAGCTGCTCCGCCGGACTCTGGCTCTTCCGGATTCGCGGTTGCCGCAGTAGTTTCGATCACGGCCCCAGGCCGTTCACTGGCTGCCTCGACGATCGGCGATGGTGTATCTTCCGCGTCCGCGCTGATCACCTTGCCAATTTCTTCCAGTTCTTCCTTTTTCACATATGGATTTGATTTGAGCCCATCGCGGATGGCGGTTGACGCACGCACCCGTTTGCTCTGCAGCATGGTCGCCACGGATTCACGCGATGCGGAAAGTGCGAACTTCACCAGTTCATCTTCGCGTATCGAAGGATTTTCGAGCAGCGCAGGTAACAACACTGGACGGAGATTGTCGGGCGAGATCATGTACCGAAGCACCTCGGTTGCCGTGCCCGGGTCCGAGGCCGCCGCCTGCGATGCCTTCTCGTCCCATCCCGCAAGCGTCATGCGCGCCAGATCGCCAAACACTTTGTTGTGGCGGGCAAGATAGACGAGAATTTCAATGTTCTCTGTGGGAGGGACGGCGAGCGCGCCACGGGCAGCGAACTGCATCATGTTCGACGGCAACTTCGAAGCGCGGATTTGGTCAATTATGCGCCCCATAGGTTCACAGCTCCCGCCCGGATTCTCCTTTTGTCATTCCGCGCGGGGCAAGGTGCAAGCGTCGCTGTCTTCAATCTCGTCGCTGACCGTGCGTAACGCCTTTCAACTCCCGCACCGACCGATCCAGTTCGCGAGTCAGCCGGTTTGGCTTGCGCCTCAGGAATTCGTCCAGCAAAACCCGATAGTACCAAAGAGTGCCTTCGCGCCCACCATTGAACCGTGACCAGATGGATTCGCCGACTTCACGGTAGTCAGCAAGAACCGACCGCACATTATTCAACTTATCGGCCGCGGAAACCAGCCGCGTATCGGCATCCGCGGTTCGCAGATGATGGATGTACGCTTCCTTGCGTTCGCGCCAAGGGGGCTTGGGATATGTGTCGGCATCGGTACAGCCATCCACGACCTTTGCCACTCGTTTTCCGAAGCGGCGCCGAACTTCCTTCAGCATGGGCACGCCCCCGCAGTCTTCCACCACGTCGTGCAGCAAGGCGGCGATGGCAAGGTCCTCGTCGCCACCAGCCTCGAGTACCAGCGACGCCACACCCATTAGATGGGCGATGTAAGGAATCGTCGAAGCCTTTCGCGCCTGCCCGGCATGCTTCTCTGCCGCAAAAAGAAATGCTCGCAGAAAGCGCCGCCCTAGCTTCAACGCTTTCTGTGGTCCTTGTGTCCTCCGTGGTAGATCTTTCTTCCTGGCACGCGCCGCCATTTATTGCTTCTCCCCACGCCGGGCTAGCAGGAACGCCCGAATGAAGGGCTGCAAGTCCCCATCGAGCACGCGATCTACATCTCCCACTTCAGTTTTCGTACGATGATCCTTGATCATCCGGTAGGGCTGCAGGACGTACGATCGAATTTGCGATCCGAAATCGATATCGAGTTTTGAGTCCTCGATCTTCTTGGTGGCAGCGCGTTTCTTCTCCATCTCGAACTCGTACAGCTTCGAGCGCAGCATGCTCATGGCCCGCTCGCGGTTCTTGTGCTGCGAGCGCTCATTCTGGCAACTCGCGACAAGCCCGGTGGCAATGTGCGTGATGCGCACCGCAGAATCTGTCGTGTTGACGTGCTGCCCTCCCTTCCCGCTCGAGCGGTAGGTATCGGTGCGGATATCTTCGGGCTTGATGACCACCTCGATGCTGTCGTCAATCTCCGGCGAGACAAATACGCTCGCGAATGAAGTATGCCGGCGCTTGGCCTGGTCGAATGGTGAAATCCGCACCAGGCGGTGGACGCCAATCTCGCCGGTCAGAAGGCCGTAGGCGTAGTCGCCGTTCACGGCAAACGTCGCGGACTTCAGCCCGGCCTCCTCACCCGGCTGGTAGTCGTAGAGAACAGTCTCAAATCCCTGCCGCTCCGCCCAGCGCAAATACATTCGCAGCAGCATGTCAGCCCAGTCTTGCGACTCCGTGCCTCCGGCTCCGGGATGAATCGTCACAATGGCGTTGCGGGCGTCGTTTTCGCCGGACAGAAGCGTTTCCGTCTCTAGCTTGTCGATGAGGTCACGTAGGGAATCGATCTCGCGGCGCAGGTCGCCGTCGACGCTTTCTCCTTCGCGCGCCAGATCGAAATAAGCTTTGATGTCGTCGCCCCGGCGTGCCAGGTCAGCGTCGGTGGAGAGCACGTGCTCCAGACGCTTTTTCTCGCGCATCACCTGCTGTGATCTTTGCGGATTCGACCAGAGATTCGGGTCGGCAGCCTGCTTCTCAATTTCCGCTAGTTGGGGGCGGAGCTTCGCCGGGTCAAAGATACTCCCGCAGTTCGTGCACTTTCTTGCTTACTTTTTCGAATTCCTGCTCGAGTTCTTGATTCATGAGGGTGATTCAGCCTTCTTCCGGAATGCGAAACGCGCGACCAGCGCTGCTAACGAAATTATCGCACACGCCAACGCGAACCAGTCTCCGTGGCGGGTGTAGAACATGGTTACGGAGTTGAGGGCATAAGGGGCAACGAGCGCAGCCCGCTCCTTGCGGGGAAGTTGGGCCACGATTCTTCCCCAGGGGTCGATCGAGGCGGTAACCCCCGTATCGGTCGCGCTTAGCAGCCAGCGATTGTTCTCAATGGCGCGAATGCGAGTCTGATTCAGGTGCTGGGCGTAGGCTCCGCTGTCGCCATACCAGCCATCGTTCGAAATATTCACGAAGACCTGCGCACCCTGGGCGGCAAACTGCCGAACGTCATCTGGAAAGACGGACTCGTAACAGATGAACAGGCCGAGCTTTGCGCCGCCCGCGTCCAGTGGTACGCGCGACCGGCCTCGCTGAAATTCTCCAACCTCTTTCGTCAGGCCTCCAGCGAACGCGAAAAAACGCGGAAAGGGCAGATATTCTCCGAACGGAACGAGATGAACTTTGTCATAGCGCGCAGTCCACTCGCCATTTGGATCAATGAGCGCAGCTGAATTGAAAACCTGCGAGTTTTGCCCTCCAGTGTGCATCGAAGGCGTAATCCCGATCGATCCCGTCACTGTCCACGCACGCGTCCGGCGCGCCATTTCGCTAACCGCATCCCGAAACAAAGGATCATTGGTGTAGAACGGCGCCGGCGACTCCGGCCAGATAGTGAGGTCGACCTTCGTCGCTACGGTCAGGCCCATCGTAGCGGCTGAGGGATTGATCCCGGCAGATTTCACCGTCAGGTCAGTCAGTTCCCGTAAGGTTCGTTCGAAATAGTCTCTTGTCCAGTCGGCCGATACCGGAATGTTCTGCTGCACCAGCAGCGCTGCGTGGTCCGCGACGACAGGCGGTGCCTGGACCAATCGTCCGGCTTGCAATACCGCTGCCGAGGCCAAGGCCGCCACAAGAAGCGCGCCGCGCTTTTTTCGGGGCACCAGAAACGCTGTGGCCAGTGCGACGTTCACCAGCACGATCTCGAACGAAATTCCGTAAACTCCGGTGAGCCCCGCAATCCGGCACAGGGGAACGTTGTCTACCTGCGCAATCCCCAGCAGATTCCACGGAAATCCCGTGATACGAGTACGAGCCAATTCCACCGCGACCCATACAAAGGGAGCGGCCACCAGGGCGTGGCGCTCGTCGCGGTCGGGGCCGGCCAAAATCCCAATCAGCAGCCCGAAGAACCCGTGGTAAAGGCCGAGATAAAGACAGAAGAGGAAGAGTGCAAGCAGTGCGGCCGGTCGGCTCAGCCCGCCGTACTGATGCATCGTGTCAAAAATCCAGTAGCAGGTGCCCGCGTACCAGACAATTCCGGAAATATACGCGAGCAGGAATGCCTGCCCCGGAGTCGCGGGGCGAAGTTTGGTGGAGTTCTCTATCTCCAATTCGCCCGCGGGCCGCGCGCGGAGAAGCGCTACGATGAGCGGCGCAAGCGCCATCCACGAAAGCAGGTACAGTCCGGGAAGAGGAAAGATCAGGACCTGAAGAAGAGACGACAACCCCACCAACAACCAGGCGCTGGGATGAATTTGCCGCACTGAGAAGAATAGCAAACCGGGTTCTCAGTCGTAAGGACTCAGCGGGCAGCGCGGCACTCTCTGAGCCGGTGCCCCACAAACTCAGCGATTTCAGGGGTCACATAAGGCGGAGGGGTAATCCGGAACACCGGTCGCTCCGCCACCGGCTTCCACGAAACGCTACGCCATGCCGTGTCCGCGTCTTTGCTTGCGTGGAGGATCACCGCGCTTGCCTGGTCCAGAAATTCGCGCGCCGAATTCTTGAAGTCCGCGGTCGCCGGATCGAGTACCGTCAGGTAAAGGTCGGGACGCAGGAACTTCAACACGCTGTTGGACTCGATGATCACGTTGCCGGCGCCTTCGATCCGATGGCGCAATGAGGGCATTGCTTCCGCCAATCGTCCTTGCTCCGTGCGCACCCAAAACGCGCGCGGCGCGCCCGCTACCAGGAATCTCGATGTGTCGGATTCGCCAGAACGGTCGCGCTCTTCGGAAATTGACCACGAATGATTGCCGGTCGCGCAATCGCAGGCTTCGCCATTCGCCGAGCAGATCCCATGGCCGTATTGCGTGATCTTGACCGCGGTCCAGTCAAACTCGCGCAGCGCCGAGATCAGCCCAGCCACAACGCTGGTCTTTCCCACGTTCCGTGAGTGCCCGCCGATGACTACGATTGCCATAATTAGGCGTCGGACTTCCGACCTCAGACCTCAGGCCTCAGCCGTAAACGCGCGGGCAGAGGTCAGAGGTCCGTCGTCATCTCTTCTTTCCGAGCTTTGCCAGCATCGCCAGTTGCTTCAAGTACTCGCGCACCGGTTGCGCTGGAGTCCCCCAGAACGCCACTCCTTTCCCGCGTAACACTTTGTTGGGCAGCACGCCGCCTTGCCCGCCGAGCATCACTCCTTCGCCAATGCGCGCATGCTCGCCAATTCCAACCTGCCCGCCGAGGACGACGTTGTTCTCAATGGTGATGCTGCCGGAGAGCCCGGTTTGCGCCGCGATGATAACGTTTTCTCCGATGCGGCAGTTGTGTCCGATGTGCACGAGATTGTCGATCTTGGTGCCGCGTCCGATGCGCGTTTCATCCAGCGCTCCGCGGTCGATGGTCGTGTTGGCCCCGATTTCCACGTCATCTTCGATCACCAGTTTTCCGACTTGCGGAAATTTCTCGTAGTGGCCGCTCTTGCGATCTCGCACATAGCCGAAGCCGTCGCTGCCCAGCACCGCTCCCGCGTGCACAATGACGCGATCGCCCAGCGTGGTCTCCGGATAAATTGTCACATTCGGATAAATCTCGCACTCCCGTCCTATCTTCACACCGCGCGCAATCGCGCAGCCCGCGCCGATCCGCGTGTTTTCGCCGATCTTCGCCTGTTCGCCTACTGTCGCATGTTCCTGGACTTGGACTCCAGCTGACGGGCGAGCCGATGCGCTGACCACCGCGGTAGGATGCACGCTTCCCTGCTGCGGACCTGCTCCTCCCGCATCGCGCAGAAACCGAGCAGCACGGGCGAACCCAAGTTTCGGGTGATCGCTGATCAACAACGGCTTGTTCGCCGAAGCAGTGAGCGCAAACTCACCCGCAATGACCGCTCCAGCGCCAGACCGCAACGCCTTCTCGAGGTACTTGGCATCCTCCACAAACACCAGGTCATCGCCCGACGCCGAGGCAATACTTCCCACCCCACCAACCTGGACAGTGCCGTCTCCGCGCAGCCGCGCCCCGACAGCCTGTGCGACCTCCTGCAGAGAGCGCCTCATGCTCTCCACTGTATAGCAGCGGGTCGAGCGGACGAAAGTAGCGGTCGCTATTGTAGCGAGAGCAAGCTTGTCGGGGAACCGGCAACCGCAGTACGATGCCGGATGTCGAATTCCTATGAACCGCGAACGACCGGCTTCCGATAACCAATCGCTCGAGCGCAGGATCTTCTGGATTGTGGTCGGTGTGCTCGGGGTGATAGCTGTCGTGCTGCTGCCGTTGTGGTGGGGCGTAGCGTCGGCCGTCCCGATCGCCCTGACCGCGTGGTGGGTCGCTTACCAGAGTTGCTGGTTTCACCGCGGCACCCCGACCGAACCCGAGGCTGCGTCTCCCGGGTCAACAGGCGACAAGCACGCCGCCTGATCAACCCTCTCAGTTGCAGTCCAGCTTACAATTCGTTCATGGAACGAAAGATCTTTTGGATAGTATTCGTCGTCCTCGGACTGCTGGCGGACTTCCTTCTGCCGATCTGGTGGGGACTCGCTGCGACCATCCCCATCCTCTTTATTGCCTGGTGGGTCGCGTATCGCAGCGACTGGTTTTAGTCCGCCGTCACCCACTCACATCTTCGTCATAGTAAAGTTGCCGCTACCGCTGCAGCCCGTTCCCCCGGTGAGCGTCCACGTTCCAGTGATCGTGTTACCACTCACCGTGCCCGAGAGGTTGAGCACATTGCCACTTGGAGTTCCCGACTGCACCTTCATCCCAAAGCTGCCGCTCACGTGGCCGTTGAAGTCTCCGCTCAGGGCGAACGTACCGCTTTCCGTTTCGCCGGACACAAAGCAGGAAGAGTTGGTAGAGAAAGCGAAGTTGCTGATGCTGAGCGTCCCATCGGTATTCTCGATTACCGAGGTCGTAAAGGCGAAGACCTGAGTTCCGTTCGAACTATCAGTCAACGAAGCGGTCCAGTTGCCGTTAATGGTTCCGGACTTGCTGTCCGAGCCGCATCCGGCAAGCACCATGCTCACCGCGAGCAGCATTCCCACCGCAAAATTCTTCATAAGCGACACATCTCCCCTATCTTTTGATTAGAAAGAAGTGGGTATAGGTAGAGATGCGTGCTGAAGGTCCGATGGATGTAAGGGCTTCACCGTAGCATGAGCCGCCAAATCCGCTCTGCTCCGCCGTTTTGGAGCTAGCGAAATGCAAGATCGAAGTAGATGAATGACTTAGCCGCCCGTTCGAGTCATCGTGAAGGTTCCAGACCCCGCACAGTCTGTTCCTCCGGTCAACGTCCATGGGCCGGCGATCTTCGACCAAGTGATGTTGCCGGACGAGTCTGTAGTTTCAGTTGCCGTGCCGGTCATCGCCAGTGTGTTGCTGCCCGACTGCACCGTGAATTGGAAGTTGGCGGCAGGCGTCGTGCCGCTTGCAGTCACATCGAACGATCCGCTGGCCGTATCGCCGGAGATCGGAAAGCATGGCCCCGTCGTGAGAAAACTGAGATAACTAACGCTCAGTGTTCCGCCGGTGCCCACCGAAAACTGTGTTATGAAGTTAAACACGCCGACGCCCGCATCGGAGCCGATAAGCGCCGATTCCCAAGTCCCATTCGCCGTTTTCACCGTTGAACTCGTGCTACTGCCGCACCCAATCAGCATCAACTCCAGGGCCAGAAGGCCGAGGATGGCCAGATTCCGCATCGATTGTCCTTGAAGAAGAATTGGAATTGAAGGTGGGTTGGATGCGTCGTCCCATCACTCGGGATGTATGCGCCGCAACGCTACGAGTGCACACGTTCCGAACGGTTCGCTCCCGCAGTTGGCACGCAGGCTATCGGAAATTCTCAATTGGATCGCCATCTTCCTCGAGACCTGCTACATAAGCTGTGACTTTTTCTCGTTTCTCATATTCGTCAGGCTCAAGCTTGCCGGAGAGTCCCCAAGCAATGAGACGGTGAAGGCCATCAAGATGGATGAGGTGACCTTCGTAGTTAGTCAGATCTTGATAGTCTGAGTGATTCACGGGCGCGGTACACAGAAAAACAGGTGACGTACTGTTCTCTTTCCAGTGCGACATTTTCCGCCAACAAACGGGATTCGCCGCTTGATAGTCAGCTGTCGATATCTTTCTTATCGCTTCCACAGCAGCGGCTACCGTCAAGCCTGTCGGTGGAATCAGCGGAATCGCTCCTCCCTCTGAAATGTGGTGCGGTAGAAAGATGTTCAAGATATCCTCGCGGTCGAGGGATACGTACGCCCAATTGCCATCAAACTTCTGGTGGGCTGCCTGCAGCATGTTGCGGGCATGTTCGTTCGTATTGTCAGGTTTCACTTCATGCTCTTCATCGAAACAAGCTAGCACATCCTCAAAAGCTACTCGCTTGATGCAACGACCCATGAATGAACCCTCCGTGGTCTGCATTCAGTCTCCCGCACTTCTGGCTTCTTAATTGCCATGAAGCCAGGCCCGCCTACACCCCCCGCTTCGTCTTCAACTCCACGAGCAACTGCTCGATGCGGTCTTCCTTCTCCAGTGCAGCCAGGCGGTCGTCGATGTTGTCACCGGCGATCTCCGACTTGGCCTCGCTGACCGCCTCCGAGTGCGCCACCTTCCGCTTCATGCGGTCGAAGGTCGCGGCCTTGGAGTTGTCACCCATGGCGATGCGGGCATCGCTGGCCTTACTCACCGCGCGGGCGCGGCGATGTTGTGCGATCAGCAGGTCCGCCTTGGCCTGCGCCTCCGTCAGCTTCTGCTCCAACTTGCGCAGCGCGGACTTCAGGTTCTCCACCTGCGCCTTCTGATCGGTCACCTGCTGACTGAAGCTCTCGCTCAGCTCGCGATAACTCTCTACTCGCTGCAGCGAGGCTCGCGCCAGGTCGTCTTCCTTCTTATCGACGGCCAACTCGGCCTTGCGCATCCACTCGGCGACTTTGTCTCCGTTTTCTTTCTGCTTCTTCTCCAGCAGGTGCTGGTCAGCAATAGCAATGGCTACCTGCGTCTTCACCTGCAGAAGTTGGTTCTGCATGTCGAGGATGACTTGCTTGATCATCTTTTCCGGCTCTTCGGCCTTGTCGATCAGGTCGTTGAGATTGGCTCGCACTAATGTCGAAACTCGCTCCAGTAATGCCATGACGGGACCTCCTTCTTTCCCTAAGCTTCTAGCTGCTAGCTTCTAGCTGCTAGCCAAAACGTTTCGGCGCTCACCCATTCGCTTACCTACGACCGGCGATTTCACTGGTTGCCTCTTCGTGGGTCCGATGGACAGCGGCACACTCTGGGCAATCGCTTTCTTTGCGCCGGAACGATGCGCCGATCGCCACTCCGATTGCGACGCCGATCGAAAGCCAGACTGCCATATTTCCGGCGAGGACGCCGGCGACAATGCCGAGACCCGCGCCCAGGGCGATTCCCAATCCCATTCCTCTCGATTTGCTTGTCATAGCTTGCTCCGATTCTTCCGCTTCGATTCTTCCGCCTGGCTGCGCTTGGCGGGACAGCGAAGGCGGCTGTCCCTACGCGAGCGTTGCCGATTCGGGCATTTCTCCTCTTACTTGCCGTTTCCGATTGGCGGCTTTGGTGCCTTGTCGCCGATCTGCCGTACCTTGCCGAGCAACTCCGACAGCGGCATGCCCGAGAGTGTCTCGAAGAGTGCCGGCACCTGAGCTGCCATCTTGGCGATGTCGCCGGTGATCTTGTTCATCCCGGATGCATCGCCGTTTCCGGTAGAGACGATGGTGATCTTGTCGACGTTCGCCAGCGGACTCGCCAGCGCCTTCACCACTTCCGGCATACTGGCAAACAGTCGATCGATGACCGCCGCCTGGTTGTACTCCTGGAACGCCTCGGCTTTCACGTTCATGGCCTTGGCTTCGGCTTCGCCTTTCTTGAAGATGATTTCGGCTTCGGCCTCGCCTTGCGCGCGAATCGAGGAAGCGTGACCTTCGGCCTCCGCGATCAGGCGCTGCTTCTCGGCCGCGGCGAGCGTCTCAATGCGCTGGCGCTCGATCTCCGCCCCTTTCAGCACGGTTGCGATCAGTTCCTTCTCACGGCGGTTGATTTCCGCTTCCTGCACCTTGACCTGCTGTTCTTTCTCGATCTGCTGCACCTTCACCTGCTCGGCGATGACCTGCTGCTGCATGATGTTGGTCTGAATGTCGTAAGCCTTGTCAGCCTGCGCCTGCTGCCGCTTGGTCACTTCCAGGAATTGCGCCCGCTTCACCTCCAGATCGCGCTGTGATTCCGCCTGCTTAGCCAGTGACAACGTTTCCGCCAGCACGCGCTCCTGATCGGCCTGCGCCTTGGCCACAGCTGATTCCCGCTGCGCCAACGCACGCCTGATCGCCGTGTCGCGGTCAGCTTCGGCAGCGGCCACGTCGGCGTCGCGCTTGATGCGCGCCACATCAGGACGTCCCATGTTGGTGATGTACTCGTTCTTGTCCCGCACTTCCTTGATCGTGAACGAGATGACTTCGAGTCCCATCTTGTTCATGTCATCGGCACAAGTGGAACGCATGCGGTCGGAGACCATCTCCGGCTGCTTGACGATTTCTTCCACCGTCAACTGGCCGATGATGCCACGCAGGTGGCCTTCCATCACCAGCCGGATGAGCCCTTCGCGCTCGTTGTCCGGCTTGGTGAGGAACTGTTCGGCGGCCGTCATGATCGATTCATGATCCGACTTCACCTTGATCTGTGCGACAGCTTCGACAGTGACCGCCACACCCTGCTTGGTGTAAAGGTCCTGCTGAGGCGCGACGTCAAACGACATCAGCTCCAGCGAGAGCTCGTGATAGTTTTCGACCATCGGAATAATCACGGTGCCCCGCGCGGTTACAATGCGCGGTCCGCGAAATCCGTACACGATGAGTGCCTCGTGTGGTCCAGCTTTGCGATAGAGCCTGGCCATCATGCCCATGAGGAACAGGACGACCATCACTCCCAGCCCGACAACGATCCACATTTCCATCCATCTTGGAATGTCGAACATAACGCCTCCTCCCAAAACCTGGGACTACTCGACTGCCAAACTCATTGCCGCTCTGCGTTACGACGCGGTGGTACTCGCGCCTTCCGCTGCGGAACTGGGATCCTCGCCCGACATCTCGCTCCACAAACGAACGTAGGCAATTCCCTTCTCATAGCGCGTGACGACAATCTCCGTTCCTTTGGCGATGGCGCTGCCATCCTCGCTGCGAGCGCCGCACACACGGCGCGTTCTCATCTGCGAATAACTGATTTCGCCAGTGCCCCCGGCCCGAATGGAGCTGCACACCCGGCCCAGCACGCCAACCATTTCGTAGTCGGCGGGGTCCATGTTTTCTTCGTGCGACATCAGCACCTTGCTCATGAAGAGAAACACAAGGCCTCCGCCAACCAGTCCACTGCCCACCGCCGCCAGCAGGGCCACGCCTACCAACAAGCCGGAATAGCGCGTGAGCAGATATCCCGTTCCGCCGAACCACGCGAGAAATGCCGTGAGCGTGATGAAGTTGAATGGCGATACGTCCGCGCTCTGCTGCGCGTGCGTAGTGCCATGGGGTCCCTGTGCTCCGCCGGAAGTATGTGTCCCACCCGCCGCGATTGACCCGTGTCCTGGGACGTGAGCTGTCGGAACATGCGCTCCGCCTACGTGCCCATGAAAATGCGGCGGATGCAGATGGCCGGTGCGGGAGCTTCCCAGCAAGAACGATAGAAAACTGAAGCAGAAGCCGACCGCGAAGCAAATCAGATAGAAGTCCGCCCAGGTAAACGAATGAGTCATCGGATTCGCCTCCCTTCCGCGGCGGCACGACCAGCACTGCCACCACGAAGATTGCCGTTCGCCGCCAACTCCGGTCGCAATGCCTCCAGCAGGCGGTCGGCCAGGCCCGGGGTTTCCAGGATCGTTCCTAAGAGCAATAGGCAGCGGCGCGTATCCTTTTCCCGCGCGCACTTGATGAGCACATTGCTGACCTCCGGATCGCTGGCAAAACGCTCCGACCCTTGCAGCAGCCAGACATCGAGTTGTCCTTCGGTGGTGCGCAAGTCTGAGGTCAGCTCCGTGTGATACCCCTCGGGATCATCCACGAGAAAACCGGGATGAACCTTGAAAAACTTTGCCAGCAGGGCGCGCGACGATTGCGTCATATGCGGCCGCGAGCCACCTTCGATCTGCGAGAGATACGACTGGCTGATGGTCGTCCCTTTCCCCCCTCGTCCCAGTTCCTGGCGGATCGCGTTCACGATTTCCTGCTGCGTCATCGGCCGCCCTAAACCGCGCAGCGAACCTTCTACCTCGCGCAGGTAACGAATTTTCTCGCCCAACTTCATATCTCAAATCGACATATTTATATTGCAAATTGCAATGGCTGTCAATACTTATATGTGCCGTCGTTTTAGTGGTTTACGGCTGGGCGTGGGAATGAAGACTACTGGCGAGACTCATTAAGTTAGAGCCCTGCCTCGATACGCGAGCGCGGATCAAGGTAGTCGCGCAGCGCGTCGCCGATGAAGTTGAAGGAGAGCACGGCGAGCATAACCGCCAGCGCCGGGAACAGCACCAGATGGGGCGCGTCGAACAGGTGAGCGCGGCCGTCGTTGAGCATCGTGCCCCAGCTCGCCGTCGGCGGAGGCACACCAAGGCCGAGAAAACTCATGGTGGCCTCGGCGAGGATGGCTCCGGCCATGCCAATGGCGGCCTGCACGATCACCGGCTGAATGATGTTGGGCAGGATGTGGCGGACGATAACACGCAAGTCGCTGGCGCCGAGGGCTCGCGCGGCTTCAACGAATTCGCGCTCCCGGGCAGCCAGGACTTGTCCGCGGACCAAACGAGCGTAACCAACCCATCCGCCGAGCGAGAGGGCTAGCACGAGATTAAAGTTGCCCGGACCGCGGAAGGCTACGAAGGCAATGGCCAGCAGGATTCCGGGGAATGACAGGAATGCATTCATCAGGACAATGTTGACGAAGCGGTCGATGCCTCCGCCATAATATCCGGCGATGGAACCGATGACCAGACCGAGTGCGAGGGAAGTAAGCACGACGCAACTTCCCACTAGCATCGAGATCCGCGCACCATAGATCACGCGAGAGAGAATGTCACGGCCCAGTTCGTCCGTGCCCAACCAGTGAGCGTGGGTTGGCGTGTCGAGCCGCGCCGGCAGGTCGATAGAAGCGGGATCTTGGGGCGCGATCCATGGCGCGAACAACGCGAAGATCACGAAGACGACGACCAACACTAATCCCGCGGCCGCCAGCGGATTATGACGGGCAGCACTGCGAAACGAAATGGCAGCGGTGGACATGACAGAATATTAAAATGTTAAATAGTAGCTAACCGGTCTTGAGCTCGGTCACAAGTTTGTGTTTTCATAAAGGCAACGCCGGGAGCGCATGGCCGGTCTGCATGCGCGCCGTAACCTCCACCTTTAACTTACCTTCTGAGGAGGACAATCATGAGCAAAGTATCGTACATTCCCAAGGACTACAACTCAGTTACGCCGTACCTGATCGTCAAGGGCGCTGCACAAGCCATTGAGTACTACAAAAATGTTTTCGGAGCAACTGAGACGGTTCGCATGAACGGCCCGGACGGCAAGGTAGGCCACGCCGAATTGAAGATCGGCAATTCGCACATCATGCTGGCCGACGAAAATCCCAACATGGGGCCGGGACACGTCAGCGCGGCCAGCATCGGCTCGAGCCCGGTGAGCCTCTATGTATATCTTCCCGACGTGGATAACGTGGTTAAGCGCGCGGCGGCCGAGGGCGCGAAAATCCTGAAGCCGGTGCAGGATCAGTTCTACGGAGATCGCTCCGGCTTCATTCAAGATCCGTTCGGACACCTTTGGGGCATTGCCACTCATATCGAAGATGTGTCGCCGCAGGAGATGAAAGAACGGATGAAGAAGATGATGCCTGCAGCGTAGTTTGATTGAACAGGAGGCGGGGCGACTCAGCCCCGCCCTTCCCATTTCCTACCTCACCAAACTTCGAGCTTGATCTCGCAATATCGATTAATTAACTCAAAATCTATTCGATTGGTCGTAATGAGGCGGGCTCCATTCGAACGAGCGGTGAGAGCGATGAGAACGTCGAAATGCAGGTCGCGCAATTTGTACCGCTCCAAGACCTTATTGGCACGAATTTTGGCCAGTATCTCGCCAGACTCCAGCCAATTCTTTTCCGTCGGAGTTAAGCTCGGGTAGTTCCTCGCAAGAGAGCGGAGGAATTTGTGTTCAGCCGGTCCGGTTGCGCCACGTAGCAGTTCCGCGAGAACGACCGATGACGTGCGGATCAGGCCGTTCACTGACTCGATCCTCTTACGGTGGCGCCCAGTTCGCACCTCGTCAACCAGGGCAGATGTGTCGAAGATGACAATTTCACTCATCAAGACCAGAGAACTTCAGTTTCCCGGAGCTCTTTTTCATCAGAGCTTTGAAGCGCTTCAGCGCGACGATTTCGCGGAGGGCGATGTGAACCGCTTCTGTTCGGGATTTCGCGCCGAGGATTTTCACCGCCTCGTCGGCGAGGTCGGTGTCCAGGCGGATTGAAGTCATGGTGACGGCCATAGGGATGATCTTGATATATACATACTATCGTATTCGTATATACAAGTCAAGAAGGTCCGAGGCACTACTCGCCAAAAACCAAACGGCCCAACTCGTCGCCTAAGCGCTTCGCTTACTCGGGATCGCTTGCGGCGCGAAATCGTTCGGCAAGCTCGAAAACGCTTTCTCTTTCTGCTTCCGTGCTTCGGTGCCCAGTTCAACGAGTTCCACCCAGCACCCGGTTGTCACTCAAGCGCGGGGTCTTAGCCGTTTGGTGCATGGAGTCGAGAAACCCACCCTGCAAAAGACGCAAAGGAAATCACTGAATGCGCTCGTGGGTGAAGCGGTCGCGCCCCGCCCAGTGGGGACACTGCGGACAGGAGGCTCCTTCCGAATAGTCAATGCCTTCCTCGTGCGGGCAGCCGATGATGCGGTCGGCGACTACAGTAGAGCGGGGACCGTGAGCGTTGAGGAAAGCCAAAACCTGCTCACCAATGGCGGGATCGTTGCGCACGTCCGACTCGCCGTCGGAGA
>QIAM01000020.1 GCA_003225555.1 Acidobacteriota bacterium | reverse complement strand
AATATCCGAATTCATTGGCATGTGCGCCGGCCACATATCCCCGCGCGCAAAAGATCCGAAGAGCCACACTACCCGAAGATTGTCTCCAAGTGTGTTTTCAAGAAGTGAAAGATATCGCTGCGCACAGGATCTCTCTACTTCTTGAAGATTCAACCAGTGGTTAGGCACGTCAAGGCTTAACGCGTGCTGGTTCCCAAACCAGTCGCATCAAGTCCGAGCCGTGCTCTAGCGCGTTCAAGATGTACTGCACGCTCAATTCGAGTTCATCGTGATTACACCAGTACTGTTCAATTGTTCCGTATTCGGCGAATCGCGACCGATTGAAACCGTCTTCAATATCGTTGAACCAGACGACTGTTCGACCGATAAGACCGACGGCCCAGAACCCATTGCCTTGATCACCGTAAGGATGCTGTCGCCACTTCTCGGGCTCAATTCGAATAGCCTCCCAAAGACGCAGCTGTGCCGGCGTCATCCGCGCGCACCCCTGCTCGATGCGCGCCCGCAAGGCGTCAATGGAGATCGGCTCCCACTCGACCATGTCTAGGTGCCTAATGTTCCGGTTTTGGCGCGCGTGAGGGGCCGAGTAGCAGTGACACGTAAGCATCAAACAACAACCGGTAGTAAAGCGTCACGTGCTAATTACTCCAGGTGCTCAACGTTCGGCGGGAGGCCAACCCAGCGATGCATACGTTGCTCATAGACCGAGCGAATTGGTGCTGGGAAGTTGGGCTCAGCGAACGCACCTACTGGGATTGCGATAATGTCCTCGCTGCCTTCAATAGCATAGTGAACGGTAGAGCCGCAAGCAGGGCAGAAGTGAAACGTAATTCTTGTGCCGGAATCTCCGACGCGCACGAATGCCGTAGTCGACCCTTTGATCTGTGCGCTCTTCCTGGGAAAGCGGGCTTGGACGCCAAAGACGCTACCTGTTCGACGCTGGCACGCCAAGCAATGGCAGACGGAGACCCGGATAGGGTCTACGGCGGTCACCACGGTGAGTTGCCCACAACTACACGATGCTGTCCGAACCGTCATAGCGCCCCCGCGGGTAATTGTGACGCCTCACATTGTGGTGAACGGCGGGCCACGGAAGCGATATCTGAAGACAGCCGGGCGTTCGCGGCCGGTCCGTTCCACCTAGAGTCAGGCGGTCCGCGCGAGCGCATTTTAGCCGTCATCGTAGCGCTCTTTTCCCGCCCTCTGATTGATGAGTCACCGTCAGTTACTGAAGCTTTGTTAACTCGGCGAGCGCGGCGTCGTACTCGACGTAGTTCCGCGGGCACTCGTCCCGCGCCTTCTCCAGAAGGGGGCGGGCCGCGCTATTTCGGCCGACGGCGATGAGACGCGCCGCCATGTAAAAGCGGGCTTCGCATTCCTGGCTCCTCCGCTTGTTCTCGTCGGCGTTCGCCGTCGCGGCCATCAGGACTTCGCCATCCAGGCGGCCCAGCAGGTACTGCAGGATGGGCGCAGGCCATTCTCCGTCCTTCAGCTTGGCGACGCCCTGCTCAAGGACGGCGTTGCCATCCAATCCCCTGCGAGAGCGCGAAAGAGATAGCCAGATGGAGTCGAATCCGCTTGGTCGGATGGCCAACAAAGTTGCGAAGTCGTTTTCTGCCGCTTCGAAACGACTTGCATTGAAAAGATGGTGGCCCCGTCCGTGGAGCGCCCCCTGATGGCGAGGGTCGAGCTTTAAGGCCTCGTCGTACTCGTCGATCGCCCGCGCGTAGTCGCCTTGCGCCCGACGCAACCTGGCGCGAGTGACATACATCTGCGCGGTGCGCATGCCGTTTGCGATCGCGGCGCCGGCATCCGCAAGCGCGCCTTCGTAATTCTTGAGCGTGGCGCGCACGCTTGATCGCAGGCTGAGGGCTACCGCATTGCCAGGCTCGATGCGAATCACAGCGTCGAGATCGGATAGAGCGCCATTGGGGTCGTCCTGGCGCGCGCGCAGCGCCGCTCGGTGGAGGAGCGCCTTGGTATCGCTGGAATTCTGCGCGATCGCCCGGTCGTAGGCGGCAAGCGCCTCACTCTCGCTCTTTTCCCCCAGGCGTTCGTCGCAGTCGAGTGCGGGGGTTGCCGGAAATATCAGCCCGCCGATGTACGAGAAGTAAA
>QIAM01000101.1 GCA_003225555.1 Acidobacteriota bacterium | reverse complement strand
CCACCAGCCCGAGGCATTTTGAGTGTAACCGGGATTTATCGCCAACTGTGCCGACGTGCCTCAACTAATCCCCCGCATCGCGCACGGGAACGGCGGGACGCGCTAAAATGCTAGGATCTTTGCCTGCCACTTTCGTCGCTCCATAAAGGGGTGTGTCGCATGAATCCGGAAACGCAACAGTCCGAATCCCCATACTGCGTGAGGATCGAGACCGAGGCCGGCCAGTCCGCTACTGTTCCCATTGCCGTCTTGACACCGAAGCAGTTGGAAGTCTTTCTTCAGAGTGAGTTCAAGAGGTTGGCGCAAGAAGCAGGCGTAAAAGGCGCTCGTATTCATGTGGAGCGGGCGATAGCCGCTGACTACGAGCAGGTCCTCCGTGAGGTGACGGCGTGCCTGTCCTCTGCGAAGGCACGAGCCGCATGACTCGGGCCGCGAGCGATTGTACAAGTGAGAACGGGAAAAACTATTTTGACTCGCGGTTGGTGAGTGATATCGGGAGTGGGTGTTGAAAAACTCCCTTTTCCCCTGAAAGAGGCAGAATTGGGGGGATAGAAAATGTCTAGGCGACCCGAGGAAATCGATTGTAGGGCTTCCTGACGCAATTTTATTTTCGTGAATTTCGGAGTAGGGAGTTTTTCAACAGCCACGGGATATTCCAACAACAAACACCCGTTCTCAACCGTGCAGGACGAGCATGGCACAAAAGTAACCAAACGTCGGTGATTTGCACCGTTTACCAAGGACAAGAGAAACTAGATCTCGACTCAAGTTCGACCTTCCCTCAGAACGCGATAAGCATTTCTTAATCCCCTTTAAGTTTTGCGTGACAGCTAACGCCTCATGGAGAACACTGCGATATGCCTCCTAGTGAACGGCGAAAAATAAGTCCAGCGATATTGTTTGCGATTTCTCTGACTCTGATCTGTGCCACTATCCTCTGGCCTGCAGGCGCAGTCGGCCAGAGCATTAGTGTCGCGTCTGTGGGGCCGACCCTCGCGGACTTCGGCCCACAGGCTTCAGCTACGACAAGCGAGAAGCGGGTGATCATACTGAGCAATGCCGGATCGGACGCTTTGCCTATCACAAAAATCGCCCTAAGGGGTGATTTTGTGGTCATGCACGATTGCCCCAGTCTGCTTCCGGCTGGAGAAGAATGCAGGATGTGGGTGTCATTCAAGCCTTCAGGAGAGGGAGTTCGTGCGGGTCAGCTGACCATCACTGACGAGGCCGGGACTCAGAGAGTCGTCTTGCTCGGGATGGGAACGCCTGTGCTTGAAGCATCACAAGAATAGACTCTTATTTCTCGTTAAGGCGTACCCTCGTTGTAAACGTGCCGCGGTGGTGACAATTGCAAGCTCGGCGGCGGAGAAACCACTGACCCACCAAGAAGGCGATTACGCTCAAAACGCCGATCAAACAGTCACTGCGTGTAATTGATTTTTCGCCAAGTACGAATAGTCTCCGAGTGGCCACTCAACTGTGATATAGACTCTCACTCTCCTTGGTACAAAACATCGGTCGGGTCAATCTCTAAATGCTGGAAGAACGGATTCGATAGGGCGCAGAGAGAGCGGGGACAGAAGGGCGATGTTCCTAAGCGGAAGATCACTTGAGCAAAGTGATGCTAACCAGACGTCCGTCGAGGTATACGTTTCCGTCAGTTCCACGCTGAAACTCCAACGTTGTCGGAGCCTCTGTTTCTGGAAGTTCCTGAGCCTCCACCCAATATGCAAAATAGAATTCCACCTCCGGCCCGAGTCCTTCCTCTCTATTAGAGAGCACGCGAGTTACTACCGCCAGCCGCTCTTGCGAAGGGTTGTCGGACAATATATTGAACTTGAAACGTTGCCCTAGCTTAATTTCAGATTGCACTTGAACTCCTTGTATGTTCTCAGCTTCTGATCACTACACCACCACCAGCGACAGCACCTGATCCGCGGGAAGCCACTTCGGCAGTAAGTGCGCGGCCGGCTTCAGCACTCCCGTCAACGATTTCATGCCTTTCAACAGCGGCAACATCGCCAGATAAATCGGCTCCACCACCAGGGCCCCCCGACATCAGCCCGTCCCAGGACATATTCACTGAGCTTTTTCATCGAGCGATCTCTCCTCTCGCTTCGATTGATCGAGCCACCACAGCGCGAAATAATACACGGAATCCAGCTATATACGCCGATTGAACTGTCGACTAGATAGCTGATGTAAACAGGCCTTTACGCTCATCTTCCCTTGGAGCAAGGGGTTTTGAGCGTAATGGAGATGTTACGCCAATAATGCAGTTTCCGACCCCCTGTTTCCGAAGTCCTGCGCATGACACCCGGTTAATTATCTCCTAAGGTTTTGGTTGACAAGCCAACTTCATGGGACTATTGTCCTAACACATTAGGAGATACAAAATGGCCGGCAATCGAAAATCCCAACAGCAACTCACGCCTCTGGAATTGCAGATCATGAATGTGCTATGGGACTGGGGTCCTTCCAACGTCCAATCGGTCCAAGAGAAACTTGCCGCATCGCCGAAACTGGCATACACCACCGTGCAGACGATGCTCAACGTTCTTCATCGCAAAGGTCGAGTACGGCGGAGATTGCGGGGCAGGGCGTTCGACTATGCACCAGTGTTGACCAGAGACAAGGCAGCGAGCAATGCGATTGGGGACATGATTGATCGCCTTTTTGCCGGTTCAGTGGACGGTCTTCTCATGAGCCTCGTCAAGAGCCAGCAACTCGATCCCAAAAAGCTTCAGGAGCTCAGCCGCTTGGTAGAGGAACACGAGCGCGGCAAAAAAGGAAAAGAACATGAATCCGATTAGTGAGATCGTCGTCACGTATGTGACGAACGCCCTCTGGATGACATGTGTCATCACAGCAGTCACAGTGCTTCTTTCGCGAGCATTGCGTCGCGGGCCTTCTTCGCATCGGCATGCATTGTGGGTTGCGGCTTTGCTGCTCGCTGTACTGCTTCCCTTTGCGAGTTTGCGTGGTTCTCGAAACAATGACAAGCCAAAGCCCGAATCTGCGGAAGCAGCGAGCACGGTTCAGCCGACAGAAACGGGTTTTAGCGGCACCTCCTCCTGGGCACTCTGGCGGCGAATGCGGCATGGCGGCCAACCGGTACAGTTTGGCCCGCTCTGGGTTGGGCTTGTCGCACTGCTCTACTTCGGCTTCATTTTCTATCGACTCGTTCGCCTCTATTGTGGATGGCGGTCACTCCAGGCAATGTTGCATGAGTCAAGGGATCCGCAGATACCGCCGGCGAAGCGAACTGTGGTCGAGCAATGTCACTCGCTACTGGGCATGAAACCCGTACCCATCTTGTTGTCACTTGAAGGAAAGGGGCCCGCGACACTGGGAATCCGCAATCCCGTTTTGATTTTTCCGGAGTGGTTCTTGTCGCAAGCGTCGGAGGATGAACTTGCTTCTGTCCTGGGTCATGAATTGGCGCACATCCGGCGCCACGATTTCCTTCTGAATCTGATTTACGAACTTCTAATTTTGCCAGTCTCCTTTCATCCCGCCGCTGCTCTGATCAAGGCACGCATCGATCAAACACGGGAACTGGCCTGCGACGAGATCGCGGCAGAATGCCTGTCCACGCGTACGCAATACGCGCGCTCACTTTTGACCATCGCCCAGTCTATGTCCGCCAAACAGCGTTCAGCAACTGTTGGTTATGCTCTGGGGTTATTCGATACAAACACACTGGAGGATCGCATCATGAATGTACTCGCAAGAGCCAACCACATCCGCAAGACATGGGCACGAGCCTCGGCCCTTGTCTCCTCGGGACTGTTGATCGCGACATGTCTCGGAGTATCAGCATTTTCATTTCAGGTCACCCAACTCCACAACACCGATGCTGACCTGCAGCCATTTGTTGGCACTTGGCAGGCAAAATTCAGAGGCAAGATCTTCCAGACGATAAAGTTAGAGAAAAAGCACGACAAACTGACCGGGACCGTCAGCCACGCCAATGTCAGTGTGGACCCGAAAAGCGGAGAACTCACAGAGGTTGAGGTCGTTGATGGTAGGGACGCTATCGTGGAAGCCAAACTTACGAGCGGAATACTACGGATCACTGAAGAGGATGACATTCAATTTGAGATGAAGCTCACTGGAGCCGATCAGGCACAGCTAGAAATAGTGATATCGCCGCGTGACGCCGGTAAGGTTCCAAAACCTAAGCCATGGAAGTTGGAGCGAGCGAAGGGTGGTCAACAAACAAACTAGGGCGCCTCACGACTTGTGGCGAGTCGAACATGTCGCCATGGCTCGTCTTCACTTAATGGCGTAGTTTGACTTCTGTCGATGCCACTCTGTTTTCGCTGATGTCGAGTCGCTATCAATATGATCTTGGCGCCGTCGCGATTGATAGATTCAGGCCGTGTGCTCCCTTGTTACCTGCTGTGTATGGACGGTTGGCGTAAACAGGAGGCGTTAGCACTCAAAACCCGGGTCAATGCGATATTACGCCAACCATGCACGGGTGAGTACCGTTGATGCGACAGGACGCTAGAATTGACGCGAATGAAGCGAATCGCCCGCACGTCGCTCGCTGGCCTGTTCCTAGTTGTCGTGTGCTTGGCGATCACTGGCGTACTCTACGAGATGATCGGCAGATGGCGCGACACGCGACGTTTCCCTGAGGGTGGAATCCTCGTTCAAGCTGGTTCGATCCGCATGAATATCGACTATAGCGGACAGGGTTCACCGACGGTAATACTGGAGAGCGGTTCGGGCGGCCCTTCCGTTGATTGGCTGATGGTGCAACCGGAGGTCTCGAAGTTCGCCCGCGTGTGTTCCTACGACCGCGCCGGATATGGCCGAAGCGATTCCGGTCCGGAACCGCGCAGCAGCTTGCAGATTGCGCGCGAACTGAAACAGTTGCTGCAGGCGGCCGGTGAAAAAGGCCCATACGTTCTCGTCGGTCACTCTATGGGTGGATACAACATCAGGGTTTACACCGGTCAGTATCCAAATGATGTTGTGGGAATAGTGCTGGTTGATGCCTCCCACGAAGATCAGGACCTGAGAGCGCCGGAGTCTATCCGCAAATCTCAGCAGGATCACCACAAACACCCCGGCTGGAAAAGGCTGAAATACTTCTTTCAACTTAATGTTGGCTGGGCTCGTCTGACCGCGGATCGCGATGCACCTGAATTCTGGCCGAAAGCATTCCGGGAGGAATGAAGATTTCCTAACGCTTCCGACCAAGCATCAATTCGCTACGATCGATGAGGACCAGGTATTCTCCACTTTGAGCGCGGCACAGGTGCGAAGTGCCGGAAACCTTGGGGATCGCCCGCTGATTGTGCTTACCGCGACGAGACAGGAAGATGTCCCTCCGGAGATCCCGCCCAAGGACGCACAGGCGGAGGAGAATCTTTGGGTCCATCAGTTACAGCCGGAGTTGGCTCGTCTCTCGACCCATGGCAAGCAGATCATTGTCGACAGCGGCCACGAAATGCCAACCGAGCATCCGGAGGTCGTCATTTCCGCGATTCACGAAATATGGCAGGCCGCCCACTTGGCGTCCTGTCTGGCGATAACAGGCCTTAGCATTCCAAACCCCTGCCTACCTGCCCAACGTGCGCAGGTAAAGAGAAATACTTCCACATCACTGAGGCGGAAATGAAAAGCATTATGAAGAACGCGGCGGACAAGGTGTTCACCCTGTTGTGGCTGAGAGACAATGAGCCAGAGAAATACCGTATCGTGGTGGAATGCGGCGCACTCTTCACGGGCAGATGGGGCGAACCGAAGTTCGATTTCACGGTTTGATTCTCAGAGGCGATGAACCTTCGCACCGCTTAAACAGGTCACACTGGGCGGTGTCCGCATCCGCTCCACCAGCACCGGTGGCTCGGCCTGTCGCATTGGCACTGAAAGTTTTGCGATATACTCTGCGAGCAGAGAGCGGGAGTAGCTCAATGGTAGAGTAGCGGCTTCCCAAGCCGTTGGTTGCGGGTTCGATCCCCGTCTCCCGCTCCAGTCTTTCTCTGCTCATCTCGACGTACCACCAAGACTTTCTCAGGGAGGAGCACACGAAATTTCATACTGTCCATACTGTCCATAAAAGTGTGAAAACCTGCTCAACAGAGGCGTGCCGTGCAAATCGTGCGGGCGATGCAAAGACCGTAAGACATTGAAATGATTGCTATTATTTGCAACCGGCTGAATTTCAAAGAGATTGCGAATCTCAAAGGAAGTAGAACGCCAGCTTCCCAAGCTGGATGTCGCCGGTTCGATCCCGGTCTGTCCCCATCGTAGGGGCCTAGAACGCGGCGAATAGTGAATGCCTTCCAATCGGGCTAATTCGTACCAGAAAGCATCCGGGAACATCCGCGCCCAGTCTTGGAGCTCGTCCGCGATGAACGCTTGCAGCTTTAACTGATATTCCTGCTTCTTCTTGAACTTGTCATATCCGATAGCCTCATCAATCAGGGTTATGATGCCGACCTTAGCGCAGGACCTGATTACAATTTCCGCTTGAATTGCTAGTTTCTTTTGAGCACCCTTCAGCAATCCTTCATCTCTCGCCTCAAGATACTTCTCGCAAATTTCGATAAGGGTCGTTGCCTCATATCCGTGAGCGACGTATTGCGTTCCCGGAACCTTGAACGGTATAACCGCGCCCAGGTGTAATGGCTTGTCCGCAAAGGCTTTAGCCTGCAAATAGTCCCTTAGGCCGCCACTTTCGCGACCAGCAGGACTCAATACACGCACCATCTCGCGCTGAGTGAGAACCCGGCGGAAATCGTTAAGGACGTGGGATTCCATTTCGACGTTCCCAATGGTCAGTTTCCCCCTAAACATCGAAAACGGTAACTCTGCTGGTCCTGCCCCATACGGATTAAAGCGGGCTTCTCCGATACGCTGCCTGTGGTCGGATTGTTAGGCATGAATGGATTCTTTGAGCATTTCGTGGTGAAATTCGATCCTGCCGCACTCAGATGCGAACTCGACCGCATCCACAAAGTCTAGAATTTCAAAACAGCCCACTACCCCTCAAGCTGCGCTAATGTGCGCTACCGCACCGTTAGAATCAATTGCTTGTGCAGGCATCGGATTCGTACTACATTTCTCCACACCAGCCCATCCCCTAAAAGTGGGAGGTGGAGCGTGCAACCCCAAGATAAAGAACGCTGGCTAGAACTCTGTGAACAAGCCGCAAACGAACAGAACGCTGAAAGATTGCTCGTGCTAGTTCAGGAGATCAATCGTCTGCTGGAAGAGAAACATAAGAGACTAGACCCGCGCGATCGCCGCAATCCTCCTGCCATTCCTACTAGCGTTTAACTTCAAACTGCACCACTACCGCAAATTCCGTCGGCAGGAGCTGAATGGAGCAGTGCAGACCCTCGAAGCCCCGGCGGGAACCGGGGATTTCCTATTTTGTGTGCCGGTGCACAACAAATTCACCGCTCTTAAAACCGGATTCCATTTCCCATGAGTACTCATGGTATTGGCGATTCGCACCGTGCATCGCTTCGCGGGCGTTGTCCTGGTTCATCGGCGTTGCTCTTTGGGGACTGCTAACCAGGCGAAACCCAAAAGACCCAGCCTTGGCAGCTCCCTCAGTCTGCAACCATACGTCCATGCGCGCAATTATCTCACCATCGCCAAAGGCTGCTAGATCAAACTCCACCATCGCCTGCCTTTGACGTGACTGTACCTGCACAGCCGACGGAAGTATCATCCTAGCGACCGTGAAAAGAGTGCTACATGGCTCACAATTCGCGGAAACCGACGTGGGGGAGCGGGGGAAGTGGCGAGATTCGACCACAAGGCCCCACCGGGTTTGAAGAGGAGGTCCGAAGGCTCGGCTTGAATGAGCAGACTTGCGCTGGCTCACGCGAGCTGAAGAAGTGGTGCGAGAGCAACAAGGATCGATGCTACATACCGCAGTGGCTGTTGAAGCAGTGGGGCCTGTCCGTGGATCCGGACCTCAGTACTTGAGCTATGTGAGTCACGCTCAACCCAAACTATGAAGCCGCAGTCCGCGCAAGCCAGCAAGCAAGTAAACAAAGAAACTAGAGGGTGCGGAGAAACGCAAGAATGACAAAAGAAGAAAAGGCAGATGCTACGTGGAAGTTGCTGATCCATGCAGGCCGAGAGTAAATGAGCTTCATCTGGTGGCCCCAACATCACTTCACTTTGAACAACATTGCCCGGCCCAATTTTTTCTTCAGTTTCCGCGCGCGTCCCAAGGCAACCGTGACGTAGAGTGCGTTAAGCCGGTCGAAGTATTCGCCAAATAGATCCGCACGGTGTCCTTGGGACTTTAAGGTATTTACCGTCACCCTCTCCCCTTTGAACTTGCGGCCTATTACTTCGGGAGCTTCCTGAGGCACGAGGGTGACTGAATAGTTGTTGGTTGACCGCGGAGCGGCTACCAAGTAGCCGTTGTCGCCCTGGAAGACGTAGTAGGTTTGCTTCTCGCCTTCCGCCTGACCGACAAACCTTGCGCCATTGAACAGATTCCTGACGGCCATACGGCCTCCTTCGAACTATGCCTGCTCACCCGCGTGTTTCTTTTTCGCTTTCGCTTTCAGCATCCGCGCCTTCGCCGCCGCTTTCGAGGCCTTGATCGCGCTCTCCCTGCGCTGCTTTGCGGTGAGGGATCTGGAGCGCGCTAGGCCGCCACGTCTTCCCATTTCCGCCATGATCTTCGAGACTTGATCGTCCGCATTCATGGTGTAAATAGTACACCGTACCGCTAGGGCGAGGTGCTTTATTATGGTTTCTGTACTTGACACCGTAGCGCTACGGTGAGATTATTCGGACATTGAAACGGGCTGAATGAGTGTTAGAAGCGTGTGGCGAGTCACTCTTGCCCGTGAGTTCGCTATACGTGAGACGCTTTCCGCCGATCTGAGACATGGCAAGCGCAAAACGTTGACCGTCACTCATGTTCTTGCGATTGTTAAATCTGAGAGTTTGCTCATCAAGGTAACGGAAAAGATGAAATGGTTCTACGCTAACGTAGGTTCCCGGGTTCCCGCGATACCGCGCTTGAGCAGCGACCAGAAGTTCTCAAGGCCGTTTGTGTGTACGCGGCGAGCCTCAAGGTGGTAGGTTTTAGATAAATCATTTCCGTTTGGATCCATCTCATCGGCCTCAGCGGTCACCCAAAACCGGCCAATGAGGGTCACCTGAAAACCGGCCAACGAGAATGAGGCCCGGGACGTTGATTCCGGCGTGAGGGGCTGTAGCCTTCGTCGGCATGAGCAACGTCTTGAGCGAAGAAAAACGACAACAAGTGATAGCCCTGGGACGGCTGGGCTGGCCTTTACGGCGCATCGAGCAAGAGACCGGGGTGCGTCGGGAGACCGCTGGAGCCTACCTGAAGGCGGCAGGGATCGGAGTACGGCCGCCGCGTGGGTGGGGCCGGCGACCACCGGCAAAACCGGCCCACGAGGTGACCACCGGGTCGGACGTGGCAAAATCGTCCAACGCGGTCAACCACAACCCCGAAACCCCTTCCAATAAGGAACAAGCAAAAACAGAAACTTCAAAACCGGCCAATGAGGTGACCACCGGGTTTGGCGTGGACTTGAGAGGTCCAGGAGCGGCAAATCCCAAGCCGATTCTGGGCGCCAGTGCCTGCGAACCATTCCGTGAGGCGATTGAGCTGGGACTGCGCCAGGGCCGCAATGCGATGGCGATCTGGCAGGACCTGGTCTCCGAGAGTGGGTTCGGCGGCGGCTATCAGACCGTCAAGCGCTTCGTTCGCAAGCTCCGCGGAAACCAGGAACCGCAGCCACGCGCGGTGATTCTCACCCCGCCCGGGGAAGAAGCCCAGGTCGATTACGGCACCGGCCCGATGGTGCGCGATCCGCAAACGGGCAAATATCGACGCACACGATTGTTCGTGATGACGCTCGGGTACAGCCGCAAGGCGGTACGCTTTCTGACCTTCCGCTCCAGCTCACGGATCTGGGCCGAGCTGCACGAAAGAGCCTTCCGTCGATTGGGTGGCTGTACCCGCATCGTGGTGCTCGACAACTTGCGGGAAGGCGTGCTCATCCCTGACCTCTATGATCCCGCTCTGAATCCACTCTATCGCGACGTGCTGGCGCACTACGGGGTGCTGGCTCTGCCCTGCCGGATTAAAGATCCCGATCGAAAAGGAAAAGTCGAGTCCGCCGTCGGACATGCCCAGAAGACACCGCTCAAAGGAAAACGCTTCGAGAGTCTGGAGGAAGCACAAGCCTATCTGGATCGTTGGGAAACCAGCTGCGCCGATACTCGCATCCACGGCACTACCAAGCGGCAAGTCGCCGTCATGTTTGCCGAAGAAAAATCCGCTCTACTTCCCCTGCCCCTGGAACCTTTCCGCTACTACCAACATGGCCAGCGCGTAGTGCATCTGGACGGTTGCATCGAAGTCGAAGCGGCCTACTACGGCCTGCCGCCAGGCTGGATCGGACGCTTGGTCCATGTGCAGTGGGATGAGCTTTTTGTTCGCATCCTCAATCCCCAGAACAGTCAGCTGCTGCGCGAGCATGTACGCCAGAAACGTGGCTGGTATCGCATGAAAGAAGAAGACCATCCGAAACACAGACCGCTGCGCGTCTCCCAGTTAATGTGGCGAGCCGGCCGAGCCGGTACTCACATCGGCACATTCTGCAACCTTATTTATGGCCAACTCGGTGAACCCGGGATCCGTCGCGTCCTGGGTGTGCTCTCGCTGGCAAAAAAGTTCGGTACAGCCGCGGTCGAGGATGCTTGCGCGGCGGCTCTCGAAATGGGAGTGCATGAGTACCGCTTCGTTCGTCGCTATCTGGAACGTGGTCCGCAACTGAACTTACGGCAAGTCGATCCTCTCATTCGCGAACTGGCGCACTACCGCGATCTCATCCACCGTCGAACCCAGGAGTCAGAAGAATGAATCTCATCGAGTTGAATCGTGCGTTACGGCAATTACGGCTGGGCGGTATCGCCGCCGTGCTTGAAACTCGTCTCCACCAAGCTCAGGCAGAAGCCATGACTCCCATCGACTTCCTCTCCTGCCGGTCTCGGACGAACTCACTCGTCGCGGCGAACGATTGTTGGAGCGCAGGAAAAAACAGGCCGAGTTTCGTGACCCGCAGAAGTCTCTCGACAACTTCGACTTCAACTTCAACAAGAAGATGAATCGCAGTCTGATCTTCGACCTGGCCACCGGCGCCTTCATCGCTCGCCACGAGGACGGTTTGTTTTTAGGGCCGCCCGGCACGGGCAAGAGTCATTTGGCACAGGCCATCGGGCAGGCGGCCATTCAACAGGGCTATCGCGTGTTGTATCGCGAAACCCACAAACTGCTCGATGACTTGGCCGAAGCCACGATCGACGTACCCCGCAAAGAATGCATGGAACTGTTCGTTTCCGTACCGCTTCTGATTATCGACGACCTGGGCATGCGGAAGTTACCCATGACTGCCGCCGAGGAGCTGCTGGAAATCGTGATGCGACGTTATGAACGTGCCAGTACTTTGCTTACTTCCAACCGACCGGTGGAGGACTGGGGCAAACTGCTCGGAGACAGCGCGGCCGTCACCGCCATGCTCGATCGCCTCCTCCATCATGGTCATGTACTCAAATGCGGTCCCCGGAGTTGGCGCACAAAAACAGACTTGCCTCCACTGGAGGCCGCAGGGTAGAACAACTTAGTCCCCGGCCTCTTCCGTTGGCCGGTTTTGCCCTGACCACCGTTGGCCGGTTTTGGGGTGACCACTGAGGCTCATCGGAACTCACTCGCTTAATTTCTGCAGGCGTGATCTGATGCCCGCAATTCGGGCAAGGTGTGGTCAGGGACTCCAAGACTTTTTCCAGATCGATCTTCTTGCGCGATGGCACGCGAGAGATTGTCTCCCGCAACCGAAGTTGTGTTCAGAATCGTGTTCAATTAGCGCCGATAGTGCCACTCATGGCCTTGGATGGCCCGTTCGATGTGCTTGATTTCACGTTGGCCACAATATTGACGCCAGCTTCCCAAGCTGGATGTCGCCGGTTCGATCCCGGTCTCCCGCTCCATATTTTGTTCTCGCCCCTCTCTTTCCCTGTTATGCCGCTTACGCTCAACTGCCGCGTGTTGACAAACGTGGCTTGCATTCGGTGATAACATTTTGCGCGGTTAGACTGCCTGTAACCTGCGGTCATGCGGAGCTAGGGAGACTCTGATTAAGTTCTCCCTTTCCACAGGGAGTATAGATAAAGTCGTGCCAGCATGAACTCGATCAATCAGCAGAGGACACTGGCGATGATGACGGGATTCGAGCGGTACACGAAGAAGACGCGGCGGGCGATATTTTTGGAAGAGATGGAGCAGGTGGTGCCGTGGGGGAAACTGTGTGGGCTGATCGAGCCGCACTATCCCAAGCCGGGCAACGGGCGACGGCCGAAAGAACTGGAAAAGATGCTGCGGATTTATTTTCTGCAGCA
>QIAM01000100.1 GCA_003225555.1 Acidobacteriota bacterium | reverse complement strand
CTTCAGGAATGCTGCCCACATCGGTCGAGCTTCGCTCGACTGGACAGCCGAGGGCGGCTGTCCCCACATGAGTTTCTTAGTTTTGCCTGTATATCTTAGCTGGCGGCTTGTTCGGTAGGGACGGGGGCTTCGTGTTTGGCGGATGCGCGGTGGGTCATTTCGTAGCGGGCGGCTTCGAGATCGGCTTGCAGGGCGTCGAGCACTACCATAGGGGCTTCGGCGCCCCACGCGTCGAGTTCGGATTCGCCCCAATCGCCGTTCAGGCGGAGGGCTCCACTGATGTCTTCGGGGAAGGCGTGGCGGTAGTCGCCTTCGCGGATGAGGATGTCGCCAATCATGCGGCCGGTATGGATTTCGTAGACGCGGCGGCTGGCTTGTCCACGCCTGTTGGTCAGGCAAATGTAAGCTTCGCCGGTGTCGGCGTAATTGTCGCGGAAGTACCAAGCCTGCGCGGCGTCGATCTTGGGATGATGCCGGCGCGGACGTTTTATGTCGGACTTCTCCAGCGCGACCATTTCATTGGCCGGATTGAAGTAAAGAATGCGCTGGCACGAGTCGCAAACTACGGTGTGCTGCCCGGTACGGACTTCATTGTAGGTCTGAGGCCGAAGCATGACCTGGCATCCCATGCACTTGTGATCAAGCACCTCGGAGATGCCCGTGCCGCGGAACTTTGATACTCGCTCGTAGTGGCGTAGCAGGTCGGCATCGACGCCGGAGCGCAACTGATCACGCTTGGCACGCCATTCGGCTAGCAGCTTTTCGTCTTCTGCAGTGCGCTGGCGGGCGTCTTCTTTCTCTTTCTCGATCTCGGCGGTTTCGTCTTTTAGCTCGGCTTGCGCGGCTTTGACTTCCTTGTCGCGAGCGTCGGCGTTAACCATGATCTCGAGGATCTTGTCTTCAGTGGCGGCGATTTCCTTCTCGGCGAACTGGATTTCGTGCAGCAGTGCTTTGTATTGCTCGTTGGTCTTTACGTCGAGGGACTGGTCGCGATACTTCGAGATCTTGCCGCGGAGGTCAGCGATTGCGGTGTCGTGTTTGCGGCGGGCGGCTTCGTCGCCTTTGGCGGCGACCTGGGCTCTTTCCAGTTGAGCCTTGGTACCGGCCAGCTTCTGCTCAATGGCGGCTACGCGTTTAGGGAGTTCAGCGACTTCGTCCTGCAGGCGGCGGATTTCCTTGTCCGCTACTTGCAGTTTCAGCAGGTTTTCTATGTCAGGAAGCATTCACGGTATGTAGTGATTCTAGCACGCGGGATGAGCGGTATCGGCGGATTTCAGCTCGTTGCGCAGGTACAAAGACCTCAACCACCAAGGGCACAAAGGTACACGAAGGAAGACGGCAGAACGCAAGCCAGTTCTTTGGCGCCGGTGTACACTCGTTCGTTCGCACGTCTCAGTGTGTTGGTTGTCACTTCTTTTGCTGGAGCTCGCCTGTGAAGCGTCATTCTCATTGTTTTCCGGCTGTGATCGCCTTTGTCCTCTTACAGTTTTTCTTCACGTCTGCGCTGACTGGTGCGCCGTCTTCCGCGCAGCAGGGTGTAAAGCCGCTGACTATTGAGGAAATCTTCACGCCTGGGGTGATTACCGGGCGCGGTCCGGAGACCATGGAGTGGAGTCCGGATGGATCGAAACTGTCCTACGTGCAGCGCGACGACAAGGGCGAGCAGGGGGAGTTGTGGTATGCGGATGCTGCCACCGGCGAAAAGAAAGTGCTGGTTACGGCGGCCAAGCTGACTTCGCTCGCGCCGGACCGCGACAAGGTCAAGAACGAGCGCGAGAAGGAGCGGCTCACGCGCTACCACGTGGCCGCTTACATTTGGGCTCCGGACTCAAAGCATCTGATCTTCGATTCGCAGGGGCAGCTCTGGCTCTACGATCTGGGCAGCAGCACGGCGGTGCAGTTTACTTCGGCGCCTGATCCCAGCGGCGATCCCAAGTTCTCTCCGGATGGCAATCACGTGTCTTACATCCGCAAACACAACCTTTACGTGCGGCCGATCAGCGGAAAGAACGAGAAGCAGCTCACCAAGGACAAGGAAGACAACCTGTTCAATGGCGACATCGATTGGGTGTACGCCGAAGAGCTGGCGGTGCGCAGCAATTACTACTGGTCTCCCGACAGCAAACAGATCGTCTTTCTCCACATGGACGAGAGCAAGGTGCCGACGTATCCGATTACCGATTGGATCCCGGCGCATCCGACGTTGGACCAGGAAAAGTATCCCAAAGTGGCAGATCCGAATCCGGTCGTGAAGCTGGGCGTGGTGGACGCGGACAGTGACAAGGTTCGCTGGATTTCGCTGACCAACGACGAGGATATCCTCATTCCGCGCTTTGGCTGGGTCCGCGACGGAGTGATCTGGGTCGAAGTGCTCAACCGGGTTCAGGGCAAGATGGACCTGTACTTCGTGGATGCGAAGTCGGGCAAGTCGCACATTGTTTTGACCGAGACCAGTCCGGATGCGTGGATCAATGTGAACGATGACTTCCGCGTGCTGAAGGCGGGAGACCGCTTCCTGTGGTCGAGCTGGCGCGATGGGCACACGCATTTGTATCTGTATCGTTTCGACAAGCAGAATCCGCTGGGAGGAGAGGCAAAGCTGGAGCGGCAGCTGACTTCGGGCGATTTCGAAATGCTGGGAGTGGAGGCGGTCGACGAAGCGGCAGGAGTTGCGTTCTTCGCTGGCAACAAAGACGATCCAAGACAGCGGCACATTTTTTCAGTGAAGTTCGATGGCTCCGACATGCAGGCGCTGACGCATGACGATGGAATGCACTTTGGACAGTTCGCGGACGACGGCAAGCACTACGCGGAGACTTACTCAAACACGCTGATGCCGCCAAAACTCTCGCTGTGCGCGGTCGATGGGGCATGCAATCCAGTATGGGAGGCGCGAAGCGTAGCTGACTATGGCTTGACGGCGCAGAAGTTTCTGGAATTCAAGGCGGAGGATGGAACGACTCTGTATGGGCGGTTGCTGCTTCCTCCCGACGCCCCGGCCGACGGCAAGATTCCGTTGATCGTGAATGTTTACGGCGGTCCGGCGGCGCAGCTTGTACTCAAAGGCTGGGGAGGGTCGAGTGCGCTGTTCGATCAGATCATGGCACGCAAAGGGTTCGCTATTTTTGCGGTGGACAATCGCGGGACTCCGGGACGGGATCGCAAGTTTCAGGCGGCAATCCGGCATGAGTTCGGCGCTATTGAGCTCAAGGATCAGCTGACTGCGGTCGATCAGCTTTTCTCGCAGTATCCGCAATTGGATAAAGACCGAATGGCGATCTGGGGCTGGTCGAATGGGGGATCGATGACGCTGTACGCCATGACTCATTCCGATCGTTTCCGCGCCGGGGTGTCGGTGGCGCCGGTTACCGATCAGCTCAACTACGACACGATTTATACCGAGCGCTACATGGGGCTGCCCAAGGACGATCCGCGCGGGTACGAAGAGTCCAATGTGACGAAGTCGGCCGACAAGCTGCACGGCGCGCTGATGCTGGCGCACGGTACGAGCGACGACAACGTGCACTTCCAGAACAGCATTCAGATGATCGATGCGCTGATCAAAGCGGGAAAGCAGTTCCGGCTGATGGTCTATCCCAATAAGACGCATAGCATCGCCGGGAAAGACGCAAGGGTTCACCTGTTCACGATGATCGAAGATCACTTTGAGCGGGAGCTGAAGTAGTAGTGGGCAAGCTCTGATCATACTTGTCATCCTGAGCGACGCGAAGGACCATGTACATTGCCGGCGCCGCCGAAGACACAGACGAGTGCATAGGTCCCTTCGGCTGGGCTCAGGGCAGGTTCTTCGGCCCGCAAAGTGCGCGGGCCTTGGGATGACAAGGGAGTAGATCCCAAACCGGCGGCGACTCCCGGCCGTTAGTTGTGCTTGTCGGATTTCTTGGAAGAACTATCTTTGACAGAGCTTTCCTTGGAGGAACTCTCTTTCGAAGAACTTTCTTTGGAAGAACTCTCGGACTTAGATTTCTCTTCCTTCTTCGATTCCTTGCTGCCGCCTTCTGACGCGGGCGCCTGCGACTTCTTGGCGTAGTCGGTTACATACCATCCGGAACCCTTGAACTGCACCGCCGGAGCGGAAATCATCTGCTCGACGACTCCCCCGCAGTCACGACACTTCTTGACCATCTTGTCGGAGAATTTCTGGATTTTCTCGAAGCGGTGACCGCATTTCTTGCACTGATATTCGTAAAGTGGCATGGGGTGTGAGACGGTTCGTGAGGAAAACTGCCTTCGTATTGATTTTAGGGGTGGAGGTTCGATGGCGTCAATTTGAGTGAGTGGTCCGCAATATCTCAGTTTGTGCGATGTCGGGTTTCTCTGCGTCCTTTGCGGACGTTCTCGGCGGTCTCCGCGATTTGGTTTTCGAGGGGAGCTCGGCAGACATAAACCTCGAATCGCAGAGGTCGCGGAGAACAGCCGCAGAGTGCGCGGAGATGAGCAAAATTTCTTCCGAGCCCTGGCATAGTTTGAGGGAGCAATGCCCGACGATCTACCGTTTGGATGGCCCGGGCTTAGGCGCTCCCAGGAATGCTTCTGTGACCCGCTTGGGAGCGGTGTTGCGCCACGCGGCCTCGATCGCCCTGCGCAGGGTTTCTTTGTCGGCGGCTTTCAGATGGACGCTGGTGGCGCCGCGGCGTCCCCAGACGCCTTTCACGGGGACGAACACTTCGGGATAATCCTTTGAGAAATAGTGTTGCTGCTCCGGCGGGAGTTTGACCATTCCGCGCGATTTGTCGGGGTATCCGAGCGTAGCGAAGATTTTTCCGCAGACGCGAAAATCGGGATGGTTCATATGGGCGCGTTGTTCGGTTTCGGGGAAGGAGAGGGCGATTTTACGGAAGTCGTTGGCAGTCATGGGGCGGCCTCGGTTGAGGGGACATTAACATAAACCGTCTTTGCAGGCGGGAAGTTACGGTTGCACAAGAGGATGTCCAGATCGGCTGACGAAGCCAGACCAACTGAATTGTCATCCTGAGCGAAGCGAAGGACCTGTGTGCTTCCCGGCGAAGTGCATAGGCCGCTTCGCTTCGGTCTGGGCGAGCTCTTCGCGACAAGACCTCCGCCCAGGATGACAATGCTTAGCCTGTACAGTCTCGACGGCGGCTATCCCCACATAGGCGGTGGTAGACTCCGCGCATGAGCGAGTCCGGCCCCAAAACCGCCGCGCCGGCTGCCGCCTCGGGCAATTCCTCCCGAGCCGTGGGCCCGGCGCTGTATCTTGTCGCGACGCCGATCGGTAATCTGGAGGACATCACGCTGCGGGCGGTGCGAGTGTTGAAGGAAGTGGACGTCATCGCCTGCGAAGATACGCGGCAGACGCAGAAGCTGCTCAACCACTACGCGATTTCTACACGCACCACCAGCTACCACGAGCACAATGAGATGACGCGCTCGGCCGAGCTGGTGAAAGAGCTGCAGGAGGGAGCGAGCGTGGCGCTGGTCACGGATGCGGGTATGCCGGGGATTTCCGATCCCGGATATCGGCTGATTGCGCTGGCGATCCGGCATCATGTGCCGGTGGTGCCGATTCCGGGAGCGTCGGCATTTCTGGCGGCGCTGGTGGCGAGCGGGCTGCCTACGGATTCGTTCCGCTTCAGCGGATTTCTTCCGGCGAAGCGCGGGGAGCGGCGGGCGGCGCTGGAGGCGATCCGAACTTCGCCGCGCACGCAGGTTTTCTATGAAGCTCCACACCGGGTGGTGGAGACGCTCTCGGACGTGGTCGAGGTTCTGGGAGTGGCCCGGCATGTTGTGGTGGCGCGCGAAGTAACCAAGGTGCATGAGGAGTTTCTGCGCGGGCGCGCAGGCGAGGTGTTGGGGACACTGAAGGCGCGGGATGGGGTCAAGGGGGAGATCACGCTGCTGATCGGGAAGGCGGAGGAAGAGGACGTCCATGCGCCAGTGAATACGACGGTGAGCGTCCGACAGAGGGTTGACCAGATTGTGGCTGAAGAGAAAGTGGATGAGAAGGCCGCGTTGAAAAAGGTGGCGAAGGAACGGGGGATTTCTAAGAGCGAGGCGTATCGGGAGTTGCAGAGAAGCAAATGAAAAGCATTACGAGTGATTCTTGACAGTTGCTCTGCGTCATATTTAATCAAGATTGATTAATGTTAATCGATCGAGAGGTTATCATGAAAAGCGTCGTCCATCGTATTCCGCTGACCAGAGCGCGCATCAACCTCGGGCAAGTCGTCCGGCGGGCTCGCGTGAATCGCGAGTATTTCATCCTGGAGAAAGACGGGATTCCTGTGGCAGGCATCATGAATGTGGATGACCTGGAGGACTATCTGAAGTTGCAAGATCCAGGCGTCAAGAAACAGATCGAAAAAAGAATATCGTCGAGGCGAGGCGCGCGAAGCGGACAAATTTCTGGCTGAACTTCGATGGCAGGGCTCTAAAAGAAGGAAATAAGTGCTGGTATGGCGGCGCGATTCCTAGTCCTGTCGACGCCTTCGTTCGAGCGGAGTTTCGGAAGACCGCGAAGGGCAATTCCGCTTTAGTCGAGGCGCTGGAGGAGTTGGTGGCCATCCTCGCCGAAGACCCACACAACCGAGGCGGGCAGTATCCAATTAAGAAGCTTGTTGGTCTTCCGTCCGACGGAGGGCAGTGGCGGATACGCTGGCGTGAGTACCGTTTGCGATATGACATATCGGGAGCGGAGGTCGTGATGCACTCGTTTCGGCATAGGAAGGTTACTAGCTGCCCGCCCCATAGCGAAGAAAGTCTTCTAATGACGATGTTTGACTGGGTTGCCGATCCGTATCCAACGTCGCCTTATGGTTTTGTACCCAGCTCTCGCTTCACCGCCTCACTGACCAACTTCCCGTCCACGCGCATGCCGGCGGCGTTGAACCTCGCCATGGCGTTCTTCATCACCGTGCCCATGTCTTTCATAGTGGGGGAGTCCATTTCGGCAATCACGGCTTTTACTCCGGCGACGATTTCGGCTTCGCCGGCGGCTTTGGGTAGGTAGGTTTCGATCAGGACGATTTCAGCGGCTTCTTTGTCGGCCATCTCCTGGCGTCCGCCCTTGGTGAATTGCTCGACGGACTCCTTGCGCTGCTTGATCAGTGTGGTGAGCACGGCCTGGGATTCTTTGTCGTCGAGTGGCGCCATCTTCTCGACCTGGCGAAGGTGCAACGCACTCTTGACCATGCGCAGGGTGGAGAGACGGGCTTCGTCCTTTGCCTTCATGGCGCTGGTGATGTCTTTCTGGATCTGATCGACGAGGCTCATGATGCGGCAATTATAGCGGAGTGATTTCGCGCGGACGGGTCTCGAACGATTGGAATTCTGAGTTGTCACCTCGCGAGCGTTTCGGGCATCTCATACGGAGGAGGAAAATGCCGTGAGCAGACTAGCTGTCTGGGCGCAACTGGAAGCGAAACCGGGCAAGGAAAAGGAAGTCGAAGACCCTTTGAAATCGGCGCAGCCGCTCGCCGAGCGCGAATCGGGTACTCTCAGTTGGTACGCCATCAAGATGGGTCCGACCACATACGGCATCTTTGATGCTTTTGCCGACGAGAGTAGCCGCAACGCTCGCCTCAATGGTGACATCGCCAAAGGGCTTTTTGCAAAAGCGAAAGATCTGTTTTCCAAACCTCCGGACATTGCGAAACCGGAAATTCTCGCAGTGAAATCCGGGCGTAGCTAGCTTCCCTACCACCGTACGGGTCTCCTTCGTGCGCCCTTCTTGTCGTTCGTGGTTTCGAAGATCCCGGACTACCACCAAGGACACCCTTCGGCTCTGCTCAGGGCACGCTCCGGAGCACGAAAGGAGTCGCCAGAAGCTGCGATCACAAGACGTGTGTCAGAACCCGCCGGCATCCGATAAACTACTGAGGAGCACAATTCTCCTTAATCTCAGGACATTACCGGTATGTTGCGCAAGAATCGTCTTTTTACTCCCGGGCCGACGCCGCTGTTGCCGGCGGCGCAGACGGCCATGGCTTCGTTCACGGCGCATCACCGCACCGCCGACTTCCGCGCGCTGTTTCAGCGCGTGCTTTCCGACATGAAGGAGTTCGTCGGCACGCAGAATGATGTGCTGGTGCTCGCGTGTTCGGGTACGGGCGTGATGGAGGCTTCGGTCTCCAACCTGACTTCCCCAGGCGACAAGGTGCTGGTGCTGACGGCGGGGAAGTTCGGCGAGCGCTGGACGGGGCTGGCCAAGGCTTTCGACTGCAACGTCGACGTGCTGAGCGTTCCCTATGGCGAGACATTTTCCTTGGGCGACATTCGCGCGCGGCTCACGCCTGACGTGCGGGCAGTGTTCGTGCAGGCGACGGAAAGTTCGACTGGTGCGCGGCATGATGTGCAGGGCATCGCTAAAATTGTCCGCGCCGCGGATGACCATACTTTGCTTGTAGTGGATGCGATTACAGGGCTGGGGACGACTCATCTCGACGCCGATGGCTGGGGCGTGGACTTGATTATCGGGGGGTCGCAGAAGGCGCTGATGATGCCTCCCGGCCTCGCCTATTGCGCCGTGAGTGAGCGGGCGTGGACGCGTATGGAGAGCACTAAATCCCCACGCTACTATTTCGACTTGCGCAAGGAGCGGAAGTCGGCGGCCAAAGGTGAGACCGCCTACACCCCGGCGACTTCTCTATTTGCGGCTTTGGACGCGGCGCTGGAATTCATTCGTGGAATGGGCAATGGAAATCTGGCGCTCGGGCGCGAGACTCTGGTCAATAATGCGGAACTGTGCGCCGAGATGACGCGGGCGGGGGCGAAGGCTCTTGGGTTGAAGCTTTACGCGTCTTCGCCGGCGGCGGCGTTGACCGCGATCTGTTCGCCGGAGGGAGTCGATTCGGGCAAGATCGTTAAAGAATTCCGCGAAGTTTTCGACGCGGTCGTGGCGAATGGGCAGGGCGAGATGAAGGGGAATCTTTTTCGCATCGCGCACATCGGCTACTACGACTACCTGGACACGATCGGCATCCTGGCGGCACTGGAACATGTTCTGGCCCGGACCACCGCCAGACCTGTCGAATATGGTGCGGCGGTGCGCGCGGCGCAGGAGGTTTACGCACGCAGCCTGGCTGACAAGCGACAATTGGTGGGAGCTTTAAGGACTGCGCTGGAGGCAGTCCTCGGCTCTAGTTGATGGTGAAGTTCATCGGCGTCGAGGTGGCATCCGAGGTGCCGCCACCGTATACCCCGCCGGGCTTACCGGGATTGGTCACCGTAACTGCCACGGTTCCGGAATTCATGATGGCCGGGGCTGGGATGTTGACCATGATCTTGGTCGCGGTCACCGAGGTGGGCGTCTGTTTGCCGTTGAAATTTACGAAAGCGTCGCCAGCAAAGCTCGTGCCATCGACTTCAAGCGCGAACGCGGCGCCGCCCGAGGTGGCGCTGGACGGATTGAGCTGAGTGACGTGGGGAGTTGTGCCGGGCGCCGGTGGCGTGGTGGCGGGTTTGGAGTAGCCGCAGCCCATGCCAATGGCAAGGAGCGCGACCAAGAGTAGCATCTGAGCGGATTTCATATTGTTCTCCCAAGGGGCGGGGGCCCCGATAGAGAACAGTCTAGGAAGCGGCAGAGTCTGACATGTCAGTAGAGTGTCATTTTCCTGTCAACGTCTTGTCTCCCGTAATATCTCGTGGATCATTAAAGGTCGAAGGATGAACTCATCGGTGAAAATCGTCGTCGCAGAAAAGATCTCAAACGCAGCCGTGGAACAACTGAAGGAGCCCGGTTGGACGGTGGTTACGGCTGATCAGCTGGACGGCAAGCTTACGGAGCATCTCGAGTCCGCTGATGCATTGATTGTGCGCTCGGCGGTGCAGGCGGACGCTGCGCTTCTGCAACACGCCAAGAAACTGCGTGTAATCGGGCGAGCCGGTGTTGGCGTGGACAACATCGACCTCGATGCTGCCACACATAAGGGCATCGCCGTCATGAACACGCCGGGGGCGAACGCGGTGGCGGTCGCCGAGCAGACGCTGGGCATGATGCTGGCTATGGCTCGGCAGCTTTGCCGTGCGGACGTGCTCATGCATGCCGGGAAGTGGGAGAAAAAATCTCTCCAGGGAACGGAGCTGCGGGCGAAAGTCCTGGGAATTGTCGGGCTGGGACGCATCGGGATGGAAGTGGCGCGGAGGGCGCGGGCCTTTGCCATGGAAATCGTGGCGCATGATCCGTTTGTGTCGCTCTCGGTGGCCAAGGAGCAGGGCATCCGTATGTCCAGCCTGGACGAACTCTATGCGGCTGCGGACTACATCACGTTGCATGTCGGCCTGACTCCTCAGACTGCGGGAATGATCAATGCGGCATCGATAGCGAAGATGAAGAAGGGCGTGCGGCTGGTGAACTGCGCGCGCGGAGAACTGGTGAACGAAGCGGATTTGGCGGAGGCGCTGAAGCAGGGGCAAGTCGCTTCCGCTGCCATTGATGTTTTTGCCGAAGAGCCGCCAAAAAATTCGCCGCTGCTGGCCTTGGGGAATGTAGTACTCACGCCACACACCGGGGGATCCACGCGCGAGGCGCAGGATGCTGTGGGAGTGCAAATCGCGCAGCAGGTTAAGGAATATCTGAAACATGGCGTGATTCAGAATGCGGTGAATGTGCCTTCGGTGTCGGCCGAAGAATATGCGGCGATGCAACCTTACATTGTGTTGGCCGAACGCATGGGAGCATTCCTGGCGCAGATTTCCGAGGGGACGATGGAAGAAATCTCGCTGCGTTACAGCGGCCACATCGCGGAGTGGAAGACTGAGTTGATCCGCAATGCCGCGATCAAGGGTGTGCTCAATCAGGCGCTGGAGGAGAAGGCGAACCTGGTGAATGCGGCATCCATCGCGGACACGCGGGGGTTGCGGGTGCACGAATCGCACAAGGCGAAAGCCTCCACCGGAGGTGCGGGTAGCGTGATCTCGGTCCTGTTCAAGAGCTCGAAGGAAGAGCATCTGGTAAAGGGGGCGGTGTTGCGGAAGAGCGCTCCGCGGTTGCTGCAGATCGATGGCATCGACATTGAAGCGCCGCTGGAGCGCAATCTTATCTACGTGCGCAACCGGGACGTGCCCGGCGTGATTGGCAAGATGGGCACGATTCTGGGCGATCACAAGATCAACATTGCGGATTTTTCTCTCGGGCGACGCGCGGGGAATGGCGAGAATGGCAAACCGCGCGAGGCAATTGCCGTCGTCCACGTGGATGGGCGGGTGCCGGACGACGTGCTGCGTGAGTTGTGCAGGGTTCCGGCGGTGGAGGTGGCGAAGGCGGTGGAGCTGTTCTGAAGGCGTTTTCTAACCGCCGAGCACGGAGACAAGAGTTCAAGCGCCGGTTTCGGCGGGCATAGACGGCTATCCCTCAATAGCTAAACAGTCTGCTGAGAAATTCCGTCCAGGTAACCTCTGGGGCTAAAGCCATGAGGGAAAGGAAGGACCTGATCGCAGCGGTGAAAACGCTGCGCCACCCAAGAACAAGTTTGTCGACGGTAAGAGGAGATTCTCAGGACTCCGTGTTATCGCGGCGGAGTTTGCGGCTTTCGGCCAGCAGCGCCATGGAATGCATCAGGTTTTGCAGGGTGACGATGCCGACCAGGCGCTGGTCCTCGACCACGGAGATCATGCTGGAGTTGCGCGAGGTGAGTTTGCGGAAGGCGGAGCCCAAGGACTCCTGCCTCACCGAGACTTCAAAAATCTTGTTCATGACCGCCTGGACGTACCCGTTGCCTTCCGCCCGCAGCGTGTCGAGGATGCGCTGCTTCGAAATCACACCCACCATGTCGCTGCCGCGCACAACGGGGAAATCGTCCTGCAGGGAGTGGACGGCTTTTTCCAGCGCATCCTCCAGTGTGTCGGCGGGCGAGAGCGTGGCGAAATCGGTGAGCATCACTTCTTCGAGGCGCACATTGTCGAGAACGGACTGGAAGACAATGGCGCGTTCCTCGAGCTGGGCAGCGGAGAAAATCACGATGCCGATCATGGTCAGCCAGGCATTGCTGAACAGGCCTGCAACCATGACTACCATCGCAAGGGCATGACTAATCGACACGGCGCGGCGGGTGGCGTCAGCGGAGTCGAGGGTACGGGAGAATACCGCGCGCAGGACACGTCCGCCGTCGAGAGGATAGGCGGGCAGGAGATTCAAGCCGGCCAGATAGAGATTGGCCCATACCAAGCTGCGAGGCAGATTGCCGACTTGAAGGAAGGGCGACGACCAGAGGCTGATTCCGGGGGCAACCGCACGCACAACTCCCGCGGCAAGAGCTGCTAGAGTAAGGTTGACGACGGGACCAACCAATGCAAGCTGGACCTCTCGTTTCCACAAAGTGTTCGAAGAGGCTTTTTCAGCGCGGGATTCTTCAAACAGGGTCACGCCGCTCAGGGGCAGAAGAATTACGGCCTTTGGAGTCATGCCGTAGCGCCGGGCGGCCAGCATATGCGCGCATTCATGGGCGCCCACGCAAGCCAGTATGATGCCCACCAGCGCGAGATCGCGCGCTCCGTTGGCCGATCCGTGCGCGTTGTACTCCGTCCAAAAAACGAACAGGGGAAGAAGGAAGAACGTGAGGTGAATGCGCACCTCGACCCCCCAAAGTCGTCCCACCTGGATGGACCAGCTTCTCATAAACCTTCCGATCCAGTTATTTTACATGGGGGACCAGAGTGACGGCCGCAATCAGAGGTACACAGTCATGCGAGTGATCGCGGGAAAATATCGCAGCCGTCCCCTGCACTCGGTGCGCGGGATGAATATTCGTCCGACATCGGACCGACTGCGGGAAACGCTGTTCAATGTTCTGACCGCCGGCAATCCGGCGGCGCTCGAGGGCAGCGTTTGGATCGATCTGTTCGCCGGGACCGGCGCCGTAGGGATCGAGGCCCTGAGTCGCGGCGCGAAACAAGTCTATTTCGTAGACTCTGCCACCGCGGCGGCCGAATTGATCCAAAAGAATCTGCACAGCCTGGAACTCACCAGCGGCGTCAAAGTACTGCAAGACGACTTGCCGCGGGCGTTCTGGCGCATGGAGCGGGAACACGTGGCGGCCGACGTGGTTTTTCTCGATCCTCCATATCACCTGACGAATGCTTACGGCGACGCGATGCGGGCGCTGGTGGATTCGTCCCTGGTATGGGCGATGTCGGTGGTGATTGCCGAGCATGAGAAGAAGTTCGATCCCGGAGAGGAGTTTGGCCCGCTGCGGAGATTTCGCAAGCTGGTGCAGGGGGACGCTGCTCTGAGTTTCTACCGCATGGGTACTGGCGCGGACGTGCGGGGATAGTTCGCCTACATGATCAGATCGTCGTTGCGACGGACGATCGGGTGCTGCATTTCCTGCAGGTCGTTCTTGACCATGTTCAGCCCGTAGACGCAGCCTTCGAAGTTTTTCGAGAGCATGGCGAACAGCGGCGCGACCTTGGCATACTCGAAGTGCTCAAACTTGGAGACGATGTAATAGCTTTCCTTGCCGGCCTTCATCCAGTCGACAAAGTTTTCCAGGCGCTGGTTCCGCAGACGAAACTGGTTGATGCTTTCGGGAAACATTCCGGTGAAGAAGAGAGCATAGTCCCCGATATGCTTGCGTACCTGGCGCTCGCGATCGAACGAGGGCGCAGGGCCGTAGACTGGATCTGATTCCAGCAGCATTTCTCCGACGTCGGCCAGCGGGCGATCGGTGGCATTGTGAATTTTGTACAACTGATCGGCATCACAGAATTCCGCGAGCAGGTGCGAAACGTAGGCGACAATCTGCGGATCGCGAATGCCGATCTCTTCCCCGTAATGGCGTCCGACCAAACCCTGAAAGAGTTCCTGCAGTGCATGCGATTCCGGAATCATTCTGTTCAGTCCTCCGAGCGCCCAGTCCAGCACGGCGTTTCTAGTACTTGCGTGACAGATACCTCAGGTCTCTGCGGATTGCAAGTGACTTTTGTTTATCCTTGCGATTCATATTGCTGATCATTAGACGAGGCGTGTCCAGGCGTGAGTTGTAGCGCACATTGTGTTGGCACTGTGATGGATTGGCTGCCAATTGAGCCTCTTCAGCGCTCTACAGCGCTCGCTTTCGTGATCTCGGCGGCCCCGTCTTGCGACTTCAAGGGTCCTTCATGTCCGAACTACTTGCTCCGCTGTAACATGAACTTACATCGAGGAGGTCGAATGGCACGGCAGAACATTTCAAGTGGCGCAGTCTGGGAGCCAATCGTTGGTTACTCTCGGGCGGTGACGATGGGCTCCCATGTTTACGTTTCGGGCACAACCGCGTTTGGGCCGGACGGAAAGATCGTGGGTGTGGGAGACGCCTATGCGCAGGCCGTCCAGATCTTGAAGAACATTGAGACTGCGCTGAAGAAGGCCGGCGCCAGCATGAAGGACGTAGTGCGCACCCGTATGTATGTCACGAACATTGCAGAGTGGGAAAAGATTGGGAAGGCGCACGGCGAAGTATTTTGCGACATTCGTCCCGCGACTTCGATGTTGCAGGTGAGCGCGCTGATCTCGCCGGAAATTCTGGTGGAGATTGAAGCGGACGCGGTACTGCCGGAGCGTTAAGTCTCGCGTATGTGCAGACTCGTCCAGTTGTGGAATAAGGGTATAGAATCCTTCCCGCCAAATCATCTTGTGAATATTCGATGGGTCGTCCGGTCAATTTCCGGTGGACGGCTCGGGAGAGATCGCGTGAAGCACTTACTCTGGATCTTATGTGTTGTACTAACCGCGAACGCAGCCGCGCAGGAGCCCAGTGCGTCGACACCGCAGATTATCGTGATTCGTGCCGGCACTCTGATCGATGGAAAGGCAAGCACGCCGCGCCGCGATCAGGTCATCGTCATTCGCGGCAACCACATTGAAAGCGTGTCCGACGCTGCGAGCGCGAAGACTCCGGCGGGTGCGACCGTCATTGACTTGTCCAAGGCCACGGTTCTGCCGGGCCTCATCGATTCGCACACGCACATTTTCCTGCAGGGAGAGGACCCGGCGCAGGGCGGATACGACGCCAACATTCTCAACGCGCCTTTGGCGTTGCGGGCCGCGAGGGCAACGGTCGCGGCGCGGCGAGCGCTGGAGCAGGGCTTTACCACGCTGCGCGACGTCGAGACCGAAGGCGCGGGTTATGGCGACGTGGGAATCAAGGAAGCCATCGAGAAAGGCTACATTCCCGGTCCGCGGCTATTTGTCTCGACGCGAGCCATCTCGACCACGGGCGGTTACATGCTGGAAGGCTATGCTCCCGAGTTGGACATGCCGAAGGGCGCACAGATCGTGGACGGTCCCGTCGAGGCCCGAAAGGCGGCGCGGGAACAACTCGACCACGGTGCGGACTGGATCAAGGTCTACATGACCCATCGTTCCTGGGTGGGTAAGAACGGAGAACTGGTGTCGCAGCCCACGCTCACGGTCGAAGAGCTGAAGGCGATTGTCGACGAGACCCATGGCTGGGGAAAGAAAGTGGCCTGCCATGCTTATAGCGGCATCGGGCTGCATCGGGCGCTGGACGGCGGGTGCGACTCGATCGAGCACGGTCTCGACCTTGACGATGCCGCGATTCCTCAGATGCTGAAGCAAGGGACGTGGTACGTGCCCACGATCAGTCCCTACTACAAGGACTGGGCTCCGGCCGACACGCCCGGCGGGCAACGTGATCGTCTGAGGGCCTCAGTGCATGAGCCGTCGTTCAAAAAGGCGTTGAAGGCAGGAGTGAAGATCGCTTTCGGAACCGACATGGGGGGGATTCCCTGGACCGAACCCATCGCCCAGGAATTCCTCCGCATGGTCGAATTCGGTATGACGCCGATGGACGCGATCCAGAGCGCAACTTCACGTGCGGCTGTAATGCTGGATATGGAAGGGAAGATCGGGGTGGTCGCTCCCGGTGCTTTCGCCGACATAATCGCAGTAAGCGGTGATCCGCTACGCGACATCAAGACGCTGCAGAGCGTGCAATTTGTGATGAAGGATGGGAAAGTCTTCCGCGGCGACATCAGGTGATTCCTGTATCGGGAGGCGCTGGCCAGCCAACCAGGTGGGACTCGCAATATTGTCCTGCAAATTCACTTGACATCCGCTTCGCCAGAAGCATAATGCGTCAATCCGTCTCGTGTCTCTTACGGGCGCCGGGTCAGTTCGGTTTCGAACCTCAGGGAGGTGCTTATGAGCGTGCTGGAACTTTGTGACCGGGAGATTGCCGCGGTTCCGCTCGAAGCCAGCGTGGCCGATGCCATTCACAAGATGCTGGACCACCATGTAGGCGCCGTGGCGGTGGTCGATAGCGACTTTCGCGTGGCGGGCATATTTACGGAGCGCGACGTACTGCGCAAGATGTCGCTGAGTGGCGCTGACCCGAAGACCATGCCGGTGCGCGAACTCATGACCACTCCGGTCGAGATGGCTACGCGCGGCACCGGCCCCGGCGAGGCGCTCACCACCATGCTGGAGCGCCATTTCCGCCACCTGCCGGTCGCCGACGACAACGGCAAGCTGCTGGGGATTCTTTCCATCCGCAATCTGCTGGAGTGGCGCGTCGACGATTTGAGCCGGGAACTGGAGTCACTTGAGCAATACGTCTCCAACGACGGTCCGGGAGGATAGGCCATAAGTCCGCTCTCCCTGTTTTCCCCACCTCCGCCCGCGAACTCTCCCGCGCTGCTTCGGACGATTGCCCTGGTGCGCATCGTCACCTCGGTGTTTTTTCTGCTGTTCGGCGAGTACAAGCTGATTGGGCCGGGGTTTGCGCACGGGGGCTTCCAAACCTATCTGCAAGACTACATCGCAAAAAGCGCCGTGGATTTTTACCGGCCGGTGCTGTCGGGTGTGGTCTTGCCTCATGCCGTCTTCTTCGGCTATCTCGTCGGTGTGGTGGAGATGTTTGTTGGAATTTGCCTGCTGCTGGGATTTTGGGTTCGTCCTGCTTCTGTGGTTGGCATTCTGTTTCTACTTAACCTGACCCTCGCCGCCTGGTGGGAACCCGGCCACGGCGTTCCCCTATGGCATTATTTCGGGGCCCGGCTCGATACTCTGCCGCTACTGTTGCTGCTGATCATTTTCTACGCTGCTGATGCCGGGCAAGTGTGGGGCCTGGACGGTCGCCGGCCCGGGTGAGGTAGCCGAAGAGCATGCCCGCCACTTTCAATAGAAACTACAAGGGGAGGCTCGTGAGACATCTTCGACGATCAGTCGTGCTCGCTCTGACCCTGCTGGGATTGCTGGGAGTTCAGCTAGTCGCTCAGCAAAGTCCTAAACAGGTTGTGGTGCGCGCCGGCCGCGTTCTCGATGTGAAGACCGGCAAATTGCTGCCAAACCAGACGCTGGTCATCGAAGACGGGAAGATCGTTAGCATGAGTGCAACGGCAGAAACTAAAACTGCGCCGAACACGAGCGGAATTGATCTTCCTAATGCGACGATTTTGCCGGGGCTCATTGACTCCCACACCCACCTGACGATGGATCCGAAGTTTGGTTACGAGCGCCTCGCTATTTCCGTTCCGCGGCAGACTCTTACCGGGGCCAAGAACGCGCGGCTTACGCTGCTGGCAGGATTCACTACGATCCGCAACGTTGGCGCCGGCGGTTACAGTGACATCGCGTTGCGCGACGCGGTTAACGCGGGTGATGTCCCCGGGCCGAGGATGCTGGTGAGCGGACCGGCGCTGAGCATCACCGGCGGCCACTGCGACAACAACATGCTGCCTGCGGAATACCACGCCACCGGAGACGGCGTCGCGGATGGAGTGGCAGGTGTGCAGCACAAGGTCCGCGAGAACATCAAGTACGGTTCGGATCTGATCAAAGTGTGTGCGACGGGAGGCGTGTTGTCGCTGGGCGATAACCCACAGCATTCGCAGTACACGCTCGAAGAGATGAAGGCCATCGTCGCCGATGCCCACCGGCTCGGCAGAAAAGTTGCTGCTCATGCCCATGGTGCGGAAGGAATTCGCTGGGCCGCCGAGGCGGGAGTCGATTCCATCGAACACGGCTCCTATATTGACGATGCGGGAATCGCTGCCATGAAGGAGCATGGAACTTATCTGGTCCCAACTCTCTATCTCGGGGACTGGATGTTCGATAATGCGGAACAAACCCATATGCCTGCACCCCTGCTGGCCAAGGCGCGCGACGTGATTCCGGCGGCGCGGAAGAATATCGCGCACGCGTTCGCCAGCGGGGTGAAAGTTGCCTTTGGCACCGACGCAGCAGTCTATCCGCATGGCCTGAATGCGCACGAGTTCGGAGTCATGGTGGAGCTGGGGCTTACGCCGCTGCAGGCGATTCAGGCTGCGACCGTGAATGCGGCTGATCTGCTGGGATGGTCGGGCAAGGTCGGAAGCCTCGAGCCGGGGGCGTGGGCCGACATCATCGCGGTCGATGGCGATCCCCTGAAGGATGTGACTACGCTGGAGAAAGTGAAGTTTGTGATGAAGGGCGGCGAGGTGGTGAGGAACGAGTACGGGAAGTGAGATAGCGTCAAAACCACTCTCGCAGAGGTCGCTGAGAACTGCCGCAGAGAACGCGGAGTCAGGCTTATCGGTGCTGGGACTTGTGCCGTAGCACCTGCTCCGTGATCCAGTCTGTCCAGATGGAAGAAGCGCCGCTGGCAAGCATGGGAGTCTTACCGAGTACGGCGTCGACGAAGTTTTCGATAATCGGATAATGCAGGTTGGCATGCGGGGGCAAACTCTCGCGGCCTGCGGGATAGACCAGTTCCGGCCCGTTTAGGGGAGTGAGTTCCATCTCTCCGTCAGTCCCGCGGATGCGGCATTCGTCCCGACTCACCTTGGAGTGCCAGCGAACGTCCACGATGCCGCGGAGGCCACGTTCGTAATCGATCATGATGGTGGCATTGTCTTCGACGGGATATTTGTGGACGACGTTGGAGAGATAGCCGGTGGCTCGCACCGGGCGGCCGAAGAGATAGTTCAGCACGTCGATGCGGTGCGAAGCGATGTCGTGGAGGGGGCCGCCTCCCGCCTTTGCGGGATCGACCAGCCAACTCCGGTTGCCTTGTCCATCGAACCAGCCATGACAAGTGAGCTCGGCGAGAACTGGCTTGCCGATGGTGCTGGCTTCCAATAGTTGTCTCGCGCGTTGCACCTTGGGATACGCACGCCGATAGTAAGCTACACCCAAGAGCTTGCCGCTCTCCTCAGCTGCGCGAAGCATAGTACGGGCTTCCGCCTCGTTCATGGCCATTGGTTTCTCGCACAACACATGCTTGCCGGCCGTTAAACACAGGATCGTTTGTGGCGCGTGCAGGAACACGGGAGTTGCGACGTAGACGACTTGTGCAGCCGGGTCTGCCAGCGCTTCGTCCAACGTGGTCCACACTTGCGTATCCAGACCAGCCGCTTTTGCCGGGTCGCGTGTGACCACGCCGTACAAGCGGCTTCGGGCTTCCGCTTCGATCGCGGGGATGACGCGTCTGGTTGTGATGTCGCCGATTCCGATTACGATCCAGTTCAGCATCGTGCCTAACCTTTCACGAATGCACTCGCGAAACCTCCGCTAGACGTTTCTCGCGCCCGGCACGGCGAGCACGAGGCCCGCCGGACAGCCGTCGAGACGGCGGGCTACAAAAATTAAAGGCCGGCACAGAGCCGGCCTTCAGAGTTTATCTCGAATGCGGGAACTACTTCTTGGGAGCGATCGCGTCCTTGGCGGCCTTGGCGACGCGGAACTTTACGACGGTCTTGGCCTTGATCTGGATGGGCTCGCCGGTCTGCGGATTGCGTCCCACGCGGGCTTTGCGGTGCGCCTTCACCAGGCGGCCGAGGCCGGGCACAACGAACACGCCGTTCTTCTTGGTTTCTTTGATCGCGGTGTCAGCCAGATGCTCCAGAAACGCCGCAGCCTGCTTGTTGTTGAGTTCATTCTTCTCGGCCAGTAGACGGACGAGTTGAGTCTTGGTCAAACCAGATGCCATACACTTCCTCCTGAGAAAAACTTTGATTTAAGTCCGATGGGCGCATCTTATACCAAAGGGGCTGTGGAAAACACCATGTTTTATGCGGGTTACAGGAATATCATCTGCCGTTCAGGGCCTCTTTATGCGGTTGGGCACAAGCAGGGGTGCCAAAACGGGCCATTTTATGCCTCACAGCCGAGACGGGACGGTTCATCACCGAGCACGGCGTCGCAAAGAAAGGCGAACCGGCGCAGCTCTTGAGAGAAACAAGCAGGCATTTCTCCGCGTCTCCGTGCCTCCGTGGTGAACTTGCTTGTGGGGATGCCATAATGCTCTGAGGGGGAACGAGTTGAGCTGCGCTATCTGCGAGGTACGCAAGGAGAAGCGCTTTTGTCCCGCCGTCCACGGGCGTATCTGTCCGCAGTGTTGCGGCGAACAGCGTGAAGTGACGCTTGACTGTCCCAGCGATTGTCCCTACCTACAGCAGGCGCGGGAGCATGAGAAGCCGCGTCCCGCGGACCAGATCGACCCTGAGGCGTTATTTCTGCAGGTGGAGGTTCCGGAACAGTTCATGTATGAGCGCGAACATCTGCTCATGGGACTCAGCTACGCACTGGCCAAGGCCGCGCACGCGGATCACAGCTTGAATGACCGTGACCTGATCAGTGCTTTGTCAGCTTTATGTACGAGCTATGAGAGGCTGGTGACTTCCGGGCTGCACTATGAGCAGCCGCTGACCAGTTCGGCACAGCAGCGGATCGCTGCCGAAGTAGAAAGCATGCTCAAGGAGTACCGCGAAGCCGAGCAGAAGCACAGGGGCTATTCCAGCCTGCGGGATTCGGATGTGCTGAAGGCTCTGGTATTTCTGGTGCGGCTTGCCTATGGACGAACCTCCGGCCGGCCGAGGTCACGCGCGTTTGTGGAGTTCCTCTTCGCGCAATTTCTGGAGAAGCAATCAGGCGTCGTCAGCGCATCGGCGGAGAGCCGCATAATCGTGCCGTAACGTGCGAAAGTCGGCAACGGATTTTCGCGGATTTTCACGGATCGATTATCCCAATAAGAATGGCTACTGATCGGTGCTAATCCGTGCGAATCCGTGGCGCGTTGTTGATCCTCCGAACTCCCTGACCAGGCGGAAGCGCGTCCCGCAGGTCGCGTATTGTCTTCTGTAAGGCTGGATGTCGTGCTTCTGGTGCAATCTCTGCCAGGGACTCGAGAACGAACCTGCGCTGGTGCATGGCGGGATGCGGAATCGTTAACTCCGGCGAGTTCAATACCGTCTTGCCGAACAGGAGGATGTCGATGTCGATCGTCCGCGGACCCTTTTTCTGAGCGCGATGCCGGCCCATCTCGCGCTCGATCTTGAGAGCTGCTGCCATCAGTTGGCTCGGGGTTTGCTCCGTTTCCATTGCCACGGCGCAATTCAAGAACCAGGCTTGCTCGGTAACCTCAACCGGCTCGGTCTCATAGAAAGAGGAAACCCTAACGATGGTTCCGCATGCCTGCAGGCGAGCGATGGCGTTCACAAGGTGACTCTCACGATCACCGATATTCGATCCCAGAGAAAGATACGCTAGATTGCGCACGGAGTAGGGCACAGTTTTACTCTTCAAGCTTGCCGACTGCAATGCTCACGCTAAGTGAGTAGCAGGAAATTGAGACAAGTCTCATCCGCCGCACAATTTCACGTCCATCAGGTCAATGTCGTTCCATTACCTTTGTTACTTTCGTGACTCCGGCCCGAGTCCTAGAATTGCAGCATGACGTTAGAGTCTCTGCTGCTGAGCCGGGATACGGATTTGATGCGCGTTCTGCGTCCCACGTTAGAGAAGCTCGCTATTGACGTTGAAATCTGTCAGGAAGCCAAGGCGGCTGCCGACATACTGGTCTCCGAAAAGTTCGACGCCGTCATCGTCGACTGCGACGATCTGAAGGGTGGTCTGGAGGTACTGCAAGGTCTGCGCAGTACGCCAAGCAACAAGAGCTCAGTTACGTTCGCCGTACTCAACGGAAAGAAGACGACCACGCAAGATGCTTTTGGAATGGGCGCGAACTTTGTGCTGCAGAAGCCGATCAGCCCGCTGAACGCGTCCCGGTGTTTCCACGCTGCCCTGAATTTCATGGTCAAGGAGCGCCGCCGCTACTTCCGCCAGCCGGTGAGGATGGCCGTGCACGTACTTCTCGGCGACAAGGAACTGAAAGCAGCCGGCACCAACATCAGCGAAGGCGGAATTGCCCTGCAACTGCGCGAGGCTCTTCCCAAGGGAGTGGCTCCGCAATTGAAGTTTACGCTGCCGGAAACCAATCTCACCATGAACTTCGAGGCGGAAGTCGCCTGGGCCGACATCAAAGGGCGCGTCGGCTTCCGCTTTCAGAATGTTCCTAAAAGTTCGCAGGAAACGCTGGAACGATGGCTCGATGAGCGAATGGAAAAGGAGTTTCCCAGAGCCAAAGAACGGATCGCCGCCTCAGAGCCTGAATCCACACAGTAAGAACTCCCTTCCTAAAAGGCACTTCCAACAGGTATTCAGCTTGAGACTTGTCGCGCCCAACGAGTGTCGGCACTCTGGGAGTTTACGGGGGACGTACCACCATGCTTTCAGACGATTTTCGAATTTCCCAAGTGCAGAAAAGTCTGCGTTGGTTTGAGGAAGATATTCCGCTGCTGAACATGCGAGTGAAAGAGTTGTCCGCCGAGCGGCAGGAATCCGCTCGCCGGTTCGCCGCGGCCGTGATCCACCAGACTCGCACGGAACTGGAAAAACTGCTGCAACAAAGGCGGGACAGTTGTCTGAATTACGGTGACCCACCGTGTGAGCCTGCGGACTAGCCCAGGACTGTGCCCAACGCGCGCGCCTGCGCAAGATCAGAAGTAACATCGGAAAAGTGCTAATGCCACACTATGAGTTCACTATCGATCAGCCTGCCGAAACCGAGCAGGCGTTGACCTTACAAGAAAAGAATTGCATAGTGGTTTGCCGCATCCTACGATGAAAGCTGCTGTGGTACCTGGTGTAGAACGTCGGAGGCTAGTTGCAATGAGATTGTTATGGCAAACGGCGACCGGACATCTAGCATGTTGCTGGTCCGAGGCGGGGCGGCGAGTCCAATACAACCCGCCTTGGATGCGAGAGACTTCGGAGAGTAGTTACGCGCCGCCTGTTCCGGACTTTGCCAGCCACAGTCCATTCGGAGGAGCCGACTGGTTCCAACCCCACGCAGCTCACCGCGATTCTGAGTCGGTCTACGTATTTCAAATTGGGGCACCAGCAGAAAAGAAGATCAGATCGAAGAGCCGGCAGTAGCTTCCGCACCCGCTTCGGAGTGGATTGGGGTCTCGTGTTCGGAGACGGTTACTTCTTCCCACATCGTTTTGTCGCGCAGAATGCGCGAGACCAGCGCCGTGTGCATCGCGTGACCGGCGCGATCGGCGAAGACCTTCCCCAGAATCTGCTTACCGAGTAGCGCCAGGTCGCCCACAAGGTCGAGGACTTTGTGGCGCACAAATTCGTCGGGGAACCGCAGCGGACCATTCTCGACTCCATCGCGGGTCAACACGATGCAATTCTCGCGGGAGGCGCCGCGAATCAGGCCCATGTTGCGCATGGCACGCTCGTCCTCGCGCGAGCCGAAAGTGCGCGCCGCCGCAATCTGCCGAAGATAGTTGCCGTTGGAGAGTTGCAGTTCGAAGCGTTCCTTGCCAATCAGCGGATGTGGAAAATTGATGGAGTACGAAACGGAATAAGTATCGGAGGGATGGATGGCGATGAACTTGTTTCCTTCGCGCATCTCTAACTCGCGGCGAATCTTCAAGTACTTCCGCGGGCGCCGCTGCTTGCGCACCCCAGCATTCTCGATCATCTCTACAAACGGACGCGCACTGCCATCCAGAATTGGCAGTTCCAGGTTGTCCAGCTCCACAATCGCGTTGTCGATCCCCATGCCGATAAACGCCGACAGAATGTGCTCGGTAGTGGAGATGAGCACGCCTTGCTTCATCAAGCTGGTGGCATAGCTGACGCGGGCCACGTTGCGGCTGACTGCCTCGATCTCAAAGCCATCGAGATCGGTGCGGCGGAACACGATGCCGGTTCCGGCCGCTGCCGGCAGAATGCGCAGGCGAACGGGCGCGCCGCTGTGCAGGCCAATCCCCTTGCACTCCACAACAGAGCGGATTGTCTGCTCCTGGCTCAAGAACGAATCGTCTATGTCTTGGTGAACGAATAGATTACAGGGGTTGGCTGGAACCTGTCTGTGGTAAAAAAGCCACAGTCCGTGGTGGATCGGAGTCGGTGGACCAAGTTCGTCAGCAGTTCCCCAGTGCGCGGTGGAACTCGCGCATCTGGAAGGAGTTCATGCCAATTTTCGAGGCCACACCGCGGGAAGTCTACTTTTTCCCCGGCTGCTTGTTGGGGTTATAGCCCGAGTTCGGATCGAACATCGCCGCGTCGAGTCCCTGGTTATAGGCCGCCGAATTCAGGAAGCGCTGGTTGGACATATCGCCATTAAAATACCGGGCTACATCGTAAGGGGTCATGATGCCCTGGACGGGACGGTAGTTGTCGTAGATTTCTTCTTCGAGGTTGCGTTGCTTGTCGACGGGATCGCGCCAGATGAAGGTTTTCTTGATCGGAAGATGCGTGTCGGCGTCGAGGTAAAGAGTTACGCTTTCGTTCTTGGAATTGATCAAAGTCACCTGCAGTGCAGGGTGTTCGGCGGCGATTGCGTTGCCTTCGTAGAATAGCGCCACGCCCGGGCTGTTGACCCATGTGCGCAACATGGTCTCGAGTGAGAACCGGCGGCGGCGCAAGTAGTCCGCGAGATCTTTTTCCTCGATCGGGCGCGCGCCTTTGAAGGTAATCTCGTATCCCTTATCGCCGTTGTAAACCTGGGCGACGTCGCGCTCCTTGGTGAGCTCAATCCGATCCTTGTCGGGATACTGAATGAAGCGCCAGAACTGAATTCCATTGCTGGTGGGGCGGCCGTGATGGAAGCTGTAGGTGCGTCCGGCCATCTGCATGTCGCGAACATTGAGATACGCCTGTCCACCGAGGGCTTGAATCGCCTGATCGAGCAGCGCCTTGGCCTTGCGGGCGTTCTCCAGATCGACGGGCAATGCGGGCACCGACTCCGTGGACGGGGGCGGATTCTGCGGAGAAGCTGGAGAAGGGCTTGCTCCTGCCTGGCCCGCGCCCGGTCGAGCCTGGGCCCAGACAAAAACCGCGAATAGCAAAATAGGGGAGAGCCGTTTCATTCAGACCGAAAGGGGTCGATGCGTGCAAACCGATTGTAGCGTCAGATGCGGAATTCCTGCTCGCAGCGGCGAATGTCCTCAATTTCTTGGATGCAAAAACGGACCACCGCGCCCGGCGTCAACGAGCAGTTTTTTGACGGCGCTTATCCGGCCAATACCGCGCCGCCGTTGACGTTGAAGACCTCGCCGGTGATGAAGCTGGCATGCTCGGTGCACAGGAAAAGCACCGGGGCGGCAATCTCCTCCGGCTTACCCACGCGCCCGAGCGGGATGGTACGGCGGATTTCTTCTCCGCCCTTGGGATCTTCCAGGGCACCTCGGCTCATATCGGTGTCAACCCAGCCGGGAGCGACGCTGTTGACGTAAATGCCGTCCGACGCCAGTTCCGTTGAGAGTCCTTTGACCATGCTGATGAGGGCGCCCTTGCTGGCGGAATAGTCGCAGTGAAAAGCTTCGCCGCGCTGGCCGCTCGTGGAGCTGATCAACACGATATGCCCCGCCGCGGAGCCTTTTCGCGGTTGCTGCTTCATCTGCGCGACCGCGTGTTTCACCAGCCCAAACACACCGTCAAGATTGACGGAGAGTGTGGAGCGCCACTGCTCGTCCGACATGCGCTCGATGGGCACGTCTTCCACCGGCCACACGCCGTGGTTCGCAACCAGAATGTCGAGCCTGCCAAAGTGTTTGACCGTTTCGGCGACCAGCGCTTTCGCCGCCTGCGGAGTATCCAGGTTGCTGGCAATAGCAAGACACGTCGCCGCGCCGCAGTCCTTAACTAGAGCTTCGGCCTCGGAGCGGGCTTTGCGATAGCTGAACACAACCTTGGCACCGGCATTCGTGAACATGCGAACCGTGGCCGCTCCGATACCCCGGGAACCACCGGTGATGAGTGCGACCTTGCCTGAGAGGGAGAGTGGAATGGACATGAGGGATCAGTTTCTAGTCTCCAGTTTCTAGTTTCCAGTTGCAAGTGAGATGCGGGAGGAGGCGGCGAGGCGGAGCTAGAAGCTAGAAGCCACTATGTTCCCAGACTCGGCGATGGCGACGTTCGTTCCGACTTCATTTCGCGAAGCAGCAACCGTACCAGCATGCCGTCGAGGCGGGTGCCGCTCATCTTGGCGATTTCATCCAGTGCCTGGTCCGGAGTTCTGCCGGGGGAAAGTGACTGCTCCGCAATCATGTTCGCGTAGGCGTCTGTGAGGCCGATAATGCGCGCCCAGAGCGGGATTTGCTCGCCCACCAAGCCGTCCGGATAGCCGGTTCCGTCGAAGCGCTGGTGATGGTGCTCGATGGCCTGCCGCATCATTGCGCTGTGAGGAATCGTGCCAATCAGTTCAGCGCCGACGTGCACGTGACTTCTCAGCTGGAGAAATTCCTCGTCGGTGAGAGGTCCCGGTTTGTTGAGGACGTGGTCGGGCACGAAAATCTTGCCGACATCGTGCACGCGGGCGGCATAGACAAGGTCTGCCGTCTGGTCGGAGGGCAAACGCAATGCGCGAGCGACCATCTCGGAATAGCGGGCGACCATATCGCCGTGGCCGGCGCTGCGAACCTCCCGCGACTCGGCGGCGCGGCTCAAGACTTCGATCGACTCTTTGAGCAACGGCACATTGCATTCCTGGTCGATGGTGCATAACTTACGCAACGTAGAGGTCAACTCCTCCAGGTGCTCGAGGCTGGGGTGCTCCCGCTGCAGGAAGCCCTCGATGTACGCCGAGATCTGTTGCCGCTGCCGGGCAAAATCCTGGCCCTCGGCAAACTCTTCTGCAGTCGAGACCAGATTCCCGCCGGAGCGCTTGGAAACGTACATGCCCGCATCCGCGACACGAATGATGTCTTCGATGGAGAAGCCGTGGGTGGGAAAGCTGGCGACGCCGAAGCTTCCTGTAATGGTGTGCTCGCTCAACATGGGATCGGTGGCGAGCCACTGCCGCAAGCGCTCGGCCAGAACCGCCGCCTGATCCGGGCCAGTTTCGGGCATGAGGACGATGAACTCGTCGCCGCCATAGCGGGCCACCACGTTCGATTGGCGCGACTTTTGCTCCAGCAGGCGGCCTACTCGCGCCAGCACCAGATCGCCTTCGAAGTGCCCCATGGTGTCGTTGACCTCTTTGAACTTGTCGAGATCGATGAGCACCACTGAGAAAGGGCGTCCCGAGCGCGAAGCGCGCTTCCACTCGGCCGACAGCGCTTCCCAGAAGAAACGGCGGGTCTTGATTCCGGTCAGGCCGTCGGTAATCGACTGCTGCTGCAGTTTCTGGAAGACGAATGCGTTATGCAGGGCAGTCGCGAGCAAGTCGGCGAGGGTGTTGAGGATCAGCACATCCTGCGGCGAGAACGCGCTTTCGTTGCGGCTCTCGATGTTCAGAACTCCCAGCAGTGTTTCGCCATAAGTGATCGGAATGCACAAGACGGCCCGCGACTCGGGCAAGATTCCCGAGAGCTGTCCCTGAACCGCATTCTGCACCAGGGCGCGTTCGCCGGTGCGCGCCACGCGGCCAAGAATGCCCGTTCCGAGGGGGATGCGCTTGCCCATGGCGTGCGCCGTCGCCCCGGCTTCGGCCTTGATCTCAATCTCTTTGGTTCCGTAGTCGAGCAGGCCAATGCCGATGTGATCGAAACTGAAATTCTTTTGGATCTCTCCCACGATCTGTCCCAACATGTGGACTGGATCGTCGCTCGAGATAGCTGTGCGGGAGATGTTGTTCAGGAACGCCAGTTGCCGGGAACGGCGCTGCTCCTCGGCAAAGAGGCGCGCATTCTCGACCGCGACCGAGACCTGCCCAGCCGCCGTCGTCAGCACGTCCAGATCGCGCTGTTCGAAGACGTATTCTTTCTGCGTGCTCATCGCCACCATGACACCCGTCGGCTTGTTCCCCAGGAAAACAGGCACGGTGATGAGGCACTTGGCTGGTTGCTCCGGGATGTATGTGATGCCCAGCCGCGATCGCGTCTTCTCCAGGTCCGAGCGAATCAGCAGGGGCTGTCCCGTACGAATCACATATTCGGTGAAAGCGTTCTCAGCCTTGCGCGATCGCTTGGCAAGGACGCTACTATCGACTACTTCGAGTTCAAAGCGGATCTCGTCGCCTTCCTGGAACGCGATGTAGAAGTTGCTGGTATCGAAAATCTGTCCCAGCTCGGTTTGGATGGTGCGCAGGACCTCGTCCTGGTCCAGGCGCGAGCTGATGGCCTGCCCGATCTGGGTGAGCAATTCGGATTCCTTGGTTCTCCGGTGCGCATCGTGGGTGATGACATAGTTTTCGAGGGTGAGACCCAGCTGCAACGCCAGTCCTACCATCAGCCGCGGACCGGAAGAACCAAACGCCCTGCGCTCAGCATGAGGAAACAGGATGACGCCAAAGTTCTGTTGGCGGGTTTGCAGGCTTACAGCCGTCAGGTGATTGATATCTGCGGCCGTTAAAGCCTTCTTGAAGTCAGCAAAACTGCCGATTGGTCCTGCGGGCAAAGGCTCAGTCATCTCAGACAAATCATGAACCGTGAGGATCCCGCTTTGCCGATAGGCCAGATCCGAGATGTAATCGCCAACCCCGTTCTTCTCCAGCGCTTCCAGGAATTCACCGGAAAATCCCTGCTGCACCGACGGCAGAAGTCCGCGCCACCGCTCCGAGATGTGAATGGCCGCACGCCGCATCGGCAGCGCACTCATCAGCCGCTCCAGGGCGGCCTGCATACTTGGAATGAGCTCTTGGGCGGAGAGTAGACGTCGCGGATCGACTCCGAGCGTGGAGAGAGCGAGCGTGTTCTCCTGCACCGCGTTGCGCTGGTTCTCGAACAGCACCATGACCATGGCGATGCCCAGCAGCATCTGCGGAACGGGCCCAAACAGACTGCCGGCGCTCCCTAACTTCTCGCCCCATTGGTTGTGGAGTTGTCCAATACCCATCAGCGCCGCCCACAGAGCCAGCGCCAAACCAAGGACCTGGAAGGCAAGAGATCCCCGCTTGTGGCCATTGATGTAGAAGACTGCCGACGAGTAGAGAAGGATGGCCGCGAGTGCCAAACCCAGACGCAGCGTGGGTTGTGCATCCGGCTGGAAGCTACCGTCGACCATGTGTCCGCGTAATGACAGGTAGGAGAGAACAACTCCCACCGCCCCAACGGCCGCGTCAAACCAGCGGAAGCGGTACGACCCGCGCATCAAACGTGTGGAAACAAAGATGCACAGAGCCATTGCGAACAGAAGGAGGGAGCTGACGAAGTACGTCAGCGGAGAGGCGGCGCTGTAAAACGAGAACGCATCCAGCCCGTAGTGCAGCGAGTACGCCGCCCAAGCCAACTGCCAGGCGCGAAAGTACGCCTGTCTGCTCTGTTCGTGGAGGTACGTGAATACAAGGAAGAGGAGCGCCGAGACGACGCCCGGGATGACCACCTGGCTGATAGCTACACTATTCATGTGCCTGGCGAAGGGTTCCCCGCACAGACCCGACAATCACTTTTGGGGGAAGCAACGCTTCAATGCTGTCATAGCGCGGAAGCGAACACAACAAGATTTAAGTACAGTCGCATGCGGCGCACAAGACGTGAAATCATGTACCTGCGGACATGCTTCTACTCGCCTTAGCTTGACGATACTTTTCCCCCGCCCGTAACATCCGAAAGGATTTCGAATGAGCCTATCGCCAGCCCCCGTATCCCCACCCAAGCCTCGGGTTCGGTTCGCTCCGTCGCCCACGGGATTTCTTCATGTCGGTAGCGCGCGAACCTTTATTTTCAATTGGTTATACGCTCGCCACAATCGTGGAACAATGATTCTCCGCCTCGACGACACCGACGTGGAACGCAATACGGAGGCTTCGGTCCAGTCCATTTTTGAGGGCTTGAAGTGGCTGGATCTCAGCTGGGATGAGGAGTACAAACAGTCCGAACGCGGCGAACTCCACCGCCAGATGGCCGAGACCATCTTCCAGAAAGGTCTCGCTTACCGGGACTTTACTCCCGCGCACACCGACGACAGCGAGAAATCCGGCGCACAAGGCACGTGGCTGTTCAACCCGGGCATGCGCGAACTCTCGCGGGAGGAGAGCGACGGCCGCGCCGCTGCCGGAGAACCTTTTGCACTGCGCTTCCGCGTTCCGCGCGAGGGCGGACAACTTGTCCGTTTCACCGATGCCGTCTATGGCGAGCAGATGAAGTCTGCGGTCGATATCGAAGATTTCGCGCTACTACGGTCCGACGGCATGCCTACCTATCACCTGGCCTCGTGCGCGGATGACGCCGACCTGCGCATCAGTCATATCATTCGCGGCCAGGACCATCTCACCAACACTTTCAAGCATGTGCTGATCTTTGAAGCTGCCGGTTTCACGCCGCCGCAATTTGCGCACCTCCCACTTTTGGTCGCACCGGACGGAACGAAACTCTCCAAGCGCCGTCACGGGCCGGTCGTGAGCGTCACTACGTACCGCGATGCCGGGTTCCTGCCCGAGGCCTTTATCAACTTTTTGTGCCTCTTGGGCTGGTCTCCGAAAAACGATCGTGAGCAGATGGGCCGTCAGGAACTGATCGACGCGTTCTCGTTGGGAGGCATCAACCGCGCGAACGCGGTGGTGAACTTCAAGGAGTTTTCCAAACCGGATGTGGGGCGGGCGCCCTCGCCCGCCGATCTCAACCCCGAAGAAACATTCGACCCTAAGGCACTCTGGCTCAATGCCGAGCATATCCGCGCCCTGCCCGTCGAAGACCTAAGCGCCCGTCTGCTGCCCATCGTGCGCGAAGCCGGATTCAACCTCACGCCAGAGAAGATGCTTCGCATCACGCCCCTCATCCGCGAGCGCATCAAGCTTTTGCGTGAGGTGCTCGCCGCGGCTGACTTCTTCTTCGTCGACCAGCTTCCGCCTTACGATCCCGCTGAACTCATCCCGCAAAAAGGGGATGCGGCGATGGCTTTGAGAGTTCTGAAGCGCGCGAAAGAAGTGCTAGCCATTGTTGAATTCAAGCACGATGCGCTGGACCAAACTCTTCGCACGGCCGCTCAGGAACTCGGCGTCAAGGCCGGACAGATGTTCCAGCCCATCCGCGTCGCCGTTTGCGGCCGCAAGAATGCGCCACCGCTGTTCGAAACACTGGAAGTTCTAGGCAAGGACGTAGCACTGGCCCGGATCGACGAAGCAATTCGGAAAATCGGATAGCGGCAACCGTATCCGGTGTGCACCTGCGGATTTTGTTGCAACCATTGCGTCCCATTCTGATCTATTCACGTAACACGGCCTGTGCCTTGTGAACCCTAAGCTTCTCTCACTGGATTGGAAAGGTTCCCTCATGAAGGCGGTGCAAATCAGCAAGCCGGGTGGAAATTTTGAAGTTGTCGAGCGTCCGATTCCCGAGCCCGGTCGCGGGCAGGTACGCATCAAGGTCGAAGCCGGTGGCATCTGCCACAGTGATGCGCTGGTCAAAGAAGGATACTGGCCGGGAATTCAATATCCGCGCGTGCCCGGGCATGAGATCGCCGGCCGCATCGACGCCATCGGTGCCGACGTCACATTGTGGAAGCCCGGCCAGCGCGTGGGTGTCGGATGGCACGGCGGGCACTGCTTCCAATGCGACGCCTGCCGCCGTGGCGACTTTATTCTCTGCCAATTCGAGAAGATTACCGCCATCACCTTCGATGGCGGCTACAGCGAATACATGGTCGCGCCCGCAGAAGCGGTTGCCGGAATGCCCGACGATTTGCCTGCTGCTGAAGCCGCACCACTACTCTGCGCTGGGATTACAGTATTCAACTCGCTGCGCAACTCTGGAGCGCGCGCCGGCGATCTGGTAGCCGTGCAGGGCATTGGCGGCCTGGGTCATCTCGGAATTCAGTACGCCCGGCAGATGGGCTTCCGCACCGTCGCCGTCGGCCGCGGCCAGGGCAAGCAGCCGCTAGCCAAGAAGCTGGGAGCCCACGAATATGTCGACACGAGTGCCGGCCCTCCTGCCGAGGCGCTGCAGAAACTTGGAGGAGCGGGCGTGATCCTTGCCACCGCGCCGGATTCGAAATCGATTTCTGCTCTGGTCGACGGGCTAGCGGCGAACGGAAAGTTATTGATTGTAGGAGCAGGGTTTGATTCTCTGACTGTCACCCCGGTGCAACTCATCGGTGGGCGCAAGGCCCTCCAGGGATGGCCCTCCGGAACGGCCAAGGATTCGGAAGACACGCTGCGATTCAGCTGGCTCAGCGGCGTCCGTCCGATGATTGAGGGGTATCCGCTGGCGAAGGCTGCCGAGGCCTATGCGCAAATGATCAGAGGAAGGGCGAGATTCCGAGTAGTGCTTACGATGAGCTAAGCACTGTTGAGAAAGCCCGGGGCGTTCTTGTCTCGGGCACGACCTTTTTCCCCTTTCAAATTCAATCTTCCGTCTCTACCGGAATTTGTCCTCTGGCGGTTCACGGGTAAGAGCCTCGCTGTAAGAATTTCTTGACCCGAAGTACTTTGTAACATAAAGTCGGTGCATGATCGCATCCGACGAGCCCTTCCTCCGGCAGGTGAAGAAGCGCTGGATCCCTCCCGAAATGACCACCGCGCCGGCGCTTAATTCGAACGAATCCGTGGGCCCGGTTGAGCCGCACTATGCGCTGCTGATCAACCCTTTCTATCCCAAGGATGCCAATGCCAGCTTCGGCAAGCATGTGCTGACGCCGAGCCTGGCCTTGACCAGCTTCGCTGCGACTACGCCCAATCATTGGCGCGTTGAGTACTTTGACGAGAATCTACTCGATGGCCGCCCTCCTTTTCGTCCCATGCCGCAGGTGGTTGGCATCACGGTGCACTTGACCTTCGCGCGGCGTGCCTATGAACTCGCTGACTGGTACCGCGCTTGCGGCGCGAAGGTGATCTTCGGCGGGCTGCATGTTCTCTCTTGCGCCGATGAATGTGCGCCCCATGCCGACGCGCTCGCGCTCGGCGACGGTGTCCAGCTCTGGCCGCGGATTCTGCGCGACGTGGAAGCCGGCTGTCTTCAGCCTCGCTATGTTGCGACGTACGAAAACGACTACTGCGGCGATCCATCGCCGCGGCGCGCCATTCTCCCGCGCCACAGCTTCCTGACCACAACCAGCTTGATCGCCACGCGCGGATGCCACAACCGCTGCGGCTTCTGCTATCTCGCGACCGACGGCCTGCGCATGCCGTATCGCATGCGCCGCCCGCAACAGGTGGTCGATGAATTCAAAGGCGACAATCAGCCGTATGCCGTGTTCATCGACAACAATCTAGGTTCGCGTCGCGACTACCTGCACGCGCTCTGCAACGCGCTGCGGCCACTGAACAAAATCTGGAGCGCCGCCGTCACCATCGACGTCACCGACGACCCCTCTCTGATCCGCAACATGGCCTTGGCCGGCTGTACCGGCGTCTTCATCGGATTCGAATCGCTCTCCGACGACAACCTCGCCGATGCGCACAAAAAGACTCCCAAGACTTCCGACTATGCCCGGCGGGTGCGAATCTTGCACGACAACGGCATCCAGGTGAATGGGTCGTTCGTGCTCGGCTTCGACCACGACCGCAAAGACGTGTTCGCGCGCACTGCCGAGTGGATTGAAGAGAACCGGCTGGAGTGTTCCACGTTCCACATCCTCACGCCGTATCCGGCGACGCCGCTCTTCCGCCAGATGGAATCGCAGGGGCGCATCCTGCATCGCGACTGGATGCTCTACGACACCGGCCACGCCGTCTTTCAACCCAGGCACATGACGCCGAAAGAACTGGAGCACGGCTACGCCTGGATCTACCAGCGCCTGTTCTCGCACGCGTCCATCTGGCGCAGGCGGCCGGAAGACTGGCAGGCTGTTCCTCTGTATCTGGCGATGTCATACCTCTACAAGCGCTCTAATCGCTTCTGGCACCTGCTGATCAAGCACGACTTGGTGAACACGGTGTGGAAGCCGCTGGTCGAGGTGACGCGCTGGCGGCATGTGCGCTATCGCCAGAATCTGGCGGAGCGGGAATCGCTGGTCGCGGCTCCGGGGCAGGTGGTGTCGGCTGGAGTGTGACGCTGATTGATTGGGAGAGCAACGCGCTGACATGTATCGCCGCCGCTGTGGATTTCCTCTAATTTCCGCGAAACTACTAGACGCGATACCGTGAAACCGTTCAATTGAACGTAACTTATCGCTCAAGATGGCAAATACATCCATGTTGCTTTCTTTGCATTTTACCGGAAGAATCACGGCTACGTGACTTTTGGGGGCTGGCCTGGCCTTTCGTTTGCCGCCTAAGTCAAAGTCCCCGCCCTGTCTCTGCAAAGAGCGCAGAGACAAGGACGGGGCACCCGCTGCTGGATAGCGTGAAAGGCTGAGTCATCGCCGGAATCGTCTTTAGCGGAGAATTTCGATGCGGGTAACGGGATGAACTTCATTCCAACCGTTGTCACGGTCGGTGACGTAGGCGCCGGTGACGCGAACACGATCGCCGACATGGGGAATTGTGATCTGCGAATGGAACGCCCCGCATGCGGCTTTATCAACTGCATCGGCGGGTGGGTGCTCGCAGATTACCTCCACGACGAGTGCGCCATGGGCATGCATCACGTTGACCAGATTCAGAACCGATTTACGTTCGGGATCGAGCGCGATGTGTAAATCGCCATCCGATGCGGCGTGCAGGGAGACCACGCGACCCTCGACGGCGGTACACTCCGCGACTACATGCAGCCTTTCCTTCTCATAAACATGCATCCACAGGTCAGGATCACAGTGTTCCGCGGGCAAGGTGACAGGCGCCTTTCCCGCATAGCGAAGTCTCGCCATCAAGAACAAGGCGATTAGCGCTACCAGGACAACCAGAGTGATTCTTGAGATTTGGCTCAATGCGGCTGCAGGTTTCCGATGCATTTATCGCATCTCTGAGCCTCCTCGACAAGGACGGGGGTCGTGGAAAAGCTTAGAATTCGCGACCCCCCGATGCTTCTCCGGTCCGAGACCATTCCCCGGTCAGCCTCCAATCCTCCAGAAAGTAAAGTTCTTGACAATTTATACCATGTGGTACATAGTGTGTATCACATACTGTATGGCGACTGGTACGGCGGCCTCGGAAGTGTTCGAAAACCTGCGGTTGGAGCTGCGCCGGGGATGCCTGATTGTCGCCGTGCTGGCTCAGCTTCGGACCGAGCAGTACGGCTATACGCTACGCAAGGCGCTGGCGGACGATGGTCTGGCCATCGACGAAGGCACGCTTTATCCGCTGCTGCGGCGGCTGGAGAGCCAAGGCCTGTTGGCCAGCCAGTGGCGCGAAGAAGACAAGCGCAACAAGCGTTTCTACAGGTTGTTGCCAGAGGGTGAACAGATTCTTGGGCAGCTGCTGGAGGAATGGAAGAGCATCAACGCGTCGCTGGAACGAATTCTTCAAGAGGCAGGTGGGGTATGAGTAAGTTGTTTATGGGAAAGTCGTTTTTGGGAAAATCGGGGCCGAGCACAGAGGAACTGCTGAATCGGTACTTGCAGGCGGTGCGGTTCTGGCTGCCGCGAACGCAGCAGCAGGACATCATCGCCGAACTGTCATTGGACCTGCACTCACAGATCGAGGACAAAGAGACTGAACTGGGGCGCCCGGTCGACGAGGCTGAACTGGAAGCGATTCTCCGGAAGTGTGGAAGTCCGATTCTGGTGGCCAGCCGCTACCGTCGGCAGACCCAATTGATCGAGCCAGCGTTGTTTCCTATTTATCAGTTTGTGCTGAAAGTGGTGCTGCTGTGGATTCTGGTGCCGGTTTTTGTCGTGATTATCGGTCCGGCGATCATCCTGCCTGCGACCCCCCGCTGGGAGGCGTTGCTGCAGACATGGTCGACCTTCTGGTTTGCGCTGTTCGTTGCGGCGGGGATTATCACTGTGATCTTCGCGATTCTGGAACGCAGTGAGGACCAGTTTAAGTTTTTCGAGAAGTGGGAGCTGCGTTCCCTGCCGCCCGCGCCCAAACTGGAGCTAGCACCCTCGCGGACGCAAACTGTTTTTGAGCTGGTCTTAGGGATCATCGGCCTGTCGTGGTGGCTGGCGATTCCCCAATATCCGTTTCTCATTCTGGGCCCGGCCAGCGCTTTACTGAAGCCGGCGCCGATGTGGCACAGCTTTTATCTGCCGATGATTTTGCTGTCCGTGGCGGGACTGGCTCATCAGTGCGTCAGCCTGTTGCGTCCGCGCTGGATCTGGCTTCCGCCCACTGCCCGCCTGCTGACCACGGTGCTCTACCTGGTGCTGGTGAATTACATGCTGGACGCCGCGTCCCACGCCCCAAGTGGGGAGTGGCATCCCTTCGTTGTCCTGGCGAATTCGGTGCCGGCCTCGGGGCAGGAAATCCGCTTGCTGGCGATTGTGAATGCCTCCATCCTGATCAGTCTGATCGCGGCCTGGTGCGGATGTTGCATCGCGGGTCTGGTGCAGGCTTGGCAGCTGTTGCCTACGCTGCGCCGAAGGACATCCCACGCGGGCGACGTGGCCATGCTGCGGATGCTTTAGCGCGTGGCGCTCTGACAGCTGATCTAGGGGCGGGACCCGCACCGGCGTTTTCTTGCGATAAGATCATAAGGATGAATACGTCTACCGCCGAGGCCAAAGCCGGGGGAAGCCCAGCGCCGGAGCCTCGCCCTTCCAACTTCATACGCGACATCATTCTCGATGACCTGAAGACCAATAAGTACCAAGGCCGGGTGCAGACGCGCTTTCCCCCAGAGCCTAATGGGTACCTCCACATCGGCCATGCCAAGGCGATCTGCCTCGATTTCGGACTCGCCGACGAGTTTGGCGGACACACGAATCTGCGTTTTGACGACACCAATCCCGAGAAAGAAGAGACCGAGTACGTTGAATCGATCCAGGAAGACGTGAAGTGGCTGGGTTTTCACTGGGATGGACTCTTCTACGCCTCGGATTACTTCGATCAGCTTTACGAATGGGCAGTGAAGCTTATCAAGGATGGAAAAGCGTACGTCGACGATTTGTCGGCGGAGGAAATCCGCAAGTATCGCGGGACGTTGACCGAACCCGGCAAAGACAGCCCGTACCGCAACCGGTCCGTGGAAGAGAATCTGAACCTGTTTGAGCGCATGCGTGCCGGAGAATTTCCCGACGGCTCACGAGTTCTGCGGGCCAAGATCGATATGGCTTCGCCGAACCTGAATATGCGCGATCCGGTGATGTATCGTATCCTGCACGCCGAGCATCACCGTACCGGAAACAAGTGGTGCATCTATCCGATGTACGACTACGCCCACGGCCAGTCGGACTCGCTCGAAAAAGTCACGCACTCCATGTGTACTCTCGAGTTCGAGGACCATCGGCCGCTCTACAACTGGTTCATCCAGCAGTTGGGCATCTTCCCTACGCAGCAAATCGAATTCGACCGCCTCAACCTGACACATACGCTGCTGAGCAAGCGCAAGCTGTTGCAGCTTGTGCAGGAAGGCCGCGTGCGCGGCTGGGACGATCCCCGCATGCCCACGCTTTCCGGAATCCGCCGCCGTGGCTACACTCCGGAGGCGATCCGTAATTTCTGTGCGTCGATCGGCGTGTCGAAGACCACCGGCTCAATTGAGCTGGCGATGCTTGAGCACTTCGTGCGTGAGGATCTGAACCAGCGTGCACCGCGCGTGATGGCTGTGCTGCGTCCGCTGAAGGTGGTCATCGACAACTATCCGGAGAACCAAGCCGAAGAGATGGACGCTGTGAACAATCCTGAGGACGCAACTGCCGGCACGCGGAAGGTGCCGTTTTCCCGCGTGCTCTACATCGAGCAGGATGATTTTCGCGAAGATCCACCCAAAGGCTACTTCCGCCTCTCGCTGGGCCGCGAGGTGCGCTTGCGTTACGGTTACTTCATCACCTGCAAAAGCATCGTCAAGAATGACAGGAGCGAGGTAGTCGAAGTCCACTGCACCTACGACCCCGCCACGCGCGGCGGAAACGCGCCCGACGGCCGCAAAGTGAAGTCAACCATTCACTGGGTCTCGGCCGCGCATGGCGTCGACGCCGAGGCGCGCATCTACGAGAACCTGTTCAGCAAGGAAAATCCCAGCGATGTCGAAGAGGGTCGCGATGTTCTGGACAACCTCAACCCGAACTCGCTGGAAGTGATCCCGAACGCGAAGATCGAGCCTTCGCTGGCCAACCCTACGGCGGGGAGTCGCTACCAGTTCGAGCGCCTGGGATATTTCTGCGCCGATCCCGACACGAAGCCCGGAAAGCCGGTGTTCAACCGCACGGTAGCTCTGAAGGACACGTGGGCGAAAGTGGAGAAGAAGCACGGCGCTAGGTAAGACCTAGAATTGTACTGCCGAGATGCAGTGCCCGTTGCAACCAACTGGTCCTTACCTGCAACCCATAGAACCGGGCTGCATCAGTTCACAAAGCACTCCGCCTAAGGTACGTTTTTTACCATGGATGAAGGAACTGGTCTGAAACCAACGCGTCAGCGAGTTTCTGGGCCTCGATCACGGCAGGAATTCGCTGAGGAGTCGAAGGAACGCGCGTGACTACGATTTCTCATCGCTGGGGAGTTATGGATGGTCGCAGCCTGAACGAGATTCGCGAAGAACTCGAACGGCTGTTGCTGGAGCAAACTGAAAGTCTGAAGGCGCAGACCTTCGGAGGCCTCAGCGAAGACGAATTACGCCAACAAGACGAGCGGCTCAACCGCATCCGCGAAGTTTCTGCCGATTTTCTCTCGGCCTTGAAAAAGTTACGGTGTTAGCCAAAACATTGGCAGTGCCCAAAATGACTTCCGTGTGCAGTTTTGGAGTGGGGTGAACGCGAGTATGGCTGGCATGGCTCTTTGGAAGGAGAACCGATGACCGAGAAACTGGAAAAACCGAGTGTGACGATGCCCGGGAGTGTGGAAAAAATCATTCCGCCGTCGTATCCAAGCGAACCCGAGAAAGCTCAGATCGCGGTGGAAGGCGCCGATGATCTGTATCGAGAAATTCGCATCGAGAATTCCCTGACGGATGAGAAGGGCGATGAGGTACGTCTCAAAAAAGGCGCCGAGGTTGAAATTACCGTGGAAGCTGAGCCAGAAGCCACTAGGCCCGCAAACCCCGGGAACAGTTGATCTCCGTTCAGCTGTTCATGATCCGCCCAACAAGATCGAGACTAGCGACGCCGGAGAACACAAACAGTCCATAGCTTGTACGGAAGGTGGCTCCGGCGCTATTTTGTCGTGAGCGCGTCAAGCTTGTGCAGCATTTCCGTGATCTCGGGGTTCGACATGAAGTTCTTCCACACCAGACCAGTCCTGTAGTTCTCAACCATCACCGTGATCGGAGCCTGATTCAGTCCCATGTAGATCGGGGAAATCCAGTTGCGCCCGGGATCGAAAGCATCGCGCGGTCCGTAAATATCCCAAAGCTGACCGCCCAGGTCGCGGTAGTAGTGCTTGAACGCGGCCATCGACGCGTCGGGCGTGTAAGGAAAGGAGGCGAGCGCCCCGGTCAGTGTGAGCGTACCGCGATCGTCATTATCATCCGGCGCATGCGGTACGTAACCCTCGGGACCATCGCTCGCCGTAAGACCCCAGGCATTCGGGCCGTACCCTTGAAAGTGTTTCGGATTCGCAATCGAGTAAGCGCGATTGATCAGAGCGATGTTGCGATTGTTCTCAAAATAAGACGATGTATAGCGGTCGTGCAGGCTGTGCGGATCGAATCCTATGTAAGAGTAGTGGGTGAAGAACAGCGGACCCCCGGTGCCTACGCCTACATCGAGTTTGATTCCGTAGTAGGTATGTCCATTGCCATAATGATCTCCATTGTTCGCACCCGACCAGCCTCCGCGATAGCCGATCGCCACCTGAGATTGGCCCGCCCATCCGGAGTAATACATGTCGACAGGTACGCCGTGGGTCGGCGACGACATGGCGAGCAGATACGTAATCATGACTTCGTTGAATCCGATGAGCGGATGGTGGATCTGCTGCGCCCATTCTGGTGACCAGTGCCAATAGATGAAGTCGCTCTTCGGATCCGTGCGGTACCAGTCCCATTCCACCGTTTCCCAAAGCTTCGAGATACGCCTGTACAGATCCTGCTCGGCAGCGCTGGTTCCGTGGAAATACTGGCGCGCGACCAGAAGCCCTTCCATCAAGAACGACGTTTCCACCAGGTCTCCACCGTTATCGAACATGCCGAACACCGGCATCGTCTGCCCGGTACCGCCGTTCATGTAGTGCGACCAGGCTCCGTGATAGCGCTGCGCATGCTCAAGAAAGCCGACAATCTTCGTGAGACGCTCAACGCCCTGTTCGCGCGTGATGAACCCGCGGTCCACGCCGACGACAAGGGTGGCAATGCCGAACCCGCTTGCTCCAGTGGCCACGATGCGGTCATCTCCCGGGATGTTTTCGCGGGGCATGCCAGAGGATGGATCTGCGCCTTCCCAGTAGTAGTGGAAGCAGGCTTCCTGCAGCATGGTCAGAAGTTCGCCGTCGTTGAACTCGCGAGTTGATGCACTGGCTGCGGTGGACAGTGGGGAGAGGTGGTACTGCTGGTCGGACGCGGCAACCTTATACGCAGCCGTCACTCCCGACTTGCCGAGGACATCCGAGTAGCGATTGGTTCCAGGCAACTGAATGCCAATGGGTTCGAAGTTCTTGCCGTCCAGCGACCGGTAAATTACGAAGCGGCCCAGCGCGGGATTGTTCACCGGATTCCAGTTCACATTCACGTGGCGGTCGTAACCGACTGCGCGCACATTTTCGGGTGCAGTCAGCGTAGCGGCTGAATCGGCTGCCGGTTCGTCATCAATGCGAAATTCGTCGACGATCAGAGTGTGCCGCGCACCATCGGCATGACCTTGATGGAAAATGACGTTCTGCAGATGCTGCGGGGCGAATTCATAGATCGATGCGCTGTGGAACTCACTGAACGGAATGCGCACCCGAACCCAGCGGCCTGCTGGGAGATCGCCCGCAAACTTTCCCATCGGCAAAGGGTCCGTGAAAGACGCCGGGAACTCGGCCACTTGCAGACCCTCCCGCGCGGTGGATAACACAAGCGAAGGCAAGTCAGCGGCCGCAATGGCTTGCGGAGCAAAACACCAGAAGTAGAGAGCGTGTCCCGTGAACTCCGGAAAGCGGTTGCGGAAGTTGATGACCCGCACTTCGGCCTCCCATCCTCCGTCGGGTTCCGACTGCCATTGCAGGCGAAGCGCATTCGGTGGCGTCAGGAAAGTCTTCGTCTCAACCGGGAGGCGCGAGTTTGTCTGTTCAAGGAAACTCCTCCCGTTAGCCGTTCCGGCGCTGTAGAAGTAAGCATCCGAGGTCAGGCTGTTATCGAAAACAACGTGGCGATAGTACTCCGTGTTCGCGCTTAGAACTCCAGAACAAAGCAAAAGGAGCGCGAACAGCAAACGCCTGCCTGCCCCGAATGACATCAGTCGCACCTCGCCTGAAATGGCATTCATCCCTACTAAATCGCATTAGTACGTCATTGTCGCACTGTATGAAATACGTTTTTGTCCCGTGTGTCAATAGCAGGAGCTCAAAAGCCTAGTGCGAGCTGGAGCTTGCCCCGCGATTCTGCTTGTGCGAGACTGCGCTGCGTGGGAACAAAAGGCACGAGCAGGAGTGCGGGTAAGACGCCACGCGCGGGCCACAAGCCCATGAGTCTGAAAAAGCTCGCGGATTATCTTGGGCTTTCCCCCGCAACCGTATCGCTAGTCATCAACCGCTCGACGGTCGCGGATTCCATCCCCCAGGAAACCAAGGACAGAATTTTTGCAGCAGCCCGCAAGTTCAAATACCGGCCCAATTTCTTCGCCAGATCGCTACGGGCCCAGCGCAGCTTCACCATCGGAGTCATTGTCCCGGAAGTCAGCGATGGATATTCGGCAACGGTAATGAGCGGAGTCGAAGACTATCTTCTCCAAGAAGGATACTTCTATTTTGTCGCCAGCCACCGCCACCGGCCAGACCTCATAGACGAATACCCCAGACTCTTTCTGGAACGGTCCATCGATGGCCTAATCGCCGTCGACACACCGTGGAATCTCTCTCTTTCTGTGCCCGTGGTCACGGTATCGGGACACAACAATGTGAAGGGCGTGACCAACATTCTTCTGAATCATCAGCGAGCCGCCGAGCTCGCCCTCAAGCATCTTTTTAATTTGGGACATCGCAAGATCGCTTTCATCAAGGGCCAGGCTTTCAGCTCCGATACCGAAGTGCGATGGACGAACATCGAAAAAGCCGCCCGCCATTTGGGAATTCAGATCTCCCCCAAGCTGGTTGCGCAACTGGAAGAAAACTCGCCATCCCCTCATGTGGGTTTAGTTGCTACCAAAAAGCTGCTGGCCGCGCGCCAGCCCTTCACGGCGCTCTTTGCTTTTAACGACATTTCCGCGATGGGCGCGATCCGCGCCTTGCGGGATGCGGGATTGAAAGTGCCCGACGATGTTTCCGTGGTCGGCTTCGACGACATCCAGAATGCGGCGTACCAGAATCCAGGATTGACCACGGTGCGCCAGCCTCTGCGCGAAATGGGAAGAATTGCGGCGGAGATTCTGCTACGACGCATCAACCGGCCGGGATCCGATCTCAATGACAAGCGCGCCGCCGTCGAGCCCGAACTAATGGTCAGGGAGACTACCTGTCACGCGAGTGGAGTTCGAGGCTCTCGTAAGCAGTAGCTCTCCATCTGTGCTCCGCCGTACAAATCTCTTAACCGCAGCCGTCGGATTTCGCCTGCAAGAACGATATGGTTCGGGATCCCACCCGCCTCATTGTGCCTCAGGTTCCATCGGGAGCAACCAGCCTGTCCTTTCCCGCAACGAATGCGCTTGACGATGAAAATTTGGCTGTGCTATAAGCAGCAGGCTGAAGGTTACTAAATCGCTTTTGTAGAGTTTTAGTAAACACTTACCTGTTAAGACGAATGTCTGTCTTTTCTCGAGGCATGAGTTCTCCGCCGACGTAAGGAGAGTCAAGATGAGCCGACCCAACGCTGCACTGCGCACGGCACTGTTGGTCGCCTGCGCCCTTCTGTCAACCACCCTGGCGCACGCCCAGTATCGCGCCTCGATTCAGGGAGTCGTGACCGATCCTCAGGGTGCCGTAGTACCGGATGCGACGGTAACCTTGACCAATCAGGAAACCAATCAGGTCAGCACGACCACGACCGATGCGGCTGGATTGTATAACTTCAATGCTCTCCCTCCCAGCCGGTACACGATGAAAGTCGAAAAGAGCGGCTTCAAGCAGAAGTTGCTGCAAAATGTGGGTGTAATCGCCGAGCAAGCCAATGCGGTCAATGTTCAGCTCGAGGTTGGTCAACAAACCGAAACGGTTACAGTCACGGACGCCACTCCCCCCATCGACACCGAAACTGCCAATATAAGCGGCACGGTGACTAGCGATCAGATTCAAAAAATGCCGTCCTTCGGCCGCGACGTTTTCCAATTGCTACAGCTGGCCCCTGGCGCCTTTGGCGACGGCGCGCAGGCCTCCGGAGGGGGAACTGCAAACCTGCCTGGAACGACGGTTGGTGGCACGGGTGGCACGGACGGCATCTTCAAGATTGAGAACGGCGGCCAGATCTCGGCAAACGGCGCCCGGACCGGCGAAAATAATTACCAGATTGACGGTGTAGGAACTACTAGCGTCACCTGGGGCGGGACATCGGTCATCACGCCGAACGAGGACTCGGTCAAGGAAGTCAAGATCGTCACGGACAACTACGACGCCGAAAACGGAAGATACCGTGGAGCCCAGGTTCAGGTCATTTCACAAAACGGAACCAACCAATACCACGGAAGTCTGTTCTTCAAGGCGCATCGTCCCGGTCTGAACGCCTACACCAAGTACAACGGCTATAACAGCGATTTGCCAGGTTGCGTGAACACCAAGGCCGCCGGCTTTTGCGGTAATGTGAGAGATGAAAACCGCTTTAACGATTGGGGCGGGACGGTCGGAGGGCCGATCGTGCACAACCGGCTGTTTGCTTTCTTCTCCTACGAGACGCTGTCGAACCAAGCACCGGCAACGCCTACCAATGGCTGGTATGAGACACCAGCCATCCGCGCCCTGGCGACGAGCGGAACAAACGCCGCAGCGTTTTATAGCTTTCCCAACGTCGGTCCCAATGGCGGCACACAACAGGATGTACCTTGCGCCAGCATTGGTCTGACCGAAGGGTCAAACTGCATCACTATCCCCGGCCAGGGACTAAACGTCGGTAGACCTCTGACGCTTGCTCTCGGCACGCCCGATCCCGCCTATTCGAGTAACACCTCCCCCGGCACCGGCGGCGACGGGTCAGGCAGTGCCAACAACCTTGATCCGACTACCGCGGACATTGCTTTCTACCAAGGTATCCTTTCACCCAGTACTAGCACCCACGTGCAATACAACGGTCGTCTCGACTTCCAGGCCACCAGTAAGGACTTGGTTGCCTTCAGCATGTACTACGTGCCGAACGCCAGCACGGGCATCAATGGAAATGGCGACCGGCTGATGAACTTATTCCGCACCCACTACTACAACCGTGCCGCAACATTGCTCTGGGATCACACTTTTAGCCCCAGTTTGATCAATGAGGCGCGCGCCAATGCCGCCGGGTGGATGGAAAAGGACCTCGATGCGAATCCCAACGCTCCATGGGGACTGCCGCAAGTCGGCTTCAACGGCCTTGGTGGCATTACGGTGAACGGATACGGAATCGGCTCCTTCAACGGGTTCGACCAGTGGACCTACGCCGGTAAGGATGTGCTCACCAAAGTTCATGGCGCGCATACCATGAAGATGGGTGGCGAGTTTACCCGTCTGCTCTCTGTCGATGCTCCTTTCTGGTCGGATCGTCCCGGCTACCAGTTCAACGAAATTTGGGACTTTCTCAATGATGCCCCGTTGACGGAGAACGCACAGTTCGATCCCCAGACCGGCGTACCCTCTGCTCTACGCAAAGACCTCCGGTCAAACGTCATAGGTCTCTTTTTCCAGGATAACTATAAGGTCAGGCCCAACCTGACCGTGACCGCTGGCCTGCGATGGGAGTACTTTGGTGCGGTTTCCGAGAAGCATGGCAAACTCGGTACGGTCGTGCTTGGCAGTGGGGCTAATCTGTTCAGTGACCTTAGGGTCCGCACCGGCGGCAACGAGTTCAATGCACAGAAGGCGAACTTCGGCCCGCAGCTCGGTTTTGCGTGGAGTCCGAGGGGAGTCGCCGGGCATGATTTCGGCAGCCGGCTAGTTCTCCGCGGCGGCTTTGGAATTGCTTATAACGGCGTCGCTCAATCCAACACACTGGATACCCGGTTCAACCCGCCATTTGTGGATAACGGCCAGTCTTTTTCGCTCGCTGCGGGGAATCTCACTTACATTAATACCTTCCCTTCGAACGTCCACAACCCCAACGGGTATGCGTCAAATCCGAATGCCATTGTGACGTTTGGACCTAACAATCTCCCGACCACTTGTTGTATTGACCTGACCGCACTGGCTGCCAACGTTCCGACCACGTATGATCTCCACTACACGCTCGGAGCCGAATACGATTTGGGTCACGAGTGGGTGGCTTCGGTTGGATACCAAGGGAGCCAGACGCGTCACCTGACGACCCACTACAACCTCTATAACCCCGCATCCGCCGCTGGCATTGTGCTGAACCCAGTCGTCCACGGCGTCACGTTTTATGGGAATGACGGCAATGGGCGTTTCAACGCCCTGCTGTTGGAAGCGAAGCATACGTTTAGCCACTCCTTCCTGCTGGACACGCAGTATCGTCTGAGTCATACCATGGATCCCGGATCGAACGCATACGCGGGCCCCTTCTATCAATGGAATTTGGCGTCCTCCTTTGCGACCTCTGACTACGACGTTCGCCATGCCTTCAAGGTGTACGGCGTCTGGTCTCCAACGATTTTCCACGGCAGCCGCTCCTGGGTGGAGAAGATCGCCGGAGGTTGGAGTATTTCCGGGATTCTGAATGCCCACACCGGCTTCCCTTTGACACCGCAGTATGGTCTCGGCGAAGTTCTCCCTCAATGTACCGTCAGCGGCATCAACGGTGGGAATCCCGGACCTTGCGAGCCGGTCTTCAACTTCGGACCGACCGGGGGCGGCGGATCGGCGGATGCCGGATCGGGCGCCCTGCTCCCCGCGGCCTATCTCGGCGGATTCAAGCCGAATTTCCGCAGCAACGTGCCCAATACCAACGGCGGTCAGGCATTATTCACGCCACCGACCGTCGTTGCCGGAACCTTCTTTCAATGTCTATTTCCCGGCCCGGCGACTGCGCAGTGCCCCAGCGGCGGCTCGCAACCCTATGGTCCTCTGCCAACCGCTCCGGGAATTGTCCGCAATTCTTTCCGAGGTCCGGGCTACTTCGATGTGGACGCGACCCTCAGCAAATCGTTCGGTTTGCCGCCCATGAAGCTCCTGGGCGAAGGAGCGAAACTGGAGGTTCGTGCCAACTTCTACAATCTGTTCAACAAGCTCAACCTGAACGGAGCTTGCAACTGGAACGCAGTTCAGTGCGACATCATGAACCCGAACTTCGGGCAGTCGGCGAGCGCCCTGGGTGCACGCGTCATCGAAATGCAGGCCCGATTCAACTTCTAACTGTAACTAGATCAAACACGGAAAGGGAGGCAATGACTCCGCCTCCCTTTCTTGTTCCATCAGATATTGAAATTCCAGCTCTTCCCTTTTCTTGAATCTATCTCTAACCCTTCGAATTTTCGCTTCGGCTGAGTATTTATGAGGGCATGGGCGGGTGACGAAGAGGAACCTGATGCACTCAAAGCGGCCACGGGTGTAAAGTTTGCCTATGGCGGAGCTCAAACCGGGAATTCTGGTTAGACTCTCTCTTTCAGGCGCTCAGATACTGGTTTGCATTGCTCTTTTAGCCGTTTGGGTCCTCGCGCAGGCCCCCGTGAGTTCACCATCTGCTGGTCCTTCCAGCCTCGTCGACCGTGGTATTGACCTTGCCGCGAAAGGGCGCTGCGAGGAAGCGCTTCCACTTTTGAAAAGGCTCGCCGACGATAGTGACAAGCAGCTCAAGTACCGGGCACAATTGGCCACTGCGCGTTGCGCCATAAAGCGGAAAGATGGTCACGCTACCGTGACCACCTTGTTGGCTTTGAGACACGAGTATCCGAAAGATCCTGAGGTTCTATACCTGACCACCCAGGTCTTCCTGAAAATCGCGGAGGAGGCATCGCAGGATCTCGCCCGAATCGCCCCAGACTCGTACCAGATCCTCGAACTCGAAGCAGAAACATTGGAATCGCAAAACAAGTGGCCAGAAGCCGCAGCCACCTACCGGAAAATCCTGGAGAAGGATCCCAAGCTGCCCAATATTCATTTCCGGCTGGGCCGGGCAGTGCTTGCGCAACCGGAAACCCAGGCCACCACGGAAGAAGCCCGGAAGGAATTCGAGCAGGAGCTCACCATTGATTCGACGAATGCGGCAGCGGAATTCTGGCTGGGTGAAATTTCACGCCGTGACGGCCACTGGGCCGAGGCCATTCCGCATTACACTTCGGCGCTGAAGCTCGATCCCACGTATCCGGAAGCAATGCTGGCCTTGGGCATGACTTTCAATTCCGACGGGCGCTTTGCTGACGCGATCAAGCCGCTCGAAGGCTACACGAAGACCGTTCCCCAAGATCCCGCCGGACATTATCAGCTCGCCATGGCCTACGCACGCACCGGCCGCAAGCAGGATTCTGTTCGGGAAATGGCGCTCCAGCAGCAGCTTTCCGAGAAAAACCAGGCCCCGCCTTCGCCGGACAATACCGAACCGCGTTGAAATCTTAGGTTTACTTAGGTGCTTAGGAACGATGATTGAACGGCGCAGCGTTCTCAGAGCAATGGGATGGGCGGGAATGGGCCTTCTTCTGGAGAAATCCCGCCTGGCGGGCGCAGTTTTTCCGGGCTCGGAATCCCCTTTCGCGTTTGAAGAGCTACTACCTGTCACCAGCGGAATATCCTGGGTGCACACGAGCGGGAAGTCGCCCGACATGTACCTGCCGGAGACCGTGGGTGCAGGCTGCGCTTTTCTCGACTACGACAATGACGGTTGGATGGATATCTACCTCGTGAACAGCGGCCCATCTGACTTCTATACGCCGCCAAAACCATTGCGCAACGCTCTTTACCGCAACAATCGCGATGGCACGTTCACCGACGTCACCCTGGCCGCAGGCGTCCCTGGCAATGCCTACGGCATGGGTGTGGCGGTCGGAGACTACGACGGAGACGGATTCCCCGACCTGTTTCTCACGCAATATCAGCACAGCATTCTCTACCACAACAACGGTGACGGGACCTTTACGGATGTAACTGCGAAAGCGGGCGTGGCTTGTCCGGGCTGGGGTTCCAGTGCGGTGTGGTTCGATTACGACAATGACGGCCGGCTGGACCTTTTCGTCTGCCGCTTTGTCGAATTCTCCAAGGCAACGAACCGTCAGTGTGGTCTTGGGGTGGAACACCATCGAGCGTATTGCAGTCCGGCCGTGTTTACCCCTGCGCCTTGCGGGCTGTACCACAACAATGGCGATGGCACCTTTACGGATGTGAGCAAGGAATCCGGAATCTCCAAACCCCTGGCGAAGGCCTGGGGAGTAGTCGCCGCTGACATCAACAACGATGGCGGGATGGATCTCTTTGTAGGCAACGACATGGTACCCAATTTTCTATTTATCAATAAGGGGAAGGGGCGGTTCGAAGAGACCGGTGCGCTGGCCGGAGTTGGCTACAGCGGCTTGGGTACAGCTCGCTCTGGAATGGGAGTGGACGCGGCCGACTACGATCAGGATGGGTGGGTGGATCTGTTTGTCGCAAACATCGATCACCAATCATATTCTCTCTACCACAACACCCGGGACGAGTCGTTCAGCGATGCAGCCAATGAGGTGGGGCTCGCGGCGGCTACTTGGCTGCTGAGCGGTTGGGGAGTGAAGTTCTTTGACTATGACAATGACGGCAATCTTGACCTCCTCGTGGCGAACGGTCATCCGGACTTGATGGTCGAGCAGCAGTTCCCAAACGTAAACTACCTCGAACCCATGCTCTTATTTCAAAATACGGGGGCGGGTTTCAAGAACGTGAGCGCGGAGAGCGGCCCCGCCTTCTCAAAAAAGCTAGCCGCGCGCGGACTTGCCCTGGGAGATTTTGACAATGACGGCGGCGTGGACGTTCTGATCTCCCAGAACAATGGCCCACCCGTTCTGATGCGCAACAAGGTTGGCAGCAGAAACCACTGGCTCGGGGTGTGCTTGGTGGGTAAGAAGGCGAATATCGATGCCGTCGGAGCTAAACTGACGTATAAGGCAGGCGAACTCCAGCGGCACATCTTCAAGGTCGGCGGCGGAAGCTATCTTTCTGCTCACGACTCCCGTGTAGTGCTCGGACTCGGCTCCAAGAGCAAGATCGATTGGCTGGAAATCCAGTGGCCAAAGCCAAGCGAGCGAATCGAAAGGTTCACGAGCCTGCCCATCGATCGTTACATCACTATCGTCGAAGGTCAAGGCAAGGCGCTCCAGCTGTGATTACTCATGAACGTCGGGAAAACCGCGCATGTGAGCCGCCGCATTTTGGAAAAACACGAGTGCAAGCCGAATCAAACCTGTGCAGCCTGCGGTCGATGCGATTGGCTATGGCACTCGTGGTCGTTGTTTGTATGATGACCCATGGGACTCTTGCGGCTGGGCAGAGCAGCGCGCTCAACCGGTTGGAGGAGAGGGCGAAGAAGGCGAGCGAGGAGAATCGACTGGATGAAGCTGGGCGGCTCTATGCGAGGGCCTTGGCACTGCGGCCGCGATGGGCGCAGGGTTGGTGGTCTTTAGGAACACTGGAGTACGACCAAGACCATTACGCGGAAGCGGCGCAGGCATTTCAAAAACTTCTCAGAATACAACCCTCCAATGGCACGGCGCACGCGATGCTCGGCTTGTGCCAGTTCGAATTGGGTAAGGACGAACCAGCGCTGAAAAATCTGCTGGCGGCAGAGCGGTTCGGCATCGTAAAGGACGAGCAATTGCGCAGGGTGGCCCTCTACCACCTCGGAGTGCTACAACTGCGGGCGCGAAGATACCGCGATGCACACGAGACGCTCCTGCAACTGGCAAAAGATGGAGTCAGGACGAAGGAATTGATAATTGCGTTGGGCCAGGCAGCACTTCTGATAAGTCCCCACGAGTCCTTTCCGGAAGGTACACAAGGCGTGATTGAAGGGGCGGGACAGGCTGAGGCGAAGTTGGGGACCAAGGACTTTGAGGGAGCAAAACAAATATATGGCGGGCTAACGACTGAATACCCGGATTACCCGAACCTGCATTTTGCCTATGGAAGATTGCTGCTGGAAGCGCATGAGACGGACGAAGCCGTCAAAGAGTTCCAGCGCGAACTGGAGCGCGACCCGAAGAATGTGAATTCGCTGCTGGAAATTGCTGCCGTGCGCTACCAGATGGACTCGCAGGACGGGTTGAAGTATGCCGAAGAAGCTGTAAAGCTGGCGCCAGGAATGCCCTTTGCCCATTACTTGCTCGGACTATTGCGCCTGGATACGGGAAATGCAGCTGGCGCTATTCCCGAGTTCGAGATTGCACGTAAAGCGTTTCCAATGGAGGCTCAAGTTTACTTCTCGCTCGGGAGCGCCTATGCCCGGACGGGTAGAAAAGTGGAGGCGGCAAAAGCCCGCGCAGAATTCGTTCGCCTGAATGCACAGGCGGCGACGCAAGCGGGCTCGAACGTATATGGCGAGCGGCCGTCCGGTATATCCCAAGGGCAACTGCGAGCCGTAGATCGAGGGAAGCCGCCCCAGTGAAGCGACCTTTGATTGTCCGGGCATCCGACCCGGGAAAAAACACACCGCCTCGCCTCACACGGCGAGGTTTCCTGCGAACGTTGACCGCTGGCTTGTGTGCTCCGCGAGTTCCGATCCTATTTGGCGGCTTGCCTTTGCGACAAGGGAACGCCGCAAGCTTGGCCATTGCACAGGAAAGGAGCCACGCGCTTTTCGAGGAAGTTCCTGCCTCGAAGTCGGGGATTTCCTGGCGTCACGTCAACGGACGCTCGCAGGAATATTACTTGCCTGAAACCACAGGCGCAGGGTGTGCGTTTCTCGACTATGACAACGATGGCTGGATGGACCTCTATCTCGTAAACAGCGGCCATTGCGATTTCTATGATCCACAACCACCCTTGCGAAACGCCCTCTACCGCAATAATCGAGACGGAACCTTCACTGACGTCACCGAGAAAGCCGGAGTAGCAGCCGGAGGCTACGGCATGGGCGTAGCCGTCGGCGACTACAACGGCGACGGCTATCCTGATCTCTACGTCACGCAATATGGCGGCAGCATCCTGTACCGCAACAACGGCGACGGCACTTTTGCGGACGTCACCGAGAAGGCCGGACTGGCCGCGCCCGGTTGGGCATCGAGTGCGGTCTGGTTCGACTACGACAACGATGGCCGGCTCGATCTGTTCGTATGCCGCTTCGTCGAGTTCGACAAGTCGAAGAACCAGTTCTGCGGCAACAAGGCAAGCGGCGAACGCTATTACTGCCTTCCGCGCGTCTATCCTCCGGCACACAGTTGGTTGTTTCACAACAACGGCGACGGCACGTTCCACGATGTGTCCCAGGAGACCGGCATTGCAAAAGCCCTCGGCAAGGCTTGGGGCGTGGTCGCTACCGACATCAATAACGACGGCTGGATGGACCTGTTCGTGGCCAACGACACGTTCCCCAATTTTCTCTTCCTCAATCGCAAAGGCAAATTTGAAGACACGGGCCTGGAGTCCAGCGTCGCCTACAGCCAAGATGGACGCGCCCGCTCCGGCATGGGAGTAGATTCCGCCGACTACGATCAGGACGGGTGGCAGGATCTGTTTGTTACTAACGTCGATCAGGAAATGTATTCCATTTACCGCAACAATCACGATCTCACATTTGACGACCTCTCAGGCCCGCTTGGCATTGGGCGCACTACGCGCCTTATGAGCGGCTGGGGCGTCAAGTTCTTCGACTACGACAATGACGGCAACCTCGATCTGTTCATCGCCAACGGCCATCCTGATGACAAGATCGAGGCCCATGACGCGCACGTAAAATATCTTGAACCCCTGCTGCTGTTTCACAATACCGGGAAGGGACTGGAGAACGTCAGCGCCGCTGCCGGTCCTGTGTTTGCGGAAAGCTTTGCTGCACGCGGCCTGGCCGTTGGTGACTTCAATAACGATGGAGCGCTCGACGTCCTGGTTGCGGTGAACGACGGCCCTCCGGTGCTCCTCAAGAACTCAGCCGCGGCGGGCAATCACTGGCTCGGCGTACGGCTGGTTGGAAAGAAGTCGAACCTCGATGCCATCGGTGCCCGCATCACTTGGCAGGCCGGAGATCTTAAGCGACACCGTCTAAAGACCGGCGGAGGCAGCTATCTCGCCTCACACGATCCGCGCGAGGTGTTGGGAATTGGTCCGAGGACGAAGCTGGACCGGCTCGAGATTCAGTGGCCGCAGCCCAGCGGTAAAACCGAAACGTTCATTGATCTTCCCATCGACCGCTACATCACGATTGTCGAAGGCACGGGAATCAAGTGATCCGCCGGCCGGCAGTCGCCTCACGGAAGCAACATCTTCGCCGAGACCGGTGGTTCTGGTGACAATCGCAGGTTCCGGGCAAGCTCTTCCGCCTTCTCTACTTGATTCGCGGTCAGCTGCCCCCGGAGCGATGCCAGCAGATATTCACCTCTCCGATCCCCGGCGCAGGTCGCCGCGCTGATCCACATGAATGCGGTTTCCAGGTCCTTCGCCGTTCCTCGGCCCTCGGCATACATGTAGCCCAACTTGATCCGTGCTCCGGTGTGTCCCGTGGCGGCGGCCTCCTGAAATAGATGGAATGCCAGGGCGTCATTCTGAGGTACGCCCTCACCCCGCAGGTACATGTCAGCGAGATTGTTCTCCCCCATGGCGTCGCCGGCGTCCGCAGCTTTACGGTACCAGGCAGCGGCTTCTGCAGCGTTCTGCGCAACGCCCAGGCCCCGGTCATACAGGTAGCCTAGGTTGCTCTGGGCGATGGTGTCTCCTAACTCGGCGCCTTTTCGAAATAGCTCAAATGCCGTGGCGTAGTCCTGTCGCACCCATTTGCCCTGGAGGTAGAAAACTCCCAGATCAAAGTAGGCGCGAGGGTACTTCTGATCCGCCGCCAACTGCAGCCAATACAGCGCCTTGGCATTGCTCGCGGGAGTTCCCCAGCCGTTGCTGTACATCACAGCCAGGTTGACCTGGGCGGGAGCATAGCCTCGCCGTGCGGCCCTCTCGAACCATTTCAATGCCTCTGCCGTACTGTAGTCTGGGGCGATCGCGAGAATGGAGGCGATGCCCAGCTGATTCTGCTCGTACACCTGGCCATGCCGTGCCATGTCGCGAATGGTTTTCTCGTCGCAAGAGCCTCCGCGCGCGCCGTTCGTTTTGGAAACTATGGCCAGGTTGCATGGCACTCTCGCAAACTCGCCGCCCGCCGGGCTCTGGGCCCATATTTGTTGACATGCCATGCCAATGCTCAAAACAGTCAAAATAAACAGCCGAGCCCACACACCGTTGATCATGGGAAACGTCTTTCTCATAGCTGGTTCTCTTGTGGCCGGTTCGGTTTGCTTTGAAAACCGGCCTGATGAGAGCGCACTTTGAGATTTTGGGAGAACTACTTCAATGACCGGAGCATCATTTCCGGAGACATAATAGGTCATCCGCTAAGGTGTTAATTCAACAAGGGATCCTTCGCATAAGAAGAAACCAGGCAGCTGCAAGATTTCTGATTTTCGTGGTAACGTCGGAGCCAAAGTGATGCCAAATGATGTCCCAGATCGCGTCCGTTTCGGCCCTTACGAGGTCGATTTGCACACACACGAACTGTGGAAACACGGTTTGCGGCTCAGAGCGGCGGGGCAGCCCTTTGAAATCCTGGCTACTCTGCTGGCGCGTCCCGGAGACCTGGTTACGCGGGAAGAACTTCGGGCTCAGCTCTGGCCGGGAGACACCTTTGTTGACTTCAATCACGGACTGAACGCGGCAGTGAACAAGCTCCGCGAAGCCCTCAGCGATTCCGCCGACGATCCGCGGTACATCGAGACCCTGCCTCGTCGCGGCTACCGGTTCATTGGCAAAGTTGAGCCGCCTGCACCAGTCCAGGAGCGGCCGGTACCTTCTGTGCCAACTGCGGTGGCGGCACAGCCGACAGCAATCCCGGAGCTAAGCTCGAGCGAGCGTCCTGTCGCTTCAACCGAACCGGCCTTCGCCGCCGAACTCCCGGTCCTCTGGAGGCGAGAGCAAGAATCCCGCCCGCGCAAGTCTTGGCTCAGAGTGGTACTGGTCGCCGGGTCCACGATGGTAGTTGTGTTCGGGCTGTTGACCTGGCTTACCTCCTCCCCTGAGCAACGCGAGGGAGCATTACGAGCCGAACGCGCCCGGTCCATGACGATGAATCCGCTGACCGAACTGCCTGATCCGACCAGCGATCCCGCATTTTCGCCCGATGGAACGCGGATTGCCTTTCGCAGACACGGGCCCTCTGCCCAAACCTCCGGAATCTTCGTGAAAGCGATCGGCAGCAGCGACTTGCTCCAACTCACCAACGATCCCGCGGACTGTTGTCCGGCGTGGTCTCCCAATGGCCGGTCCATAGCGTTCACACGGTTCTCAGGCAAGGAGCGGGCGATCTACGAGGTCCCGGCGGCGGGGGGTGCCTTGCGCAAGCTTCTGTCCGGAGGCGGCTCGAAACGCGGCGACTTGGACTGGTCGCCGGACGGAAACTCCATCGCGTTTGTGGGCGAAACACAGGGAGGCACTTCAAGCATTTTCTTGCTTTCGCCGAGGGGTTTGGGTTTCCGGCAAATTACACAACCTCCCCTTCTCAACAAAGATTGGGGACCCACCTTTTCTCCGGATGGGCAAAGCTTGGCCTTTATTCGAACTCGTGAAACGGGCTTGCCGGAAATGATCGAGGTGATGCCCGCCGGAGGCGGCGAACCTAGAGTAGTTCACGAGCATTTCAACGGCATTGTTGGTCCACCGGCGTGGACCGCTGACAGTCAAGGAATCCTGTTCTCGGCGGGCCCACCGGCCTTGTTTCGCGTCCCTGTCGCCGGCGGGGAGATGTCCGAAGTAACCGCAGCGGTTGCCCCCGCATGGCATCCGGCAGCATCTCGCCGGGGATACCGTCTGGCTTATCAGAAGATTTCGGCTGCCATGAGCGTATGGCAAATGGATTTGAGCCGGTCGCCCGGTCCCCATGCTCGAGGCGTCGTCGTCACCGACAACGGCAGAAACGAAGGCCCACAGGCTTCTCCCGATGGCAAGAAATTAGTCTTCATGTCCAACCGCTCCGGAAGCATGGAAATATGGGTCAGCGACCGCAACGGTTCGAACGCGATCCAACTAACCGCGATGGGGCGCACGGGCACACCGCGTTGGTCTCCCGATAGTCGGCACATTGCCTTCGACGCCGACTATCAGCGGGAAGGCGCGATTTTTGTTGTGAATGTCGATGGAGGCCCTCCGCGCCCGCTAGTGCAAGGAGATTCGTCGAGTCTTGTACCGAGCTGGTCGCAGGACGGGAGGTGGGTTTACTTCGCTTCGGACCGCTCGGGCGACTGGCAAGTATGGAAGATTCCTCCTGAGGGAGGCTCTCCGATACAAGTCACTGCTCACGGAGGATTCGCCGCTTACGAATCGCGTAATGGAAAGGTTCTTTACTACTCCAATTCCAACTTGCCAAATCCGGAGATCTGGAAGATGCCGGTCGAAGGCGGCGCGGAAACTCGGGTCTCTTCTCTGGTGCGCCCCGACGATTGGGCCAATTGGACCCTCGTAGACCGCGGAATCTTCTTTGTACAGTCGGACACAACCCGTGATCCCATGTTGATGTTCTTCGATTTCGCCAGCGGACAGGTGAAGCGATTCGCCACTTTCGACAAGCTGCCCTTCTGGCTGAGCGCCAGCCCCGACGGTAAATCAGTCCTGTATGAACATCTCGACCAGCAAAACAGCCACGTCATGCTGCTGGAAAACTTCCACTGACCTGGACGCTGAACTGACCGCAAAAGACACGCAGCCTCACTTCGTTCTCGCCGCTGCCTCCACTCCCGCCAGCATCTTGTCCAGATCCGCGCGCGACAGATAGCGTCCATTGACGATGACCGCTGCAATCTTCTGCGTGTTGCGGATGTCTTCCAGCGGATTCGCATCGAGCAGAACCAGGTCCGCCAGCTTGCCCTTCTCGATGGTTCCCAGCCGGTCCTCCATGCCCAGAAACTTGGCCGGGTTGAGTGTGGCAGTCTGTAGCGCCTCCATCGGCGTGAAGCCTGCGGCCACGAATCTCTGCAACTCTTCGTGCAAGCTGAAGCCGGGGAAAATGTAGACTCCGGGGGGCGTATCTGTTCCAGCCAGAAATGGGATTCCTGCGCGGCGCATCGCGTTCACCACTTCCAGTTCCTTTTCCACAAAACGTTTCCGGCTCACGAGATTGTCAGTATTGAATTCATGAAGAATCTGTTCGGTGAATCCCTTCCAGGTCACGTCCTTCCAGTACGCTGGCACATACTTGGCGCGGGCATCGTGTGCGAAGTCCGTCTCGTCAATCAGATTGCCGCCACGTTCCCAGACCAGAGTGGGACACTGCCACGTATGGTTCTTCGCCAGAAGTGCAAACAGTGTGGCCGCCCGCGCCGGATCATAACTGGCAAGAAACTCTTCCGGTCCCTTCGGGCCTTTCAGGAACTGGTCCTCCAGCGGTGAGCTGCCTTCGAAAATTCCGATGAGATGCTCAAGACTCTTCTGCCCGGCGTTCGAGGCCTCCGACGCGCGCACCGCATCCGGCACATGCCCAACGAACGGAATGCCCTGCTTGCGCGCTTCATCGGCGATGGCGAAAACCGCCTCGCGCGGAATCAGCGATTGCAGTTTGATGAAGTCAGCTCCACGCCGCTTCAGGTCGTCCACTCCGCGGCGACCGTCTTCGGGGGTTGCGATCGCGATCGAGCTGGGAAATCGCGGCTGCGGCCCGTCGAGCATTGGCCCGGAAATCACCATGCGCGGGCCGACCAGGGTTCCCGCAGCAATTTCCTTGCGCCATTGCTGCAGGACTTCCAGTTCTCCGCCCATGTCGCGGACGCCGGTCACGCCGTTGGCAATGAAGAGCGGCAGCGTGATTTCTTTCCCGCGCGGAAACCAGTTCCCGAAGACCATGTGGACGTGCATGTCCCACAGCCCTGGGATCAGAAATTTTCCGCTGCCATCGACATGGATGCCGGGCGATTTCCCTCCCATGCCCAGGGCGGAACTGCCGAGCTCTTCGATTTTTCCCTCGCGGACAATCACAGTCCGGTGCGGCTGCCCTGGCGCGCCGGTCGCATCGATCACGGTCACATCATGAATGATAACGACAGGAACCGGTGGCGACTGTGCCCATGCGATTGCGCACAATCTCATCCCCACGACTATCGAAAAGAAGAGTCCCTTCATTTCGCCGCTATGGTAGGAGCGCACAACGGGATCGTCAACTTTCACTCCGAATATTACGTGCCGAATCTGTAAGTTTCTTCCTAAGCAAGTCTTCTACGTCTCCAATCTGCTCGCCCAGCAGATTCAGCTTACGCGCCAGACCCTGAATGTCGGAGGCGGCACGGCGGTTGACGTCGTAGTCCAGTTCGCTGCGCAGGCGGTCGCGTGTATCTTGCCGGTTCTGGCTCATCATGATCACCGGCGCCTGAATGGCTGCCAGCATCGAAAGAAACAGGTTTAGCAGGATGAACGGGTAAGGGTCCCAGGCTAAGCCATGCAACATTCTATTGACGGTCACATAGACGCTAAGGACCAAACCAAACGTGATAATGAAAGTCCAGGATCCGCCGAAGCGGGCGACGGAGTCCGCGATGCGCTCTCCGAGTGTCGCTTCCTCTTCGATCATCTCGTTTGCGTTTCGGTTGGCGCGAAGGCGCACCAGCTGTTGAGCGCCGTGAAACTGCCGCCCCAGCACGGCCAGCATGTCCATGCCTGCGTGCGGCTTGCGCTGCAATAGCACGGTAATATCCTCCCGGTCGACTTCGATGCACTCGCTCTCATCGAGCGCAGTAGCGCTGGTCTGGTGGGGGGTTTGCTCGAGCATGGAGGCAAAGCCGAAAAATTCGCCGGGACCGGGCTCGTCAACCACGACTTCCTGATGATCCTCATCCACCGTGGCCACGCGAACCCTGCCACTTACGAGCACGTAAGCGCGGCCGCCGGCATCGCCGATTTTCCAGATGCGCTGCCGGGGGGAGAATGTTTTGACTTCGACTTGTCCGGCCAGGACTGCAGTCTCATCGTCGTCGAGAAGGGCAAAAAGGGGAACACGCTTCAGTACGTCGGGACGGCATGCCATGAATCACCTCGTCGCAGGAACAAACGCGCTCAATCTACCAGAAACCGCGACGCCTGGCAGGAAGGACCGGCAAGCGAAGCGGAAGGGTGTCGAAGGATATTGCTGAGACGGAGTGCGGCGCTAGCTGTGCACGTGCGGGCTTTGCGCGGGATTGCGCCGTGGGGCCGCCTTTTCCTTCACGACCTTCACCTCAAGATTCACTGGCAAAGTCTTTGGCGGATAGCAGGCCGCATTGTCGCAGGCCTGATAGCGCAGTACGCCATGCATGACGTACTTTCCTGGCACGACCGAGCGCAGCGGATGCACCGTAACTGCGATGGTGAAGTCACCCGTGTAGACGTTCAGCTTCTCGTCCGGAGAGAAAGGAAAACTCAAATCCTGTCCGTCAGGATAATCAATCTTTCCCAGCACGATATCGGTAGGCACGGTCATCTTCAGAGCAGTCGGAATCAGGAACTCCGACTTGGGCGTGTTGGAGTTGATGTGATACCCGTGGGGAACGCGGAAATTGAGGTTCACCACGGTTTGCGCCGTCCGCGGAGCCGCCACCGGGGATACCGGCGCCATCACGACCGAAGGCGCCTTACCGGTTTGGGCTACTGCTGCCGCGGTGATGACCATGGCGAACGGCCACATCCGGAGCGGCTGAAGCCGACGAGTTCTTGCCCAGATTGTCCAGCGTCTCATGTGTTCGCGACCAACTGGAATGGTAGAACGCCCAAACTTTCTCTGCCACGTTACTTCGGAGCAGGGACGGATTCCCCACTTCCTGGCGCCGATGCCTGGCTGGCGGCAGGCTGCGTGTTCAGCGCCTTCTTGATGGCGTCTTCAATCTCGCCCTTGCCCTTGAGTCCCAGGATCTTGTCCACAACCTTGCCATCGCGGCCTATGAAAAAGGTCTGCGGCATGAAGGAGACGCCCCCGTAGGCGTCGCCCACAGCTTCCTTCCCGATCAGGATGGGATAGTTGACGCCCATATCCTTAGCGAACTTGGCGATGTCTTCCTTGCTGGCATCGTCCATGGCCACACCAATAATCTGCAAGCCCTGGGAACCATACTGATTCTGCAGTTCAACGAACCAGGGCATTTCAATCTTGCAAGGGCCACACCACGTCGCCCAGAAATTCAGCAGCACCGCCTTCCCCCGCAAATCCGACAGGCGCATGTTCTTCCCATCCAGCGACTCCAGGGAGAAGTCAGGAGCCACCGTCGCCTGCGTGATGCGGGGTGCTGCGCTCACGCCGGATCGCCGGGCCATCCGGAAGCCCACAAACAACATTCCCGCCACTACGACCGCGACTACGACTAGTGCGAGTGGATTACGTTTCATGAATCATCACTCCATCGTCAATGCAAAATCACAAAGCAAACCGGTTCAAGAACGAGAGCCAATTTGATATCAGAGTAAAGCGGCCGATCACCAGCAGAATTCCCAACGCGATCAGCAACCCGCCGCTGGCCACTTCGAGGGCATGCATGTGCGAACGGAAGCGGCTGTAGAACTTGAGAAAGCGCTCCATCAACAGCGACGTCAGCAGGAACGGCACCGCGAGCCCGAGCGAATACACCGTCAGCAGAATGATCCCCTTCATCATGGTGTCCAGCTGCCCGGCGATGGTGAGTACGGCCGATAGAATAGGACCCAGACACGGGGTCCACCCGAAGGCAAATGCGAAGCCGATCACGAACGCACCCAGCGGGGTACTGCTACCCTTCAGGCTATGCAAGCGGGCGTCGGTGTAGAGCGCTTTGATCTTGAAAATACCGATCAGGTGCAATCCAAACAAAATGATAACAACTCCCGCGACCCTGGCCAGTCTGTGCTTGTAAATCCCTAGCAGTTGGCCGATTTCAGTCGCGGCAGCCCCAAGAGCTACAAAAACGACGGTAAATCCCAAAATAAACGCGATGGAATTTACCATCACGCGGCGCATAAGTTGAGCCTGCGGCGACTTCAGTTCCTCGACGCCCGCCCCTGAGATAAGAGAAAGATATCCCGGAACCAACGGCAGCACGCACGGTGAGAGAAATGAAATCAGACCGGCAACGAACGCGGCAATTGGCAGTGGCAGACTCGACATCAGCTTTATTGTACCTGCAGGGACTAGGAGTGCTTAAGGATAAGACGCTGCCGGGCTAGTTTAGTTTCAAGCAAACCCGATATGCGAGGCAACTTACCGCGTCCTTGGAGCAGGCGGGGAAGGCACGTCTCTACCTGGCAGGGACATTTCAGCCGGAGATTCAGAAAAAATCTTACGCAGAAATCCCGGCGGAATCGTCGCACTCAAAATGGCACGCTCTCCGTCCTGGTGCACCTGCAAACTGTCGAATGCGGCCTTCACGTCCGGATCATTCCCCTGGCTGCCGGCCTCCGCCGCATGAAACATGGTGAGAAAGACGCCAAGCTTCTCCGCGATGGTATGAGCATCATTCGCATCGTCAGTCAGCGCCTCGGCGCGAAGATGCAGCGACCCTGGCCGCAGCGGCAGATGCAGCGGGTTGTAACTCGCCGAGATAACGACATCCGCCGGTTTGGGAAATACGTTGCCCCACCCGCCGAACTCCGGTGCTGACGGTTGAATGTGCGCCACGATCCACACCGGGCTGGCGAACTGCACGCGCTTGTAATAGCGCCGAAGCAGAGCCGGACCTCCGAAGGGCGACGCCAGCCGTCGCGATCGGTCCACAATGCCGCGAATCACTCCTGCGTCGTCATGATTCGACGCAGCCACGGAATCGACACTTAGCACGGCCACGCGGAACGTCCGATTGTCCAGCGGGATGGTGAAGATCTCGACTGAGTTGTAGTCCTCCACCGATTTGGCGATTTGCCGCAGATAGCTGGTCAGCTTCTCGCCGTGAAACTTTCCCATGAAGACTTCAGAGAACCGAGGTTCCAGCGCTGACCCTCCAGTTCCGCCGCCCGGCCAACGGGCTGGGTAATGAACCGAGAACGCCGCCGCCTCCAGATCGCGCTCGAACTCGATGCCGGTCTCCCTAATAAAGCGCTCGTACACAGGATCATGGGAAACCGCAGGCAGGGAGTTCCCCGCACTCACCTTCCGGGCCCAGCTCAGATTCACGTAAAAGAAGGCATCCGCCCCGGGCAGCAGCCGCGCCGCTTCGGGGGGAGCATGTTTGCGCAATTGAACCGCGAGGATCACCGCCGCGGCAACGATGACGACCGCCAACGCCAGTGGGAGAGTGCGCCTGATTCGCATGAAGTGCGGCTAGGGGTGAAATGATAGCACCCCAGCGGGCTGGAGTTGGATTCGACCCGCGGATCCGCCCTGTTTTCTATCTCCCAAACCTATCAATATCCGGCAGTTGCACCCCTAAACTCCCATGTGATAACTTAACTAATTGTCCCGGACATGTGGAAGGGATCAGAGGGATTAGTTTGCGCGACAGCGCGGACGGTCCACAGGTTCGCTGGCGTAGCTCAGTTGGTAGAGCATCTGATTTGTAATCAGAGGGTCAGGGGTTCAAATCCCTTCGCCAGCTCCAGAGAACGAAGAGACGAATTCTCCGGCAGGCGGCGGACTCAGTTAGCGGCGCAACAGGTTTTTCCAACGCACTCCATTCGGAAGTTTTCCGGCGTGTAGTGATCTTCGCGCAGTCTGCGCGCGCGATTCTTGGTTTCCCTGTTTCTTTGCGAAAGCTGATTTGCGGGAATCGCTTGCGACAGGTTGTAGTGCTTGATGCTGGGATCTGTGGGTTCCGCGGTCCTGCATTCGGATGCTCTGCCGGACGAAGTCGAACGGCTGCATCGCCCGATAGTTTTCGCACAGGTGGGTGAGTGGTTAAAGCCAACAGACTGTAAATCTGTCCCTCCTAGCGAGGTACGAAGGTTCGAATCCTTCCCTGTGCACCATGGTTTGATGTGAATCGCTTAACGGCAGCCTTGATCGCATATGTAGTCTTGGGAGTTTTGACCTGGACCACGATCAGCGATCACCGGGTTCGAGGCATCACACTGGCGATCCTGGCCATGTTCGCAGTGAAAAGCTGGGTGCGCCGCAAAGACGTGATGCATCCGGGCAAGGAAAGCGACGCAGAGTGAGCGCGGTTTGGCTGAGAGCTGAAGGCTGATAGCTGACGGCTGGTTTCGAGCCGATGTAGCTCAGTTGGTAGAGCACTCCCTTGGTAAGGGAGAGGTCACCAGTTCAATCCTGGTCATCGGCTCCATGAGTTCGAAGTTAGCAAGGAAGTTTGGTTGGGATTGTTGCAAGGTTTGAAAGGGCACGGCTTCAAGCCCGTGCTGTTTAGAGTCGCAAGGCAAGCGGCTTTAGCCGCTGAGGTTTGGCTGAGAGCTGACGGCTGAGAGCCGATCGCTGGTTAGGGCGGGAGTAACTCAGTGGTAGAGTCACAGCCTTCCAAGCTGTTGGTCGCGGGTTCGATTCCCGTCTCCCGCTCCATAGATGCAAAGGTGCGATGACAGTGACTTTCGAACAAGCTGCCATCAAGATTGAGAAGGCGCAAGAATTTGCCCAACTGCAAGCCGTCGTGCAGCAGGCGTTCTTGCCTGAGAAAGCCGAGCGGTTCCTGAAGCAGCTTTCGCGCAAGGGAATTCGCGTTCGCGACTTTGACGCGGTGCTGGCGGTGAAGGTTCTGGAAGAGGCGGCAGGCCAGTTAGCTGTGAGGGCGCAAGAGTTGTATCAGTCGCTCACGCTTTCGGATCAGGCCCAGATGCGCGAGTTCTACCTGTCGAAGCTGGAAGGCGTCGACATCGCGCTCCGGCATAAGTTTAAGAAATTGTATCAGTATTACTAAACGTGGCGGTGAGCTGCGGGGAAGTTGCGTACAAGGTTTGAGCTAGAAGCTTAAGAGCTAGGAGCTAAGAGCTGATTTATGGCGAAAGAGAAATTTGACCGCACCAAGCCGCACTGCAACGTGGGGACAATTGGTCACATTGACCATGGCAAGACCACGTTGACGGCGGCCATCACCAAGGTGTTGCAGAAGCACAATCCGAAGATCGTGTTCCGGTCGTTTGATTCGATCGATAACGCGCCAGAAGAAAAAGCGCGCGGCATCACGATTGCCACGGCGCACGTCGAGTACGAGACGGCGAACCGGCAC